>NZ_JABSNO010000025.1 GCF_013294015.1 Frigoriflavimonas asaccharolytica
TCCGGACTAAATCTGCTTCTTTTCATAATATTTTTTACAATTTAAAGTTAGTATTTTTATACTTCTAAATTGTACTGTTTTTGGGGGAGCCTACATGGTCACCAATGGTTGTAAAGATTGCTTTCCCGTCAATACGAGACAAAGCTGCTCCTCACAATGACGTAATGAATATTTGTTTCTTTTTTAAAAAATATACTTTCTTCTAAAATTAGAAAAATGTTTGAAAAAAGCGAAATTCTGCGCCCCGGCTTGAACGGAGCTCTTTTTGTGCAGCGAAGCGGAACAAAAAAGATTGGGAACGGAAGGCGGAAATTGGCGCCCAAATAATTCGACTGGTTGAGATTGCTTCACTTCGTTCGCAATGACAGAGCCAAAAAAAACTGCAAGACACAAATCTTGCAGTTTTGATTGATAATATTTAGAAAATCTTAATACCCGAAAATCTCTTCTAAACTCAAGACTTTCACGTCGCCCAACTTTTTCATTTGCTCCATCTTTACGTTTTTGTCGGAAGCAACAATTGCGTAAGTATATGGTTTTGCTTTGAAATATTGATCGTGGAAGGTATTTAAATCTGCCATTTTCACATTATCTACTTGGGTATAGATTTTCTTGCGGATATCATCATTTAATCCTAAATCTTTAGATCTTAAATAATTATAAATAATGCCATCTTGCGTTATTCTTTCCGTTTGAATATCCTTTTTCACCTGGTTTTTTGCTAAAGATAAATTGCCATCCAAGTTTGGAAGCGTAGTCATTAGTTCATTCATCGCAGCCGTAGATTCATTAAATTTATCTGCCTGACTTCCTACATAACTTAAAATGGTGTAGTCTTCATTTTTCTTTTGTGGCGCCATATAATATCCGTATGTACTGTATGCCAATGCTTTACTTTCTCGTATGGTTTGGAAAACGATAGATCCCATTCCACCTCCGAAATAATTATTGTACACGTCTATCAATGTCGTTTTGTCTGCATTGTATAGGTCTGTATTTCTAATCCAACGTGTTTCTGCTTGCACCATATCATAATTGGCGAAAAGTACTTGCGGCTTGTCCAATTTCACTTGTTTGAAATCTTTTTTGTTTGATGCTGCCATAAATTTTGCAGGAACTTTGTGCATCGTGTTTAGGGAAGAAACCAATTCATTTAGCGGTTTTGGTCCGTAATATATGATTGTCTGCTCGTAGTTGTTTAAGTTTTTCAAACGATCTACTAGCTCATTTGCAGTGGTTGCGTTTAGATCTTTTTCAGAAAGCGTATAGTTAAATTTATTGTCTTTTCCGTAGATTGCATAGCTTGTAAGACCTTGCATTATAGCGCCTTTGTTGGCTTTTCTATCTTTTCTGCCTTTCGCAATTCTAGCTTTCAGACTTGCTAAAGCAGCATCGTCTGGTTTCACATTATTGATGATGGTTTCGTACAAACCAACGGCTTTATCAAAATTATCTTGCAAACCTTCTATGGAAACGGTGGTATATTCTTCTCCACTAGAAATATTGAAACTGCATGCTATTTTATAAAATTCTTTCGAGATTTGCTCTGCAGACATTTTATCTGTTCCTAAAAATTGGATGTAACCTGCAGCTAGAGATTCTTTCAAATCATTTAAGGTTCCTACTTTGTAGCGGTAGCTTAAACGGAAGATGGAATTATCTTTATTCGGCACGTACAAAACTTCTGCTGCGCCCAATTTAGATTTTTGAAGATCTTTACTGTAATCTAAAAATACTGGAGAAGAAGGTGTATTTGGCATTTCATCTACCATTTTCACGAAGGCAGATTGCTTGTCTGGGTTCGTTTCTACTGCCGTAATAGTTGGTTTTTCTACCTTCTCGCGATTTTCTGGTTCGCCTTTTCTTTTGAAAACGGCAACGTAATTATTTCCTAAATATTTATTAGCAAAATTGACAACATCTGCTTTGGTAATTTTAGAAAGATCGTTCACGTAAGCAACTTGATCTCTCCAGTTTAATTCGGACGTGAAAGAATCCATCAAAGAACTAGCTCTACTTCCGTAGGTTTCAGATTCGTAGATTTTACCTTTTTTGATATTATTTACAATTGAAGTTAGCAAAGATTCATCAAAATTTCCTTTTTTCAATAAATCAATTTGATCTAAAAGCAAAGTTTTTACGCTTTCTAAAGATTGCCCAGTTGTTGGTTTTGCATCTAAGTAAAGCACACCATGATCTATCAAAGTATAGGTGAATGCGGATGCGCTCAATAATTTCTGTTGTTTTACTAAATTTAAATCTAATAAACCTGCTTTACCATTGGTCAAAACTTGCCCAACCAAATCTGCAATCAACACATCTTTATCTTTATTACCTGGCAAACGGAAACCCATTGTCAAGCTTTCCGCATCTGGACCTACTATTTCTTTCACAATTGGAGCAGAAAGTGGCGTTTCTTGCTGAAAAGTATATTTTGGGACTGGTTTACCTTTCATTTTCCCAAAATTGTCATCTATTTTTTTGATGATTGCATTCGGATCAAAATCTCCAGACATAATGATTCCCATATTATTAGGAACATAATAGGTGTTGAAATATTCTCTAATTTTCACCAAAGAAGGATTTTTCAAATCTTTTACAGTTCCGATAGTTGTTTGCAAACCATAGTTGTGCTTTTGAAATAAATTGGCAAACAAAGTTTCAAAAACTTGACTATCATCACTATCCAATCCACGGTTTTTTTCTTCGTAAACCGCTTCTAATTCTGTGTGGAAAATTCTTAAAATAGGGTTGCGAAAACGTTCGGATTGTACAGTCAAATATTTATCAATAGAAGAACTTGGTACATCGTCTGTATAAACGGTTTGTTCAAAACTTGTGAATGCATTCGTACCTTGTGCTCCCATAGAAGACATCAATTTATCGTATTCATTGGCAATTGCATACCTACTTGCAACGCCAGAAACGGAATCTATTTGATGGTAAATTGCTTTGCGTTTTGCCTCATCTGTAGTTTTGTTGTACTTTTCATATAGAGCATCGATTTTGTCTAATTCTGGTTTTTCTTTTGCCCAATCTAGGGAACCATATTTATCTGTACCTTTAAAAAGCATGTGCTCTAGATAATGAGCCAAACCTGTATTGGTTGCAGGATCTGTTTTGCTTCCGGCTTTTATGGCAACATACGCTTGAATCCTAGGATCTTTTGGTGTTGGACTCAAAATAACGGTTAGTCCATTTTTCAACGTGTAAAATCTAGCTTTCATCGGGTCGTTGGACACTGTTTTGTAGGTATAGCCATTTTCCGTGACTTCTTTCCATTCAAATTTGTCTTGCCCGAAAACATTTACTGCCAAGAAAAGCAGCAATAAATAAAGGGTTTTGTTTTTCATAGTTCTAATATTTTTTAATAAGTAAATTTAAGTAATATTTTAGTTAATTTAATATAATAATTTCTTCTGCAATTTTATATTCGCGGAATTTTACTGATAAATGAGATTTTCAAAAATATATCGCAAAATAATTGATAAATATGCGAGAAATTATCTATCAAAAAGCAACCTTTCGCCAAATTTTTCAGGATTAATTTCTCCATTTTCGAAAACTAAATTGCCATTAACGAAAGTGTGCGTAATTTTTGAGTGAAATTCAGTTCCTTCAAAAGGGCTCCATCCGCATTTTGCCAAAATATTTTCTTTGGAAACCGCGTATTTTTTATTTAAATCTACCAAAACCAAATCTGCTTTATAGCCTACTTTTATATATCCACGCTTTTCTATTTCAAATAAAATCGCAGGATTATGGCACATTTTCTCTACAATTTTCTCTAAAGATATTTTTCCATTTTTATAATGTTCTAGCATTATATTTAAAGCATGCTGAACCAATGGTCCGCCAGATGGTGCATCCAAATATTTTTTAGATTTCTCTTCCAAAGTATGCGGCGCATGATCTGTTGCAATCACGTCTATTCTATCATCAAGAAGTGCTTTCCACAATTCATCTTGATCGTTTTCAGATTTTACAGCAGGATTCCATTTGATGAAATTTCCTTTTTCTGCATAATCCCTGTCATTAAAACTGAGATGATGTACACAAACCTCTGCGGTTATTTTTTTATTTTCTAAGGAAATATCGTTATTAAATAATTCCATTTCTTTTGCTGTTGACAAGTGAAATACATGCAATCTCGCACCAGTTTTCTTTGCCAATTCTATAGCTTTAGACGAAGAAATATAGCAAGCTTCTGCACTTCTTATCTTTGGGTGCATTTCCACCGGAATCTCGTCGCCGTATTCTTTTTTTGCTTCTGCTAAATTTTGTTGAATGGTAGCTTCATCTTCGCAATGCACACAAATAAGCATCTTCACCTTAGAAAAAATATTTTCTAAAGTTTCGGGATTATCTACCAACATATTTCCTGTAGAAGAACCGAGAAACAGTTTTATTCCCGCAACATTACGTGGATTTGTTTTCAAAAGTTCTTCCAAATTATCGTTGGTTCCACCCATTAAAAAAGAATAATTGGAGTAAGATTTTTCTGCTGCAATTTTATATTTTTCTTCTAATAATTCTTGAGTTACGGCATTGGGAACGGTGTTTGGCTGCTCCATAAAACTGGTGATTCCACCTGCAATTGCAGCTCTACTTTCACTTTCTATATCTCCTTTCCAAGTTAGGCCAGGTTCGCGAAAATGCACTTGATCGTCTATAATTCCCGGAAGTAGATATTTTCCGGTAGCATCTATAATTTTATCAATATCATTTTCGGAAATATTTTTTCCTATTTTTTTAATTAAATCATTTTCAATGAGCAAATCAGCTTCAAAAATTTGATTTTCATTGATTAGAGTTGCGTTTTTAATGAGGGTTTTCATGAATATTTAATTTAGATCAATCTATTTCCACAAATTTAATATTTATAAACTTAAATATGTTGATTATTAGTTCTTGATTATAAATTCTTGATTGTATTTATTTACATTTGTAAAAATTTATAAATTTTGTATAAAAAATTATTAGGGCAAACAGCAATTTACGGCTTAAGCACAGTTGTCATTCGTTTATTTCCGTTCATTATTGCGCCTTTCGTAACAGAAAAATTTGGTCCTACAGCTTTGGCACCGTTTATAGATTTTTATTCAGTAGCAGGAATAATAATCGTGCTACTTTCTCACGGAATGGAAACTACTTTTTTTCGATTTGCAGAAAAAATAGAAGATTCTAAAAAACTAATTTCCACTTCTACTTTAAGCGTAATTTTCGCGTCATTACTATTTGTAGCATTCTCCTATATTTTTCGAACAGAATTGGCAATCGCTTTTAAAACTCCCGATCAAGTCAATCTTTTAACTTTAATAGTTGTAGTTCTTGGTTTAGATGGATTGAGTACGATGCCTTTTGTCATTTTAAGAAAAACGGGACGACCGAAAAAATTTGCTATTATAAAAATAATTAATGGAATTGTTAATTTTTTATTGGTTTTATTTTTTATCGTCCTTTTACCAAAATTAGGAAAAGAAGGCTTTTTAGGATTACAATATAATGCGGATTTTGGAATCGGTTATGTATTTGTAGCCAATTTGGTAGCAAGTGCAATTACTTTTATTTTGCTTATACAAGAATTAAAAAGTGTAAGTTTCAAAGAATTCGATTGGTCTCTTTGGAAAAAGATGATGGCTTATTCTTGGCCAATAACTATTGCAGGTTTAGCTGGCGTCATCAACGAAACAATGGACCGTCAATTTTTAAAATATCTTTTACCTGATGGAACAAACACCGAACAAATGGCTATATATGGAGCAGTTTGCAAAATCGTTACCTTTCTTACCCTTTTTCGTCAAGCTTATTTATTAGGTATAGAACCTTTCTTTTTTTCTCATGCAAAAAATGAAAACTCTGGGAATTCTTATGCAAAACTGATGGATATGTTTGTTATCGTTAACTGTATTATTCTTTTAGCTTTATGTGCCAATTTAGGTTGGCTAGGACCGATGTATTTAAGAAATCCGGCCTATAATATTGGTCTGCCAATAGTTCCAATAGTTTTAATGGCAGCAGTTTTCTTAGGAATTTATTTAAATATGTCGGTTTGGTACAAATTATCTGATAAAACTATCTACGGAGCTTACCTTTCTTTGCTTGGAGCGATTGTTACAATTGGAATAAATGTTTATTTCATTCCAAAATATGGATTTTGGGCCTCTAGTTGGGCTACATTTTTCTCTTATTTTGCAATGATGGCAGTTTCTTACTTTTTAGGGCAAAAATTTTACCCTGTACCCTACAATATTAAAAAAATAATAGCGTATTTATTAGGAAGTATGCTTTTATCCATACTTTCTTACTATATATTTAATGGGAATTTTTATGTAGGAAATGCCTTATTAATTATTTATATAACCGTGGTTGCAATTACAGAAAAAGACATTATTAAAAGATTGATTCGCTAATTTGAAAAAAAAAATTAATTTTGCAACTGTTATAATATTCATCCTAAAAATCTAATAAACACAAAATAATATGAAAATCATAGTTCCAATGGCTGGAAGAGGTTCCAGATTACGCCCACATACACTCACCGTTCCTAAACCGTTAATCCCAATTGGTGGAAAGCCTATTGTACAACGTTTGGTAGAAGATATTGCTAAAGTTGCTGGACAAAAAATTGAAGAAATCGCCTTTATTGTTGGAGATTTTGGTAGTGAAGTTGAAGAATCTTTGATAAAAATTGCAGAAAAACTTGGCGCGAAAGGTAGTATTTATGTTCAAGACAAACCATTGGGAACAGCTCACGCAATAAAATGTGCAGCAGACTCTATGCAAGGTGATGTTGTAGTTGCTTTTGCAGACACTTTGTTTCGTGCAGATTTTCAATTAGATACAGAATCAGACGGTGTGATTTGGGTAAAAGCAGTAGAAGATCCATCTGCATTTGGAGTTGTGAAGTTAGATGATGCTGGATATATCACGGATTTTGTAGAAAAACCGAAAGAATTTGTTTCAGATTTGGCAATAATTGGTATTTATTATTTTAAAAGTGCCGAGAAACTAATGTCTGAAATCAATTATATAATGGATAATGACATCCGTGAGGGTGGAGAATTTCAATTGACGACTTGTTTAGAAAATTTAAGACAAAAAGGTGCAAAATTTTCTCTCGGAAAGGTAGATGATTGGATGGATTGTGGAAACAAAAATGCTACAGTAGAAACGAACAGCAAAATTCTAAACTACGAAAAAGATGAATTTGCAAAATTTCCTGCATCTGCAAAAATTGAAAATAGTTTGATTATCCCACCATGTTTTATTGGTGAAAATGCAGAAATCATCAATTCTAAAATTGGACCCAATGTTTCTGTCGGAAATGGTACCAAAATTTTGGATTCAAATATCGTAAATTCACTTATACAGGAGCAAAGTACTATATCTTGTGGCAATTTACAAAACTCCATGATTGGAAATTATGCGCATTACTATGGAGTTTCTGGGGAAATCTCTTTAGGAGATTATTCTGTTTTGGATTTTATTTCAAAAGGATAATGATTTTATTTACCAGAGATTATAAATAATTTTAACTAAAATTTAATTTTTGGCGTTTCAATTGCTATTAGTTTGTAAATATTATTGATGAAAAAGTGGCTTTTTGTATTATCTTTCCTTTTAATTTTACAATCTTGTAAAACGAAAAAACCATTGCTGGATGAAGAAGGCAATGTAGTAGAAACTAAAAAAGAAGATAGAAAACCAAAAGAAGCCAACTATGCAATCGCTGACAAAATAATGTTTTTCACGAAGACGATACCGCCATTAAAATTTGATCAGATAAAGATTTCTAGTAAGGTAGATGTGGAAAGTGGTAGCAGTGTACCTACTTTAGATGCAACTATTTATATAGAAAATAATGAAAAAATATGGTCAAATTTAACAGCCTTATTTTTTAGTGTAGCGAGAGCACAAGCTACACAAGAAGGTTTTAAAGCGATGGATAGAATTAATAAAAATTATATTGATTCTGATTATGAATATTTAAATAAACTTTTAAACGTCAATTTTATAGATTATAATTCTTTGCAGAAAATTTTGATGGGACGAACATTCATCTCTATTAATGACAGCAAATTTATCCTATCTCAAAATACTCAAGGATTTAAAGTAGTATCAGCTTATAATCAAAAAATTGCAAATGATGAGGTTGAAAAAGCAAGAGAATATGCAATTACATTGTTGTATAATAAAGAATATGACCTTACAAATGTGTTGTTGCAAGATGTACTATCTAATGATGAATTAGAAATATCCTATGATAACTGGGATACTTTTGAGAATCTTAGATTACCACAAAACGTTAAAATAATAATAAAAGGTGAGAAAACGAGCAAAATTTTAATAGAAAACACGAAATTTGACTTTTCGAAAATTAAAACTCCGTACACTGTACCTAATAGTTATCAGCAAATAGAAATTAATGATTAAAAAAATAAGTTTTTTTGCAGCACTATTGTTGTTTATCTTGGGATTTTCACAAGATAAAGACAAGCTACAAAAACAAAATGCAGAATTGAAAAAGCAGATATCTGCAATTAACGAAAATCTTTCTAAGACGAGAAGTGAGTCTCGTTTATCTCTCGCCTATCTAGAAAATGTTAATAAAAAAATAGTTCTGCGCGAGAAGGTTTACGGGAATACCCAAAAAGAAAAACGTTTTATAGAGGATGATATTTACTTGCGTCAGCTAGAAATAAATCGTCAAAATAAAGAGCTCGGTGTTTTAAGAAAAAACTATGCGGAGGTTTTGGTATCTGCATATAAGAATAAAGGGATGCAGAATAAGGTAACCTTCATTCTTTCTGCAAAAAATATTGGGCAAGCCATGAGAAGAGTTCAATATTTAAAACTATATTCAGAATATCAAGATAAAAAAGCGGCAGAAATAGGAAAAGCAGCTAAATTGTTAAAAAGTTCTCTCACAGAAAGGCAAAAATCTATCAAACAGAAAGATATTCTTTTGGTAAATCAGCAAACGGAACTCTCTACCATAAGCGCAGAAAAACTGCAGAAAGAAAGACTCCTACAAGATTTCAAGAAAAATGAAACAAAATTAGTAGCAGAATTAAAGGAAAAACAGATTCAAAATAAAAGAATCCAAGATCAGATAAGAGCCATCATTGCAGAAGAAGTTCGACTAGCAAAAGTAAACGAAGTTGCCATAAAAAAAGCCGAGGCAGAAAAGGTACGTTTAGCAAAAGTAGCTGCAGATAGAGAAAAAGCAAAAATAGATGCGGACAACAAAGCAAGAGCAGATGCGCTAGAAAAGGATAGGCTGGCTGCAGAAGCAGAAGCTAGAAAAGCCTCAGAATTAGCACTAAGAAAAGCTGCAGACGAAAAAAAGAGAACAGAAGAAGCTGCAAAAGTTGCCTCCAATGAAAGGGATGAAGCAAGGCGAGTATCTGCTGCAAAAGAAGCCGCAGATGCAGCAGAAAAATCTAGAATTGCAGATGCGAAAGTAGCCGCTGCAAAAAAAGCGGAAGCAGAACTAGAAAATAAAAGTGATATTGCAAAAAAAGCCGCAGAAACTAAAGCGATGACTAGTTATGGTGTAACTTCTACATCTGCAACTAACTTTGCAAGCAGTAAAGGAAAAATGAGTATGCCAGTTTATGGAACAATTACCCATAGTTTTGGTAGAAAAGAACATCCAGTTTTCAAAGGAATTTTTGAAGAAAATCTAGGAGTAAAAATTGCTGTAAGTAAAGGAACACAAGCTAAATGCATATTTCCAGGTGTAGTTTCCATCATTTCAGATAATGGAGATGGCACTAGAGCAATATTTGTAGTTCATGGAAATTACCGTACTGTATACAATAATATGAAAAATACTACGGTTACAAAAAACCAACAAGTTTCTGCTGGTACTATTCTTGGAACAGTAGCAGAAGATTTTGATGGCACCACAACACTAGATTTCCAAATCTGGAATGGTACAACACCAGTAGACCCATTAGGTTGGGTAAATTAAAAATAATAGCATAACTTTACAAAAAAATAGAATGGAAACATTATCAATATTAGCGCTTTCTTGGCAACACCTTTTGATACTTGCTGTAATACTTTTGATACTTTTTGGCGGAAAAAAAATTCCCGAAATGATGAAAGGTCTTGGTTCTGGAATCAAAGAATTTAAAGATGCCGTGAAAGAAGATGAAAAGCCAACAAATGCTTCAAATTCCAACAGGGAACAGACAAAAGATAGCACAGGAAATACTTTATAAAAATCACATATGTCTTTCTCAAATAAAGCTTGGGATGTTTTTAATGAAGCTGTAAATCATTACCATATTGGAGATGATGTGGATGCTATTTATCATAATCCTTACAAAGAAGACTCTTTGGAACATCTTTTGTATTCCAAGAATTGGATTGATACCGTGCAATGGCATCTAGAAGACATCATACGAGACGAAAAAATAAATCCTGCAGACGCTTTGGTTTTAAAAAGAAGAATAGACGCTTCTAACCAGAAAAGAACGGATTTAGTGGAGCATATAGATCAATATTTTTTTGATAAGTATGCAGACATTTCGCCAAAGGAAAATGCTACACTCAATACAGAAACTATAGCTTGGGCAATAGACAGACTATCTATTTTAACGCTCAAAATTTTTCACATGAAAATTGAAGCTGAAAGAAAATCTGCAACCGTAGAGCATCAAATAAAATGCAATCAAAAATTGCAAGTACTTCTAGAGCAGCAGAAAGATCTTACTAATTCTATAGATCAATTGCTTGTAAATATTGAAAACGGAGCAGTGAAGATGAAAGTGTACAAACAAATGAAAATGTATAACGATGCTTCTCTGAACCCAATCCTTTACAAAAAGGATTAAAAATGAAAAAATATTTTAAACATTCAGCTTTTATTATTTTAATAACTTTCACCTCTTGCGCTGCAGAAGGATATAACCTATCTCCCATGAGTAATGGATTATCACCCTCCAACAGCAACACAAAAGTTGAAAATGCTGAATTTTCTCTTGATAAAAATATCAATGCTTCAGAAATTTCACAATTAATTTCTACATTTCCAGATTTTCGAAATGATGCCGTAGATTCTGAAATCTCTAAATTAAAAGTACATCTTACAAATTATCTCCAAGCTACAAAAGCTTACAACACAAGAGGAAAAGAACGATCGATTGAAGATATAGAAGTTTGCTATAAAAAACTCCAGAAGTTGAGAAAATTTCTAGATGCAGACCACAACGAAATCTTGAACAGATACCTGGTAAGAATAAAAACAAATATATCTGAAATTGAAACGATTTCAAATAGTGATATTAAAAAGTAAAATACACCCCCACAATCATCAATGATAAAAAGACAAGCAGAGGCTAACTTTCCTACGGATTATGGTATGTTCCGTATGATTGCATTCTCTGAAAGAGAAAAAGACTGGATGCCACATTTTGCATTAATTGCAGAAAATACAGATCTTTCCAAGGTAGTAAACATTAGATTTCATTCAGAATGCATCACTGGAGAAGTTTTTCATTCCAAAAAATGCGAATGCGGACCTCAACTAGATTATGCATTAGAATATATGCAAAAAAATGGCGGCGCTGTAGTTTATCTTCGTCAAGAAGGTAGAAATATTGGCATCATCAATAAACTTCGTGCCTACGAATTGCAAGAAAAAGGCAGAGATACGGTAGAAGCAAATCTAGATTTAGGATTGCCTGTAGATGCAAGAGATTTTACAGTTGCTGTAGAAATATTAAAGCAATTGGGTATTTCGGAAATAAATTTATTGACGAATAATCCGCTGAAAATGGAAGCGGTAGAAAATAGTTCTGTTAAATTAGTACAGAGAATTCCTCTTCAAATAGCATCTACAAAAGATAATGAAGATTATCTTTCTGTGAAAAAAGATTACTTTGGTCACATGCTAGAAGAAGATTTTGAAGGTTAATAATAGTGCACCCGCAAATTTATGCCGTCTACAAATTCCCCATTTTTAGATTCTATTTATCAAATTCGAACAGAAGAATGTTTAATAATTTATAGTAAAATTTTAGATATTTCGCAAAAAGAAAAAGATAATGTTGTAGAATTTTTAATGAATGAATTTGACAACGAAAAAATAAATTATCCTTTTCAAAGTCCAAAATTTAACGCTAAAGCTGCATTATTTGGCGCAGAAATTCTTTATCACGCTGCACAATTTGTAGCAATTAGAGAAAATACCGAAAAAGATTTCAAAAAAAATTTCCCTATTTTTGAAGGCATCGCAGACGAATCTGCGATGCTTTCTGCAGATCTGTGCCTTCGGTTTTTACCTATTGTTTTTCAACAATTAAAAAGCATAGATGATCATGATCCATTGCTAGAAATTTTGATAAATATTTTTCAAAAATTTCATTATTCAGCGGTCGGTTTAAATATTGATTTTCCAGAAATAAATTGGGAAAATACAATAATGTCATCATGTTTTAAAATGCTATATTTAAACAAAATTTTTGAATATAAAAATTACGAACTTGCAGAAAATCCTTTTTGGAAGAAAGAAATTCTAGCAAATTTGGGAGACTACAAAAATGTTTTTTGGCGAGAATTAAAATAGAAAATCAAATTTAAATGACGGAAACAGATAGGCTTAAAAAAGTTTTAGACTTTGTAAAATCCACTTTTGTGGGTAAAAATGACGTTGTAGATTTATTGGGCATTTGCCTTGTGGCAAGAGAAAATGCTTTTCTCTACGGTCCACCGGGAACTGCAAAAAGCGCCATCATCAGAACCCTATCAAATTGCGTAACGGATGGCAAAAATTTCGAATATTTATTTACAAGATTTACAGAACCAATCGAAATATTTGGGCCATTCGATATTCGAAAATTAAAAGAAGGAGATCTTATCACCAATACAAGTGGTATGATGCCAGAAGCTTCTATGGTTTTTTTGGATGAAATATTTAATGCTAATTCTGCCATTCTCAATAGTTTATTAACAGCATTGAACGAGAAAATATTTCGCAGAGGAAAAGAAATTAAAAAACTCCCAGCATTGATGTTTGTGGGAGCAAGCAATGTTTTGCCCGAAGACGACGCACTGAATGCACTTTTTGATCGTTTTTTAGTCCGTGTTTTAGTAGATAATGTAAACCCAGATTTGCTTTCTCAAGTTCTTATCTCAGGTAGAAAATTAGAAAGAGGTGAGTCTCTTGATGCACCAGAAATAACTTCATCAGAAATAAAAATAATTCAGAATGAATGCAAAAACGTAGATTTAAAGCCAATTTATGAGAGTTATATCAATTGTATCTTTAATTTAAGAAATACTGGAATTTCTATTTCCGATAGAAGAGCAGTTAAATTGCAAAATTTAATTTCCGCAAGTGCCATCTTATGCGGTAGAAATTATGCAATACTTTCAGATCTGTGGGTTTTGAAGCATATTTGGGATAATGAGGAACAGATAGAAATTTTGGAAGGCATCATCAATCATATTATTGAGAAAGATGAAGAGCCAAATGCTCATCCACAAGCCTCTTTTAATAAAACTCCAAATCCAGAAGAGTTGATGAAAGATGTAGAAAATTTAAAAGAAAAATGGCAAAACCAAAGCCTTAATTTTGAAGAGCAAAATGTGGTAAAAGATAAACTTCGCTATCTACAAACCAGAAGTGAATGGCTGAAAGATGCCGCGCAAAAACAGTACATTCAGGCAGAAATAGATTCACTATGGCAAAAAATACTGAAAACTCTTTAAAAGAATATTTTGCCGTACTTCCCAGAGAAAAACTGAAAATTTTGGGAAATATAAGACATTGGGAGAATGTTCAAGTTTCTTCCGATGGCGAAGAAATTTGGTTGAAAAATTTCTCCCAAGATCAAGCCTTTTCTCCTATTTTAAAAATCATTCCCGATGTAAAAATATATGAATTGCGCGAAGGTTTGCTTTTCGAAATTGGAAAAAGCGTACCCAGCAGAAAACTATCATCTGGCTTGCTCTGGAATTCTTTGCAAATGAGCATTAATATTGAATTGCCCGCGAAAAATTTGCTTCAAAATAATGTAGCTGAAAGTTTTACCATCAAAATAATTCCATCAGAAATTGAAAAAGAAAGCAATGTATTGATCATCAGTTTAGAAGATTTGGACACGCATATTTCTTCTATTCCAGAATTTAGACAAGCAAAATTGCATTGGGTAATCGCAGATGAAAAAGTAATTTTACTCGGTGCTCCGATGATTTCTTTGCCCGGAAAAACCTATTGGCAAAATGGCAATCATTTCTTGCCTTCTGGTTATGATTTTCAATTTTCTATCTTATCTCAAGAGATTAATTATAAGTTGAATTCTGAAAATCAATTTTATATTTTTTGGAAAAAGGATGGTCGTTATTTTCTTATTGAAAAACAAAAATTCATGCCATTAAGCATCAGTTCGTTTCGTAAAACTAAATTGATTTTGTAATGAATTTCCGTACATACTTTCAGCAATATCAAAATAATTTTTGGGAATGGGAAAATGATGATTCTATCGAAGATCAGTTTTTCACAACTTTCAACATGATTAACATTCCTAATGTTGGTCCAATTTCCTACATTGCTTACGCTTTAGAAATTCTAAAAACGCTTTCTGATAATGGCTTACCACCTTTTGGTAGTTTTTTGCTCGTGCTCTATGCAGCTTCTAGAGAAGATTTTCGCAAAATTGATGGGTTAATTTATTTTATAAAAAGTAAGTGTGAAAAATTTAATAAAATAGGAAATTTCCCGATTGAGCATGAAAATGCAATTCTGTTTTTAGAGAACATCAACAATCTAGGTAAAAATTTAAAAAAGGGACAAAATAAAATCCTGCTATTTAATACGATATTTAAAGATGCGCATTATAAATTATCTTCTTCAGATTCTAAAAATATTATAGAAAATATACATGCAAATTTTTCAGCGTTCGATTTATCTTTCAAAAATAACTTTAGCAAAGATGTATTTTCCAGAGATTTAAAAGTTTTAAATCTACTGCACGAGAAATTCCCGACAGAAAAAGCCATTAGCAACGCAATGTTTGGCTATACAGAAATAGAGGAAATTGAAGAAGAAATTGTAGAAGAAGAAAATTCTACTGATAATGAAATTGATGAAGATCTGCTAGAAAACTTAATAAAAGAACCAGAAACTTTTCATATTGGCAGCTTAATAAAAAGACTTTGGAGCGGCATGAAAATCCCAATGCATCAATATTCTCCAGGCAATCATCCTCTTGGTGGTATTGCAGATATTACCAATAAAGGCAGTTTTGATAGAATGTTGCTCTCAGAATTTGCCAATGATGATGATGTATTCGTTTCTCGTGTTGCAAACAATGAAGTACTTTTTATTGAAAGAGAAATACCGCCAGAAGAAAATATCTATGAACGAATATTAATTATAGATGCTTCTATCAAAAATTGGGGAACACCGAAAACACTGGCTTTTTCTACCGCTATCGCTATCGCAAAACACCCAAAAGCAAATACAGATTACAAAATATTTGTAGCAGCAAATGAAATGAAGGAAGTTTCGCTAAATACTGTGGAAGATGTGATAGAAGGTGCTACCAAAATTTCGGCGCAGTTGCATTCTACAAATGTTTTAAATGATTTTTTAGAAAATTTAGCAATAAAAAAAGGTGCAGAAGTTTTTCTTTTGTTGTCCGAAGATGCTTTGAAATCTGCCGAAATGCAAAGATTGATACAAGAACATAGAAATATTTTGAGCTTTGTAATTTCGAGTAATTCTGAAGGCATCATTAATTTTCACAAATACACGAAAGGCACAAGAAAGCACATTCAAAAAGTAATGCTTCCTTTGGAAGAATTGTGGAAACAAAAACGCGAGAAGAAAGCCAACAAAGAAAATAAAACTGGTTTACCGCTTATTTATCCATTGTTGTTTCCAGTAAAAAGTGATTTTATTGCTGAATTTTTAATTGATGATTATCAATATATTTTAACAAAATCTAAATCTTTGATCAGAAGATTTATAAATGAAATGTATAATTACGATTATGATCGTGACATTAAAGGTGCAGAAGTTTTGTTTGAAAAAATAAGTATAAAAAATAGAGGCAACTTTGGGTTTGGAATTCATACCAATGGCGATCATTATTTAATTCAATATCTTTATGAGCAAAGAAAAATTTATATCTTAAATCTGACTTTAAACCAGTTTTATGAAACAAATATTCCCAAAGATTTTGATGCAGGATCTACTTTAACCCCCGTTTTTTATGAAAATAAATTTTACATTTATTACAGTCCGAAAAATGAGGGATTAGAAATTTTTATATTAGAAGATAAGGCACAAATAATTTCTGTAGAAACTAATAATAAAGATGTAAATGAAATTTTCGATTATATAAATAATTCCGACTACATTATCACTAATTATCAAAATATTTTGAGTAATATTAATTCAATTTCGGTTAATATTTCAAAAAATTTATTAATAGGTAAACATGAATTATCTCTACAAAATTATTTTTATCTTGACAAAATAAATGATTCCAATTCCTTAAAAAATTCTGTTCGAGAAGGAAACACTTTTACTTTTTCAGAAGAAAGTAACATTGTTTTGGATAAAAGAGGAATTTTAATTTTTGAAAGCCACAATCCAGAAATCCCAAAATTTTATATAACTTCTATTGTTAATGGATATTTAGGCGTAGCTTCGGAAACAGAAATTGCTGGAAATCCATATTACTATCCGAAAGAAAATACATTGGAAGTTATTGATAATTCAGAATTTATTATAAAATACTTTTTGCCTTTCATCCAAAATATTATAGATTATGGAACTGAAGATTAAACCTTTTCCATATAATCTGCATGCAAAACGAGCGGTTTTCATTAAAGGAAATACCGCGGAATATTGGATTTCGGAACTGCAAAAAATGAATATACATCTTAATGCTTCAAAATGCTTTGAGATTTTTGATAAAGAAAATGCGCTTCAAGGTTGTTTAGTTGTACTCACCGATATAATTAAATTTGAAACCTTTCAACATTCTATTTTTCAATTGGCTGGAAATGCTGTTTTTATTCCAGAGTTTTCTGCGATATTCCCAGAAATTGCAGAAAGTGAATGGACAGATATTTTTAATTATAAAAAGTTCTTTCTTCATCCAGAAATAGGATTTCAAGAACTTTCTCACGAAATTATTTGGACAGAATTTTTAAAATTTAATAAAGAAGAAACAAAAAACATTGTAAAACCTTTAAAAAGCGCCAGAATTCCGAAGGAAATGAAATCTTTGCTTTTGGATTTGGATGAAGAAGATGTGCTGAAAGATCTGGAAAAAAACGAAAAGCCAGATCCCAACGAAAAGTCACCTTTTGATATGGAAAAATTGCTAAAAGGCAATAAGCGAGAATTAGAAAAATATTTAAGATTTTTGGATAAAAACCCTGAAAAAGCATTGCAATATGCCATTCCTCTAGATATTCTCAATTCTTCCAGAGAAAAAAGTGGCGGAATTTTTAAATTTAGTGGTACAAATGATTATTCTACCTCGAAAAATTTAATTTTTCGCGTAAGCATTATGGTAATTGGTATTATTTTTATTCGATTTTTATTTGCAACTTTTTCCAATGAAGATTCAAAACAGCCAGTATATAGCGAAATCCAAACAAATTCAACCTACAATAGAGAAGCTGCATTTATTTCTAAACCCACAAAAATATCTTTGCTAAAAGATTCTTTACTTGCTGATTATCATCAAAAATTAAATAAAATAAAGCACTCCCATACAGAAATTTCTACTCTTTTGCATGAAAAAGAAATTAGCTTAAATGATTCTTTGCAAATCTATTTCGAAAAGAAATATGCCTTGGAAGCGAAGCAAATATTCGAAAAAAATAAGGGAAAATACCTCAGCAAAATTAATATAAGTGAAAACTTGAAGCCAAATGATTTAGCAGAATTAAATGAAATAATTACCATAAATAAAACAAAATCTATAAAAGATTCTTTGAAAAAAAAGATTGGTTTTGAAGATTTATTGACCACGAAACCCATTTTACAGGAAATTCCTTTTAAAGAAGATTCTATCATTTCGGTTTATGAAAAGCAAATTTCCGCACTCAATCTAAGCCGTGAATTGTATACAAATAAAATCTTGGATAGGAAAAAATCTGTACAAGATTCCTTAAGAAATGTTTATGGTAAAAAGATTATTATTGAATCTCAAATAATATATGGCGAGAGAAAAAAAAATATTGGAGATGAAAATTCTCTTAAGAAAACCATACGCGATTCTTTGGAATATGAATATGGCTATGCGAGAAGTGTAACAAATTCCGAAGCGCCAAAAAATTTAGAAGATCAAAATGCAGAAGACAAGCTGCAATTATCTTGGTGGGATTCTGCATTGCGAGCATTGGCATTTATTATTTTAGCAATGTTTGTGATGTATTTATTTGGCAAAAGAAAATACGGACAAACGTTTTGGGAAGACATCAGTATTTCTGAAGATAGACAAAATTATTTAGCTAAATTTTTTGCTATAATCATCATTATTGCATCTATTTCCTATGTCTTAAAACCATTGATAGAAGACTCTGGCTATGGTTTGTTCTTTTGGATAGTTACCATCATCATTTTTATTTTGTTGTTGAAACTTTTAAATAAAAATAAAACAATTTTAAAATCAGACGACGATGAAGATACTCAATAAGCAGAATTTTTGGGACAAATTGTTCATGTTTAGTTTTATTTTATTAATTATAAAATTGATAAGCATCCTCATTTCCTTTTTTTATTTGCCAGCAAGCGAAGTCTTTCTAGATTTATTATTATTTTTAATCATCGGATTTGTAATTCTATTGTCAAGTATTGGCTTGAAAAGCGGCAAGTTTTCTTCTGGATCTCGATCTGGATTTGGAGGATTTTTTGGTTTAGGTTCTAGTAGAGGTGGTTCCGCTTACGTTGGTAATGATTTATTCAATAAAATTTATCAAAAATATACAGAAGCAGCAAAAAAATATGCAGCCGAAGGTGAATACAAAAAAGCTGCAAATATCTATTTAAGATTATTGCAGGATCCTCATCAAGCAGCACTAACATTGAAGGATGGAAAATTTTACTCTGAAGCTGCAGTTATTTATTTAAAAAAATTAGACGATAAAAAAAGCGCTGCAGAATGCTACGAAAAAGGCTTGGAATACGGAAAGGCGATACAACTTCACACAGAATTAGAAAATTTTGAAAAAGTTGGAGATTTATACAAAATTCAAAATAACATTCCAAAAGCAAGACATTTTTATCAAATAGTAATTGATGATTACTTCAAAAAAAATCAATTTGTGAAGGCTTCACTGGTACATCGATACAAAATGGAACAAGCAGAAGCTGCACAAAATATGTTGAAATCTGGTTGGGAAAAAAATTATGATGCGTATAATTGCCTGAACAATTACTTTCAAAATATTGCTGATCCAAAACTTCTCGAAAAAGAAATTACTCATTTCTACAAAGTCTGCAACCACGAAAGGAAAGAAGTTTTTCTAAAAGTACTTAAAGTTGAATATAAAAAACATGCTGATCTGCAAGATAAAATAAAAGAAATTGGCTACGAAATAATAGCAGAACGCGCAGAAAAAAATCCGGCTTTTGTATCCGAAATCAAATTTTTCAGTGAAAAAGATATGGTGATTTACAAAGATATTACGCTCTACAAAAGTCCTAATAGTAAAATTTTAAGATAAAAAAAATCCCGCTTTTAAAAAAAGGCGAGATTTGTTCGGTTTAAATAAGGTTTATTTTACAATTTCGTAGGCTTAGAATCATCAATATTAAAAGCTTTTATCACTGCATTGTAATCATTATAATCAATAGTAGAATTTTTGAATGTTGCAGGAATTATAACTACTCTAAAATTTTGATTATTGATAAACTGCGGTGTTGTAGCCAAATCATAAGTTCCACCAGCATAGATATATACTTTATTTTTAGTGAAATCAAAATCATAATCTAATTCCTGATTCCCAGGTAAAAATAATGTTCTAGGAATCAATTGCCAAACAGGATTTCCAGCTTCCGTTCCGTCTTGTCTGTAAATTAAAACTACATCGCTATCAAAAAGAGGATTTAAAAATGTTCTCTCGATTGTATATTGGCCATTTATCAATTGAAAGTTGGCATTTTTTACATCAATCACTACAGAAAAGGTATCATTATCTTGTGGATTTACAAGTACTTCATCTCGATTGTCACAACTCATCACGAATAATCCGATGAAGGCAATCATTAAAAAGGGAAAGAATTTTTTCATTTTTTTAATTTTTAATTGGTTAGTTATTTTCTACTATTCAAAACATATACCATAAATTATTCGTAGGAATTATTATTTTAAATATCGTATTTTTGTTTGCATTCAAATTTTTAAAATGAATAAATTTTTTCTTACTGTTATATTATTTTCAATTTATAATTTTCAACCTATTTCTGCGCAATATCAGCCTAAAAATTGGACTTCTGAACAAAAAAAAGAAGCGAATAATTGGGTTGATAAAACCTACAATTCACTATCTCAGGAAGAGAAATTGGGACAACTTTTTATTGTGGCTTTGTATACCAACAAAGGCGAAGATTATATAAAAAATGTGAGAAGCTTGGTGCAAAACGAACAATTAGGAGGTTTAATCTTGATGCAGGATGATGCAGAAAGAGAAATAAATCTATTAAATGAATTTCAAAAGGCCTCAAAAGTTCCCATGCTGATTGGGATGGATGCAGAATGGGGTTTGTTTCAAAGAATTCCTACTGCCAGAAAATTGCCTTTCGCCATGACTTTGGGAGCAATACAAGATAAAAAATTAATCTACAAAATGGCAGCAAAAATTGCCGAAGATTCCAAAAGAATGGGCATTAATTGGGATTTTGCACCCGTTGTAGATGTAAATACTAACCCAAATAATCCGATTATTGGCAATAGAAGTTTCGGTTCTGAAGTGGATAATGTGGTGAAATCTGCCGAAGCATACAGCAATGGTTTGCAAGACAATAATATTTTGGCGGCCATCAAACATTTTCCTGGACATGGAGATACTTCTACGGACTCTCATTTAGATTTGCCGGTAGTTTCTCACAATTTAGATAGATTAAATAAAGTAGAACTTGCGCCTTTCAAAGCTCTGATGGATAAGAATGTAGGCGGAGTAATGATTGCACACCTTTTCGTACCCGCATTAGAATCTGAAAAAGGAATTCCAGCGTCTTTGTCTAAAAAAATTGTGACAGATTTATTAAAAGAAAAATATGGCTACAAAGGTTTAATCATAACTGATGCTTTAAATATGGGAGCAGTTGCGAAAAAATACAAACCAGGAGAAGTAGATGCATTGGCATTTAAAGCTGGAAACGATATTATGCTTTTTTCTGATGGCGTGAAGGAAGGTAAAAGATTAATACAAAAAGCGATTGATAACAATGAGATTTCTCAAAATCGTGTAGAAGAAAGCGTAAAAAAAATACTTTTGACAAAATACTATCTCGGTTTGAATACATATGAAAATCGAAATCCTGCAAATATTAATAATGATCTGAACACAGAAGCACACCAAATTTTAAACGAAAAATTGTATGCAAATGCCTTAACATTAATAAAAGATGAGAAAAAACTCTTGCCTTTAGATTGCAAGCAAACCTATTACTATGTTCCGTTGGAAGAAGGACCTTTCCAAAATTTTGTAGATCAATTGAATCTAAGCACGACTATAATTATAAAAAAGCCTTCAGAAATTTCTACAATTCCAGCAATTGCTACGGTGATTGTTGGTTTTCACAAAGATAATTCTACTGCTTACAAACCTTACAAAGTATCAAACGAATCTAAGATAATCCTCGCAAATATTGCCAAAAAAAATAATGTAATATTAGAAGTTTTCGGTTCGCCTTATGCTTTGAAAGATGTAAACCTCAACAATATTTCTACGGTTTTGGTGGCTTATGAAAACAATGATGATTCTTTTTCTGCGTCTGCAAAAGCTTTAGTTGGGAAAACAAAAATTTCTGGAAAGTTGCCAGTTTTGGTAAATGAAAAATTGAAAGAAGGAATGGGAATGGATTTGAATGCCACTTCAAAAAGTTTTTTCAAGACAAAATAAATTTCAAACGTTAATTAGCTTTTAAATAAAATAAAATGAAAATAGGAATTCTCTGCTATCCAACCTACGGCGGAAGCGGAATAGTAGCCACAGAATTAGGAATGGCACTCGCAGAAAAAGGCTACGAAGTACACTTTATAAGTTCTGCGCTACCAGCAAGATTGGATGTTGCGAATCCCAATATTTTTTTTCACAAAGTAAATGTACAAACGTATCCGCTTTTTCAATATCAACCGTATGATATTGCACTATCATCGATGATATATCGAGTGGTAAATTTATACAAATTGGATATTTTGCATGCGCATTATGCAATTCCTTACGCTTATGCAGCCTTCACGGCGAAGCAAATGTTGAAAGAAGAAGGCAAAGATATTCCTTTGGTAACAACGCTTCACGGAACAGATATTACCTTGGTTGGGCAACATCCAAGTTACAAACATGCGGTAGAATTCTCTATCAATCAATCTGATACGATTACGTCGGTTTCAGAAAGTTTGAAAAAAGATACTTTGCAGAAATTTCAAATAAAAAAGGAAATTCAGGTTATTCATAATTTTATCGATAATTCTGAATTTGAAGAATTAACGTTGTGCGCCAGAAAGCAATTGGCAAATGACGACGAGAAAATATTGATGCACGTTTCCAATCTTCGCCCTGTAAAAAGGGTTTCCGAGGTTTTAGAAATTTTCAAAAATGTAGAGAAAAAAATCAAATCTAAATTAATCATCATTGGTGAAGGTCCAGATATGGAAATCATTAATGCATTTTTGGAAGAAAATCCAAACTTGATGGATAAAATCCGACTAATGGGAAAGGTGAATGATCTCTATAAAATTTTGGAGCTTGCAGATGTTTTCATTTTGCCTTCCGAGCAAGAAAGTTTTGGTCTTGCAGCTTTGGAAGCAATGGCAGCATCAACTCCTGTTATCAGTTCCAATGCAGGTGGAATTCCAGAGGTAAATATACAAGGAGTTACAGGGTTTTTAGCAGAAATAGGAAATGTAGAAGCAATGAGCAATTACACGTACAAACTTTTAAGTGATGAAAATCTACTTGCCGAAATGAAGAAAAACGCAAAAGTACAAGCAGAAAAATTTGATCTACAAAATATTCTTCCAATTTATATAAAGATGTATGAGGAAACTTTAGAAAGGTTTAAAAATTAATTTTGTTTCTCGCAAAGTCGCAAATATTTTTCGCAAAATGCGCAAAGATTCTGAAAATGAAAAGGCGCAAACTTATAGTTGTAAAAAGTGAAAATTTTTTCTCGCAAAGTCGCGAATGGTTTTTTTCGCAAAAACTACGGTGATTAAGAAAAATAAAAGTCGATATGTTTTGTAAAAGAAAATTAAATGATAAAAATTAAAGTCTTTCTCAACATAATTCTCTAAATTTATTTAAAAAAGAAATGACCGAAAATGAACTATCGAATAAAATTATTGGTGCTTCAATAGAAATTCATAAAACTTTGGGTCCAGGATTATTAGAATCTGCCTATAAAATGGCTCTCTTTTATGATTTGCAACAAATGGGATTGGAGGTTAAAAGGCAAGTTGCAATGCCATTCAAATACAAAGAAATAAATTTAGAAATTGGTTATAGAATTGATATTCTTGTAGAAAGTAAAGTTATTATAGAGTTAAAAGCCGTAGAAAATTTGACACCAACTCATTTTGCGCAAACTTTAACCTATTTAAAATTATCTAATTTAAAACTCGGCTTACTTCTAAATTTTAATGAAAAATACCTAAAACATGGAATACAAAGAGTTGCAAATGGATTATAAAAGAAAATTGAACGTTAAACTTTGCGGCTTTGCTTTCTCAGAATCTTTGCGCATTTTGCGAGAAACATTGCGCCTTTGCGAGAAAACAAACTAATATGAACGAACATCTTCTACAATACCTCTGGAATTACAAAGTTTTCACCAACTTTCCTTTCTACGATACAGATGGAAATCTTGTAGAGATTTTAGATTTCGGGAAATGGAACAAAAATTCTGGTCCAGATTTTCTCTTCGCAAAGATTAAAATAAATGATGTAACTCTTGCAGGAAATATAGAATTACACGTAAAATCCAGCGATTGGATTTTCCATCAACACGAGGGAAATCCTGAGTTTGAAAATTTAATTCTACACGTAGTTTATCAAGATGATATAGAAATTGCAGAATTCAAACAAAAAAATATTCCAACATTAGAGCTCAAAGATTATATTGATGAAAGTTTAATCGGCAAATATGCCTCGTTATGCACAGAAAATCAATTTATCCCGTGCGAAAAAATTTTCACGAAATCTGCGATTCCATTTCAATTTGAAGAGGAAAACCTACTAAGAAAATTAGACGAAAAATCTCTTGAAATAGAATCTCAATTAAGCAAAAACAACAATGATTATGAAGCTGTTTTATTTCAAAATCTGGCGTATGCATTTGGTTTAAAAGTGAATGCAGAAATTTTTCAGCAAATAGCGGAAAGTTTAGATTTCAAAATTATTAATAAAATTAAAAACAACAAAACTCAATTAGAAGCACTTTTGTATGGAGTTTCATCTTGGCTAGAAAATCCGGAAGATGAAGAAATGAAAATATGGAAAAGAGAATTTGATTTTTTGAAAACCAAATATCAATTAAATTTACACGCATTTCATCCAAAATTTTCAAGATTGCGACCGCCAAGTTTTCCTACAATCAGATGGTCGCAATTGGTAGATTTGTACCATAAAAATGCTTCTTTATTTTCGAAAATTATAGACGCAAAAAATACTGAAGAATTGTATGCAATATTTTCTAAGGTAAAAGCTTCAGAATATTGGGACAATCATTTTAACTTTGGTAAAATTTCTAGCGTTGAAAATGAAAAAATAATGACTCAGGATTTTATAGATTTGATTATCATTAATACCATATTACCTTTAAAATATACCTATCACAAAAATTTTGAAGAAAATATTGCTGAAGATATCTTAAAATTTTATTCCAATATTTCTGCCGAAAAAAATACAATCATCTCTTCTTGGAAAAATTTAGGCGTGAAGATGAGTTCCAGTTTAGAAACTCAAGCTTATCTTTACCATTACAAAAATTTCTGTTTAAAAAAAGATTGCTTAAATTGCAGTATAGGATTTAAATTATTACAAATAAATTAAAATGAGAGAACCAAAAATCATTAATAAACTTCGGCATGAAGTAGAAAAAGAATGGTTTGGTGTGCTTACAAGAATGGGAACAAAATTGGGAATTCCTGTTTCTAAATTGCGCGTTTTTTTCATCTATTCTACCTACGCAACTGCCGGTATTTTCTTTATCATCTATCTCACAATGGCTTTTATGCTTTGGGTGAAAGATATTTTCATCACGAGAAGACCAAGCGTTTTTGATCTATAATTATTAAATATTCTTCTACAAATTATGGAATTCATCCAAATACAAGATGCTACTAGTGAAAGAGCTGAAAGAATTTACTCACATTATAGCCAAACATTCCCCGAAGATGAAAGGCGAGATTTAAAACAATTCTCACAGCTTTTTGAAAATAAAAATGTTGAAATATTCGGCATTTTTTTCACCAATAAATTTGTTGGTTACTCTATAATTTGGACCTTATCCGATTTCAGTTTTATGGAGCATTTTGAAATTTTCTCAGAGCATCAAAATCAAAATTTTGGAAGTACTTTCTTGAAAAACATAACAGAAAAACATCCTCACCTCATCTTAGAAACCGAACCAAAAGATTTGAATGAAGATGCGCAAAAACGCATAAAATTTTATGAAAGAAATGGCTTTTTCATCTTGCAAGAAGATTATATACAACCTCCATATTCTGAAGACAAAAAACCTATAACACTCTGGTTGATGGCAAATTACCATCCTCAAAAACTAGAATTTGTGAAGGAAAATATTTATGATGTAGTTTATAGATAGACAATAATTAATCTACTACATACTCCAATTTGATGGTAATACTAGCTTCTTTTTCTTTAGAAGTTGTGTTGTACGTTCCGCCGTAAGAATAATCTTCGTTAGAATTTGGCGCCGTTATCTGGATTACTCCCATCGTTGCTTTCTTCAAATCTCCCAAATCTGCACCAGCATTTTCGGCAATTTTTTCTGCACGCTCTTTTGCATCTTTTGTAGCATCCGCAATCATTTCTTGTTTCACATCTGCCAGTTTTGTGTAGAAATAATTGGGAGCAGCAGATGTAAATTCTATTCCAAGGTTGATGATTTCTGTTATATTTCTAGAAAGATTTTCAATTTTTGCAACATCTTTACTTTGCAATGCAATACTTTGAGAAAGTTGATATCCTGCAAAAGTTTGCGAACTTCCGCCATCTGCATTATTGTTATAATTAAATTGCTTTTGAATATCTACCGCAGAAAATACAATATCTTTCTTTGGAATTCCTTGGGAAACCATGTACTTTTCAATCACTTTTCTGTCTTCTGCCAACTGATCGTAAGCAGATTTTAATTCAAAACTATTTCTAGAAAAATTTCCCGTCCAAGAAATTAGATCAGAAGTAAATTTTTTGCTTCCCAAACCTGTAACCGAAATGGTATTATCAGCTTTATTCCTATTTTTAATAGCATTTCCCAAAAATGCCAAACCTATTATAAAACCTGCAGAAGCAACTGCAATAGCGATGATATTTTTATTCATGATTTAAATTATAATCTAATAAAATTACAATTTTATTTTGAGTTCATTAGATTATTGTCTAAAATTAATTCCACCACAAACCATTTTGAGTATTCTTATCTTTTAATTGAAGCTTATTCCCATTCTTTTTAGAATCGTTTGGAATATTTTTTTTGTAATCCACAATTTTACGAAATGCCTCTTCCCGAAATCTAGCATAATCTGAACCGCTGCAAACGCCGTATTTAGTAATATTTTTACGTTCAAAATTTCTCAGAACGTAGAAGATAAAGGTCGGGATTTCTGCAACTTTTAATTTTAGCTCATTTACAAAAAATTCATCCGTGAAAAATTCTCGGAAATCTCTGCTTAAATCAATATCATCCCATTGAGAACTTATTTTTCCAACCGAAAAACCTGGACCAACTGTTTGTACAAAATCTCCCTTCTGTGGTGCCATTACTTCTGGCGAAGATTTCTTTCGAATATATTTCGCCATATCATCATCAAATTTCAAAATCTTTTCTGATTTGCCAAAATGATTGGCATCTTTATTTACATCTCCCGTTATTTTGTACTTAATTTCTACTTCCTCAATATCATAAGGAATAATTTCTAATCGAATTAAAAAACTTTTGGAAATATTGGTCGCATTTATTTTTACAGAATTTCTATTGTATCTTTCTTTGGTGAATCGAATCTCGTCTCCAACTTTTGCAAAAATCATGAAATTTCCATCATCGTCTGAAATTGCGGTTTGTTGATTAGAAATATTAATGATGGAAACACCTTTTAATTCTCGTTGATCTTCCGACAAAACTTTGCCAAAAACATACTCTTGCGCAGCAGTTTTTGTTTGAATTAAAAATAGAAATACAAAAAATAAAGTTGTTTTCAAGCGTGTAATTTTATCAAAAGTAAATTTAAAATAGATATCAAAAATTTTATTTAACCAGAATTAACTTGATTTAATAATTTTTGTGAATTTCTATTTAAATTTTTTGATTGTTTTTAACCTTAAAATCAGATATAACTTTGAGAGATTGCATTTGAAAACGTATTAAATCCTTATTATCGCAAATACCATATTTTACAATTAAAGAACGCTCAAAATCTTCGAATACAAATAATACAAAACTCATTATTTGATATTTTTTCAATTCTAAATCTACTGTAAAAAAATCTTCGGGAATCATCGTTATTAAGTAGTTATAAAATCTAAATCGTCCCAGGCTGGTTTAGATCCACCAATAGAAAAACCTTCACCTATTGGCTGTACAAATTCACCAGCTTTTGGTGCCATTGTTGCAGCATCAGATTTTTGCCTCAAATATTTTCCCATATCCGTCTGTAATTTTAGCACCTTTTTAGTTTTCCCGAGATTGCTTCCATCTTTATTTACATCTCCTGTTATTTTATATTTAATTTCCACTTCCTCAATATCGTAAGGAATAATTTCTAATCGGATTAAAAAACTTTTGGAAATATTGCTGGAATTTATTTTTACAGAATTTCTATTGTATCTTTCTTTGGTGAAGCGAATCTCGTCTCCAATTTTTGCAGAAATCATGAAATTTCCATCATCGTCTGAAATTGCGGTTTGTTGATTAGAAATATTAATGATGTAAACACCTTTTAATTCTCGTTGATCTTCCGACAAAACTTTGCCAAAAACATACTCTTGCGCAGCAGTTTTTGTTTGAATTAAAAATAGAAATACAAAAAATAAAGTTGTTTTCAAGCGTGTAATTTTATCAAAAGTAAATTTAAAATAGATATCAAAAATTTTATTTAACCAGAATTAACGTGATTTAATAATAATTAAGAAATCTATACAAATTAATAGAAAACAAAAGACAAAATTCAATTCAAAAATAATTAAATTGCAAGGTAAAATTATATCTATGGAAAATTCTTATTCGGTTATTCACGCTTCTGCAGGTTCTGGAAAAACCTACAATTTGGTGCAAAGAATTTTGAGAATTTGCTTGCGATATCCAAATTCGCACAAAAACATTCAACATATTTTGGCGCTAACTTTCACCAATAAAGCAGCGAACGAAATGAAGGAAAGAATTTTAAATTGGTTGACGCTTTTTACTGCAGATAATTACAAAGATTGTGATGAATTAATTTCTCTGCAAAAAGCTTTGATAAAAGAAGAAAACATCCATATCACGCTAGAAGATTTACATCAACGATCTCAAAACCTGCTAGATTATGTGCTGCACAACTACTCCATTTTGCAGATAGGAACGATTGATAAATTTAATGCAAGATTGGTGAGAAGCTTTTCCAATGAATTGGGTTTGGCAAAAAATTTCAATTTAGAAATTAACGCAAAGCCTTATTTGATGGAAGCTGTAGACAAAATGCTGGATAAAGTGGGTGGAGACAATCCTGAATTGACCACAACATTATTGGATTATATTCAATACCAAATGGATCAAAACGAGCGTACAAATTTGAATAAAACCTTCTACAAATCTGCGGAAAAATTTTTGAGCGATATCCATTACGAAGAACTCAAAAAAAATAAAAATTTTGATGGCCGCGAATACGATCTTTTAAGAAATAATTTAATAAAAGAAATAAAAAATTATACACCAGAATCTGTAGAAATTGCAAAAAAATCATTAGAAATAATTGAAAATAATGGATTAGAAATTAGCGATTTTTCCGGTGGAGTTAATGGAATTGGTGGTTTTTTCAATAAAGTATTGAAATTTTACGACGGAAATTCTAAAACTTTTCCAATTCCGGGAGATGAGGAAAAGGCAAATATTAATTTTGATAAAGGAGCACCGGCAAAATCTAAAAACAAAGAACATTTAATTTTTGGAATTTTAGAAGAATTAAAAACCAACAGATTACAAATAATTTCTAACCACATCTCTTCCATAAAAAAAGAGAAAATATTGCAGGCACTTTTGCCAATGAAAGTGCAGCAAGATATACAGCGAGAATTGCAACTTTTGGAGGAGGAAAAAGATATTGTGCTTCTATCTAAAGTAAATACACTCATCAACGAAAATCTAAGCGAAGAACCTTCAGAATTTATTTATGAAAAAGTAGGAACACAATTTCACCATTATTTTTTTGATGAATTTCAAGATACATCCATCATGCAGTGGCGAAATTTTTTGCCATTGAGAGATCATACCATTTCTTCCAACAATACCTCTTTTACTTTGGTTGGCGATCCGAAACAAAGTATCTACAGGTTTCGTGGTGGTGAAAGTAAAATTTTGCTAGACATTATCAACGGAGAAAAGAACGTGCTAAAACAAGCGGAAACCATCGTATTAGAAGAAAATTATAGAAGTGCAAAAAATATTGTTGCCTTTAATAATGAATTGTATGAGTACATTTCTAAAAATTTAAAACCAGAACATGCGCATATTTTTGGCGAAAAATCTTTTCAAAATGCTATTTCAAAAAATGCTGGTCGCGTTCGTATTAATTTTATAGAAAATGGTGTGAAGGAAGAATTTTATGCTTCTGTAGCAGAGAAAATGCAAAACGACATTCAAACTGTTATCGATTTTGGCTATCAATTTTCTGATATTACTATTTTATGCCGTGGGAAAAATGATATTTTCAATTATTCTAAATTGTTAGGAAATTTAAAAATTGTAGAAAAAGGAGAAGAAAAATTAATTAAAACCATCTCTGATAGTGGATTAACGCTCGAACTTTCTAGCACCATAAAAGCCGTAATTTCTTACTTGCAATGGGAAAACAGTCCGAAAAACTTACAGTTTTTGGTGATGATGATGTATTATTTGAAAGATATTGGCAAAATTGAAGCAGAAGATTTCACTAAAGATATGGCAGAACTTTTAAAATTAAAAAGCAAAAAAACCATCGGAAAATTCATTGATGAAAAATATAAAATCAAATTGTTTCAAGATGGTTTCCCGCAATTTAATTTGTACAATTTTATAGAATTTTATGTCCACGAATTTTCTATGGAAGAAAAAGAGACAGATTTCATTCTAAATTTTCTAGAAATGGTTTACGGTTTTACTCAAAATACAGGGGCAACATTGAAAGATTTTCTAAAATTTTGGGAAGAAGATGGTAGGACAAAAACCATACAAGCCTCTGAAAACTTGAATGCTATACAATTGATGACTATCCATAAGGCAAAAGGTTTGGAATTTCCGATTGTACTTTTGCCAATGGAAAACTCCAACAAAGATGGAGATTTCAACGAATGGTTTGAGACGGAAATGAGCGACACATTAAAATCTGTAAATCTAAAAGCATTTAAAGATTCTGTGGATGTTTATGATGAAAAAGTTGCCTATTTTAATGCAAAAAATACCTACGAAAACCTCATCGATCGATTGTGTATACAATATGTAGCCACTACAAGAGCAGTAGATCAGATGTTTTTTTATATTGAAAAACCATCGGTAACGCAAAAAGGTGAAAACGAGAGTAAGATTGAAATTTACCAGTTTCTTCAAAATAAAAACGCAGGAAATGTAGAATCTTTTGATTATTTTGAATTGGAAAAAGATGCTAATTTAGACAAGAAAATTAAAAAGGAAGATCAAAAATTTGCCACAAAAAAAATAGAACATTTTAATAAATCTCATGAAAAAAGCGCGTCTATTAAAATTGCTACTCCCTCTAAAAATTACCAGACAAGAAATGAAAAAGTGAGATTAGGAATTTTCGTGCATGAAATTTTGGCAAAAATAAATGATGAAAAAGATGTGAATTTTGTGCTAGAAAAATATTTATTGGAAGGAATAATTGATATCAATCAAAAAAATATTATTGAGGGAAACGTGCAAGAAATCATCAAGAAATATCCTAATTACTTTGGTGCCAATTTAGAAATCATCAATGAAAAAGACATTATGATTACGGAAAACGGATTTCAAAAAATTTACAGACCAGACAGATTGATAAAAACAGAAAAAGGCTACACGATTGTGGATTTCAAAACTGGGGAAGAAAAAGAGAAGGATATTCAACAGGTAGAAACTTATGGAAAAGTGCTAGAAAAATTGGGTAAAGTTGTGCTTGGAAAAGAAGTGGTTTACATTTAAAGATAAAAAAAAGAGCGAAAAATTTTTCGCTCTTTTAGGTTTAATTATTTAGAAATTAAGAATTTCCTGCTTCCATTTTATTTTTTCTCATTTTCCCTTTCCCATCTTTTCTATTCTCTTTTCTTTTTTCTTGGTTTGCCATTTTTTCCGATTCCCATTTTTTGTACTGGTCTGGAGTAAGGACTGCTTTCATTCCGGCATTCATCTTGTCTTTTTTGGCTTTCATTTTTTCCTTAGAAGCCTTTCTCATCTCTTTGTTCTTCTCCATGTCCTTATCTCTATCAGCTCTCATATCTGCATGCATCGCTTTGATTTTTGCAACTTGAGCATCACTCAGATTTAGATCTGTTTTCATTTTCGCGAAATGAACCTCTTGGTTTTCCGCTCTTTTCTCTTTCATTTCGGCTCTTTTAGCTTCCATTTTTGCTTTTTGCTCTGGCGTTTTTGGAGTTTGTTGTGCCATTGCGAAAGTTCCGAAACTTGCTAAAGCAAGTGTAAAAATTAATTTTTTCATTTTAGTAAAATTTATATATTAATATTGTTATCAGTCTTTTGGATGCGTAAAAAAGACGATAGTTAAAAAGGTAATTATTAAAGTTTTGTTAAAATAAAAATTCAAAAAAAAATCGTTTCCATTTCTGAAAACGATTATTGTTTTTGTCATTACAAATTATCTTCTTCCTGAAGAAGATCTTGTTCCTGCGGAAGAACTTGATTGAGAATTTGATGAACTTCTTTCTGCATTTCCAGAACTTCTTGTTGATGAACTTCCTTCTGATCGTACAGAATTAGTATTACTGCTAGAAATTGTGGTACTTCTTCTTGGTTCTACACTGCTACTATTTCTAATTCTAGGTTGCTGTTGTACAGCTGAAATTGTAGTTGCTTGAGTAGAATAATCTCTGGTTCTTGGCTGCTGTGTTGCAGTTTGTAATCCATTGTTTCTTCTTGTACTATTATTTCTAACACTATTTTGAGCTACTGTATTTCCAGAATTTGAATTTCTAAAACCATTATTACTTCCAGAATTATCATTTGTATAATTTGCATTTCTTTTGCCATTTTCTACAAAGCCATTGCTTACATTTCTGCTTTGTTTCCATCCGTAATTGTTTCCTACAGACTGATGGTATTGTTGGCGATTTACTCTATATAAATTAATGTTGATGTTTACATAGGCAGGTCTCACGCGGAAATTATTTCTGTAAAATGTATTACGTCTATTATTATAATATATCACAGGATTGAAACCATCATAATATCTATTTTGAAATACTACATAAACGCTTGGTCCCAAAATTCTCTCCATCGCGAAATATCTATCATAGTACCATCTTTGTGGATTTGTTCTATAATAAGAATTCCAAACATTATAGGAATTAAATTGATTATTAAGATCCAAAATTAAGCTTATTTGTCTTCTGGATAGATTGTACTCGCGGAAAAAACGACTCCAGTTGATCATTTGCAAACTTTGGCGATAATCATTGTAGAAATCTCTGTAATATTCGTTTGAGTAATAGTCTTCTGGATATTCGTAATAATAATCATCTGGAAAATATCCTTCACCATTATTATTATAACCATTGTTACTATAATTGTTGTTATTTTCATTTCCCCAATCGTTATTTGGGTAGTTTTGGGCGGAAAGTACAGTAGCAAAGCAAACAGACAATCCAAGTAGTAAATTTTTCATTATAATTCTATTTTAATTGTTAATACTTTTAACAATAAGAAAAGTGTGCCAAATTAAATCTGAAAATATATGTAAAGCATTGTCAATAAGAGTTTTGCACAACTTCTAATACTTTGATTGTATAAAACGAAAAAAGTTAAATCTTATGATCTAACTTTTCTCGCTTTGCTATTTAAAGTAATGATAATCAAATAGTTAAAACCTTCCAGAATCTACAACCCAAGCTGCAATTTTATTATTAAATTTTTCAGAAGTAAGTAAATCTGTTACATTTAAGTGCATCCTATATTTCCAATTATGTGGAAAAATTGCGGGATTATTAATTCTCTCATCATTCAAATTAGGATTTCTTAATTGAAAATCTGTGGCAAAAAATTCTTGAATCGGGAAAATTGCAAGCATGGCATTGTTGTACAAATGCTGTTTCAAAATCATTTCTGCAATCTGTGGTTCCAAATCAGAAGGTGCAGTTCCCCATTGTTTTAATTGTGTAGAAAAGTAATTTTGCGTTATATTCCTATCTTCATTCCACCATTGGCGAAGCGTGGAGCTATCATGCGTTGAAGGTGTAACAACATTAAGATATGTAGTGTTTTCTGGGTTGGAAAAAGGGATATTTTCGGCGGGCATTCTTTGTACTTTCAAAGCAGTGATTCCCAAAGTATTCATCACTTCTGGCATGCAAGCTGGTACCAAACCAAGATCTTCACCACAAATAAGCATTTTTGTAGCATTTAGAATGATTGGCAATTTTTCTAAGGCATTACGAGACCATAGTTTATCTTGTCTTACAAAGAAATAATCATGGTAAATTCTATCTAATTGTTGTTTTTCTCCGTTGGTTAAATATTTATAAGAATTTGTTTTATTAAGATTAAATCTTGGGTGAAAAACTTCTACACCCTCTTTTTCTTCAATTAAAAATAAAACATTAGCACAAAGAGACAACATCTTTTGTTCTAAATCTTCGTTAGGATTATCTGTAAAATAATCTGATATTTTCCTTTGGGTATTTACTTCTTCATTAAAAGAATAATGTCCATGCTCAGAGATTTGTAAAAATTTTGTTTTCACAGTGTCGCATTCTTCTCCAAATATATCCCATAAAATTTCATCATTAATAAAAGGATTGCAAAAGCGATCTTTATTAAATTGAATTCCATGCGCTATAAATTCTTTTGTAGTTACAGGAATTGCAGGATTAAAATACCCTAAAACACCTTGAACCGAAGAGATTGGCATTCTCCAGATTCTGAAAAACCCAAGAATATGATCTATTCTCATGGCATCAAAATATTGTTCTAAAGCTTGGAATCTATTTTTCCACCAAAGAAAACCATCTTCTTTCATGGCTTCCCAATTGTAGGTGGGAAATCCCCAATTTTGGCCAAGATCTGAAAACTGATCTGGTGGTGCTCCTGCTTGAAATTCCATTTCGAAAAGATTTGGCTCCGTCCAAGCTTCTACGGAATGTCTGTAGATACCGATAGGTAAATCTCCCTTTAAAGATATTCCTAAATCATGCAAATAATCTACGGCTTCCTTTAATTGCAAATGCAATTGAAATTGCACCCAAGAATGAAGCATTGCATTCTTAAAATTTTTATTTTTCGGGCTGAAAAATGGCGAAATTTTTCCTGCTATATATTTTTTATGCGTTTTCCATTTTGTAAAATCTGCAGTTTTATACAAATCTCTTTGTACACAAAAAGCAGAATAGGGCAAAAGCCAAGATTCGTTTTCTTTAATAAATTTTTTAAAATTCTTATCTGCCAAAATTTTTGTTTCATTTTCTTCAAAAATTGTAGAAATATATTTCCACTTTCCGGCTATCATTTGTTCGAAATCTACCGCAGAATTTTCGTTTAAAATTTCTCTCTCTGCTTCAAATTGTTGCATTAGTTTCTTCGGGATTGGAAAATCTAAGGCATCAATTGCCAAATATTGTGGATGCAAAGCAAAGATAGAAATTGCGGAATATGGGTAGGAATCCGTCCAATTATTGTGCGCAGAAGTATCATTAATTGGTAAAATCTGTATTATTTTTAACTTGGTTTTTGCAGACCAATCTGCCAAGCTTTTCAAATCTCGAAATTCGCCGACACCAAAACCTTCACTATTTCTTAAAGAAAATACAGGAACCGCAACTCCAGCAGCATGATACAATTGGTAAGATTTGAAATGAAATTGATGATCAGCTTTTATCAATAAGACTTCTTCCGCCAAATTTGATGGGGCAAATCTATTATTACCTGTTTCTAACTCTAAGATTTTCCCAGATTTAGAATCTAAAATTCCATACTTATACTGTATATTATGCTGATCTTCTATATTTAAAGGGATTTCCCAAACGCCTAAAGTGGTTTGTTTCATGCAAATTGCATTTTCATAAAGCCAATTACCCAGAGTTTTGGAATTTCCTATGATTGCAATTTTCCAGTCGGGATTATAAATCGGGACTTCTATGCGAAAAAGATGCGTATGTTTTTTAAGAAGAGAAACTTTTTGTGGTTTGAAATTTTGAAACTGATTCTGCAACACCTTATTATTTAGATAATTTTCAGGGAAATTCTTCAGATTCCAAACATCATAGATATGATATTCTTTTATATTGTGTGGAAAAACAAGTTGATGCGCAGAGAATTCTTCGTCTAAAACAATTCCATCTTGATTGATAATTTGATAAATATATTTAATAGATTTAGAATAATAATCTGCTTCTACTTTCCATTCGCCATTTTCTGCATATTCCAACGGGAAAATTTTATCTTCATAGCCATCTTCCTTTATAACTATTTGTACTTTTTCTCCCAGTTTTGTTCGGAAATTTAGGCTAAAACATAATTTCATAATCGTAGTTTTTGTAGAGTGCAATTTACTTATTTTAAAATAAAACGTCGACTTTAAAAGACTCAGACATACTTAAATAGGTCAAAATTGAGCCGTAAAAAACCTTCTCAATTAAAACTAAGAAGGTTTATTTATTAAAAAAAATATTCAGTATTATTTTTCAATAATAATTTTAGTATTGAAAATTGTATTTCCACGAGTATCGCTTATGTTTACGATATATACTCCTGCGTTGTAATTGCTTAAATTAATTTTGAATTCAGAATTATTTCTAATCACATTGATGTTTTGTTTCATCAATTTATTCCCCATATAATCTGCTAATTCTACTTTTAGATTGCCTTTCACATTTTCATTATCAATTTTAATATTGAAAAATTGCTGATTTACTTTTGTAGGATAAATTTCTATACCAGAGATAGTATTATTTGTAGCAGAAACTGGTGCATCATTTAAGAAATAAGCGCTTGCCAAATCATAAATTGGCATTTTGAAATCACCAGAAACTGCTTTTGCTTCTAAAGATTTAAAATTAACTTCATACAAACCTTCACCTTTAGCATTCCCTACGATAATGTTGCCTGCAGCATTTATTGCCGCTCCATTTGTGGTATAATTTGCAGGTAAACCAGAAATTTTTCCTACAAATTCCGAGGACAAACTGCCCAAATTAATTTTAAAAATATTGTTGGTTGCAGAAATTACGTATAAATTATTTGCTGCATCTGCGACCATATCTCCACCAAAACCCGTCATCATTACTGATAAACTAATTTCTGGGTTTGCAGAAATATCTTTGATACTACCTAGATCTTGAACGGAATATCTGCCATTTTCAGAAGAAACTTTGACTAGTTGAGAGCCAGAATTGCTCATTGCATAAATATTACCATCATTTGTAGCCGCCATTCTTGTAATATGCGAACCAATATTGCACGCAACACTTTTTATGGCTTGATTTTCTACCAAAGTAATTTCTTTTGTACGATTGTTCATCACATAAATATTGGAAGAAAACATCGGCACAAAGACCAAAGAATTAGTTTTCACATCCAAAGCTAAAGAAGCCATGGAAGCAGTTTGGGAATTGTGAATAGAAGCTTTGGATTCTGTAAAATTGCTTTGCAAATTTTGCGAAAATACTTTTGGCGTAGATTGTTCTGTGAAAAATATTTCTCCAGAAGTTCCTTTTGTAAGGTCTAGAGCGCGCAAATCATTAAAAACAATTTGTGGAACTTGCTTTCCTGTGATTGCGAAAATCTCTTGAGCATTTGTTTGGATTCCTAAAAAAGCCAAAATTGCAGGGAATAAAAATTTTTTCATAGTATATTTCTTAAGCGTTTAAAAATTATTTTAGATGCCCTAAGTTACATAATATTTAATTTATTTCACAATTTATTAAATTATTATTTTAAATTTTAAAAATATATTGCGAAAAGAAGATAGATTTTTAAAATTTTTTTTGTGAAATTACCGCAGAATTAGCGGTAAATCTCCCTTCTTCATTTTTAACTTTAGATAATAAATATCAGATTTATTGCCGAAGAATATATAATCTAAATTTGAAAGAAGATCTTTTTCATTTTTGGTAAAAGAATTGAAGGATTTTAATACCAACGGATCATTTTTAATAAATATAAAATTTTCTTCATATCTATTTGATAATTCAACTGGATTTTTCGTCGATTTTATGAGGATATTCTCTCTTTGTTTATTGATAAGATTTGGTTGAAAAGGAATTAATGTAAATTGACTTTTATCGTTGATCCATTTTTTATTATAAAGATATTTCCAGGTTTCTTCAAGATTATCGCTTTGAAGTGATATCGCGTAATTGGGTTGAATAATTTTCTGAATAGCCACTTTTTCTATCTCATTAAAATCATCGTCATAATCGTAGGTTACGATGCTATCATTCACTTCTTTTAAAGTTGCAGATGCTTTTAAATAATGTATTTTAGAAGAATCTACACTTTTTATATTAAAAAAAGAAGCAGCATTTTCCATGTTTTTTTTATCTAATTCTATTTCTAAAAATGGATGATCAACTTGAATTTTGGAAATAAGAGCCGCTAAAACTTCTATATTTTTGCCTTTTTTAATCTCGATAGCATCATCATTTAATTCTATAGAAAAATTGCTGAAACCCTTTTCGGAAACTAACGAGAAACTTCCTATTCCATCACCCATAAATTGGTCTGCATTGAAGTAACGCTGTATTTCTTTCTCCTTTAGATGATTGTTAATATCACCAAAAGCTTTGTCTGCGGTTCCAAAAATGCAGTATTCGCCTTCTATCTTTAGAAAAATATTGTCTTTTTGAAATTCATTTTCAGCTTTTTTTGTAAACTTTTTATTATCTAAAAAAGCTACAAATTTTACTTGATCTTTTATTTCCAAAACGGAATACCATTGTGAAAATCCAGTATTTTTCAGATGGAAAACTTGAATGAAATCTGGTATTTTTAAGCCAGAACTTTTGAAAGAAAATTTACTTTCACCTTCTTTTTTATCTTTAAACCACTGCGATGGGTGGTTTGCAAAAGCATAAATGTACTGTCGAGATAGGTTTTTCACATCTATTACAACGATTGCATCTGCATTCGCAGGAATATACTGCAAAGTTTTATCCTTTTGAAACAGCAGAAAATAAATGGCTGCAATAGCAATCAATAAAAACAGAAAAATAAGTTTATTTCTTTTCATCTACATGATTACAGGTTTTTTTTCTGCCTCGTTAATTTTGTAAATTTCTTCAAAAAGATCAAAGAAGTACATCAAGCTATTTTCCGAGGAATTTTTAATTTTATAATTCATTTCTGTTTGTATGCTTTCTCCTTTTGCCTCTGTTTTAAAATGCAATTCGCCAATATTCTTTTTGATGGCGTTGATTGTTTTTACATCCGATCCAGTTTTGAGTTCATTATCCAAACCTGTAATTAATTTTTGCATATCCAATCTTCCAGACATTGCATATTGCGAAGATTCTTTTGCCCAGTTTTTAGATGCTATCGTTTGATTTTTGGGTGTCAAATTTTCTATAGATGTAGTCATGTACACGATTCCGTCTTTTACAGTGAAGTACATATTATCAATAACATCGTTGCTTTTTTCATTTTTGAATGCATAAACATCTCCATTTTTCGTAAATTTTTTCTTCAAATTTTTGTTCGTTATCAAAAGATTGAAAACACGGTTCCAATATCCTTCATTTTCTGTTGCGAAGGCAAATGTAAAATTAGGAACGGCAATTTCTTTGGTTTTTTCTACTTCTTTTTCATCATAACTATCTTCATCATAGATGTATTCTGTATATTTTACGGTTTTATTTTTCAGTTCGTTCAAAACGAAAATCCCATTTCCGGGTGCAATTTTGGAAATAGCCTCTTCATCTAAAATAATTTTCATTGTTTCCATGATGAGTTGCATTTCTTTCTGATATTCCATATCTCCTGCATCTTGTACAAAACCATACATCAAATCAAAATATTTGCTACCATTAAGGTTCATAGAATAGTATCCAATGTTTTCATCATTAATAAGTGCAGCTAATTTTTCATTTACTTTACCGTTATAAATATCAGATATCCCTTTTTGAATCTTCGCATCTTTATGTTGATAGTTGTTTACCAATCTCACTTTATCATTATCAAAATAAAGGTTGTAAGAACTGTTAGAATTGTACATCTTCATGAAAAGCCCACCAAAGTCATTCATATTCATAAGCTTGCCATAAATTCCTTCATTCAAAATTTTTCCATAATCTGTATATACAAAAACATCTGATTTGGCATCTCTAAATGCAATCATTTCTTTTGGAACCTCAATTTCTAGGTTGGAATTAAAAAATTCATCAAACTTTTTCACAGAAAGAATCTTCACCATTTTAAAATTTTCTCTTTGTATGGAGTCTAGTTCTTTTTGGTATTCTTTTTCATACGCAATATCTTCCTCGGAGTAATTTTCTTCTTCTTCTGTGTAAGCTTCTTCACTTGCTCCGTATTCTTTATCATCAATTGCTTCTCTATCACCAGGATATTGTTTGTGCTTTTTTAAATATCGGATATCTTTTTTTGTTTGTGCAATGCTTTTCTTATTATCCTTAATATTATCTTTTAAATATTTGATATTCTCTTTTAATTGATCAATCTCATATTTGTAATTAAAAGGCGCATCAACATAGGCGGAATCAACCATTGCGTACGCTTCGTCTTCCATTACAGATGTGCTATCTACGGCATAATCATCATCGCCAAAGATGTTATCTTTGTTTGGTTTGGAGTAGCTTATAATACTAAGAGCAGCACGATTTCCATTCCAAGCGACAGACATTTCATCACTAAAATTTACGTAAGAGTACTTGCTTTTTTTAGAAATTTCCAAACCTTCTTTTTTGCTAGAATTGATAAATTCTTGAAATTTAGCCTTATTGTCTATTACGAAATAGGTGGTATAAGATTTCACAGAATCATTGATGGTTGCATAATGAAACTGGGTCGCATCATATTTAATTCCGGTTTTTGCAAAATCATTCCAAGAAGCTTTTCCATTTTTATTTTCCGTCAATTCTTTCATGAACGGCGTTAATTTCTCCCAGTTCAACTTTTTATCAAGTTGTTTTCCGTTTATTTCCATATAGAATACAGCATCCGAGGGAATTTTCATTTTTTGCTGGGCAGAAATAAAAACAACACCAAAAAAGAGAAGTATAATTTTTGGTATTTTAAGTAAATTTGATTTCATATTTAAATGTAAAAATTATTGAAGTATAATATTATTTTGAATCAGCTTTTTCTCTAAAATAAAATCCAAAATATTGCCTTCCAACTTAAGCGCTTTTTTGTTGGGAGAAAGAAGATAAGAACTGTTTGATTGAGATTTTACAGTATTTTCAAATTGTAAAACGGAAGTATATTTTGCATTAGAAAATATCTCTTTGTCTGCTGTACTCATCTTTTGATAATCTGATTTAAAGCTATTAATTTTGTTTCTAGAAAAGATTTTTTTAGCTGAATTTTGGCTGTAAATCTGTGTAGGAATAGTTTTGCCAATTATCTTTTTGCCTTTCAAATGTTCTAAACCAGCGTTGATATTTTCAATATTTTTGAAATTGCAACTTAATTTTAAAATATAGTTATCAAAATCCATGGAAGTTTTCACGTTAGAGATTCCCGACGTAGCTTTAAAAATTTTACCTGCTTCAGCTATTTTACTTTCCACTTCCGCTTTTTTCGGCACTTTTTTTCCATTGATGGTTTCCATTTTCGAGATGGAAGCAATTCTTGTCTTGCTCTTACTTCCGTTTAAAATTAGCGTATATTCTCCAGAACCATCGGCTTTTACGCTTGTTTTTTCAAGAATATCAAAACAACTTGTGAGGAAAAATAATGGAATTAAAAATAGGCAAAGTTTATAAATAAATTTCATAAGTGTATTTTGAATTTGGTGAAGATAGGAAAGCTTCATTTCTTTGTAAATGTAAATATTTCTTTATCTACAAAATCGAATAACTAGTGCCATCTCTACCATCTTTCAACTCAATACCTTCGGCAAGAAGTTTGTCGCGAATTTGATCCGAAAGTTCGAAATTTTTAGATTTTCTAGCTTGATTTCTCAATTGTATTAAAACTTGCAAGGTTTGATCTAACTTCTGATTGTTGCTTTCCTCAATTTTTTGCAAACCGAGAACATCAAAAATAAATGTATTCAAATATTTATGTAAATTTTCTAAATCTATTTTACCAATGGTTTCTTTGCCATCTTTTAATTTAAAAATAAAAGAAACTATTTCAAATAAATGTGCTATCAATATTGGTGAATTGAAATCGTCCGCCAAAGCTTCCGCACATTTTATTTTCCAATTTTCCACATCAAAACTAGACGTTTCAGATTTTGAAATATCATTATTTTCTAAAATTTTAATCGCCTCCATCAGTTTTTGATAGCCTTTTTCACTTGCAACCATGGCTTCGTTAGAAATATCTAAAACGCTTCTATAGTTTGCCTGCAGAAAATTAAATCTCACAATACTTGGATGAAATGCTTTTTCAAAAAATTCGTTTTCACCAGACATTAGTTCTGCCGGAAGAATATAATTTCCGGTAGATTTGCTCATTCTTTGTCCATTCATTGTCAACATATTGGTATGCATCCAATAATTAACGGGTGAAAATCCATTGCTCGCTTTTCCTTGGGCAATTTCGCATTCGTGGTGGGGAAATTTAAGATCCATTCCTCCTCCGTGAATATCAAACTTTTCTCCTAAATATTTGGTACTCATTGCTGTACATTCTAAATGCCAACCAGGAAAACCTTCTCCCCAAGGTGAATTCCAACGCATGATGTGTGCAGGTGAGGCCGCTTTCCAAAGTGCAAAATCTTGTGGGTTTTTCTTTTCAGATTGCCCGTCGAGCGTTCTGGTATTTGCTAAAAGATCTTCGATATTTCGGTGAGAAAGTTCGCCATAGTTTAATCCTTTCTCGTTGTAAGCTAAAACATCAAAGTAAACAGAACCGTTTATTTCATAAGCAAAACCGGTTTTAATTAATTTTTCTGTCAATTCAATTTGCTCCAAAATGTGGCCAGTTGCAGTTGGTTCTATATTAGGTGGCAAAAGATTGAAATGCTCCAAAACTTTGTGAAAATCTATGGTATATTTTTGCACAATCTCCATTGGTTCCAATTTCTCCAAGCGAGATTGCTTCACAAAACGATCGTTATCTACATCTCCATCATCTGTTAAATGTCCGGCGTCGGTGATATTTCGAACGTATCTTACATCAAAACCGAAATATAATAGCGTTCTGTAAATAAAATCAAAAGACATGAATGTCCGTACATTTCCGAGGTGCACATTGCTGTAAACGGTTGGTCCACAAACGTACATTCCCACTTTATTTTCGTGGATTGGTTTGAAGATTTCTTTTTCGGAAGTAAGGGTGTTGTATATTTTTAGTTGCATAATTTGTTTAATTTTTATTTAATCTTGTCAGGACTGAAATTTTGAGAAGGTTATTTTAGTATGTAGTTGATGCTTTATAGTAATCTATCTAATCTAAAAATATTTATTATACTTTCTCAATTTTATGAAATATTTTTTTTAAATAGGAATTATTGATGTAAAACAAAATAAGTGCAGTTGAAAAAATATTATTTACAATAGTTTCATTTTGCCAATTTAAGATAAGAAATATGATTAATGCTAGAGGTAAAAAAAAACTTATTTTTTCAAGATAATTAAAAATCAAATTAAAAAAAGATCTAATTTTTATTGGTATTGCAAGTGTTATTTCATCTAATATAAATTTAAAAACACCTGCAATTGTAAATAATGTAATTACTAAAAATATAATAAGTCCGAAATTCTTACTAATTTCTATTATGTTTTTAAAATTTAAAATTGTTAACCCAAAAACCGCCAAAAGTAAAAATATTTGCAAATATTTATTCCAAAAAAGAATTAAAAAATCTTTTCTATCCATTAAATTTCAAATTAATCAATTCTACTATGATTTCCCACATAATGCAGAAACTCTTGTCTTGTAATTGGGTTGGTACGGAAAATTCCGCTTAATTCTGCGGTGATGGTAGAACTTGCAGTATCTTTTATACCGCGGCAATTTACGCAGAGATGTTTTGCATCAATAATGCAGGCAACATCTTTGGTTCCTAGAGCTTCTTTCAGCGCATCTACAATTTGCATCGTCAATCTTTCTTGTACTTGCGGACGTTTTGCGTAATAATCTACGATTCTATTAATTTTTGAAAGACCAATAACTTCACCATTAGAGATATAGGCAACATGAGCTCTCCCGATGATTGGCAAAAAATGATGTTCGCAAAAAGAATAAACGGTGATGTCTTTTTCTACCAACATTTGTCGGTATTTGTATTTGTTGGAAAAAGTAGAAATACCGGGTTTATTTTCTGGTAAAAGTCCGCCAAAAATTTCGTTTACAAACATTTTTGCGACACGTTTTGGGGAATCTTTCAAAGAATCATCCGTCATATCCAAACCCAAAGTGTGCATGATTTCTCCAAAATGATGCTGGATTTTTTCTATTTTTTCTTCGGGGGAAAGTACGAAAGCATCTTCGCGAATTGGCGTGTGCTCTTTTCCCGTGAAAATATCGTCGTCGTTGTCTATGAAATCGTTCATTTTCTTGCTTGTATTATGCAAAAATAAGGATTTTTGTTGAGAATTATTTCTTAATAATTTTGAACTTTCAGAAATTATCCCAGGGATTTTACGGAATTTGACAGATCAATTCACAAGTTTGGCTCATTCTTATATTGTTAAAATCTTCATATCAAAGCAAAAATCTGCGCCCCGACTTGAGTGGAAATCCTTTTTGTGTAGCGTAGCGGAACAAAAAGATTGGGAACGGAAGCCGGAAATGTGCGCCATAACAAAATTTTAAAAATACATTGGATGACATTAAATTGGCGATTTAAAAAAGTTCGCTTGCAATTTTTTTAATATTATCACTTTTTCCCATGGAATAGAAGTGCAAAACATCTACGCCATAATCCAACAATTCTTTGCATTGAGAAATGGCCCATTCTATACCGATTTCCTTTACGGCGGCATTATTTTTTGCGCCATCTATTGCAGAAATTAGATCTTCTGGCATATCTATATTGAAAACTTGGGGCAAAAGTTTGAGGTGTTTTTTGGTTGCAATTGGCTTTATACCGGGAATTATGGGAACAGTGATGCCTGCTTCTCGTGCAATTTCTACAAATTTGAAAAACTTTTGGTTATCAAAAAACATTTGCGTTACTACGTAATCTGCTCCTGCATCTACTTTTTCTTTCAGCCATTTGAGATCGTAATTCATAGATGGCGCTTCCAAATGTTTCTCTGGATAACCGGCAACGCCGATGCAAAATTTGTTGAAATCTGACGGTAAATTTTCATCATGCAGATATTTTCCACGACCAAGATCATTCATTTGATGCACCAAACCGAGCGCATTTTCATGTCCACCTTCGGAAGGTGTAAAATATTTTTCGCCTTTCATGGCATCTCCACGCAAAGCCATCACATTATCTATGCCCAAATAGAGACAATCTACCAACAGATATTCAGTTTCTTCTTTGGAAAAGCCGCCACACAAAACGTGTGGAACAGTATCTACATTGTATTTATGCTGTATAGCGGAACAAATACCCAAAGTTCCGGGTCTCATTCTGGTGATTTTTCTTTCCATCAAACCGTTGCCTTTGTTGATGTAAATATATTCTTCTCTAGAAGTGGTAACGTCTATAAATGGGGGTTTAAATTCCATCAAAGGATCTATATTTTTGTAGAGATCTTCTATTCCGCTCCCTTTTTCTGGCGGTATCACTTCTAGGGAAAAAAGGGTTTTTCCGTTGGCGTTTTTTATGTGGTCTGTGATTTTCATTTTATATTTGTCTTTGCGAGGAATGAAGCAATCTCGCATTTATTATTTAATAATTTTATTTTTGCAGACATTTGGCTTTGTTGAATGTCTATCTTTTATTTTTTTGGGCAGACATTTCCGCCTTCCGTTCCCAACCTGCCTGTCGGTAGACAGGTCTTTTTCGCTCCTCGTTTCCTAGTCACAAAAAAGGATTTCCACTCAAGTCGGGCTGCAATTTCGTTTGTTTAATAAAATTTTCGCCAGTTTAAAAAGTTTCCAATTTTATTAATTCATCATTGATAATTGATTTCGCCCTTTCAGGGCTTCGCAATGGATTTTTATTTTTTTCAATAGGTTTCACCCAATGCTATTTGATTTCTTTTCAATGGGTTTCACCCTTTGCTATTTGATTTCTTTTCAAAGGGCTTTACCCTTTGCTATTTGATTTCTTTTCAAAGGGCTTTACCCTTTGCTATTTGATGTCGCCACTTCGTGGCTCTCTAATTTCACATTTCAATCCTTCAAGGTTTCAAAAACCTTGAAGGATTTCTAAATTAATCCGCCAAATTCGGGCTCAACCATTTTCTGGCAAAATCCAATTCTACTCCTTTTCTTTCGGCAAAATCTTTCAATTGATCTTCTTTTATTTTTCCTACCCCAAAATATTTGGCTTTCGAATTTCCAAAATAATAGCCAGAAACTGCTGCAGTTGGAAACATTGCCAAACTTTCTGTGAGTTCTAAACCAATATTTTCTTTCACTTTTAATAAGTCCCAAATTGTTTGTTTTTCCAAATGATCCGGACAAGCGGGATAACCTGGTGCAGGACGAATTCCTTTGTATTTTTCGGCAATTAAATCTTCGTTTTCTAGGTTTTCATTTTCATCATAAGCCCAAAATTCTGTGCGAACTTTATGATGTAGAAATTCTGCAAATGCTTCTGCTAAACGATCTGCCAAAGCTTTTACAATAATAGCGTTGTAATCATCGCCTTCATCATAATATTCTTGCGCCAGTTCTTCTGTTCCAAAACCTGTAGTTACGGCAAATGCTCCGATGTAATCTTGCGTTCCCGAAGTTTTTGGTGCAATAAAATCACTTAAAGCATGGTATTCTTTTCCGGCAGATTTTTTTAATTGTTGTCTTAAAGTTCTAAATTTCGCTAATTCATTTCCACTTTCATCAGAAACTAAAATATCATCTTCACCATTAGAATTGGCAGGAAAAATTCCGAAAATACCTTTCGCTGTGAATAGTTTTTCGTCTAGAATTTTTTCTAGTAAAACTTTAGATTCTTTAAATAAAATACTCGCCTGTTCGCCAACAACCTCATCAATTAAAATATCGGGAAATTTACCATGCAATTCCCAACTTCTAAAAAATGGACTCCAATCTATAAATGGCAACAATTCCCTTAAATCTTGGTTTTCTATAATTTTAATTCCTAAAAAATTAGGCTTGAAAATTTCTTCATTTTCCCAATCTACTTTAAATTTTTGCTTCCTAGCTTCTTCAATGGGAACGTATACTTTCTCAATTTGACGCTCCAGAAATTTAATTCTAAAATCATCGTAATCTTCTCGCAATTCAGTTTCATATTGTGCTGCATTTCTATCCAACAATTTACTCACAACACCAACTGCTCTAGAAGCATCGTTCACATGAACCACGGTATTATTATATTTCGGGCAAATTTTCACCGCGGTATGCGCTTTTGAAGTTGTAGCACCACCAATTAACAAAGGAAAATTCAGATTTTTTCTTTGCAATTCGTCGGCAACATGCACCATTTCGTCTAAACTTGGGGTGATTAATCCGCTTAAACCGATTACATCTACTTGATGTTCTATCGCAGCAGCAATTATTTTATCTGCCGGAACCATCACTCCCAAATCGATGATTTCATAATTATTACAACCCAACACTACGCTCACTATGTTTTTGCCAATATCGTGAACATCACCTTTTACGGTTGCCATTAAGATTTTTCCGTTTGGTTTTTGCTTTTCATCTTTTTCTGCCTCAATAAAAGGTTGCAAATAGGCCACTGCTTTTTTCATTACTCTGGCCGATTTTACGACTTGCGGCAAAAACATTTTTCCGCTACCAAATAAATCTCCAACAACGCCCATTCCGGTCATCAAATTAATTTCGATTACATCCAAAGGTCTGGTTGAATTTGCTCTGGCTTCTTCTACATCTTCAATGATAAAACGGTCTAAACCTTTCACCAAAGCATGCGTGATTCTATCTTGCAACGCATCTTTTCGCCATTCTAATTCTTCTACAAATTCTTTTTTGGTAGATTTTACGCGCTCAGAATAATCTAAAAGTCGTTCTGTAGCGTCTTCTCTTTTGTCGAGCATCACATCTTCCACCAATTCTAGCAATTCTTTCGGAATTTCATCATAGACTTCCAGCATGGTTGGGTTTACAATTCCCATATTCATTCCTGCTTTTATGGCGTGATAGAGGAACACGGAATGCATCGCTTCTCGCACATTATCGTTCCCGCGAAAAGAGAAAGAAACATTGGAAACTCCACCACTCACAGAAACATTGGGTAAATTTTCTCGCACCCATTTCGTAGCATCTATGAAATCTATAGCATTTCTGCGATGTTCGTCCATTCCTGTTGCGACTGGGAAAATATTTAAATCGAAAATAATATCTTCGGAAGGAAAACCAACTTTATTAACTAAAATATCATAAGATCTTTTGGAAATTTCTATTCTTCTCTCGTAATTATCGGCTTGTCCGTTTTCATCAAAAGCCATCACAATTACGGCGGCTCCGTATCTTTTAATTTTTTTGGCGTGATTGATAAATTCTGCTTCACCTTCTTTTAAACTGATAGAATTTACCACACATTTTCCTTGTACCACTTGCAAACCAGCTTCTAGAATTTCCCATTTTGAAGAATCAATCATGATGGGAATTCGAGAAATATCCGGTTCTGAAGCAATTAAATTCAGGAATTTTACCATGGCAAATTTTCCATCGAGCAAACCATCATCAAAATTAACATCCAGAATTTGCGCTCCACCATCAACTTGATTTCGAGCAATATCGAGCGCTTCATTGTAATTTCCTTCTTTAATTAAACGAAGAAATTTTTTAGAACCTGCAACATTGGTTCTTTCTCCAACATTAATAAAATTGGATTCTGGGGTTATAATTAAAGGTTCGAGACCTGATAATTTTAAATATTTCATTACTTTTTATTCTGTTTTAAAGCCACAAAGTGGCATTATCACTAACATTGGGTTTAGCCTGATGAAAAATAAACACGTCGAATCAAAGCCACGAAGTGGCGTTATCATCAACATTGGGCAAAGCCCGATGTTTCACACAATTAATCCCAAACATACCTTTCATCATATTCAACATTATATTTCTTTACAAATGCCAAAAATTCTTCCTGAAATGCTTTCTTATTATGATGTTCTTCTTGATTAATAATATATTTTTTTACAATTTCTATTTCTGTAGGATTTACTGAAAATGCGCCATAACCATTTTGCCAATAAAAATCTTCAAATTCTTTTCCTTTTGTTTTTATCCATTTTGAGGAATGGGACTTTACCTCTTCCAATAATTTCATTAATGCGATTTTCTTTGATAACAAACATAAGATATGAACATGGTCTTTGTATCCACCAACTTGAATAGGATTACATTCTAAATTTTTGCAAACACCGCCTAAATAACTAAATAATTCTTCTTTAATAGAATCTGTAATCATTGGTTTTCTATGTTTTGTACTGAAAACCAAATGAACATATATCTTATTTAATGATTGTCCCATTCTTAAATGATTTATAATTACATCGTTTTTTATATCATTGGGCGGCGCTTTGCTTACCCAATGCTTTTGATTGCGGTCTTTCAGACCTCATTTATCTTTCTCGTTTAATTCAATTGGGCGGCGCTTTGCTTACCCAATGCTTTTGATTGCGGTCTTTCAGACCTCATTTATCCTCGTCTTTTTTCATTGGGCGGCGCTTTGCTTACCCAATGCTTTTGATTGCGGTCTTTCAGACCTTATTTATTTTTCTCGTTTTATTTGATTGGGCGGCGCTTTGCTTAACCAATGCTTTTCATTGCGGTCTTTCAGACCTTATTTATTTTTCTCGTCATATTTGATTGGGCGGCGCTTTGCTTAACCAATGCTTTTGATTGCGGTCTTTCAGACACCATTTATCTTTCTCGTTTAATTCATTGGGCGGCGCTTTGCTTACACAATGCTTTTGATTAAGCCACTTCGTGGCTCTCGTAATTAAAAATAAATGTGAATGAGTTTTATTTTAATACCTTAATTTTCCTCGGTTCATAATCCTTCACTAAATCTGCAATGGCTTTGATGTGAGGTGGCGTTGTTCCGCAGCATCCACCAATAATATTAATTAAACCTTTTTCTGCATACTCGCGGATTTGTTCTGCCATAAATTCTGGAGATTCATCGTATTGACCAAACGCATTGGGCAAACCAGCATTGGGATAGGCGGAAATATTAAAATCTGAATTTTTGGCCAAAGTTTCTAAATACGGCGTTAGTTGTTCTGCTCCCAAAGCGCAATTGAAACCTACGCTCAACAAATTGAGATGAGAAACTGAAATCAAAAATGCTTCTGCTGTTTGTCCGCTCAATGTGCGTCCAGAAGCATCGGTAATGGTACCGGAAACCATAATTGGGATTTCTATATTTCTCTCTTCTTGAATTTCATCAATAGCGAAGAGTGCAGCTTTAGCATTTAAAGTATCGAAAATAGTTTCTACCAAAAGTAAATCTGAACCACCATCTAAAAGTGCTTCTGCTTGTTGTTTGTAAGCAGTTCTCAATTCATCGAACGTAACGGCACGAAATCCTGCATCATTCACATCCGGACTTAAACTCGCAGTTCTGTTTGTAGGACCGATGGAACCTGCTACAAATCTTGGTTTTTCTGGGTTTTTTGCAGTGAATTCATCACAAACTTGTCGGGCAATTTTTGCAGATTCATAGTTGAGTTCGTACACCAAATCTTCCATGTGGTAATCTGCCATTGCAATGGTAGTACCAGAAAAAGTATTGGTTTCTATAATATCTGCACCGGCTTCTAAATATTTTGCATGAACTTCTGCAATTGCTTTTGGTTGCGTGAGAGAAAGTAAATCATTGTTTCCTTTTACAGAATATTGATAGTCTTTAAATCTTTCGCCACGGTAATTTTCTTCGGTGAAATTATAGCGTTGCAGCATGGTTCCCATTGCACCGTCTAATACGAGAATGCGTTTTTGAAGTTCGGAATATATAGGATGTTGTTTTTGCATTTCAATTAATTATTAATAATAAAATAATTGAAAATGCTACCAAGAATGGTAAATATTTGTATTTGTTATCTCACTCGCCAAAGGCGAGTAGAATGTAGCACCTTTTCGCAAAAGCGAAGGTTGCCAAGGTTTCACAGAGTCTATTCTCTCCACCTTTCTTAATAACATTTTCAATATGTGTATGAACGTAGTTGAAAATCAAAGGTAAACTATAAATTTTAAGAATCCAAAAACTTGTTTGTAAATCAGGAAATTTTTTTTCCTTAATTTCGCTTTTAAATTAAATGGAAATGAGAATTGCAGAAAGTGAAAGAATGCTTGCGGAAAATTGGAAAACTTGGGGTCCTTATGTAAGCAACAGACAATGGGGGAATGTGCGAGAAGATTATAGCACAGACGGCAACGCATGGGAATTCACGAGCCATGATCGCGCAGAAAGTTATACCTATAGATGGGCAGAAGAGGGAATTGCAGGTATTTCAGACAGCAAACAGCTCATGTGTTTTGCTCTCGGATTTTGGAACGAAAAGGATGTCAGAATAAAGGAAAGATTTTTTGGATTAAGCAATTATCAAGGAAATCATGGTGAAGACATCAAAGAAATATTTTATTATTTAGATAATACACCAACGCATTCTTATATGAAAATGGTGTACAAATATCCCACAAAATCTTTTCCGTATGACGATTTAATTAATGAAAATGGCAGCAGAAACAAAAGTGAGCAGGAGTTTGAATTAATAGATACAGGAATTTTTGATAAAGATGAATATTTTGATATTTTTATTGAATATTGCAAAGCAGATTCTGATGATATTCTCGTAAGAATTACCATTGAAAATAGAAGTTTAGAAAACGCACCTATTACAATTTTACCAACCGTTTGGTTTAGAAACAACTGGAAATGGGGTTACAATGATTATAAAGGAAAGCTCTCTTCTATCAAAAATTCCGAAATAGACATCTATCACAACGAAATTGGTATCAAAAAAATGTATTCTCGAAGAGAAAACGCTGAAGCTTTATTTTGCGAGAATGAAACCAATTATTCTAAATTATATGGAACTCCTAAAATTGAAGATCAATACTATAAAGATGGCATAAATGATTATATAATTCATGGAAAAAGCACCATCAATCCTGAAAAAAAAGGGACAAAAGCCTCGTTTTTGATTAAAGATACAATAGAAGCAAAGTCTTCCAAAACTTTTGATTTCAGACTAGCAAATCAAGATTTACATGATGCTTTTTGGGGTTTTGATGAATTATTTGAAACCCGGAAAAATGAAGCGGAAGAATTCTACCAAGAAATTCAAAAAGATATATCTTCGAAAGACGAAAGAAATGTGCAAAGACAAGCATTTGCTGGACTTCTTTGGAATAAGCAATTCTACCACTACAATCTAAATAAATGGTTGAAGGGCGATCCCAATCATGAGGCACCAAGAAATTTCGACCATTATGTTCGCAATACAGAATGGAGTCATTTGCACAATAAAGACGTTATTTCTATGCCAGATAAATGGGAATATCCATGGTATGCAACTTGGGATCTCGCTTTTCATTGTGTTCCTTTCGCATTGATAGACAGCGATTTCGCTAAAAACCAGCTTTTACTTCTAACCAAAGAGTGGTACATGCATCCAAACGGACAAATGCCTGCTTATGAATGGAATTTGAGCGATGTGAATCCACCAGTTCACGCTTGGAGCTGTTTCCGAGTTTTTAAAATTGATGAAAAAAATAATGGAAAACCAGACGTTGTCTTTCTGGAAAAAGTATACCAAAAATTACTCTTAAATTTCACTTGGTGGGTAAATAGAAAAGATAAAACTGGGAAAAATATTTTCGGTGGTGGTTTTCTTGGGCTAGATAATATAGGCGCATTCGATAGAAATATGGAATTTGGCGAAGGCGAACATTTAGAACAAGCAGATGGAACTAGTTGGATGGCGATGTATGCTTTGAATATGATGAGAATTGCGATGGAATTGGCACAATACAACGTAGTTTACGAAGATATGGCAATCAAATTCTTCGAGCATTATCTCTACATTGCAGAAGCTATGGAAAATTTGGGAGACGACCAAGAAAGCCTTTGGAACGAAGAAGACGGCTTTTTCTACGATGTATTGCAACTATCCGATGGCAAAAGCGTATCCCTAAGATTGCGCAGTATTGTAGGTTTAATTCCTCTTTTTGCTGTAGAAATAATCGACCATGAAATGCTGGAAAAGCTCCCAAAATTTAAAGAAAGAATGGAATGGATTCTGCGAAACAAAAAGGAACTCGCCAATCTGGTTTCACATTGGGACAAAGAAGGCGAAGGCAAAAAACATTTGATGAGCATCCTTCGTAGAACAAGATTGACCAAAGTTTTGAACAGAATGTTGGATGAAAAAGAATTTCTAAGCGATTTTGGAATCCGTGGAATGTCCAAAGTTTACGAAAAAACTCCCTTCGTTTTTACAACCAATGAAAACCAATATGTGGTGCATTACGTTCCTGGAGAGAGTGATAGCAGTATGTTTGGCGGAAACAGCAATTGGCGCGGACCGATTTGGTTCCCTATTAATTTTCTAATTGTAGAAAGCTTGCAACGCTTCTATTTCTATTATGGCGAAAGTCTGAAGGTAGAATTGCCAACAGGAAGCAACAATTATTTTTCATTAAATGAAGTTGCAGAAAATTTAAGTATGCGTTTAGAGAGCATTTTCCTGGAAGACAAAAACGGAAACAGACCCTTCAATGGTGGCGTGAAAAAATTTAACGAAGATCCTTACTTCAAAAATTACATCATGTTCAACGAATATTTTCATGGCGACAATGGACGTGGCATGGGAGCATCACATCAAGGTTGGACGGCAACTGTGGCAAAAATGATTCAAATAAGATCTACATAAAATTTCTTAGGCGTCTTTTTAAATTTATATAGTGATTTTTTAGGGCGCCATGAACTTCGTTCGTAAACTTCAATTAAGGCTTCGCTTCAATTTCGTTTATGCCTTCCGTTCTCATTCTTTTTTTTAGAAAAAAAAGGAATTCCACTCAAACCTAACGAAGTGGTTCGATGATTCAAATATAATAAATAGTCAGCCATTAAAAACTATTTAAACAACTGATTAATAGTTATTTAGAAGTTATAAAGTTTGTTTATATCTGCAAGAAAACGTATCTTTA
>NZ_JABSNO010000026.1 GCF_013294015.1 Frigoriflavimonas asaccharolytica
TAATATTTAAATTAATTACGTCAGGAACAATTTTTCTGGCAATGCTACTATTCCAGGCATCAGATTTCAAAATCTTCGAAATTGTGCTCTCGGGTGCTTTTATAGCGACTTCAGCAATATCGCCAACTCTACCACTTTCAAGTGGCATTCCACCTCCTGATGAAGAGTCGTCATAAATATTTCCATCTGCTGCATAGGTCAAACTCCCTTCTGTGCCACTTTCGTACTTACATTCTCCTTGTATTCCCTTATCATTTAAATCTTGTTGACTATGAATGTCATCGCGATATTCCATGTTACCTAAAGAATTCTTAAACCAATCTTGATTTTCTCTCCCATCAGGATCAATAAATCTAATCGGGTTATTGTATGCATAAGTATAAGGCGACCAACGGCGAGAAGTTTCCGCGAGCGGATCCACCACTCCCCACCGTCCGATATCGGGCATATACATTCTTGCGCCGTAATCATACATCCCGGTTTCTTGTAATTCCTTGCCGTTGTATTTATAATTAGTATAACTTCCATTTCCAAAGTAGGCATCTTCATCTTCATTTCGAAGGAAACTCATTCCGAAAGGATAATAATCGTTGCTGTCGGTTATTACTAATGGGTTGTTTCCATCTTTTTTGTAGCCTAAACTTACTGAACTTCATTCGCAAATTTCTAAAAAGCCTTCGCTTTTTCTCATTTGTCAAAATGATCTTTATACTGGTAAATATACTCAGAATTTTCGTAATCGTAAAATCCTTCTGCCGTTGGAAAGAACTTAAGTATATTTTGGTAATTTATTGCCTCCAGAAGTTCTGTAAATGCTTCTGGTTCGTAAGCAGTACCACCAGACTCTTGATATACAGCTCCCAAATCTGCACCATTAGAGGAAGCATAATGAAAACCGTCTAGATATTCTGTGGATGAAAGATACATAGTTCCACTTGAATTGGTTATATAGGATTTGCGAAGCTTGGTTAACATTTTTTAATTCCTTTTTATCATACAATGGGCAGCGGGAACGATCAAATTAATTAGTGTTTTTTAGCTTTTATTTTGATATTAGAGTTACTATTTTGATTAAAATTATCAAATAGTCCAATATTTGTTAAATTTGAACATTTTTTTAGATTTTCTATATTAGATGATTGAACTATATCGTAATTGAACTCATTAATAACATAACAACCATTTTCTGCATCGTTATCAACATCAAACAAAATTAATTTAATTTGCTTAGACAAATCTTTTATTAAATAACTTTTATTAGAAATAATTATTAATAAATCTTTTTCACATTCTTTTCTATGATATAAATATTCTCTGTTGAAAGAGCTTTTCATTATTGTATCACCTATTTTAATGTTTTCAAAATTCGTACCATTAACAACAATTTTTACATCTTGACTTTTTAATACTAAAGATATTAATGAAAACATGATAATTAAAATCTTATTATTTTTTGTCATAATGTGAATTTCTTATTGGACTTTGCCCATTGCTAATATTTTTTAATGCTTGGTTGTGATAATATACATTTTCAATGCCAGAACCAATAGATTTATTTACATTATTATTTTTTAAAAAATCTAAGCCATGGTCTAGCATTTCGTGAAAAAAAACTGAACTTGCTGAAGGAACTGTAAATTTACCCTTTTCACTTTCTAATTGAAGAGAACCGATAGTTGATTTGTTCATAACTACATATCCATAACCCATATCAGTTGAATCAAATTTACCTGGTGACCAAAAAAATGCTCCTCCTGAATTACTTACATCTAATTCTACGTCATACATCTTTTCCCACCCTTCTCTTTTGTTTACACCATTTTCTTGAACATAATACTCATTTCCTTTCTCATCTTTCCCCATTACAAAACCTGGCATATTATAGTCTACCGTAAATGAATCTGATTTTTCATTAATCTTTACTTCTATGGTTTTATTCTCATCATTTACAAGCTCTTTCAAACCGTTTATCATTGATAATTGTTCATTATTAAATTTTTTTGAAAGTTTTTTTAGTAATGAGTTTTTATATCCTAGTTCACCTTTTTTATTAAAATAAAATCCATTATTTTCACCGAATTGTTCCGTTATATATCCAAGGATTGTATTTTGAGTTTCCTCATCTGTTGCAATAACTCTTTTGCCGTCTGGATCTTTATAGTAAATTGGATTATTTAAAGTGTAGTTATATGGTGTCGCATAATGATATATAATTGCCAACGGATCCACAACGCCCCATCTTCCGATATCACTCATGTAGAATCTTGCGCCGTAGTCGTACATTCCTGTCTCTTGAAGCTCTTTGCCATTGTACTTATAGTTATATAAACTCGCAGTTCCCACAATGCTTTCTTCATCTCTCGGGATGTTCATCCCAAATGGATAGTAATCATTTTGATCTGTAATTTCTGTAGAATTCCCGTCTTTTCTATAGCTTACTCTTACATTTCCTAAATGATCTTTGTATTGATAAATATACTCATTATTTTTAAAATCATAAAAACCTTCGGCGGTGGGGAAAAATTGTAAAGCAGCGTTGGGTTCTATTTGCAACATATCGTAGATAAAGGCTTCTTGTTCATAAGAAAACTCCATAGGATCTAGTGCATCATAAAATGGTGTTCCTTGAGATTTTAAATAATGAAAACCATCTAAATATTCTGTGACGCTTGCAAATGTTTCATTGTTAGCATTTGCATCATTATAAATCTTACGCAGTTTTGTGCCATCTGCTCGATAGAGAAATTTCTTAAAACAAAAAATCAATTATCGGAATTTGGTAATCAGAACGTTAGATAATTAACTTAGAGATTTTTATTAAATCATAAAAATTTTGTAAGTTGTTGAATTTTAACAAAATAATTCTACAATTTGGTCAATTAATTTAAGATCTATTCTTACAAATGAACTAATATTTCACTAAAATATCTGCTACCTTTTGCAAATCTGATGTGGAAATTTCAGTTTTTGGTGCTAATGGAAATATTTGCTGACCTGGCCTGCTTACAAAGGCTGCACGCCAACCTGCCCACATTGCACCAGCAACATCCCAACCATGGGCTGCAATTAGCATGGCTTCATTGGGTTTTATTCCCATTTTTCTTGCTGCAAAATCATAAGTGTCGCGGAAGGGTTTGAATTTGCCGACATCTTCTACACTTAATCTTTCATCAAAATAATCCGTAAGACCAGCACTTTCAAATTGTTTTTTCACGCCTTCGTTGGATGAATTGGTGAAGGAAACTAATTTATAACCATTTTCTTTTAATTGCTTTAAAGCATTTTTCACCTCTGGATGAGCCGGCAAGCCATGCAGTGCATTTAGCACTGTTTCGCGCGCCTGTTCTTCTGAAATTGTGATATTATTATTTGCCGCTACCATCTGCAAGGCTGCCGCTCCAATGTTTCCAAATCCTTCGTATTGTCCACCAGCAGACATTACTAAAGAATATTGTAGCATCGTAGTGAACCAAAGCGTGAGCAAATCTTCTCTGCCATTTAATGCTTCTCCAATTGGCTTTTTTACTGGTGAAAGATCTAGTAATGTTTCATTTACATCAAAAAATAAAACTTTCGGTCGGGTAGTTTGTTCATTTATCATTGCTTCTTTTTTATTGTTACCAAAAAGCGCATCTGGAAGAATAATTCCAGATGCACTTAAAATTCCGAATTTCTTAATAAAATTCCTTCGGGACTTTTCCATTATTATGTATTAAAGTTAATCTATGCTGATCAATTTTCAGAAGATTTTTTAAATTAATTTTTAATTATACATTGTCTGCAGACCATGCAAATTTTTCAAATGGTTTGTCTACAGGTGTTTTCGCAATATGATTAGTATAGTTGCTGATCACTTTTTGCGATAATCCTAAGATAATTTCTAATACATTTTTCTCATCATATCCTGCAGCATAAAATGCCTGAAGATCTTGTTCTGATACATTGCCACGTTCGCGAACCATTTTTAATGTAAAATCATGCAAGGCTTGTAATTTATCCGTCGTCATTGCGGTACTATTTCTTAAAGCTTCCGTTAAAATTGGGTCTACTTTCATCCCTTTAGCAATAGCAGTGTGTGCTGGAACGCAATAAGTACAACCGTGCTCTACGTTGATTGTCTGCCAAACTACAGTTAATTCTTCTTTATCAAAAGAAGTTTCTGTAAATAATTTGTGCAAGGTTTGGTAAGCTTCAAACAACTGTGGTGAACCAGCTAAAACGCCGTGCAAACCGGGAATCATTCCGTTAGATTTCAACGAACCTTCCAAAAATGGTTTACTTTCTTCTGGTGCAGTTTCTAAAGTGTGAACTTTTAAATTTGTCATAATATTTATTTTAAAGATTTATAATTTGTTTGTTTTTATTTAAGATGATAATATTAATGGCTGAAAATAGAATAATCGCGATTGCGATATAGACTAATAGCATTTTTGGCTCTACACGCAATACATGTTCAGCTACCAATGCGCCGGCCATTGTGAGTAGGCCAAATAAATTCGTTAGCGTTGCCCATTTTCTGAATGGCATTTGAAATAGGGTATTATTTGTTTTTAAACTATAAATGGCCGTTAAAATGTAAGCGATTACTACAGCCGAAATAAGAAAGCCAGTTGAAACTCTAAAAAATGTAGGATCTATGCCCAAAGGTTTCGCCATTTCAATAAAAGCTTTTACAGAAATTTCCCAAGAGGCCAATTTCGATATTGCAAATCTTGAGAGCACTAATCCCATTAGTAAGTTGCTGGTAAATAAGAATTTTTTCATCATGTTTTATTGTATTGCATTATTAATCTAAACTATCGTTTAGTTATTTGTTAAAAAAAAGGTTTAAAGATTTTTAAACACCATTTCTATATAGTCTTCTATTTCTTTCGGACTATTTACTTGTGAAGCCGCAGCAAGACCATGTTTTGCTAACAAAAGAAAATTGGCTTCTTTGATGATTGTTTCTTCGTCCTTTAAGGTATCTATTTTAAGTTTTTCTATAAATTGATCTTTTACATTGGCCATAAAAGCATTCATTTGTTCATTGATGCTTTTTTCTTCTTTTTTAGAAAACTCGTTGTAAGTATTCGTGACTAAACAACCTTTCTGATTACCAATTTCTAAACTGATATTCACCGAATCGTAAAAAAATTGCTTGATGTCTGCAATGCCATTTTTTCCTGCTTGAAACTTTTGAAACATCGAACTCGTTTTCTTTTGATAGCATTTTATGCTTTCTAAAAAAAGTCCGTTTTTATTTCCAAAACTAGAATATATAGAGAATTTATTAATGCCCATTTCTTTTTCAAGCATTTGCATAGAAGTCGCTTCGTACCCATTTTTCCAAAAAACATGCATTGCTTTCTCTACTACTTCTTCTTCAATATATTCTTTTTGGCGAGCCATTTAAATTAATTACTATGCAAAACTAAACAATCGGTTAGATATACGCAAACTTATTTTTACTTATTATTCAAAAAGCCTATTTCAAGCAGCTGAATGATAATATTTAATTAAATTTAGTTTTCGGAAAGCGCAACAATAATTTCTTTTACAGCATCTCTCGCGGTTTTTCCTACGCCATAAATAGTTGCCGAGGCAAAACCTGTCCAATTACCATAACCAATCAACCATAGATTGGGTTCTTTTTTTGATCGTGTTTCTATGGTATCAATTTTACCATTTTCTACGATATTTAAATATTCTAAATGTTTTAAATTGGCACGAAATCCTGTACACCAAATTATAGCATCAAAATTTTCTTTGGTAGCATCCATCCAAATTACGCCTTCATCATAAAATTCTTTAAAAGGTCTTTTAGCGTGAAGCACACCTCTACTTCTCGCCTCTCGTACGCTTTCAATCATCACAACATTAGATAAAGAAACGCTAAAATTTGGGTTGGGTTGCTCGTCTGCTTTGCCAAGATATTTCTGAGTAGCTTCATTAAAAAGGTAGCGCCCATCTATTTCATCTGGCAAATAGTGAGGTTCTTCTAATGTTACCCATTTAGCATCTGCAACTTTAGAAACTTCCGCTAATAACTGTGCCCCAGAATTGCCACCGCCCACAATTAAAACCTTTTTACCTATTAAATCATTTGAATTTTTATACTCAGAAGAATGCATCTGTATTCCTGTGTACTTTTCTTGGCTTGGATATGCAGGAATAAATGGATTTTTGGCTGTTCCTGTAGCACTTGCTAGTGTTCGGGAATAAAAGACACCTTCAGAACTTTCGATTTTAAATAATTGATTTTCCTTTTCAACATTAAAAACCGTAGTGTTCCTCTTTATCGGAAAATCATACCGCAATTCATAATTAAATAAATAGCTAATAAATTCAGTTTTTGTAGGATATTCTGCCGCTGTTTTAGGCATTCTCCAGCCAGATAATGAGCTGTAATCAGCAGGCGAAAATAATTTTAAACTATCCCAAGTTTGCTGCCAAGAACCTCCTGCATTTTTTTGATCATCTAAAATTAAAAAATCAATTTTACTCCGTCGAAGAAAATAACCCATAGACAAACCTGCCTGTCCGCCACCAATAACTATAACATCATAAACTTTCTTTTCCATAGTATTTATTTTTTAACCAAAATGAAACGCGCACTAAAAGTATTAAGGCTGGAACTTCTACCAACGGACCAATCACACCAGCGAAAGCCTGCCCAGAATTTAACCCAAAAACTGCGATAGCTACAGCAATTGCCAATTCAAAATTGTTTCCAGCAGCAGTAAAAGCTACAGCTGCAGTTTTATCGTATTCTGCACCACTGGCTTTGGTAACGAAAAACCCAATGATAAACATTAGTGAAAAATAAATTAAAAGAGGTACCGCAATAATGAGAACATCCATTGGAATTTCTACGATCAATTCCCCTTTTAAAGAAAACATAATTACGATTGTAAATAAAAGAGCAATTAAAGTAATGGGCGAAATTGCTGGAATAAATTTTTCTGTATACCATTTTTCACCTTTTAACCTAACTAAAATTAATCGGCTTAAAATTCCCAAAGCAAAAGGAATTCCTAAATAAATAGCTACACTTTCAGCAATTGTTCCGATAGAAATATCCACAATAGCGCCTTCAAATCCAAAATAAGGTGGCAAAACAGTGATGAAAATCCAGGCGTAAAAACTGTACGCAAAAACTTGAAAAATACTATTTAATGCAACTAGACCTGCGCCGTATTCTTTGCTACCATCCGCCAAATCATTCCAGACTAAAACCATTGCAATGCAACGTGCTAAGCCAATCAAAATTAAACCAACCATATATTCGGGGTAATCCCGTAGAAATATAATGGCTAAAAAAAACATTAAAATGGGACCAACTATCCAATTTAAAACTAAAGAGATGGAAAGTATTTTTGTGTTCTTGAATACCTTTGGTAAAAGCGCGAAATTCACTTTTGCTAAAGGCGGATACATCATTAAAATTAAACCAATTGCGATAGGAATATTGGTGGTTCCTGTGCTAAAAGTATTAATTACGCTTGGAAATGAAGGAATAAAATATCCAATCCCGATGCCGATTGCCATGGCTACTAAAATCCATAACGTAAGATTTTTATCAAGGAAACTTAATTTTTTTGTAGCCATTTTAGAATTTAATTTTAGAAAATACATACTTCATTTCGGTTGCGATTTGCAAACTTCTCTCTTCGTACTTTTCGGTTTGCTGGGAAGTACCATCAAATAATTTTGGATCTTCATAGGTAATAGCAATTCGTTTTTCTGCACCAGCTACATTGGGGCATGCTTCGTCTGCAGAATTACAAGTCAATATAGCGGCAAAAGCAGTTTTAGGATTAAAATCATCATTAAATTTTTTTGAAAAACCTATGATTGGATGTTCGTTCTGGCCAAACTTAATACTGTAGACAGGATTATTTTGATTTGAAAGTTTTTCAATTTTAAACCCTGAATTTCTCAACCTTTCTACTATCGTAGGAAAAAGCGCTGTCTCTTCTGTACCGCCAGAATAGCATGTCACATTATTGAGTTTGAAATAATACGCCATCGTTTGTGCCCAAACCTGTGCTAAATGACTTCTACGCGAATTATGTGTACAAATAAAATTTAACCGAATTTGTTCTTCATCGTCTTGTTTTAGTTGAATGAAATCTACTAAATCTTGAAGAATTAATTTTCTTTCTGTAGAAATCAACTCAACATTTAAACTTTGAATTACGCTACTAATTTCTGGAAAACCATTTATATTAAAATTCATCTTTACAAGTATTTAGTTAGCAACATCCGCTTGCACGCTCACAACTTTGCCCTTGTGGTGCTAAAGTGACAAATCCTTCCGTTTCTGTCGGAATTCCGCATTGGTCTTTTGCTAAACAATCTGTCTGTTTATTAATTAAAAGAAAGTTTTGCCCATCAAACTCTAACCCGAATTTCTGAATGGTTTCGCCTTGATATTCCACTTCAATTTCGCTATTTTTAATATCTAAAACTTTTTCAGAAAGTTCAATAATTTTTAATAATTTTTCTGGATGAAGTCTGTGATCGTAATCATTTGCATTCCACAATTGGAAATTCACAACTTCTTCTTTTCTTTCTGTGCCACCACAATCGATAAAATGCTTGGTGATTTTACCCACTTCCGTCACATGAAAATGATTGGGTACCAAACTTCCATTTGGTAATTTGAAGGCAATATTTTTTAAGCCTATTAATTGATCTTTTACATTTGATAATGTCATAATATGTATATTTTTTTGTGGTTAATTTTAAGCAGCTATTTTAGCAACACTCTTTTGCAGATATATCTTGATTTAAAAATTGAGTCATTAAAAGTTTCATTTCGGTCCATTTTTCCGCATCAATGCAATAGCAAACGCTTGTTCCTTCTACATTTCCTTTTATTAAACCTAAATTTTTTAATTCTTTTAAATGTTGTGAAATAGTTGGCTGAGCCAGTCCTATCTCACTTACCAAATCGCCACAAATGCAAGTATTAATTTTAAAAAGATGCTGCAAAATAGCAACTCTGGCGGGATTGCCTAAAACTTTGGCGTATTGCGAAATTTCGTTTTGTTCTTCAGTAAATATTTCAGTCTTAGATAAACCCATGCTTTTGATTTGTTTATTGCAATATTACGATTAATAAATTTGATATAAAAATAAAACTATAATATTATTAGAATTAATGATTTACTCACAACAAAATTACGTAATAATGAACGTCATGTGGAGAAATAAAAATATAATGTTTACTTTTCGCACCTGATAAATCGCTTATTGATTCTACATTTATTAAGTTATTCTCTGAACTTAAATCAAAGTTACTTTATTTATTAACAGTTTATTATTGCTTAATTACAATATATTTAACATATATTTAATTAAAAATACTTATTTTTGCAAGGTATGATGAAAATAGGGAGTCTTATTTCTCTTTTAATTTTTTTAAATTTTACAGCTTTGCCTACAATTGCTGGTTTTTTCTCGTGGGATTTACCATCAAGCAATTTGATAATAAGTGAAGAAGAAACTTCTCATGCTCCATTAGTAATCAACGAAAAATCTTTACCAAAAATTATAAATGTTCACGATTTTATAAATTTTTTGGCTTTTGAATCCGAAAGAAAAATTTCTTTCGTCATAGATGATTCCAATCATCTTCCTATTTACTTTAAAGTACCTTCTCCCCCTCCAGATTTTTTAATTTAATTATTGAAGAAAATCTACCTATTCACAATTTTTATAGAAAAATTGTGCTCTAGTGCTGATTTAAATATTAAATTTTAAACAATGTAAAATATCCATTGCAAATAAATGCTGGCGTTTTACAAAAAAAATCTTATAAAAAAGTGAAAAAAGTAAAATCATTATTTTCAAATATTCAGGAAAATTTCCCATCTGGTGTCGTTGTATTTTTAGTAGCATTACCGCTATGTTTAGGTATTGCTTTGGCATCTGGAGCACCACCATTATCGGGTATTATAGCTGGAATAGTCGGTGGTTTAGTCATCGGTTATTTATCCAACTCTGCCATTTCAGTTTCTGGTCCTGCAGCTGGTTTAGCAGCAATTGTATTAGTAGGAATAGCAGATTTAGGTAGTTTTGAATTATTTTTAGCCGCAGGATTAATTGCCGGTGTTTTACAAATAATATTAGGCTTTATACGCGCCGGAAGTTTATCCAATTATTTCCCAAATAATGTAATAGAGGGAATGCTTGCCGGAATTGGCGTCATAATTATTTTAAAACAAATACCGCATGCATTAGGATATGATGCAGATTTTGAAGGAAGCACAAATCTTTTTGGAGAAAGTTTTAATCTTGGTGAATACCTCACAACACTTTCAAATTCTGTGAGTTTTGGGGCCATCATCATAACTGCAATTTCCTTGATCATATTAATTGGTTGGGATAAAATTCCTCAGCTCAAAAAATTAAAATTACTACCTTCAGCTTTGGTTGCTGTAATTTTAGGAATTGCAATCAATCAAGTTTTTATATCAACTGGAAGTAGTTTGGCCATTTCTGCAGAGCATTTGGTGAAATTACCAGTACCTCAAAGTGCAGAAGATTTCAAAAATTTGATCGTTTTTCCAGATTTTGCAGGGTTTTTAAATCCAAAAGTATGGGTGATTGGAGGTACTATTGCAATTGTAGCATCAATAGAAACTCTTTTATGTATTGAAGCATCTGATAAATTAGACGAAAGAAGAAGAATTACGGATACCAATTTAGAATTAAAAGCACAAGGTATTGGGAATTTAATAAGCGCAATGATTGGTGGTTTGCCAATAACATCTGTGGTCGTAAGATCTTCTGCAAATGCTTCTGCTGGTGCAACTACAAAATTATCTGCTATTATCCACGGTGCTCTTTTGTTAATTTGCGTATTGTCTATACCGTTCATTATCAATATGGTTCCATTGGCAACATTGGCAGCAGTTTTATTGGTAGTTGGGTACAAATTGGCAAGTCCAGCTAAATTAAAAAAATTCTGGGCAAAAGGTAAGTATCAATTTATTCCATTTATTGCAACGGTAGTAGCTGTTGTTGGTTTAGACCTTTTAAAAGGTGTAGGAATAGGATTAGCCATTTCTATTTTGTATATTTTGCAAGGGAATATGAAGCGTGCCTATTATTTCAGTAAAGAAGAATTGGATGATGCAGACGAAATAAACATCAAATTATCTGAGGAAGTTTCTTTCTTAAATAAAGCAGCCATCAAGAAAACCTTGAAAAACATAAAACCAAATTCCAAAGTTACTATTGATGCAAAAGGCACTTCCTACATTACGCAGGATGTTTTGGAAATGATACAAGATTTTGCCAATATGAGGGCAAAAGAAGAGGATATTGATGTAGAATTGATAGGTTTTAAAACCTCGTACAGAGATTATGAAACAGATCAGCATTCACACATTAGCATTGATCACAGAAGAGCAATGTAACCTTAAACAAATTAAAATAATTCAATTAATAATAAAATAAATTTATATGAAAGCACATACTTTAGAAACACAATCTACCATCTCTCCACAGAAAGCCCTTCAATTTTTAAAAGAAGGAAATGAAAGATTTGTAAATAACCTAAAAATGAACAGAAATTTGCTGGAACAAGTGAATGACACAAGAGCAGGGCAGTTTCCTTTTGCAGTGATTTTAAGTTGTATCGACAGCAGAACTTCTGCAGAGTTGATTTTTGATCAAGGTTTGGGAGATATTTTCAGCGTAAGAATTGCTGGAAATTTTTCTAATGAAGATATTCTTGGATCTATGGAATTTGCATGTAAAGTAGCAGGTTCTAAATTGGTTTTAGTTTTGGGCCACACAAAATGTGGAGCTTTAAAAGGTGGTTTGGATGCTTCTGCAGTAGATACTTTAGGTTTAGCGAATCTTTCTAGATTAGTTCATCATTTTGATCCTTGCATAAAAGAAATTATTAAAGATGGTGAAGAAAGATCTTCATCCAACGAATCTTTATTGGATAGATTAACAGTGAAAAACATCATGAAAACTAAAGAAGACATCCGAAAAAATAGCCCAGTTTTAAATAAAATGGAACAAGATGGAGAAATAATAATCGCAGGAGCCAATTACGATGTAGAAACTGGCGAAGTTGATTGGATTTAATTTAAATTTTTTCTTCATTAAAAATACATTACCAAATTTTTTAATTAAAGTTTGGTAATTTTTTATCTATCCTATCGTAATTTCAATCGCAAAAAATAAAGTTATGGAACCAAAAATAATAAAACTCGTACAAAAACCCTTCAATAAGTTTTTTCAATTGGAAGCTGCAGGAGGTTTGCTCCTAATTTTTGCGGTTCTCATTGCTATGATATTTGCAAATACAGCGTACTCCACAGAATACCTAAATTTTTGGCAAAAAGATTTAACGATTGGTTTGGAAGATTTTCAATTAAAAAAACCATTACAACTTTGGATCAATGATGGATTGATGGCCGTCTTTTTTTTCTTGATTGGTTTAGAAATACGCAGAGAAATGCTGATTGGCGAATTGCAAAGCATCAAACAAGCTGCACTTCCTATTTTTGCAGCCATTGGTGGTATTGTAGTTCCTGTTGTATGTTTTTTATTTTTGATAAAAGGCGACGTAGAATACAATGGATGGGGAATTGTGATGGCTACAGACATTGCTTTGGCAATCGGAATTTTGAAATTATTGGGCAATAAAATTCCACAAGGTTTAAAGGTATTTCTTGTAGCATTTGCCATTATAGATGATATCGGAGCTATTCTGGTAATCGCGCTTTTCTATAGTGAAAATATTTCCATCAGCTATTTGTACTATGCTATTCCACTTTTATTACTGCTTTTTATAATGATGAAATATAAATTTTTCAATAAATATATTTTCGCATTTGTTTCTGTAGTTGTTTGGGTTTTATTTGTGAAAGCGCACATCCATCCTACTATTGCGGGAGTTTTGCTTGCATTTTGTGTACCTGCTTATTCTTCTTTAGATGTGAAAAATTATTTAAAAGAAATTGCAATTAATGTAAATGATTTTAACCAAGAAAATAATGGATCTGATATTTTAAATCCCGTTCAATATGAAGAAATTGATGCCATTTCTGAAATCACAAAAAAAGTGCAACCACCTTTGCAAAATTGGGAGCATCGTTTGCATGGCATTGTCGCCTACGTTATTTTGCCCATTTTCGCGTTAGCAAATGCCGGAGTTCCTGTTTTAAATGAAATCGGCGAGTTTTCCTTCACGCAATTAAGTTTTAGTATTGCGGCTTCACTTTTAATTGGAGCTTCTGCGGGAATAATGCTTTTTTCTTGGTTGGCTCTAAAATTTGGCTGGGCAAGTCTGCCAGAAAACGTAAGCTTCAAACATATAATAGGCGTCAGTTTTCTGGGCGGAGTTGGTTTCACCATGTCCATATTTATCAGCACACTCGCTTTTGATGATATTGCATTGCAGTCAGGAAGCAAAATTGGCATTCTGGTAGGTTCTACAATTGCAGGTATTGCTGGATATTTATTTCTGAGATTTGGCGCAAATTCTGAAATTATTTCTAAAGAAAAAAACTAGAATCTTACATTCTGTCTACGGTTTGAATTCCTAAAAGATCTAAACATTTCTTGATGGTTTCTGCTGTCAATTTAGAAATATGAAGACGGAAATTGATGATGTTTTCATCTTCTTGATTCAAAATAGGATTGTTTTGATAGAATGCATTATACGTTTTCACCACTTCATATATATAATTTGCCACCAATGCTGGACTAAGATTTTCTGCAGCTTTCTCCAAAACTTCTTTATAGTTGGAAAGTAATATGGCTAAATTTTTCTCGAAAATATTCAATTGATAATTTTCTGGAAAAGCCGTGATTTCTCTGTCAGATTTTTTCAGTAAAGATTGTATTCTCGCAAATGTATATTGCACAAAAGGACCTGTATTACCATTAAAATCTACACTTTCCGCAGGATTAAAGAGAATTTTTTTCTTTGGATCTATTTTTAATATAAAATATTTCAACGCTCCCAAACCTACTCTTTCGTAAGATTTTTCTTTGTCAGCAATTTCCAAAGTATCTAGTTTTCCTAGTTCTTCGGCTTTTTCTTTTGCAGTTTGCACCATTTCTTGCATCAAATCGTCTGCATCTACTACAGTTCCTTCTCGGCTTTTCATTTTTCCTTCTGGCAATTCTACCATTCCGTAGGAAAGGTGAAAAAGATTTTCTGCCCAAGAATAACCTAATTTTTTCAAGATCAAAAACAAAACTTGGAAGTGATATTCTTGCTCGTTTCCAACGGTATAGATTAATTTTTTATAAATTTTACTGTTAAAACGTTCTACGGCAGTTCCCAAATCTTGCGTCATGTAAACCGATGTTCCGTCTGAACGCAGCAATAATTTTTGATCCAAACCTTCTTCCGTAAGATCGCACCAGATGGAACCATCTTCTTTTCGGTAGAGAATTTTATCGGCTAAACCTTTTTGAATGATATCTTTTCCTAGAATATAGGTATCACTTTCGTACAAAACCTCATCAAAATCAACACCCATTGTATCAAAAGTCTCTTGGAAACCTGCATAAACCCAAGAGTTCATGGTTTCCCAAAGTAGGCGAACTTCCGCATCTCCTTTTTCCCAATCTAAAAGCATTTTTTGAGCTTCTAAAAAAATCGGTGCTTCTTTCTTTGCAGTTTCCTCATCTTTACCATTTGCAATAAGATCAGCAATTTCTTTCTTATATTCTTGGTCGAATTTCACATAATATTTTCCCACCAAATGATCTCCTTTTTCGCCGGTAGATTGTGGTGTTTCTCCATTTCCAAATTTTTGCCAAGCAACCATAGATTTACAGATATGAATACCTCTATCGTTGATGATTTGAGTTTTCACAACATCATAACCAGCTTCTTTCAAAATTTTTGCGATAGAAAATCCAAGTAGATTGTTTCTCACATGCCCAAGATGTAAAGGTTTGTTGGTATTTGGTGAGCAATATTCTACCATTACAGATTCCTTTTTGTCTTCAATCTTATTTAATTGCTCTTCGGAATGTTTTAAATTATCAACAAAAAATTGACTGTTGATAATAATATTCAAAAAACCTTTTACCACATTGTAGCTTTGTACAAAATTACCGTGCGTTGTAAGTGCAGCTCCCAATTCTTGGCCAATCAACTCTGGATTTTTCTTTAATAACTTCACCAAAGGAAACGTAACGATGGTAAAATCTCCTTCAAACTCGGTCTTATTATCTTGAATTTCCAAAATTACTTCTGGAATTTGATATTGAGTAAGAATTATTTCTTGAATTAACTGCTGTATATTTTGCTTAATGTTCATGATAGTCGGTAATTAATTTGCAAATATAAGGAATAAAAAAAACCGCCCGTAAATAAATACAGGCGGTTTGATAATTAATTAAAATCTAATGATTTATTGATTCCAGAATGGCGTGAATGCATTCTTAACAAATACATCTGCACTTGTAACATTCGGTACATTGGAAGAATTGGCTACAAACTCAGAAACTGGGTAAACCAATCTGTAAGGTTTATTTGCTTTGGTAGTTGTAACAGCCAAGGGAGTATAAGGATATCCTGTTTTATTATAATTAATAAAAGACTGAATTGGATTGATGCTTGTATTAGCAATCCAAGCTTGCGTCATGATAGCTTCTAATTTTTGAGCATTAGAACCTGTCCAACCAAGACCTGCTCTTGTATTAGCAGATGTAATATAAGCTGCAGATCCTGTAGCTCCAAGATAAGTAAAACTTGCGGTAATACCAGATTCAAAATTCCCTTGTGCATTAGAGAAATATGTTGGGAATGTAAGCGCTGCTTCTGCTAGCATAAATTTAATCTCTGAAAGAGACATAATAACTCCGGATTTAGACGAACCCGCTGCTACAGTAGCTGCACTGCTACCTGTATTAGGTTCACCAGTAATACCTAGTCCAATTCTTGAAACAGGATTACTTCCCGATTGAGGAGCACCTGGCTCACCAGATAAAGCACCTTGTCTTACACCTTTTAGAGCACCACTTACGGTAGTCCATAATCTAGATCTTCTAGGATCTACCAATCCTGTATATTTATCATAGATATTTGTAGGATTTCCTGGAAGAACAAGTCCAGCTCCTGGATTTCCGTTCAAAGCGTTTGCTTGATGCTCAGAAACTGTAACTGCTTGACCAACTCTACTTCCCGCAGAAGTTCTGATGTACGTACCATAAAATGGATTTTGTTGCGTATCTGTAGAACTATTGTAACCTGGGTTTATTTTTACGTCTGCACTGATAAAGGTAGCACTAGAAAGTCCCGCCAATTTAGCATTTCTGTATGTTGCTTCCGCTCCAGTAAGTTTGCTCATTCTCATTAAATATCTTAATTTAACGGTATTTGCAAAACTTCTCCAGTCTGCCATTACACCACTAAACACAGGATCTGTACCTGCAGTAAGTGCTATTGCATTAGCATTTACACCATCAATAAGCGCAATTGCTTTTTCTAGATCTTCAATTTCTGTATGGTATATTGCTACATCATCATCATATTTTGGAGTTAGATTCGTTTGATATTTAAATGCATCTGATAATGGTGCATCTCCATAAAGATCTACAATTGTCTGCATGTAGAATGCTTTCATGATCTTTGATGTCGCTACATAGTTATCTTGAGCACCATTTGCATTAGGATATTCTTCAATTAATTTGTAGTTACCCATACTTCTATATAATCCATCCCAAATTGCATTGTAGAAAGAGTTGTCTACAGAATTAAGATTAAATTCTCTCACATAAGGAGAGCCATATACATAAGAATTTCCTGCCCAACCATTCATCATCAAGTTTCCAAAGATGTTCAAGTTGTTTGCTTGTGTTCTATACAATTGTGTAGTTGCTCCTAAAAAAAGCAAATCTGGACTTACCTCTTCAATATGAATATTGTTTGGGTTCTCATTAATATCAAGATATCTATCGCAAGATGCAAGCAACAATACTGAACCAAGCAGTAGTGTATTTCTTAAAGTTTTATAATATTTATTTTTCATTGTAATTTTATTAGAAAGTTAAGTTTACGTTAAATCCGAAACTTCTGTAATTTGGATATTGTCCATCTCCAGCTACACCACCAGCTTGACCGTTAGAGCTTGCTGTTTCGGGATCGTTATAGTTTTCGTTATTATCTGCATAGAAAAAGAATGGATTTCTAGCATATACTCCAAAACTTGCAGAGGTAATGAATGTGCTGCTCAATACTGTTTTTGGCACAGAGTACGTCATAGAAAGTTCTCTAATTTTGAATGCTGTTCCGTCTACTAATAAATTTTCTGGAGCATTTCTACCAGATCCAGTCCAATAAGAAGTAGCACCACTATAATCTGGACTATTTCCTGTAGCTGTAGTATTTGCTACATAAACTGGGTTGGCTGCTGTACCTACATTTTGTACAGATCCTGGGATTACATATCCTTGGCTTCTGTCGTAATCTGCAGTTTCGTTTGCTGCACCTGTGAATAAAAGTAATCTTTTAGTTAAAGAGATAAAACTAGAACCATGTCTGTAATCTGCAGTACCTGCAAATGTAAAGTTTTTCACTCTTACACTCATATTAAAGCCCAATGTATAATCTGGTGTTGCATTTCCTAATACTTCTAATGTAGAAGTAGAAAGTGGATTTCCAGAAGCATCTACAATAATGTTCCCATTAGGATCTCTTTGGAATTTTGTTCCTTTTATTTTTGGAAATCTTTCTCCTTTTATCGCAAAAATACCAACTGCAGGTGTAGAATAACTCAACAAGTTTATTTCATCTATTCCTTCTGGTAAATCTTCAACGATAGTTTCTGATCTGGAGTAGAAACCTCTCATGTTTACTTCAAAATCTCTACTTTTTATTGGTGTAATTCCCAAATCTGCTTCGTAGGTATTATTTCTAAGTTCACCAAAATTATTTTGCAAACTAGATAAACCTGAAGCTGAAGATGCAGTAGCTCTTGTAATTAAATCTTTTGTATCTACACGAGAGTAGCTACCACCAAGGGTAATTCTATCTCTGAAAAATCCTAAGGCAATAGATGCTTCTTTACTTATTACTTTTTCTCTTTGGATGTTTTCAGATGTAGGAGATTGGTTTGCTATATAAGAAGAATTTGAACCGAATGGAAATCCTGTTGGAAATACTCCAATTTGATCTGTAGCATACGGATTTAATGGTGCATTACCAATATTAGCATAAGAAATAGATAATTTTGCATAATTCAAAATATCTCCTTTCAAACTAGCAAAAGCGTTTGTAGGTATAAAGTTCATACCTGCAGAGAAATAATCGTAATCTCTAACTTCTTGTATTCCTGTATCTGTAGGTCTTACAGACAATACAGAATTGTATTCTTTACGGTAAGTACCATTTACGTACAAATAATTTTTGTAAGATAAATCTACGTTTCCTAAAAGAGAGAAACTTCTAGATCTTATCGTCGTATTATTAAGTTGGTAAGCTGGATATGGACTTAAAACATTGTTTATATTGTAGAAACCTGGAGTTTTCAATTGCTCTCCACCTACAGAATTAATGTTGAAATCACGATCTTGATTGTTAAAACCAACATTTGCTTTCAAGTTAATATCACTTGTTAAGTCAAAATTAAAGTTGGTAAGAAAATCACCATAGAAGTTGCTAGATCTACTTGTACTTTGATTAAAAAATGAAACTACATCACCTGTTCCATAATCAGAAAAGATAGTACCATCTAAACCAGTTCCATTTGGATAAACTCTTGAAAATTGAAATCCGTTATTATAGCTTAAAGATGTTGTCTGAGTATTTTGCAAACTTCCACGATACGTGAAGTTAATGTTTTTCGTCAAATCATATTGTAATCCTATAACTGCTGATAAAAAGTTACTCTTGTTGTTGTATCTTTCATTATCTGTAGTCCAATATGGATTTAAAGCGTATATAGAATAATTTCCTTCAAGTTGGCTGTTTCTATAATTTCTAATATCGATATTAGAAGGCATTTGTATCATCTCACTGTAGAGATCATGGCTTGTTTCTGTAGAATTTTTGAAGATATAATTAAAATCTCCATCTATTTTAAATTTTCCATAACGCTTACCTGCTTTAAATAAGAAAGAGTTTTTCAAAGATTGATCTCCTTCTACGATAAATTCATTGGTAGTTCTATTTAAATTAAGGTATGCATAACTATCTGCACCACCCACATTCATAGAAATTCCATTTTGATAGATTACACCTTCTTTAAAGAAATTTTTAAAGTGATCTTTCACTGGTGAATAAGGCGCTAGAAGAAAGTTACCATCAGCTTGTGGCAAACCAGTAGGAACTAAAGTACCACCAATAGTTGGATCATTGTAAGCTGGTCCCCATGAAGTATTTTCCCAAGGCACAAAATTTGTCCCGTTGTAATCTACACTGCTGAAAGAAGTATCTTGTACACCTTGTCCATATTTCGTCTGAATTTCTGGTAATTTGTACACTGAAGAAATATCTACAGATGAAACAAGATTAAACTGAATTTTTTCGCTTCCAGTTCCTTTTTTTGTAGTCACAATTACTACACCATTCACACCTTGAGAACCGTAAAGTGCAGATCCTTGCAATCCTTTAATTACGTTTATGTTATCAATGGCATCTGGTGGCAGTTGTTGCAGCACTGCTGTAGAAGAAATTACATTATCAATTACGATTAATGCTTGTCCATCTCCCGTAAGAGATCTTGAACCTCTTAAAACAATCCTGCTACTTCCATTTACTCCAACATCAGTATTTGTAATCGTCAAACCAGATACTTTACCCGTTAAGGCTTGTATTGCATCAGGATTTACCGCTTGTGTAAGTTCTTTCGTACCTACTACCTGACTTGCAGCTGTAACAGCGTTCAAGTTTTTTTTAATTCCGAGAGCTCCAGTAATTACTACCTCCTCTATATTTTGGGTTTTCACAGTATCTTTCACTTGTGCACTAAGCATAGAAAAAGATGCGGTAAGAACAACAGCCAAAATACTAGTTGTTAATTTTTTCATATTAATTTTAATTTTTCAATAGACAAATTTGCAAAAGTTTCTTAAATAAAACAATACTTTTGTTAAATAAAAGTTAATTGCAACATAAGATATGGCATTAGTTGTTAAAAATAATTGAGATATACTTAAATGTTAAAGAATAAATTTACAAAAAACCTAGTAGAAGCGGGCTGTGACGAAGCTGGAAGAGGTTGTCTTTGCGGACCAGTGGTTGCCGCCGCAGTGATCATAAATGAGAAATTTATGCATGAATTAATTGATGATTCTAAAAAATTAACCAAAAAAACGAGATTAGAATTAGAAATTTTCATAAAAGAAAACGCAATCGAGTATGCAATTGCAGAAGTTTCTCCAAAATTAATCGATGAGCACAATATATTAAATGCAAGTATTCACGCGATGCACTTGGCTGTAGATCAATTAAAGATTCGTCCAGAATTTATTTTAGTAGATGGCAATAGATTTCATCCTTACCCAGAAATTCCACATCAATGCATCGTAAAAGGTGACGAAAAATTCCTTTCTATAGCTGCAGCTTCCATTTTAGCAAAAAACCATAGAGATAGATTGATGCTCAAATTGCACGAGGAATTCCCCAATTATGGCTGGAATACCAATATGGGATATGCTACAAAAACGCATAGATTAGCCTTAAAGAACTTCGGAATTACAAAGCACCATCGGAAATCCTTTCGATTGAAATATGAAGATTAAGATTTTCTTCAATAATTTTTAAAAATAAAAAATAAAAAAAGTGGAAGCTGCAACTTCCACTTTTTTTAACTTGAGATTTCAGACTTCAAATCTAAAAAATTATTTCTTTTTGTTAATATTTTTAGTATTTCCTTTTTGCGCTGCTTGTTGCGCTTGTGCTGTTTCCATCATCTCTCTCATTCTTTTGCCAAATTTACCTTCTTTTTTAGCCGGTTTTTCTTTATTGGATTGTATTTGAGCATGAATTTTTTTCTCGTCTAAAATTAAATATTTAATCACAAGAATAATGATAATATTAATCGCATTTGAAACGAAATAATACCAAGATAAACCAGATGCAGAAGTATTTAAGAAAAATAGGAACGTAACTGGGAATATATACATCAACACTTTCATATTTGGCATTCCTGGCGCAGTTGGCTGTTGCATATTTCCTGCTGTAAGTATTGTATATATAAGAATAACCGCCGTACAAGCAATAGCAAATACACTTAAATGCTCACCTAACAATGGAACGTGAAATGGCAATTTAATTAAATCATCATAAGCTGTTAAATCTTTTGCAAACCAAAAACTCTTCCCTCGTAAATCTATAAAATTTGGGAAAAATCTGAATAATGCATAGAAAATCGGAACTTGCAAAACGGCGGGTAAACATCCTGCCATCTGATTAACGCCAGCTTTCCTATAAACAGCCATTGTTTCTTGCTGTTTCTTCATTGCATCTCCATCTTTATACTTCTCGTTTACTTCGTCTATTTCCGGACGGATAACGCGCATCATCGCACTCAACTTATGTTGTTTAAACATCACTGGCGATAAAATTAATTTTACAACCACCGTCATCAAAAATATTACCCAACCAGCAGCAATTCCCCATCCTGCAATAAGATTGTACATTGGCATGAAAAACCAACGGTTCAATGCGCCAATAAAAGACCAACCCAATGGTAAAATTTCATCAAAATTCTTGTTATATTCTTTTAATAATGGCAAGTCCAATGGCATGAAATACCATGTGAAATCTTGGTTTAATTCTGCACCATTCATGGCTACATTTCCAGAAAACTCTAGGGTTTTCAAATACTCTCCCTCATCTACAGTTACTTGACTACCTTTCGATTGTGTGAAACCATTTTTTGCTTCTATCACAGAACTAAAAAATTGTTGCTTTACACCTATCCAGTTTAGAGTTTCATCTGGTTCGTCCATGGCTTTGTTGCCATCATAATCGTAATCTTTGTAATTATTAAAAGCATAAGAAAACTCAGAATGCGTTTGCTCTTGAGATCTACCTTTCTCCAAATTTCTTACGTTATAATTCCACGCAAATTTCGCAGCATTATCACTTGTAATTTGGGACAAACCTTTGGTTCTGATTTTAAAATCTACCGTATATTTAGGCATCAAAGTATACACAAATTGGATAACTGCACCATTTAATTGATGCGTCATCGTAACTACATTTCCTTTTACGGAAGGCGTAAATACAAGATCTTTTGTTTTAATAATTTTCCCGGTTTTGTCTTTAAATTCAAAACCATAATTCGCAGAATTTTTATGAATTAATAATAATGGCAAATCAGATTCGTCTCTCTTTGCATCGTATGCTTTATATTCTGGCAATTCTACATTAGAAATTTGCGCACCCAAAGTGGAAACTTCTAATTTTAATTGTTCATTTTGCAAAGGAACCGTTTGTATAGAAGCAGCATTGATGTTGGGATTCACGTTTTCTACAGATGCAATTTTTGTATTATTAGCAGAAACTTGTTCCGTTTTGGCTACTTCTTTCTGCTTAAGTGCATCTTCTTTCTGCGTTTTGCTTTGAAAGTAGATCATCGCTCCAACCATAATAATGGTGAAAAGCATAAAACTAATAATCTGACTTTTATCTAATCCGTTGTTTTGCTGCATGTTATATTTTTAATAATGAAAATAAGTAAAACTAATTTTAATTGATATCTACCTTTGAATTTTCAGTTGACAAAAATACTGAAATTTTTGGAATCCATTGGAAATTTTGAGGATACTTTAATTATAAATAATATAGCGATCTTATATATAGATGAAAGCTGATAAATATAAAATGATCAAAAATTAATTTTCCTTAAATTTGCAGCATGATAAAAATCGGTAACATAGAATTGCCAGAATTTCCACTTGTGCTTGCACCAATGGAAGATGTGAGCGATCCACCCTATCGAAGATTGTGTAATATGCATGGTGCAGATATGATGTATTATGAATTTATTTTTTGATTTCTTTTAACTGATATTTAAGAAAAAAATCTGCGGCGTAATAACATAAAGTTGAATCTTGAACGAATATTCTTTCAATTACATTCAATTTTACACATTTTTTATTTTGATTAAATTTTAAATGGTTTGCATTCTCCAAAACTTGATAAACAAATTCTGAACAATACAAACCATTAAATGTTTTAGGATTTAAGTCAAAATAATACTTTACTTGCGTCATACTATCAAGGCGTATCTTAATCTTATTATATTCAGTAGCACTAACTTTCAATTTCCAAATTCGATTATCTTTTACATCTGGTGAATTCCAAAATTTTTTTCGATTTTCTTGTAGTAATGATGATCCTTCACTATTTTTTTCATTATAACTAATATTGTAAATTCTTGAATCAATAGTGTTATCCAAAGAAAGTCCGATGTGAGAAATTTTTAAATTATTATTGTTAAACTTTAACACCAAATCACCTTCTTTACTTTGAGAGTATCGACTTAAAATGTAAATATATTTTTCTTTTTCTTGCGAACATGAAAACAAACATAAGATACATATAAAAGAAAATAATATTTTCACAATCTATAAGAAAATTGAGCTCCACTATACATGATACTTCCTCTTGCTGTTGTACTGAAAGTATTGTACCACTTAATTCCGTATTGGAATCTATTTTCTTGATTAAACATTATTAAAATTCCTAAATCCATTCCGAAATTATTTTTTCTTTCGAACAGAATAGCATTTTTATCTGTAATGTAATTAAAATTTGCAATGGACGCAATTTCTGTATTGCTGTTTAAAATTTTATAATTTATTCCCAAATCATATTTTGATATATCAGTTTCGTCGTTATTATTTAAATTAAAATGCGAATAACCAGTATTTCCACTTATACTTATTTTTTGAGAAACATCGTAATGCATCCCTACATTGAATAAGGCAGCTGAATTTCTTTGCACACTTAAAATTCCCGTTCCAGCATCTAAAATAAATTTCTCTTGACTATTTATATTAATAGAAAATATAAATATAAATAATATCGCTATTTTATTCATATTTACTTATTTTTTGGTGATGTCATTGTATATGCTAATCCACTTGCAGCAACTGCACCTGAAACGATAATTGCACCACCTACAGGAGGCGCACCAGCAGCAGGGATTGCTGCAACAGCCGCACCCAAAGCATCAGATACTCCAATTATCAACCAATGAAACCATTTTCTTCCACCTTCACCTTTTGCTTCACTCTGACTTGCAATATTTAAATAATTATACCAAAAACAATTAGAATATTTTGCTGTTGCTACTGCAGAAAACAAAACCTTTTTCTCTTCTGTTGTAAAACTATTAGGACCAACTATTATACTGTTTTCAAAATTATTAAGAAATAAATTAACATCTGCATAAGACGGTTCAGTGTTATTATTAACTTTATCAAAAAAATAATCCACTAATTCACTCATTTTTGTTTTTGCCGCAGAAGATATCGCCATATTACCTATAACGTTAGAATATCCATTTACGAAATCACTTGCTCCGTAAGTTAAAGCTGCAGAATTTGGTGAAGTATAATTTGAATTATTGTAATTTTGAAAATTACTATTATCAAATGCTATTTTTTCGACTTTAAATATTAAACTGTCAACATTCTCTACATTGTCATCATTTTCAACAAGATAATCATATAAAATTTCGTTGTGAATTTGCCCAACAAAATTATAAGGATTATCTTGATTGACAGTTATTTCACATTCAGGTTTAGATTGAAAATTTTCAATCGAATTTTTACCAAAATGTTCCGGTTCTGCAACTACTTCATTTCTACTGCAATTTAAAGAAATTAAAAACATAGAAACTAACCCAACTTTTACAATTAAATTTTTCATAATATTTTGTTTTTAAAATTATTGAGATAAAATTAAAATTAAAATTATAATTAAAATTAAAATTATGCAAGTTTTTTTAATAATTTTTCCAAAAAATTTTAAATCTAACGTAAAGCACTATGAAATCTACTTTTTCTTTTTATTCAAAATTGTTTATTTTTGCCCCATGATAAAAATCGGTAACATAGAATTGCCAGAATTTCCACTTTTGCTTGCACCAATGGAAGATGTGAGCGATCCGCCGTATCGCAGATTGTGCAAAATGCATGGAGCAGATATGATGTATTCTGAATTTATTTCTTCGGAAGGTCTGATTCGGGATGCCATGAAATCTAAACAAAAATTGGATATTTTCGATTATGAACGTCCGGTTGGAATTCAAATTTTTGGTGGAGATGAAGAAGCGATGGCGCTTTCTGCAAAAATTGTAGAAACCGTAAATCCAGATTTAGTAGATATCAATTTTGGTTGCCCAGTAAAAAAAGTGGTTTGCAAAGGAGCTGGAGCAGGCGTTTTGAAAGATATAGATTTGATGATTCGCTTGACAAAAGCGGTTGTAAATTCCACGCATTTACCAGTTACGGTGAAAACCAGATTAGGTTGGGACAATGATTCTATCAACATAATGGAAGTTGCAGAAAGATTGCAAGATTGCGGGATAAAAGCATTGACGATTCATGCAAGAACGCGTGCACAAATGTACAAAGGAGAAGCAGATTGGAATTATATTTCTGCCGTGAAGCAAAACCCAAACATCGAAATTCCAATTTTTGGCAATGGCGATATCAATTCTGCCGAAAAAGCCCTGGAATACAAAAATAAATATGCTTGCGATGGAATTATGATTGGTCGCGCTGCAATTGGCTATCCTTGGATTTTTAATGAAATAAAACACTTCTTCAAAACTGGTGAAAAATTAGCAGAACCAACTGTAGAAATGCGTTTGGAAGCCGTGAAACAACATGCAGAATGGAGTGCAGATTGGAAAGGCGAAAAATTAGGATTGATAGAAATGCGTCAACATTACAGCAATTATTTCCGTGGGATTCCGCATTTTAAAGATCACCGCAGAAAATTTCTGGAAGTGATGACTTTAAATGAAATAAATGATTTGATTGGGGAAACGATGGAATTTTATCGGGAGTTTGAAATGCACTAAAAAATTTACCATTAAGTTTTTTAAGGAATTAAGAGTATTAAGAATTTTTTAAGCAATCTTTTCTAATTTATTTTAAAAAATCTTCGATTTTTTTTCTTAATGATCTTAATTTCTTCATTGTTCTTAATGGTTAAATTACAGCATAATGGTATTTTTCAAATACAAAAACCACTGAAATTTTCAGTGGTTTTGCTTTATATATTGAATTTTTTAAGCTCCATAAGGAATCCAAATATTTTTAATTTCTGTGGCGTGTCTCAAAAATTCTTCGCCTTCTCCTTGTTCTGCAAGCATCCAGTTTCGGTATTTTCCGTACATGCACCAAGATCTTTTCATAGAATCTGCGGCAAGAGTCTCTATGGTTTTGCAATCTCCATTTCCGAAATTCCAAATGCCATCTACATCATAATGTTTCGCCAATTCTGTACTTAATTCTACTTGATTTCCTGTAACAATATTCACCGTTCCAGCTGGAACATCAGAAGTTTCTAAAATTTGATAAAAATCTGTCGCAGAAAGTGGAGATTTCTCCGAAGGCACAACTACAACTGTATTTCCCATAGAAATTGCAGGAATTATTGCCGAAATAAAACCTAACAACGGATTTTCATCTGGACAAATAATTGCCATCACTCCAATTGCTTCTGGCATTGCTAACGTTGTCATTCTTTGTACGGTAGAATGCGCTTTTCCATCGTATTTATCTGCCATTGCAGCGTAATAATAAATTCTTTCTATAGATTTTTCTACCTCATCTTCCGCAGATTTCAAACTTTGATTGGTTTGTGAAGCGATTCTTTTTGCAAATTCTTCAGCACGATAAGAAAGATTTTCTGCTAAATAATACAAAACTTGCGCACGAGAATGTCCCGTCATTCCGCTCCAAGATTTTTCATTTCTCGCAGCTTCTACAGCATTTCTCAAATCTTTTCGGTTTCCTTCGCCAACTTCTCCAATTTTATTTCCGTAAAAATCCATCACATCCAAACTATATCCACCATCTGGTCGCGCTTGTTTTCCGTTGATGTACATTTTTGCAGTTTTATCAATACCCTCAAATCTTGAGTCTTGGTTCTCAACTCTTGGCTCTTGATTCTCCGTTCTTGCTTCTAAAATCGGTTGATCTGCAAATTCTTTATTCAATTTTGGTTTCACATATTCGTACAAACCTTCTTTTCCGCCTTCTCTTCCGAAACCAGATTCTCTGTAACCACCAAATCCAGAACTTGCATCAAATTGATTGGTGCAATTGATCCAAATACTTCCCGCTTTTATTTTTGGTGCAATATCTAAAGCGATATTGATATTTTCTGTCCAAATACTTGCAGCCAAACCATATTTTGTATTGTTTGCCAACGCAACTGCTTCATTATGTGAACGAAAAGTCATCGCTACCAAAACAGGTCCGAAAATTTCTTCTTGGGCAATCGTGGAAGTTGTAGAAACATTCGTAAATAAAGTGGGTGGATAGAAATAGCCGTTTTCTGGCATTTCGTTTTCACATTGAAACAATTCGCAACCTTCTTCTACACCTATTTTTACTAAATTTTTAATGGATTCTATTTGATTTTTAGAAACGATAGCTCCCATATCAATCGATTTATCCATAGGATTTCCGATTCTCAATTTCGCCATTCTCGTTTTTAATTTTGCATAAAATTTCTCTGCAACAGATTCTTGAACCAACAATCTAGAACCAGCACAACAAACTTCACCTTGGTTGAACCAAATTGCATCTACAACACCTTCTACCGCAGCGTCAAGATCCGCATCTTCAAAAACGATGAATGGGGATTTTCCGCCCAATTCTAATGAAATTTTCTTTCCAGAACCAGCAGTTTCTCTTCTCAAAATTTTACCAACATTGGTAGAACCTGTGAACGCAACTTTATGAACATCAGCATGATTGACCAAAGCTGAACCTGCAACAGTTCCACTTCCGGTTACAATATTGACAACACCTTTTGGCAAACCAACTTTTTCGCAAATTTCTGCAAAAAGAAGTGCCGAAAGTGATGTTAATTCTGCAGGTTTTAGAACAACAGTATTTCCCATTGCCAAAGCTGGTGCTATTTTCCAAGCGAGCATCATCAATGGAAAATTCCATGGTATTATTTGTCCGATGACGCCAACTTCTTGATAATCTTTCATTTCTGTATCCATCAATCTTGCCCAACCTGCATGATGATAAAAATGACGAATAGCAATTGGAATATCTATATCACGGGTTTCGCGGATGGGTTTTCCGTTGTCTAAAGTTTCTAAAACCGCAAACAATCTGGAATGTTTTTGCAATTGACGCGCAATTGCGTACAAATATTTTGCACGTTCAAAACCACCGATTTTCACCCATTCTGGAAGAGCTTTGTTGGCAGCTTTCACGGCGAGATCTACATCTGCTTCTCCTGCTTCTGCAATTTCTGCAAGAAATTCTTGATTGGCAGGATTATAGGTTTTTTCAAATTTTTCAGAAATTGGTTTTTGCCATTCTCCATCAATGAAAAGATTAAATTTTTTTTGATGATTTTCTAAATATTCTATAGCTGCAGAAGCGCTTTCTGGTGCAGTTCCGTATTCCATGGTGTTGTATATTTCTTTGATGTCCATAATTTCTATGATTGTTGAATGATAATTGATTTGTTATTTTGCTTTTTTTAAACCGCAAAGTCACAAAAGTTTTTTATTTTAAATTTTTAAAGAGCATAGAGTTTGACTATATTTTAAAAATTAAGCAAGTCTTCTGTTTCTGTTAATTCGCTCCATCTTGCAGAAATAAATTTCGCATAAGAAATAGGTCCCATTCCATAACAACCTATACTATGACCATCATTTACTTCTATTAAATAATGTTTTCCATTAATATCTACACCAAAATCTAAACTATATGATGCTGGTTGAGTTTTAAATTTCGAAATTGCCTCGTTTACAATATTGATATCAAGTTTACTATCCCAATTTCCTTTGTAATATCGAACGTCAAATAAAACTCCATATCTCACAAAGCATCTCCATTCTGTAACCACATCTACAACTTCGGAACACCAAACATCAACTTCTTCTTGATAATTTAAGCTTATTAAATCTTTAAAAGAATGAATAACTTTTCCTTGAAATAATTTGGTCTGAACAGGTTTTATAAAAATATTAGTTTGTTCTTTTGCTATAATTTCTTTTAAAGTAGAATTCCAAACATTTCTATTTAGATATTCTTTTAATTCTTGCGGATACTCGATTTCATATTCTACGTGAATTCCGAGATTTTTCAAACGTTTTCTTACACTTCCAATTCCGCCTACAAAAATTGCCTCTCTTTCTGTTTCTTCAACTTGATTAGCATCAAAATATTTGAAAACCTGAAAACCTAATGCTTTATAACCTACAGATGCTGTATATGTATTTACATTAAGATATTCTCCATTTTCATCTATTTGAATATATGCTTTCATAAATTTATAAATCTTTCATTTATTCTAAAATCTGCGCCCCGACTTGAGTGGAAATCCTTTTTTTGCAAAAAAAAGATTGGGAACGGAAGGCGGAAATTGGCGCCCATATTTCGACAAGCTCAATAGACAAGACATCCTCATTTTGGCTCTTGTTTCTCGACTCTTGTTTCTTTTACGCCATTGGATGACGGAAACTCGCGCTGTAACTTCCTGTAACGTAATGCTCTAACTGTCTTTCTATATCTCCCAAAAGTGAACTTGCACCGAAACGGAATAAATCTGGTGTAAGCCAATCGTTGCCCAATTCTTCTTTTAATAATATGAGAAATTCTACAGCTTGTTTTGCTTTTTGTATTCCTCCAGCTGGTTTGTAGCCCACTTTTACGCCGGTTAATTCGTAATAATCTCGGATGCAACGCATCATTACCAAACTTACTTCTAATGTTGCATTTACAGATTCTTTTCCGGTGGATGTTTTGATAAAATCAGATCCTGCCAACATGGCTACCCAACTTGCTTTTGCAACTTTGGTGTAGGTTGGAATTTCTCCTGTTGCGAGAATGGTTTTCATGTGTGCATCTCCGCAAGCTTCTCTGCACAATTTTATTTCGTTGTAGAGTTCTTCCCATTTATTTTCTAAAACCAACGCTCGGCTTATTACAATATCAATTTCTGTTGCTCCTGCTGCTACAGATTTTTTTATTTCGGCAATTTTTTCTTCTAATGAATTTTTTCCTGCCGGAAATCCTGTAGAAACTGCTGCAATTGGAATATTTGTTCCTTTCAATGCTTCTTTTGCAAATGGAATTAAGCTGTGATAGACGCAAACTGCACCTGTTGTAAGGTTTAATTCTGAAACGCCTAATTTTTCCAATAGATCTTTGCGCACTGGATTTCTGGCTTTCATGCACAATCTTTGAACATTTCCTTGGGTATCATCTCCTGCCAAAGTGGTGAGATCGATCATAGAAATTGCCTTCAAAAGCCATGCTGCTTGATATTCTTTTTTCACGCTTCTTCTTCCTCCAAGAGATTTTACGCGTCTTTCTACCGCACTTCTATTGACCAATATTTCATCAAAATATTGTGTATTGAAAGGCAAACCTTCGTTTCGGGGGTGAATTTCAGTTTGTATAATAGTTTCTGATTTTTTTGACATATATAGATAATTTCAGAATTGTATTTTAATAATAATTTGCAAAATTAATGAATTCGGAATTAATAAAATTATAGAATACTTTACTTTTTTAAAGAAATAAAAACGGGAAAATGATCACTATAACCGCCTAAATATCTTCTGCCAGCAAAAGTACGGTAGGGTTTTTTGATGGAACTATTTTCCGTATCGCACATTTCTGGTGGATTAAAAATTTTTGCTTTTGAAAACCGAAGGGCAGAATCGCTTTTGAAAAATGCATCGGAAATGATCAACTGATCAAAAAGCAAACCTTCTTTGATATGATAAGTAGAAAATTCTTTGTGCTGAAATAAGGGTGAAAATACATTTTTCAGCGCATTATTTTCTCCTTCATTTTCGGTAAGTTTCAAGAGATTTAGGTCATCTGGATTTTCATTAAAATCTCCTATTATCAGAATAAATTCATCTTTTGGAATTTCAGAAATTTTCTTTTTTAAATCGTTGATGATGTAATCGCGTTTCGGTTTGTTCACATCTTTTTCACGTTTTGAAGGAAGATGACAAACAAAAAGGTGTAAGTTTTCTCCAGAAAATTCTGCCTGACAATACAAAATATCTCTGGTGGTATCTATATATTCGTCTTTATTTTCATTAATTTCAAACAGATAACTGATAGGTTCGGAATGGGTGATTTTTATTTTTTCGGGATCATACAAAAGCGCGACATCTACTCCACGTTCGTCTAAAGATTCGTAATGTATGTATTTAAATTTATCAAAAAATGGGGGTAGTTTTATCAATTCTTGCAGCACTTTTTCGCCTTGAATCTCAGCTACACCAATAAGCATAGGAAGTTTGCCTTCTTGATTTTCTACCATTTGAAAAACTCGGGCAATTCTGTTTAATTTATGTATAAATTTTCTTTCGTCCCAATTTTGCAACCCAGAATTCTTTGAACCTTTAGAAATTGCAGTATCATTATCTGGAAGAAAAAAATTCTCGGTGTTGTAGAAAAAGATGAGTTCAGAATCGGAACGGTTGGTCATTTTAAATTTGGTTTGATTTTGTTTAAAATCCTTTAATTTTGTTTGAGTTGGTTAAAGTAATTAAAATAATTTAAATGTTAACACTTTGAATACGATCTAATACAAAATCTTAATTTTTAACTTGCGATTTCTGAGCATTAAGTTCTAGTTTCGAAAAAATAGCATCCACACAATTAATTCCATCTATGGCTGCAGAAATAATTCCACCTGCATAACCTGCACCTTCTCCACACGGATACAAACCAGAAATTTCTACGTGCTCCAAGGTTTCAGAATTTCTTGGGATGCTGATTGGTGAAGAGGTTCTGCTTTCTGGCGCGTGCAAAACAGCTTCATTGGTATAAAATCCGGGCATTTTCTTTCCAAATTCTACAAAGGCTTTTTGTAATCTTTTACTCAATAATTTTGGTAAAACTTCATGCAAATTTACCGCAGAAATTCCTGGTAAATAAGATGTTTTCGGGAAGTTTTTAGAAATTTTTTCTTCCACAAAATCTATCATTCTTTGCGCTGGAACCTTTTGTGTACTTCCCGCTGCTTCCCAACAATCTCTTTCTACTTTTGCCTGAAAATCTAAGCAAACGAAAGGATTATTTGCAGAATAATTGGGTAAATCTTTGGGTTCTACACTTACTACAATTCCAGAATTTGCAAAAGGATTATTGCGTTTGCTGGGACTCCATCCATTGGTTACCACTTCTTCTTGCGCTGTTGCACAAGGCGCAATAATTCCACCCGGACACATGCAAAAAGAATAAACACCCATTTCGTCTACTTGCTCAACTAAGGCATAAGAAGCAGGTGGCAAATATGGGTTTCCTCCGTCTTTTTGGTATTGAATTTTATTGATATATTCTTGAGGATGCTCTACACGAACGCCAATTGCAAAAGCTTTTGCTTCTATTTTTACATTTCTTTCATGCAATAAATAAAATATATCTCTTGCAGAATGTCCGGTTGCTAAAATCACATTTTCAGCAGCTATCCAATTTTCATTATTGATTTGAATTCCAGAAATGGCATTATTTTCTATTTTAAAATCGGTCAGTTTGCTATCAAAATGAATTTCTCCGCCAAATTTTAAAATTTCTTCTCGCATTGCGATGATAATTTGTGGCAATTTATTGGTTCCGATATGCGGATGAGCGTCTACCAAAATATCTTCATCTGCACCAAAATGCACAAACCATTCTAAAGCTTTTAGCACATTACCACGTTTTTTGGAACGGGTATATAATTTCCCATCACTGTAAGTTCCGGCTCCACCTTCGCCAAAACAATAGTTGGATTCTGGATTTACGATGTGTTCTTTATTTATTTTTGCAAGATCTCTTCTTCTGTCTCGCACTTCTTTTCCACGCTCGAAAACAATGGGTTTCAATCCGGCTTCTATGGCTCTCAAAGCTGCATAATATCCAGCTGGACCAGCTCCAATAATGTATATTTTTTCTTTATTTTCTACATTTTGTGGAATGAAAGGGGAAATTTTTTCGCGTTTTTCCGTAGTTGACCAAAATTCTACTTGTAAATTGAGTTTTACGTAAGATTGGCGTGCATCAATTGAACGTTTGCGGATTCTCCAATCGCTGATTTCTGTTTCTTTTAAATTTGCTTTTTTCAAAGCCGTTTTTAAAATGAAAACTTCATCATCTTGCTGATTGGGTAGGATAGATATTTGAACGAGTTGGCTCATGAATGCAAAGATAGTTTAAAATGAAAAAAAATATTTTGAAATTGCCAATATTTTTTAAGCACGAGAGAAACAAAAGTATAAGGCAACTAAATTCGCTTTTAAGTAAAAATAATGGATTTTAACCTTATTTTCTCTTAGTAAATCATTATTTAAGTCCCTACTTTTGTTACTTTGAGATTTAAATTTTTATTTTAGCAGAAATAAATGAAGTTGAAAAATTTAGTAATAATCGGCACTGTATTTCCCGAACCAAATTCTACTGCAGCAGGAACAAGAATGTTGCAACTGATTGATCTATTTCTGGAAATGGATTTTAAAATTAAATTTTTGTCGGCTGCATCGCTTTCAGAATTTTCGCATCCGTTTGATGATGACGATGTAGAGTATCTTCCAATAAAATTGAATGATGATTCTTTTGATAATTTATTAAAAGAAATTTCGCCAGAAATCGTTGTGTACGATCGTTATATTTCCGAAGAACAATTCGGTTGGCGCGTTGCGAAATCTTGTCCGGAAGCGATGACGATTTTAGAAACTGTGGATCTGCATTTTTTAAGAAAAGCAAGAGAAAATTCAATCAAAAAAAATGGAAATTTAGAGCATGTAGAATTCATTACAGATGTTTTTAAGAGAGAAATGGCTTCTATTTTTAGGTGTGATTTATCTTTGATAATTTCTGATTACGAAATGACACTTTTAACAGAAAAATTCAAGCTTGATGCTTCTATTCTGCATTATATTCCCATGTTTGTATCTGAAATAAACAAATCTACAATTCCATTTTCAGAAAGAAGAGATTTTGTATCTATCGGTAATTTTCTGCACGAACCGAATTGGCAAACCGTCTTACAATTAAAGAAAATATGGCCCAGTATAAAATCAAAAATTCCCGAAGCAAAGCTGAATATTTATGGCGCCTATCTTCCTGAAAAAGCCAAACAATTGCACAATGAAAAGGAAGGTTTTCTGATAAAAGGCAGAGCAAATTCTGTGCAAGAAATTTTTGAAAAAAGCAGAATTCTACTAGCACCGATTCCTTTTGGTGCCGGAATAAAAGGAAAACTTTTGGATAGCATGATGTATGGTTTGCCAAATGTGACCTCTGAAATTGGCGCAGAAGGAATGCATGGAACTCTACCGTGGAATGGCGAAATCACCGATGATTTTCAGCAATTTGGCGTAGCAGCGATAGATTTATATAAAAATGAAAACCGTTGGAATATTGCACAAGAAAACGGCTACAAACTTTTGGAAAACAGATTTCAGAAAGTAGAATTTGCTGCAAGTTTTAAAGAAAAAATTGAAGAAATTTCTAAAAATTTAAAACCTCACCGAGACAGAAATTTCCTCGGTCAAATTTTTCAACATCAAAGTTTGCAAAGCACAAAATATATGAGTTTGTGGATTACGGAAAAGAATAAGAATTAGAGGTTGGAAGTGATTAAAAATGCCTTTTAAAAACCTTCAAGGATTCCAAATCCTTGAAGGTTTGAAATGGAAATTTATCCGTGAATTGTTTCCTTGTTTCCGTAACCTTTTATCACGCCTGCTTCAAATTCTAGCCATTCTTCCCAGCGTTTTTCTACGTCTATAGTTTCTGCATATTTTCTTGCAAATCCTATGAAAACTGTGTAATGTTGCGCTTCGCTTTCCATTAAATCTCGGTAAAATTTTGCCAATTTTTGATCTTCAATATTATCAGAAAGTACGCGAAATCTTTCGCAACTTCTGGCTTCTATCATCGCAGCGAATAGCAATCTTTCTATCAAACCAGATTCTCGGCTACCATCGGAATTTTGCTTCATATATCTCGCCAATTCTCCTACGTAATCGTCTTTTCTTTCTCGTTTAAATTCGTAGCCACGCTCCAAAATGATATCGTGCACCATTTTGAAATGTTCCATTTCTTCAATAGAAATTTCTAGCATTGCCGAAACCAACTCTGGTTTTTCAGAATTTTGAATGATGAGATGTGTAGCATTTGTGGCGGCTTTTTGCTCGCACCACGCATGATCAGAAAGTATTTCTTCCAAATTTCCTTCTGCTATATTTGCCCATCTCGGATCTGTGGGTAGTTTTAATTTGAACATAATTTTAATTTATTTTTTGGGCGCCAATTTCCGCCTTCCACTTCCAATCTTTTTTTTGTTGGCTTCGACAAGCTCAGCCACCAAAAAAAAGGATTTCCGTTCAAGTCGGGGCGCAATGTTTCGCTTTGATTTACTTTCTATTTCAAGTTTAAAAAGCCTATTTTAATTTTTTACTTTCATTTAAAAAAGTCTTCGCATTTAATTCTGTAACTACTTTTTTACCTGTCTTTAATTCTAATTCTTTTCTTGCATTTCCTGCGATATTGCCACCTTGTTTTGCGATATTTTTACTTTCATCAAAATTTTTCGGATTCACGGCTTCAGAAATATCTTTTGTAGAAGCTTCTGCAAGCATATTTAATATCAATTCCGTATTGGTCATATTATCCCGCAAGTTCTCTTTCTTCAGACCTTTCAGCATTTTATATTCTTTCGTCGTATTTCCGCTCCAAGTTTTGGTGATGATATCTGTAAGACTTGCAAATTGTTGACCTTCTTTCAAGCCCAATCTTTTCCGTTCATCAGTCAATTCTTTGCGAATTTCTATGCTTTTTAATCGTTGATTGATCCAATTTTCGCTGTAACCAAGATTCAAATATTGTTGCAAAGCACGATCAATGGTCAATTCTGGATCTTGCATTTCGTTCATCCGATCATTTGCAATTTTTGCAAGCCATAGTTTAAACGGTTCTGCTTTCGGCGACGGAATGGATTGTATTAAGCGGAAAACCTCCTCGGTTTTCAAACAATCTGTCGCATACTTTTTTCCGTCTGCTGCTTCAAATTTCAGTTGTACGATTTTTTCGTACAACTGACTTCCTTCTTTTAGAAGTTTCTTTTTTAAATCTGACCAATATCTTTTTGGAATACTACTTTCTGTCAAAGTATCAATGATGTCTATTATCGAAAAATACCATTCTTCCTGATCTTCATTCCAAGAAGTACGTACTTTTTTAGATTCAAATAATTTTATTTCGTTTTGTGCTTTCATCTGTGTTTTATTAAATTTAAAAGTAAATAATCTTCAAACTTCTTACGAGAATTTGAACGATTAACACCCCTACAATTTACAAAATTTAAGGCACAAAATTTAATAATTTATCAATATTCACCTTCAGTTTTCAACAAAAATAACTGTAAAAAAACTACTTACTCAAAAGCAAAGAAACCCATTCTTCTCGTTGAATTTTCTTTTCTAATGTCAAATTGTTTTCTGTGCAAACTTCCAAAATATCATCCACATCAAAAAAGCAAAGACCAGAAAGCAGCAATTTTCCACCTGCATTTAATACAGAAACATAAGTGGGAATATCCGAAATTAAAATATTTCTATTGATGTTGGCGAGAATGATATCGAAGTTTTCTTTGCCTAAATTTTCTGCAGTTCCTTGTTCAATTATTAATTCAACCTCGTTTCTGGCAGCATTTTCAATTGAATTTTCTACAGACCATTCGTCTATATCTATTGCCAAAGTTTCTGCAGCTCCGTTTTGTTTGGCAAATATGGCGAGAACGGAAGTTCCACAACCCATATCCAAAACTTTTTTATTTTTCAAATCCATATCCAACATTTGCTGAATCATCAAATAAGTGGTCGCATGATGGCCAGTTCCGAAAGACATTTTTGGTTGAATGATGATTTCGTGCTCAAAATCTCCGCTTTCATGAAATTCTGCACGTATCAAAACTTTATCTTCTATATTGATGGGATCAAAATTCTTTTCCCATTCTTCATTCCAGTTGATATTGGGCATTTCGCTGAAAGAATATTCTATGTTGATTTCTTCATTATGGAAAATCTCTAAATTTTTTAGATCTTCTTCATTGAAAATATCTTTTTGAATATACCCTAAAATCCCATCTGTTTCTTCGGTGAAACTATCAAACCCGACTTCTATTAAAACAGCCATTAAGATTTCACTCCAAGGCTTTGGCGGATTTATTTTAAAATTGAATTCCAGATAATTTTGCATTGTAAAATTTTTGCAAAAATAGCGAAATTTTAGACTTTGGACTTCAATATGTTTACCAATTCAAACTTTCATCATGTTGAGAAGCATCTAAACCTATTTCTTCAGAATTTTCTGATACACGAAGTTCAATGATTGAATTTGTAATTTTAAATAATAGTAGAGAACCAAAAAATGAAAATATGCAAACTAAAACTAAAGCCATCATGTGATGCGCAAAGACTTCAAACCCACCATGCAATAGGCTGGCATTTTCACCATGTGCTAAAATAGCAGTGAGAATCATTCCCATAATTCCACCAACTCCATGGCAAGCAAAAACATCTAAAGTATCATCAATTTTCTTTAATTTTTTCCAATTCAACATGAGATTTGATACAATTGCAGAAATAAATCCTACAAATATACTTTCTGCAATGCTTATAAAACCTGCTCCAGGTGTAATTGCAACCAAACCGACTACAGCGCCAATACAAGCTCCCATTGCAGAAACTTTTCTTCCGTTGATACGATCAAAGAAAATCCAAGTCATCATTGCAGATGCAGAAGCGATGGTCGTAGTTCCAAAAGCCATCGCTGCAGTTGCATTTGCAGCTAAAGCAGAACCAGCATTAAACCCAAACCAGCCAAACCAAAGCATACCTGTTCCTAAAATTACATAAGAAATATTGGAAGGTTCGTGGTGTGGTTTTTTCCTTTTTCCTAAAAATAATGCTCCTGCAAGTGCTGCAAAACCTGCACTCATATGTACTACAGTTCCACCCGCGAAATCTTTTACACCAAAATATTTATTTAGTAATCCATCTGGATGCCAAACCATGTGGCAAAGCGGCATATAAATAAACAAAGAAAACAATACCATGAATACCAGATAAGAAATAAATCGAACTCTTTCTGCAAAAGAACCTGTGATTAGAGCTGGTGTGATGACAGCAAATTTCATTTGAAATAAAGCAAAAAGCACAAAAGGAATAGTGCTCGCTAAATCTTTATGTGGCAAAACGCTTACATTATTAAAAAATAAATAATCTAATGGATTGCCAATAATTCCGTACTTTTCGCCATCAACCTGTATTCCGATAGGCGTCCCAAAAGATAGACTAAAACCTACGACCACCCACAGAATTGAAATCACTCCTAAAGCCACAAAACTCTGCAACATTGTGGAAATTACGTTTTTTTTTACCTACCATTCCCCCATAAAAAAATGATAAACCTGGCGTCATTAATAAAACTAAACCTGCTGCAGCCAAAATCCACGCTACATCTGCTCCAACAATATCATTTTCAGTTAAAAAATTTTTCGCGATTATTGGATCAATCTCAGATTTCCAAAATAATCCTAAAATTGCAATACAGGTAATAATCATAAACGAAAACAACCATCTTTTTTCAATTTTCATAGTTTTTTATTTTTTACCCCCACAAAATTAAGTAAAATCTTTAAATAATTGTTGTTTTTTGGTTAACACCCCCATATTATTCAACCTTTTTTTAGTATTTTAATATTTTTTAAATAAAAAAAATAATATTATTTAAATTCGACTTCGTATTTTTGTAAAAATTACTTAAAATAATGTCTGAAAACATTCAACACAAAATAGAAAATCTACGAAAAGAACTTCATCAATTAAATGAAGCCTACTATTTAAACGATGAATCTTTGATGTCTGATTTTGAGTTTGACCAAAAATTAGAAGAATTAAAAAAAATAGAAACAGAAAATCCTGAATTTTTTGATGCCAATTCCCCTACTCTGAGAGTTGGTGGTGGAATTACTAAAAATTTCCCTACAGTTCAACATCAGTTTAGAATGTATTCTTTGGATAATTCCTACGATTTTGACGATCTTGAAGATTGGGAAAAACGGATTGAAAAAAGTTTTGAAAAAGAAGATGTAGAGTTTGTAGCTGAATTAAAATATGATGGCGCATCAATTTCTATTTTATATGAAAATGGAAAATTAATACAAGCTGTAACTCGTGGCGATGGCTTTCAAGGCGATGAAATCACCAATAATATCCGTACGATTTCAGATATTCCGTTAACTTTAAAAGGTGATTTTCCGGAACGTTTTTTCATGCGTGGCGAAATTTATTTATCCCGAAAAAACTTTAATTCCATCAACGAAAAACGCGAAGAAGAAGGATTGGATCTTTTTATGAACCCAAGAAATACCGCTAGTGGAAGTTTAAAAATGCAGGATTCTGGCGAAGTTCGAAAACGTCGTTTATCTGCAGTTTTGTATCAATTTATATCAGAAGACTATCCTGTAGAAAGCCATTGGGAATTATTTCAAAAGGCAAAAGCATGGGGTTTCAATATTTCAGACCAGGCAAAAGTTTGTAAAAATTTGGAAGAAGTAAAAGAATTCATCAACTATTGGGACAAAAATCGCCATGACTTACCTTTTGAAATTGATGGTATTGTTTTGAAAATCAATAACCTCAATCAACAGCAAGAATTAGGTTATACTGCAAAATCGCCACGTTGGGCAATGGCTTATAAATTTAAGGCAGAAAAAGTTGAAACCAAATTAGAAAGCGTAGTTTATCAAGTTGGAAGAACAGGCGCAATAACGCCAGTCGCCAATTTGAAACCTGTTTTATTGGCTGGAACTACCGTAAAAAGGGCAACCTTGCACAATGAAGATCAAATAAAAAAATTGGGTTTGCATGAACATGATTTTGTTTTTGTAGAAAAAGGTGGCGAAATAATCCCGAAAATTGTAGGTATTAATGAAGAAAAAAGAGAGAGCAATTCACGAGAAATAGAATACATCAAAAATTGCCCAGAATGTGGAACAGAATTGGTGAAAATTGAAGACCAAGCGAATCATTTTTGTCCAAATGAACTGCATTGTCCGCCGCAAGTTGTAGGAAGAATGATTCATTATGTTTCCAGGAAAGCATTGGATATAGAGAATTTGGGAAGCGAAACTATTGAACAATTATATAAGGCAAAATTAGTAGAAAACCCTGCAGATTTCTACACATTAACAAAAGAGCAGCTTTTACCATTAGAAAGAATGGCGGAAAAATCTGCGAATAACATCATAGAAAGCATCACAAAATCTAAGACTATTCCTTTTGAAAAAGTATTGTTTGGGATTGGGATAAAACATGTGGGCGAAACTGTTGCGAAGAAATTGGTGAAGAATTTTAACACCATTGAAGAATTGCAAAAAGCCACTTTAGAAGAATTAGTTCAAGTAGAAGATATTGGGATAAAAATAGCCGAAAGCATCCATGAATTTTTTGCAAACGATGAGAATTTATTAATGATAAATCGTTTGAAAGAATATGGTATTCAATTGGAAAAAGCAGAAAATTTTGAAGAAAAAGATTCTAACATTTTAGCCGAAAAAACTTTTCTTTTCACAGGAAAATTATCACTTTTCACCAGAGAAGCAGCAGAAGAAATGGTAGAAAAAAACGGTGGAAAGAACATCTCTGCGGTTTCTAAAAACTTGAATTATCTGGTAGTTGGCGAAAAAGCCGGCAGCAAATTGAAAAAAGCACAAGCGATTGAAAGTATTACTATTTTAGATGAGCAAGAGTTTTTGGATTTATTGAAATAGAATTTCATTTATATTTTCACCATAAAGTGGTAAAAATCACTTTTAAATAAAATACTCTAATCAAGGAAATTCTTACATTTGCACGAGTGAAACTATTCAATTATATATTTACTTTCTACCTTATCGTGCTTATGTGCATGTCTTGTTCTGATGTAGAAATAAATAATATAGAATTTACAAATACTACAATTGGGCAACAAGACAATCATCAAAATCATCAAGATGAGGATTGTTCATCTTTTTGTATTTGCAATTGCTGCGGCAGAATTGTTATGCTGGAAAAATTAGCACCTATTTTCACTTTTGAAACTTTTCCAAAAGCACTTGTCGCTTTAAAATTCAATTTTACCCCTAGTTTCTACTTCAATTATTTTGGAAGTATTTGGCAACCGCCACAGATTTGTTAGACTTTTTGACCGTTCAAAAACAATAGTTTAACAAATAAAAATTCAATGAAAAAATTAATATTTTCAGCATTATTCATGATGCTGTGTTCGCTTGTATCTGCGCAAAAAGATACCATAAAAATAGAAGCTGAAAAAGAAGGCGAAATAGAAGAAGTGATTTTAAAATCTACAAGAACCAGCCGCAGCATTGCCAATACGCCAACTCGTGTAGAAACAATTGGTTTGGAAGAGATAGACGAAAAAGCCAATATGCGACCCGCCAATGTAGCGATGATTTTGCACGAAAGTACCGGAATTGCCGTGCAGCAAACCTCTGCTACTTCTGGAAATCCAAGTATAAGAATCCAAGGTTTGGACGGGCGATACACCCAAATTCTAAAAGATGGCTTTCCAAGTTTTGGCAATTTTGCCAATGGTTTGAGTATTTTAGAAATTCCACCAATAGATTTAAAACAGGTAGAAATTATAAAAGGTCCATCTTCTACTTTGTATGGTGCAGGCGCAATTGCGGGTGTGATTAATTTTATTTCCAGAGAACCGAGAGAGCAGCAAAATTTTGATATTATTACCAATTATGCCAACACCAATTTAGTCAACGTTGGGATGTTTGCGGCAAAAAAGTACCGTAATTTCGGATATACCATAACAGGACTTTTCAATTCTCAGAAGGAATATGATGTAGATAATGATGATTTCACGGAATTGCCACGTTCGTTAGATTTCACAATTCATCCAAAATTATTTTTCTATTTTTCTGATCAATCCAAAATTGTTTTGGGAAATTCCTTCACATCTGGGGAAAGAACTGGCGGAGATTTAAATGTAATTGCTGGAAATGCGGATCAATTCCACGAATATTTTGAAAAAAATAATTCAGTAAGAAATACCACAACTCTTGAGTTTGATTATACTTTTCTAGATGAATCTAAAATTAATCTTCGCAGTTCTTTGTCACTTTTTGATAGAAAAATAGGCATTCCGAGTTATCAATTTGAAGGATTTAGCAAGAATTTTTATACAGATTTATCTTGGAGCAAAAATTTAGAAAATCAATCATTTGTGGCAGGCGCCAATTATATCGCAGATGATTTTGCAGACAATTCTGAACTGCAGAATGATCTAAGTTTTTCTACAGAAACTTCTGGTGTTTATCTACAGCATACTTTAGATATTACCGATAATTTTAAAATTGAAAACGGAATACGTACAGATTTTGTGCAATTTGGAAATGAATTTTACCGCAAATCTGAAGCATTTTTTCTTCCAAAGACGTCATTACTTTATAGATTTGATTCTAAATGGAGCAGTAGAATTGGGGGTGGATTTGGCTATAAAACACCAACGTCTTTTACGGAACAGACAGATACTTTCCAATATCAAAATTTGAAACCTTTGCAAAATGTAAGTTCAGAAAAAAGCATTGGCGCCACTGGAGATGTGAATTTTAAAACAAAAATTGGAGAAAATTTCGACTTTAGTATTAACCAAATGTTTTATTATACGCAGCTGAAAAATTCAATTGTTTTGGATGTTGATGCCTCTTCAAATCCATTTTTAACGAACACCAACAAAAATGTTTTCAGCAAAGGATTTGAAACTAATGCGAAATTTATTTATAAAGATTTTATTAAACTTTTTGCGGGCTATACCTACACAGATACGCAGGCAGAATATTTGCCAGACACTCAAATAATTCCTTTTGTACCTACAAGTAAAGTCAATTTAGCTCTAATTGCAGAAAAAGAAGGGAAATTTAAAGCAGGATTTGAAGCTTATTATACGGATCAACAAGTTTTGAACGATAGAAGTTTAAGCCCAGCTTTTTGGGAATTGGGTTTTATGGCTGAAAAATATTTTAATAAATTTTCTATATTTATTAATTTCGAAAACTTCACAGATACGAGACAAAGCAGATACAAGTCAGTGGTTTCAGGATCGCATTCTAGCCCAATATTTGATGATATTTGGACTCACACAGAAGGCAGAACTATAAATGGAGGTATAAAATATAAATTTTAAAACAGTTATTATGTCACAAGTTTGCTGCTCTACAGAAGAGCAACCAATAAATAAAAATCACGACAACCACGATGGTCACGATCATTCTCACGAGAATTTAGATGGTAGTTTAGGTCAATTATTTTTGCCTGCAATTATTTCCGCGGTATTATTGGCAATCGGTTTATTTTTACAATACGTAATGAAACCTGCCTGGTTTACAGAAACCTTTAAAATAATTCTTTACACTATAGCCTATATTCCAGTTGGTTTTCCGGTTTTAAAAGAAGCCTTTTTCAGCATTAGAAAAGGCAATTTCTTTTCAGAATTTTTCTTAATGACGATTGCCACTGTTGGTGCTTTTGTTATTGGCGAGTATCCAGAAGGTGTTGCAGTAATGCTTTTTTACAGCGTTGGTGAAAATTTTCAAATTCTAGCAGTTCGAAGAGCAAAAGGAGATATTAAATCGCTTTTAGATCAAAGACCAGATGAAGTGACTATTTTAGAAAACGATATTCCTAAAGTCATTAAAGCTGAACATGCGAAAATTGGTCATTTTATTCAATTAAAACCAGGCGAAAAATTAGCTTTGGACGGAGAATTAATTTCTGAAAAAGCGATATTCAATACCGCTGCATTAACGGGAGAAAGCAAACCAGATTCTAAGAAAAAAGGCGATCCAGTTTATGCCGGAATGATCAATTTGAATTCTGTTTCCAAAGTTGCAGTTACCAAAGAATATAGTGATAGCAAGCTTTCAAAAATTTTGGAAATGGTGCAAAATGCTTCATCGCAAAAAGCGCCAACCGAACTTTTTATTTCGAAATTTGCAAAAATTTATACGCCAATTGTAGTTGTCTTGGCAATTTTAATAACGCTTCTACCCTACTTTTTTGTGGCCGATTATCAGTTTAGAGATTGGTTGTATCGTGCATTAGTTTTTCTCGTAATTTCTTGTCCATGTGCTTTGGTGATTAGTATTCCGCTCGGTTATTTTGGGGGAATTGGCGCGGCAAGTAAGAATGGAATTTTATTTAAAGGTGGCAATTTCTTGGATATTTTGGCAAATATTCAACATGTGGTGATGGATAAAACGGGAACGATGACGGAAGGTGTTTTCAAAGTTCAGGAAGTGAAAATTACTGATGGTTTTGAGCAAATAGATATTCTGAATAAATTAAATTTAATAGAAAGTAAATCTACCCATCCAATTGCAACGGCAATTCATGAATTTGCCGGCGAAATTGATCATACTCAAAATATCGGGGAAGTTTCAGAAATTGCTGGACATGGTTTGCAAACCACTTTTGATGGAAAAGAATTTTTGGCGGGTAATTTTAAATTACTAGAAAAATTCAATATCGATTATGATAAAAATTTAGAAAACATTCCCGAAACAATTGTTGCCACAGCTTTTGACGGGAAATTTAGCGGCTATATCACGATTGCGGATCAGATAAAAGAAGACGCGCAAGAAACCATTAGTAGTCTAAAAAATCTAGGAATTAATGTAACCATGTTGAGCGGTGACAAAACTGCAGTGGTAGAAAAAGTAGCTAAAATATTAGGAATTCCAAATGCTTTTGGAAGTCTTTTACCTGAAGACAAAGTTTCAGAATTGATGAAAATAATTGCTACAGGACAAAGTGTGGCATTTGTTGGTGATGGTGTAAATGACGCGCCAGTTGTCGCACTTTCTGACGTTGGAATTGCAATGGGCGGATTGGGAAGCGATGCCACGGTGGAAACTGCAGATGTTGTAATTCAAGACGATAGACCTTCAAAAATTGCTATGGCAATTAAGATTGGAAAGGCAACCAAAAAGATTGTTTGGCAAAATATCGGTCTTGCATTTGGCGTAAAAGCCATTGTCCTAATTCTTGGTGCAGGTGGTTTGGCGACTATGTGGGAAGCGGTTTTCGCGGATGTTGGTGTGGCACTTTTAGCGATTTTGAATGCTGTGCGGATTCAGAAGATGAAGTTTTAATTCTGCTATTTTAGCTCACGGATATCACAGAATATTTATATTTACTTCGAACTTATCAATAATCTTTAAATATGCGAAAATCTGCGCCCCGACTTGAGTGGAAATCCTTTTTTTTTACATTTTGAAAAAAAAAGATTGATTCAGTTTTTTTTATAAATTTTTATTTGATTCATCGAAACTCGTTCCTCGTTTTGAGAACGGAAGGCATAAACGAAATTGAAGCGAAGGCTTTAATTGAAGTTTACGAACGAAGTTCATGGCGCCCAAATAAGCTCTAAAATATTTGTAGATACAGATTTTTATTTAAAATTTTAGCAACAATTTAAAATTCCTTATTTTAGACCAATCAAAAATAATTTATGAAAAGACAGATTATAGTCGCAGCAATTTTCTTTAATTCTGCTTTCGCATTCGCCCAACAATACGGTGGCATGTGGATTCCAACAGAAATAAATGAGAAAGAAATGAAATCTCTGGGAATGAAAATTTCCGCAAAAGATATTTGGAGCACAGATAAACCATCCATTAAAGATGCGGTGGTTCAATTTAACGGTGGTTGCACAGCCGAAATCATTTCGCCAAAAGGGCTTTTATTGACCAATCACCATTGTGGTTACGGGCAAATTCAATCTCACTCTACTGTTGAAAAAGATTATTTAGCAGATGGTTTTTGGGCGAAAAATATGCAAGGCGAATTAACGAATCCAGGTGTTACTGTAGATTTTATAGTGGATATAAAAGATGTGACCAAGGAAGTTCTAGGAAATACAGCTGGAATGACTGAAGCGGAAATGGCAAACGTTATTAAAAGTAATATTGAGGCTGTTTCTAAATCCTTTAAAACAGAATCTTACCAAAAAGTGAGTATTAAGCCAGTTTATTATGGCAACAAATATTACGCTTATGTGATAGAAACTTTTAAAGATATTCGTTTGGTTGGTGCACCGCCAACATCCATCGGGAAATTTGGATCTGATACAGACAATTGGGTTTGGCCAAGACACACGGGTGATTTCTCTATGTTTAGAATTTACGCAGACAAAAATAATAAACCCGCAGACTATTCGCCAGATAATGTGCCTTACACGCCAAAACATTTCTTACCGGTTTCTTTGAAGGATAAAAAAGAAAATGACTTCACATTTATCTACGGTTTTCCAGGTAGAACTACAGAATATTTGCCGTCGATTGCGATTGATAAAGTAATGACAGATACGGATCCTGCCAGAATTGCGGTAAGAGATGTTGCGCTAAAAACTTTAGATGAAAAAATGCGTGCAGATCCTGCAACAAAAATAAAATACGCGTCTAAATATGCATCTGTTGCCAACTATTGGAAAAAATGGATTGGCGAAGTGGAAGGTTTGAAAAAATCTGACGCAGTTGGGAAAAAGCTAAAATATGAGCAAATGCTTACAGCTAAAAATCCTGAGATGAAGGCTACTTTGGCGGAATTGAATCGCTTGTATGAAGCACAATCGCCATACGCTGTAAATAATGCTTACTACGGTGAAGTAACGAGAAACGCAGAAACATTGCGATTGGCAAATTACTATATCAACTTTGTGGAAGCTAAAGAAGATGGCAAAATGACTGCAGACATACAAAAAAGATATGTAGACATTTTATCTAATTTCTACAAAGATTATGATGGTGAATTAGATGCAAAAGTAACCGCAAAAGTTTTAGCTTTATATCAGCAAAATAATAACGCGAGTTATCTTCCAGCTAAATTTAATGCATATTCTGATGCGAATAAGAATTTAGCAAGCATGGAAATTTTATCTAAAAAATCCATTATTTCTGGTAGAGGAAAACTAAACGGAAAAACGGCTTATACAGACCTGGCTGGTATTTTGAATGATCCAAAATTTGTAGCTGAAATAAAGAAAGACCCTTTTTATATTTTAGCAAATGATTTAAAGAAATCTTACATGACAAATGTGGATGGAAAATACAATGACTACCAAGACAAAATAGATGTGCTACAGAAAACGTACATGGCGCAACTGATGGCTACAGATAAGGATAGAAAATTCTTTCCTGATGCCAATTCTACATTACGTGTAGCTTATGGACAAGTAAAAGGTTCTAATCCTAGAGATGCAGTAAATTACGGCTACCAAACTACTTTATCTGGCGTAATGGAAAAATACGTTCCTGGTGATTATGAATTTGATGTTCCTAAAAAACTAATGGACTTGTATAATGCTAAAGATTATGGTATTTATAAAGATGCAACCGGTGAAGTTCCAGTAAATTTTACTGCAACCAACCATACAACTGGTGGTAATTCTGGAAGTCCAACATTGGATGCAAAAGGTAATTTAATTGGATTAAATTTCGATAGACAATGGGAAGGAACGATGAGTGACATTAATTTTGACCCGCGTTTCAGTCGAAATATTATGGTGGATACTAAATACATTCTTTTCATCATAGATAAATATGCCGATAGTAAATGGCTTATTGATGAAATGAAGATTGTGAAGTAGTAATGCGTGTAGAGGCGCACTCTATGAGAAAAAAAACACTTATTTAAATGCGTCTTTTCACTATAGATTGACAGAATGCGCTTTGAGGCGCAATCTTACAATAATGAAAGCAACAAAAAAAAGAGGAAACCAAATCGGTTTCCTCTTTTTATTTTGAAATGTCTAAAATATTATTTTGTTTTTCCAGCTGCTTGCATTGGGTTTATAGTTCCTTTACTTGCACCTCTACTCACTTCTCCATTTTTTTGTTTAAATACTTGAAATTTAGAAGCTGGTTCAGAAGTTCCTCCCCAGAAATTATTTGTAGTATCAATATCCGCAGTTTCTTTCATTGGATCTAATTGTACGGAAACTAATTTCTTGTCGAAATAATAGGTTTTGGAAACTTGTTTTTCATTTTTTCTCCAGATTTGAGCCGGTATTTTATCCGTTTTTTTGCTGCCATCTTCGAAGGTAAATTCTAAAATGATTGGCATTACCAAACCACCTTTATTCTCAAAATCTAATTGATAGGCTTTGATGTTTTTTAAACTTTCCTCGTCTTTTTTGCTTGCTTTCTCAAAATTATCTACGGTGATAGATTTTTTGATAGTGGTATCTACTTTTTCTAAACCACGATTGTATCTCCAATAGAAATCTTGAGTTTCTTTATCTTTATCTGTGTAGAACGTAATATTTTTGTCGGCTTTGTTTCTAACTTTAGAAATATCTGTAAAATCGTTTTTCAGCGGTTTATCTACTGTATAGCTTATTTCTCTAGGTTTTGGATCTGTATTAAAATCTGCTTCGGCGATACTCACTTTCGTTAAAGCAATATCTACAGGATCTGTTCCGTAGAACCAACCTCTCCAAAACCAATCTAAATTTTCTCCACTTGCATCATTCATTGTGCGGAAAAAATCTGCAGGTTCTGGATGTTTAAATGCCCATCTTTTGCTATAAGTTTTGAAAGCTTTATCAAAAAGTTCTCTTCCCATTATGGTTTCTCTCAAAATGTTTAAGCCTGTTGCAGGTTTAGAATAAGCATTTGGTCCAAATAGATTGATGTTTTCAGAATTCGTCATTATTGGTTCCAATTGATCTTTTGGCAATTTCATATAATCTACGATGGTATGAGCTGGCCCTCTTTTGCTTGGGAAATTTGGATCCCAAAGTTCTTCGGCTAGATATTCTACGAAAGTATTCAAACCTTCATCCATCCAAGACCATTGTCTTTCGTCTGAATTGATGATCATTGGAAAATAATTGTGCCCAACTTCGTGAATGATAACGCCTAACATTCCGTTTTTTGTAGCTTCAGAATAGGTTCCATCTTTTTCTGTTCTTCCATAATTAAAGCAAATCATCGGATATTCCATTCCATTTGCAGCTTCTACAGACTGTGCAACTGGATAAGGATAGGGAATTGTGAAATCTGAATAGGTTTGTATGGTATGTACAATAGCTTTTGTAGAATATTTTCTGTACAAACCATAGGCTTCTTTTGGATAGAAACTCATCGCCATTACTTTCTGCTTATTTTCTGGAATTACGGTTTGCATTCCGTCCCAAACGTACTTTCTAGAAGATGTCCAGGCGAAATCTCTCACATTTTTGGCATCATAAACCCAGGTTTTCCTTTCTTTAGATTTATTCTTTTCAGATTTTTTTGCCTCTTCAAGTGTTACAATTTCCACGGGTTCTTTAGAAGATTCTGAGCTTTTGTATCTGGCAAATTGTGCAGGCGTCAAAACCGACTGATAATTTACATTTTCTCCTGTAGAACCTACAATATGATCTGCAGGTACATTCATACTTACCTTAAAATCTCCAAAAACCAAAGCAAATTCGCCTCTTCCGGTAAATTGATTGTTTTGCCAACCTTTGAAATCGCTATAAACACACATTCTAGGATACCATTGCGTCATCGTGAAAATATGATTACCATCTTCTGGAAAAAATTCATAACCGCCACGTCCACCTTGCTTCATTCTATTAGGAATATTGTAGTTCCAATCTATTTTAAAGGTAATTTTCTCGCCAGATTTCAATATTTGTGGCAAATCTATGCGCATCATTGTTTTATTGATGATGTACGGTAAAGCTTTACCATTTGCATCTACAATTTTTTCTATTTTCACACCAAATCCATTGTCTTTTTCAGGCAAATCGGTTGTTTTCAATCTATCTGTTGTGCTAGAATTTGGCAAAGATGAAGGAGATTGATAATTGGCATCTTTTACATTAGATTGCTGATTTTCATCCAATTGCATCCAAAGATATTCTAAATCATCCGGAGAATTGTTGTGATAAGTAATCGTTTCTGATCCTTTTAAATTAAGTTTATCTTCATCCAAATAAGCATTGATGTTGTAATCTGCTTTTTGTTGCCAGTATTGATGTCCAGGTGCACCAGAAGCTGTTCTATACACATTTGGTGTAGGAAGAATTGTGCCAAGCATTTCAAATTTGTTTCCGTGATTACTTTCCGGATTGTTTTGAATATTTTGTGCAAATGCAATGGAAGAAACCATTAACGAAAGTAATGATAATTTGATTTTCATAAAATAAAGTTAATTAATAATAAAAGGTTCCCAAATTTACAGAAAATAACGCAGAGAAATATTAATTTAAAAATAAAATCTCATCCACATCATGTAAATTGCGATGATTAAAACAAAAGTAGACACAAAAAGGACGACGCTTTTTTTTGTGATGCTAGTAAATTTAATAATAAGCTCTAAAATCAACAGAATAAAAAATATTACCATTATTTGTGCAAATTCTATCCCTACATTGAAACCGAGCAAGGGTAAAAACAAATCTTGCTCATTAGATATCATTATTTTCAATGTATTTGCAAAACCTAAACCGTGGATTAACCCAAAAAATAAGGCAAATATATATTGGTAAATTATTTCTTTTTTTGGCTTATCAACTAAAACAAAATTTGAAATAGCTGTAATTGCAATTGTGCAAGGAATTAAAAATTCTACCAATTTGCTATTGATCTGCAATAAATTTAAAGTACTAAATATCAAAGTAATAGAATGTCCTATGGTGAAAGCTGTGATTAATACCATCAATTTTTTATAATCTTTTAAGCTGAAAACAACTCCTAAAATTAATATAAAAAGCAAATGATCTAGGGCAAAATCTGTAATGATGTGCTCCCAACCTAATTGAAAATAAAATAAAAAATCCTGCATTTTTGGTTAAATTTTTGAATGCACTATTTTACGAAAAATAATTTAACTTTGTATAAAATCACTCCAAATGAATATTACGATTGAGATAGAAAATAAAGAAGATTTTCCTTTTATTAAAAAACTAATAGAAAATTTAAAAGGTGTGAAGATTTTAGAGAAAAATATAGAAACCGTAGAAGACGTAGAAATGCCTGATGAATTTTTTGATGCATTGAGTGACTATGCAGATTCCTTGAAAGATGAAGATTGTATATCACATGATGAATTTTTAAAATTTATAAAAGAAGAACGATGCAAGTTATCTACAGTGAAATAGCAAAATCATCGTTAAAAGAAAATATCAAATTTCTAAAAAGACTTTGGACACCCTTTGAATTAGATATATTTTTATCTGATATTGAAATCGTTTTGAAAAATTTGAAAAATGGAAATTTCCAACACTATAAAATTGAAAAGAAAAATATTTGTTCTGTTTTAATCGGAAAACGACATGTAAAAATGTACTTTCGAAAAGAAAGTGAAGAACTGATTCGAGTATTGCTTTTCTTTGAAATGAGGCAGGACCCAAAAAAGATTGCTCAATTATTAAAATGAAAAAACTATCCTTACTACTAATTCTATTCCTCACAATAACCTCTTTCACCAAAGAAGTTCATCCTTTCCATGTAGGTTCTGTGGAATTTAATTTTAATAAAAAATCCCAGACTTTTGAGATTTCTGAAAAATTTTTTATTGATGATTTAGAGAATGCTGTGAATAAAGGCAACTCAAAAATCGTTCGCTTTCAAGATGCGAAATTTAAAAATGAAATGAATGAAGCTCTGAAAAATTATGCTTTGAAAAATGTAAAATTAAAAGCAGATGGTAAAATTTTAAAACTAAATTACATCGGCTATCAAGAAGAAAATGAAAGCGTAAACATCTTTTTAGAATCGGAAAAAATCACCAATCCATCTAAAATAGAAACTGCGGTTAGCATGCTTTACAATCTGTATGATGATCAGATGAACATTATTCATCTTGTGCTAAATGGGACTAGAAAAAGCCAAAAACTTACCTATCCAGATCAATATTTCAAGAATCAATTCTAGGAAATTGAGCGTTGATAGATTTTGCAAAAGCCAAAAGTTCTGGGAAAAACACATCAAAACAATCTTGCAGCAGAGGTTTATTTGTCAAAAAAACATCATAAACCAGAAGGTCTTTTTCTAAATATTTTGCTTTATTTAAGACATTTTGCATAGAATATTTTATGCCAAAATCTGCTCTATAATTGCACAGCCAATTGTCTTTTTCCATGCCGTTCAGCATTTTTAATAATCTTTCTGGCAAAATATGTTCATAATTTCGCAAAGCCTTATACACATTCAAAGCATGCCTGTTCAAGGCTTCTTCTGATAGAGAATTTGCCAAAAAGTAATCCATAGAAACATCTACAAAAGCACCAGAATACAATCTTACTAAAGGACTAAAAATCTTCTTTGCTTCCGAAATTGCAGGATGAGCATCCGTAAAGGTATCAATTTCACGGTGCAAAACGATGCCTTGCTGCAGCTTTTCATCGTAGGAAAATCGGTCTTTATTGGGAATAAAATCTTCTAAAAATTGCCCCACAATTTGTTCGTCAGAAAAATTAAGATAAGAATGTGCGAGGTAATTCATAGTCGTTTATAATAATTTTTAAATAATAATTCGTCATCAACTAAAGTTTGTACTTCTACTCCATTTTCAACAATGTGATAATCAAATTTTACTTCATTTATGTGAATTTTATCTTCGGAAAAAGCACTCAATTTAATTTCATCTTCCGAAATTTCACTTTTAAATTGTATCGGAAAATCATAAATATTTTGAAATTGAAGATCTTTGTACCCAAAAACCACGGTAGCATATGCTCCTAAAGGTGTAAATCTTTCGTGCTCCTCATAAATATCTAAAGAATGAGCATGTCTTTCGATAATTTTAAAACCCGTTTGCAAAGCTAAATGATATAAAATAGATGAGAACTGACAAATGCCGCCACCAAAATCATCAGAAACTTTTCCATCGATTAAATTTCTGCCTTTTTTGAAACCATTTTTGTCATTCGGTTTTCCTATTAATTTCCAAAAAGAAAAAACTTCGTTTGGTTTTATGATTAAATTATTTACTTTTTCTCCAACCAATTTTAAATTATGAATTTTATTCTCCAAAAAAAGTCCTTTTTTAATGGGCTGAATTAATTTAAACTGACAAATTCCCAAATCTTCTTCGGAATAATTTTTAGCATAATTAGTCAGCGCTTAAAAACACTATGATTTTCAATTTCTAAAATTTTAATATTGATATTTTCTGGAATTTTTGATTCCAAGTTAAAGTTATCA
>NZ_JABSNO010000027.1 GCF_013294015.1 Frigoriflavimonas asaccharolytica
CAAATTTTCTTCTCGTTTTTCTCATGTTTTTTCCGACTATTTAAAGTTAATAATTTCAACTTAAATAGTGGTCCAGTTTTTCAAGGGTATTATAGTATATCATTTACTGTAAACTTATATTAAATTTTCATTTGTGTAAAAAACATCATCAACTTTCCTAACATAAGGTAGGTTGCAAAACTATATAAGATTCAATTGATTTATGTTTTGAAAGCATTTTCAGTTTTTAATAAATGCATAGGCATTAAGTGATGTCGCTATTATCAACCAGATAAAATAGGGTAGTAGTAGCAAGGATTTTGTTTTTAAATTAGACCAGTATAACAACTGAATGTAACCGACCAAAAGCGTAAGCATTAGAATTATAATTAAACCAATCGCAATATTGTGATATCGGAAAAAAGCAGGATTCCACGCAATGTTCAATGCATATTGGATAATTAGTAAACCAATAAGTGTACTCTTATTTTCGGTTAATGGCCACAAATAGGCGAGATAAAAACTAAAACAAACCATTATTAACACCCATGTTACGCCAAAAACCCAACCAGGTGGTGTCCATGGAGCTTTGCTAAGGCTTGCATACCAAATAGAAGTAGCACCTTTGCCTGCTAAAAGTCCACCTAAGCCCAATGCAGCAAAATTTAGTATTGAAAATATAATGAGTCTGTTTAGCATTTTAAAGTATTTGTAATTTAATAATAAAATATCCTTGCAAAGATACGGTTGTCCTATTCTATCTATTGAGCAATCATTATTTCAAGTGAGAACGCAACATCCAGGCAGTTTTTTCATGTTTTCCCATCAGACCAGTTATGTAATCACTTATTCCTTGTGCTTTATATTTGTCATCCATTGCTTTTATATTTTCTCGGATAAAAAATATAATGCTTTCGTGATCTTCTAATAATTCAGCAAATATTCTTTGGCTATTGTTGCCCTCTTTCATTTCCTCGCTAAGATGAGTTAATTGTGAATATTTTTTTAAACTTGCTGGTACGTAGTGACCTATAGAACGTATTTTTTCTGCTACGGTATCTATAATTTCTTGTTGCTCTTTATACAAGGTTTCCAGAAAAAGGTGAACTGGATGAAAGTCTGGTCCTTCTACATTCCAATGGAAATTTAAGGTTTTTGAATAAAGTACAAATTCATCAGCCAATATTTTGGATAATTGATCTGCTACAGCTTGTCTGTTTTCTGCAGAAATTCCAATATTGGTTGTTTCTTTGGTGTTCTTTTTTGAGGTTTTCATAATATTTCTTTTTTTAATACTTGCGCAAAATTATCAAGGTCTTTTAAATTTCGTTATGACTTGGGTCAGTTTGCTGATTATTTTCACTCTGTATCTGAGTTGTGCGGTGCAAAGTTGTAGGGCTATTTCGGATAAATAAATTAATTTTTTCAGAACAGAATTCTATATAAATTATCACTGCTTTACATAAATTTAGTTTACGTTATTTTTGAAAAAATCTTTTATCGCGGTTCCTAATTCATCCGTATCGTGTTTAAATTCTCTTTCAAATTCTTTTTCATTCTCTTTCGCAGATGCGTTAAATTCAATCATATCTTCTTTGAAAGCTTTTCCTCTTAAAGCTAATTTTTCTTTAAGTTCTTTGTTTTTTTCTTCTAGTTTATCCAATTGTTTGGTCAATTTCTCTTTATCATTTTTATTGGCCTGGTCAATTTTTATACGAAGCTCTTGAATTTGTTTTTCTGAATCTTTTATAGCAATTTCAGAATTGGTTTTAAATTTTTCCCAATCAGAATTTACTGCAGTTTTAATTTCATCATTGGTGTCCTTTGCACCTTGCTTAACATCTTGATTTAATTGATGGGTGTCTTCTTTAACGTTTGTTGCATCTTTTTTTGAGGAATCACCACAGCCTACCAAAAGAGTTCCTAACATAAGCATCATTGTGGTTAAGGATAAAGTGTGTAAAGTAACTACCGCTAAAAATTTGTTTTGAAATTTGCGAATCATTGTTTTCATTATTGGTTGTTTTAAAGTGTTAAATCTATTTTTTGTTCTATTTTGTAATTTGATTTTAAAATCATGCAATTATCAAAATCATAAATATTTAAAATTCCTGTTTGTACTTCAACTGTTGAAATTTCGGCAGGTGGAATATCTAAAATTTGTGTCATTAATGCTCTAATTGAATTGCCGTGCGCAGAAACAAGTACCGTTTTGCCTTGTACTAATTCTGGCACAATAGCTTCAAAATAATACTGAACCGCCCTTTGTTTTGTGTCTTCTAAAGATTCTGTTAATGGTAAATCTGCGCTATTCACCATCTTATATTTTACTTCAAATTTTGGACATCGTTTATCATCTTCTTGTAATGCAGGTGCTGCATCAGTATAACCTCGTCTTACATTCCAAAAAATATCTTCGCCAACTTCTTGCCTTATTTCATCTTTGTTTCTACCTTGCCAAGCACCATAATTTCGTTCATTTAGTTTCCAACTTTTTATGAAGTCTATTTGCATCAAATCTGCTGTTTCTAAAATAATCGCAGCGGTCTTAATAGCTCTTTTTAAATAGGATGAAAAACAAATATCAATAGCAATGTTTTTGTCTCTAATTAGTTCGCCAGCAATTTTGGCTTCTTCAATACCTTGAGGTGCAAGGTCTACATCTGTCCATCCTGTAAATATATTTTCTATATTCCAGAGGCTTTTTCCGTGTCGTACAAGTATGAGCTTTCCCATTATTACTTCTTTTTAAACGCAATTGCCTAATTTCTTATTTATCAGCAATATCTTCGCCCAAGGCAATATATAACTGGTGCAGTTTTTCTTGTTCTCTTTTAATGCGCTTATTTAATCTCTTTTGATGCGCTTTTGTAAAGACATCAGAAATAGAATGTTCATAAGATTTTAGACGCGTTTCTAATTTGTTAATTCTGGATTTCGTCTTATCTTTAATTTCATGTAAGGTAGATTTTGTTTTTTTGTCTAGCTTATCAATTTCAGTTTTTCGTTTTGCTTTTAAATCTGCAATTTTTGCTATAATTGTAATCTTTTCATTTTCTGTAGCCTTTTTCAACTTTTGACGTTCATCTGCAATTTCTTCTTCCCAATCTTCTATCTGTTCATCTACATAATCATCGAAATCTATTCCCGCCTCGCTTCTTATAATTTCTGAACTGTAAGATTGCAGTGCATCATCAATAAATACAGAGCTATCTTCCGCCACTTCAGCAATAATAGCTATGGTTCCAACATTCATTGTATCACTGACTTTTTCAATAAAATTATTTTCAAAATCAAAGTGGTTTATATCCCAAACAGCGCCTACTGCAATACCTGTGTAAACACCCACGACAAAACCTATAGGTCCTGCGAATGCTCCTACAAGACCACCAAGAGCCATTCCTGTAAATGTTCTCCAGCCTTCGTTTTCTGTTTTATTATCCAATATTTCGTAGTGGTTTTTACCGTCCTTACGAATCATAATATGCTCGTAAAGCGTAATATCTCCGTACGCATCCAATTCTTTGATTTTGTGTAAAGCAGTTATTGCTTTTGTTTCTTCCTTAAAAGGAATAACGATTATATTTGCCATTGTTTTTTTTTATGTTTTTGTTACTGTTTTTCTCTTTCACAGAATAGCTATGATCTCCATTCTCTCATTTTTTTGTCCAATTTTTGCTACATTCTAGGCTCTTGTAGAAAGGTATTTTGTATATCTTTATAATATTGGTGCATGAGCAATCTTACTATTGCTCTACCTAAAAATTTTGTGTTCGTATTTTCATTGTAATTATTTTAAAATTTTTACTTGTTTGTATATTTAAAAAGCAAATTTAGAAAGAAAGGATAAGTGTCACACTGACCTAGGTCAGGATGGTAAAATATTTTAAAAAAAAAGACCTAACGGGTTTTCTATCCGTAAGGTCTTTTTATAGTGTATCATATTCAAAAATGAATTTTACATAGATTCCTCTAGAAACCTGAAAAATCCTTTCTTCAATTCTAGATAAATAGATCTTTGAGTTTCCATACGATTTCTAAATTCAAAATGCATTTTTACTAATTGGATATCGAGAGGAACTTCATCTATTATACTTTGAGCGGAAATTCGAATTTCATGCTTCTCAATAATTTCTTCCAAATCCTCTATTACACCACCGTGAAGAATAAATTCATTTTGAAAATGCTCTAGTTGAGATAAAACACTTTTATTAGTCCATCTTGTTGAGAGTTCACTTAGTTTTTCATTAAAAAATTTTAATTCAAATTTCCAGAAATCAAGTTCACCATTCCATATTTTATGTTCAAAATGCATATTTGCATTATATATAGTCTGCTTATCCATAATTTATAAATTTTTTATATTTTTTCAAAGATTAGAAAATGCCTTCTTACATCCAATGATGTAGATCATTTAGAACGAAACTAATGCTTAAAATCTAAATCCTTTTTTATATTCTTGTTCAAAGTCATAAAAAATTAAGTAAACGAAATTACTTTTCATTTTTAATATTTTCTTCTTTAACATAATTATCCCTTATTTCCTGTAAAGCTTTAAAATAATTTTCCATAATCTTCCATAATCTTCTTATCCAAATGAATATGTTTAGAATTAGGTATGCTTAATGGGTTTTCATCCAAAAATTGATACAATTCAGGATATTTACTTTCAATATCAACAGTGATAAGTGTGATATCTTGAAGTATTTTATTTAGATCTTTCATTCTGGATAGTTTTTTTTTAATTAAAATTATAGCTCACAAGGCGTAATGTATTTCGAAATTTTTTGAAAAAATAGTGCTGCACATTTAGCACAATTAATGAGAACTATATTATTTATCTCTGTCTAAGTCTTCTTTTTAAAACTAGAATAAAATTGAAAAAAAACTCATTATGTTGGTCGAAATTTGTAAAATTTATAGCAATCAACAATAAGTCTTTAGCGCTTCAACCCAAATTTTGTCTCAAATAAATTTTAGATAATCAGAGAAATATCCTATTGATTTTTTATTTTTAAGCAAACAAGGAATACTCCAATAATATCAATTCATTAAATTGTTTTTTTTAAATGATGCAGCTTATTTCGCAATTTTAATAGATGTGAACATTTAAAACGTAAAATTAAATCTTTGATAGTTATGATAGAATGACCTGAGTCAGTTTCTCCTGTAATTTAAGAGTTTTTTTCATCTATAATCGTAAGTAGAGGATTAGTCTCAAAACTTGGGGAGAAATATAAATGAAGTAGTAAATTTGTGATATGCTAAACTGAAATCCTGAAATTATTACTCCCAATGTAATCTTCCCCAAAAACAGGATTATTTAAAAAAAAATATGAGTTATATAATGGTAGATATTGAGTCTGATGGACCAATTCCTGGAGATTATTCAATGATTTGTTTCGGAGCTGTCTTAGTCGATGAAAAACTTGATAAAACTTTTTACGGAAAACTAAAACCTATCTCTGATAAATTTATTCCGGAATCTTTGGCAATTTCTGGCTTTTCGAGAGAAGAAACTAAGAGTTTTAATGACCCGAAAGAAATTATGATTGCATTTAAAGATTGGGTTATCGAAAACTCTAAAGGAAGACCTATTTTTATAAGTGATAATAATGGTTTTGACTGGATGTTTATTTGCTGGTATTTTCATCATTTTATTGGAGAAAATCCTTTTGGCTGGACTTCGCGTAGACTTTCTGATTTGTATTGCGGAATTGAAAAAGACACATTTGCTAAATGGAAACACTTGAGGAAAACAAGCCATACACATAATCCTGTTGATGATGCAAGGGGAAATGCGGAAGTATTACTATTAATGAAAAACGAACTCGAATTAAAAATAAGCCTAAAATAACTGGTGCAATCAATTTGCATTGAAAATACAAGAGAAATTAAATACTTTAGGACAAGATGTTGAAGAACCTAAAAATAAGAGGGAAGAAGAGAAAAAAACCAAGCTATTTCGTATGAAGAATTATTATAAGATTTTGATGACGAAAACAAGGATTGATACTTTTTAGATTTGTAAGATATTACGTAGATCATCGGAAATTTTCCGATGATCTACACCTAATTTTACATGCAAAATTATGAAATTTCAGAAAAAAGGAAGTTTTTCCAACATTTCAAATCGGGTGTTAAATTGCTGAAATATATAATGTTATCGTTTTCGATGTGTACAAAATAAGCAAAATTAAAACTTCAAAAAAGCAAGAGACCCTTTATTCATGGTGCTTTGCGAGGACGAAATGCTGACGAAATTTATCGTTAAAAACATGTTGGAGCACATCAGCTTGTACTACTTTTGTACTGTTTTTTTGAGCTAAAGCCGTATAAAAAAGGAAACATATTTATTTCCTGTATCGGAAAGTAATGATTAGCGATTTTCTTAAAAATATTTTATAAAATCGTCTAAAATTCTTCATTTCGACGAAATAAAATCAGATAATATATTTCTTAATTCTTTCAAATCCAAACTTTCTTTTTCCAATTCTACAGTGTTGATGCTGCAAGCAAATTCCCAAATTTCATACACATCTGTGAGCAAAATTTCATAAGGTTGATAAAATGAATTGTCGGAACTTACAATAAGTCCAGAGGCAGATTTGCTATTGTATCTTTTGTACACAATTCCTTGGTCTCTGGATACAAAAATATAGGTTTTCCCCACTGTCATAAAATTAACATCATCTATATATTTTCCCACAATGAAAGTACCATCCTTGTAAGGCGGCATAGAATCTCCTTCTGCAGGAAATGCCCGGAATTTTCCATTTCTTAAGAACGGTAAAGAAATATTTTGCAGACCTTCAATATATTCAGGATCATTGTAACTATTGAGGTATCCCATTTGTGCTTTGTGTGGTATTATTTCAATCTTATTTTCGCCGGTGCTGTCTACAATTATTGGGAGTACAATTCTATTATCTGGTAGATTTAATATTTTTTCTAAAGGATATTTTCTCAAATCTATAGAGATTAATAAATCTATACTCACATTGAAATATCTAGAAATCTTTGAAAGTATCTCTAAAGGCGGTTCTGAAACTGCATCTTCATATTTTGCATACCTACTTCTGGTAATTACAAGAATTTCTGATATACTTCTTTGAGACAAATTTAATTGAGCTCTTAAGTATCTTATGTTTTCTGATAGTATTGACATTGGGATAATTTGTATCAACAAATATAATAAAGTTATTTAATATCTTGATACATTTGTTCCCAACAAATCGCATCCTATAAATTTTATTTTTAGAAGAATAATGATTAGCGAAAACAAAACACCTACAAAATCATAGAAAATTCACCAATGAAAAGAACAATTGCCCATCTAGATTTAGATACTTTTTTTGTCTCTTGCGAAAGAAATTTAAATTCAAAATTGATAGGAATACCTGTAATAATAGGTGGCGGAGATAGAGGTGTGGTAGCATCTTGCTCTTATGAAAGCAGGTATTTTGGGGTAAGATCTGCAATGCCCATAAAAATGGCTTTAAGACTTTGCCCAGATGCAAAAGTAATAAAAGGAGATATGGATTTGTATTCCAAAATGTCGCAAGAAGTTACAGAAATTATCAAAGAAAAAGCACCATTGATGGAAAAAGCCAGTATAGACGAATTTTATTTAGATCTCTCTGGCATGGATCATTTTTTTGGCTGCTACAAATGGACCAACGAAATTTCTGAATCTGTGATTAAAAATACAGGTTTGCCCATAAGTTTTGCCGTTTCTTCTAACAAAACAGTTTCTAAAATTGGTACTGGTGAAGCAAAACCCATCGGAAGATTAGAAATTCAAGACCAAAATGTTCAGCAATTTTTGAATCCACTTTCTATAAAAAAAATTCCTATGGTGGGAAATGTTACCTTTCAATTGCTTTCCAGATTAGGAATTAGAACCATCAAAACGCTTTCAGAAATGCCCAAAGATGTTTTGCAGCAATTAATTGGCAAAAACGGAAACGAACTTTGGAAAAAAGCCAATGGAATAGACGAAAATCCTGTAATTCCTTATTCCGAGCGGAAATCTATTTCATCAGATCATACATTTTCTAATGATACTATTGATATAGAAGCCATCAAAAATTTAATTTCTGGTATGGTAGAGCAACTTTCTTTTCAATTGAGAAATGAAAAATGGTTGACATCTACCGTTACGGTGAAAATTAGATATGCCAATTTTGATACCGAAACCAAACAATGCAAAATCTCTTATACAGCAGCAGACCACACTTTGCTGAAATATGCTTTCGGATTGTTTCACAAATTATATACCCGAAGAATGAGAATAAGGCTTATCGGGATTAAGTTTTCTGGTTTGGTACATGGCAATCATCAAATGGATCTTTTTGAAGATACCGAAGAACTCATCAATTTATACCAAACGATGGATAAAATTAAGACCAGATTTGGAAAAAATGCTGTGGGCAAAGCGTCTGGATATTTAATAAATTAAAATAGTATGTTTCTCAACTGCCATTCTTTCCACAGTTTACGCTACGGCACCATTTCCATAGAGGATTTGGTGAAGCAAGCGGTCTATTTAAACATAAAAACCCTCGCACTTACGGATATTAATACCATTACAGGTATTTATGAATTTTATAAATTGTGTTTAGAAAATAATATAAAACCTTTGGTAGGTGTAGATATTCGCAATGATAACGAATTGTATTACATTACCTTAGCCAAAAATGCTACAGGAATTGCCGAAATAAATAAACTGCTAACCAAAGTAAATTGTGAAAATTTACCCTTACCAAAACAAAATCCAGATTTTGAAAATGTGTATGTAATTTATCCTATAGAAAATGTACCAGAAAAGCTTTCAGATCACGAATTTATTGGGGTAAAACCAGAGCAAATCAACCAACTCATCAGTGTAAAGTGGAAAAATTTATTTCACAAAATGCTTATTTTAAGTCCAGTCACTTTCCGAACAAAAAACCAATTCAACCTTCACAAAATATTAAGAGCGATAGATAACAATGTGCTTTTATCACAACTGAGGGATTTTGATATTTGCAAAAATACCGAAACTTTGAAACCAGAAGCAGAAGTTGTTTTTTATTTTAAATTTTACAACCAGATTATAGAAAATACCCAACAAATTTTTGAAACCTGTAATTATCAATTTGATTTTTCTACGCCAAAAAACAAGAAAAACTTTACAGATAATACTGAAAATGATTTCAAACTTTTAAAAAAATTAGCTTTGGAAGGTTTAGAAAAAATATATCCAAAAGATGATTTGGTGGCTTTGGAAAGAGTAGAAAAAGAACTAAAAGTAATTAAAGACCTCTCTTTTTGTGGCTATTTTCTCATTACTTGGGATATAGTGCAATACAGCAATAGCATAGGTTTAATGCATGTTGGCCGTGGTTCTGGCGCAAATAGCATCATCAGTTATTGTTTGGGAATCACCAATATTTGCCCCATAGAATTGGATCTTTATTTTGAAAGATTTTTAAATGTAAACCGAAAAAGTCCACCAGATTTTGATATCGATTGGAGTTGGCAAGATAGAGATACCATTTTGCAATATATTTTTGATAAATATGGAAAAGAGCATGTAGCTTTTTGTGGTACCAATGTAGAATTCAAATACAGATCTATCTTTCGGGAATTGGGAAAAGTTTTCGGCTTGCCAAAGGAAGAATTGGATGCTCTGGCTACAAAACCAATTGCTGAACATGAAGAAAATTCTTTAGTAAAAACCATTCATAAATATGGTCTATTGCTAGAGAAATTTCCAAACCAGAGAAGCATGCATTCTTGTGGAATCATCATTTCGGAAGAACCCATCACCAATTTTACGGCTTTAGAAATGCCACCAAAAGGTTTCCCCATCGTTCAGTTTGATATGCATGTTGCGGAAGATATTGGCTTTGATAAATTTGATATTCTCTCGCAACGAGGAATAGGAAGCATTAATGATGCTGTAAACCTCATCAAAAAAAATAGAAATATTGAGGTAGATATCCGAGATTTGAGTCTATCTAAAAATGAAGCCATCGTAAATGAAAATTTAGGAAAAGGAAAAACAATTGGCTGTTTTTATATAGAAAGTCCCGCCATGAGAGGACTTTTAAGACGCTTGAAATGTGAAGATTACAAAATTTTAGTCGCTGCATCTTCCATTATAAGACCAGGTGTAGCAAAAAGTGGAATGATGAAGGAATATATCTTCCGGCACAACAACCCAACACAATTTGAATATTTTCATAAAGTTTTTGAAGAGCAACTTGGCGAAACGTATGGTGTGATGGTCTACCAAGAAGATGTGATAAAAATTGCCCTTCATTTTGGTGGCTTAACGGCGGCAGACGGAGATATCTTGAGAAGAGCAATGAGTGGGAAAGGAAGATCTTTGGAAGCACTGCAAAAAATTAAAGATGATTTTTTTAAATCTTGCAAAAATTTAGGACATCCAGAGCAACTTTCACAAGAAGTTTATCGGCAGATAGAATCTTTTGCCGGCTATTCTTTTTGCAAATCTCACTCTGCATCTTATGCGGTAGAAAGTTACCAAAGTTTGTATTTAAAAGTCTACTATCCTATAGAATTTATGGTTGCTGTTATTAATAATCAAGGCGGTTTTTATAGAACAGAAGTCTATGTGCATGAAGCAAAAATGTCTGGCGGATTGATACAAAATCCTTGCGTGAACAAAAGTGAATATGAAACCACCGTTTATGGCAAAAAAGTGTATTTGGGTTTGATGCATATTGAAAAAATAGAAGGAAGATTGGAGCAATTCATCATAGAAGAGAGGAAAAAAAATGGTGATTATATTTCATTAGAAAATTTTATAAAAAGAGTACCAATTGGTGTAGAAAGTTTGCAAATATTAATTTTCATTGGTGCATTTAGGTTTACAGGCAAGCAAAAAAATGAGCTTTTAATACAATCTAGGTTGATAATGTCTACCTACAAACCAGAATTAAAAATGCTTTCATTGCTAGATGAGCCTATCAAAGAATATCATCTACCGCAATTGAATAGAAATAAATTCGAAGATGCTTTTGATGAAATAGAGATTCTAGGGTTCACCGTTTCTTGTACGCCGTTTGATCTTTTAGAAACCAAATATAGAGGCAGCGTGATGGCAAAAGATTTAGCAAAAAACCACAAAAGGCAGGTGAAAATGTTGGCTTATCTTATCTCTAGAAAACATGTACCTACCAAAAAAGGTACCATGTTTTTTGGCACTTGGATAGATGCAGAAGGCGAATATTTTGATACTGCACATTTTCCAGATAATCTCAAAACCTATCCTTTTCAAGGTGGTGGTTGTTATTTGCTATTGGGATTGGTAGAAGTAGATTTTCATTTTCCTACGCTCACAATTTTAAAAATGGCAAAAATGCCCTTTATTCCAGATCCTAGATATTCTAGCACCACAGAAAAATCTTTTGATGTGCACAAAAATATCAAAGAAGATGTGAGCATGACGTCTAGATCGCCTTATCCTTCTGAAAAAGATATTGGTTTGCCACGGCAGAAAATGGTGCAATAATTTATTTTTTGCAATATCCTACACATTAAACTTCTTATTCTTGTAACTCAATGTTAGGGAATTAATAGCCAACTTTGAGAATTGGAAGATAACCACGATTAGGGGAAACTTGATTCGTTTCCCTGCATCGCTATTTTTTTACATTAAATTCTCCAGTGATAATAAAATAAGTATTGTTGTCGTTTTTATATTTTACTGCTTTTAAATTTGGTTGGTATACTATTTTTTCATTCATTTTATTAGTAGTTGCAAGCAATTTTTTTTCATACTTATATTTTTTACTGAAGTAATAGGTAGTGTAATGTATAATATCATTTTCTATAACTCCATTCTGATCTTCGTACCATTCTTTAGAAGGACTGTTGTACCATTTTTTCACTTTTAAAATTTCATTATCAACTTCAAAAAATCTAAAAAACGTAGCTTTGATAGGTTTTATTATTTTTATTTTACCATCGTTGGGAATAGATAAATATTCTCCACCAATATCTTGCGTTGCAACGCACTCATTTCCTTCGTCAGAAAAAACACTAAAACTTACTGTTCCATTATTTCTGTAGTAAGCATAAACTTCGTTTATCTTTAAATGGGTGTTTTTCTTAAGTTTTTGTTTTAATTCGTAGTCTAAAAACTCTAAATAATATGCAGTATAATTGCCATTTTTAGCAGTATTTAAGGTGTCTATATCTATTTTTCGATCCATTAAATACTTTTTAAAAGAATCTAAATCACCACTATTATTACTGCTGATTTTTTGACTTTTACAACCAATAAAAATAAAACATACAATGTATATAATCGCTTTATTTATCATTTATATTATTTATTTGAGGATCCAAATCTATTTTTAAATCTTGTAACTTTTTATTTGATAAAGGTGCATTCATATAGGTATTTAACCTTTCCAAATCAACTTCTTTAGAACCTTCTTTATAAACCACAAATAAATGGTGGAATGTTGGACTAAATTTTAGTAAGCTGGTTTCTTCATAATTAATCATATCAAGATTATATTTCCCTAAATCTTTCTTGTACTTTAGAACACTTAATTTAAATTTTTCATCATCTTTAAAGTCGTCTTTGATAGGTTCTTTTGGTCTTTCTGGTATATCAGGAAACGGTATTGCATTGTGCATAGCGTTGGAAGGCCAAAATGTACCATATCCAACCTTCGTGGTTTTATTGAAGTTTCCATTGGCATCTGTGAATGAAAAACTTTCTTGTCCACGGTTTAGTAAAACATCAAACAAACGTTGGGTATCATAATTTTGTCCGCCTATATTTTTATCCAAATTATATGTGTTTTTATTATTAGATTTCCCATAATACAGATCAAAAGCATACGCCATATCTATATTATCACTTATTCTGGCTTTCATATTTACACCTGCAGACCAATATTGATCAGAATCCATACCCAAAAACAAAGGCAGTTTATAAATATCATTGTAAGAAGAAATCATAAAATTTCCTATTTTTATAGATGCTGCACCTAAAATCTGATTGCGGTTTGGTCTATCGTGAGAATTATAGGGATCTTTGATTCTATTCCCATCTATATCATACTCACTGGTTACTCTTCCAGAACTTAAAACTCCAACTTGCCCTAGCGTAAAAGCATATTCATAAGGATTATTAACACCAGATCCAGAAAAATCATTAAATAAATTCATATTCATAGAATTTCCTGTTTTGTAGCCTAAAGTAAGAGATGGTGTGCCACTTAATGTAAATAAATTAGGGCTTAATGGGGAAGTTCCCGGTGTTCCGTTTCCATAATAGGTTGCCGCTGCAGTAAAACTTGGCATCAATCCAAAATCATTTCCTACTTTTATTTGTTTGGAAATACCTGCATACAAACTCGCAGAAAAACCGCCACCCAAGCTGAAACTAAATTTTAAACCAATATTAAACGGTGGATCTCCTGGTCCGCCATTTGTAGGTGGAGGATTAGGTGGATCAGGAAAATACATTTCATCATAATCTCCCGCATTTGGTCCTCCTCTCGCTTTAGAATCTCTTCTATATTCTGGGTGTGAATTTCCCATTACTTCTTCACTTTCCATTTTAGGAAAATTAATATTTAAAGCACCATTAAAAGTAGGAGATTCTAATGTACCAATTTCGACGTTAGATTCTCCCGCCGCATCAAATTGGAAGAGGTCGTAATCATAAACATCCAAATTATCTTTAATTGATAATTTATCTCTCACCTTAAAATCAATGTAATTACCGTATGCTTCGGTAAGCCAAGAGATTAATTTTATTTTCCGATCGTTGCTGTTTTCTATATTGGTAAGTTGTCCTTCCCAGACTAAAATTTCATCTGTTTTTTCATCATATTTCGCCTTAGATGAATGTAAAGATTTTGTAACCTTTATGGATGGATTGACAATTTTTCCCTCTGCAATATCTTTGTATAATGAATATATTATTCCAGAATTATCAGCATTGAATTTTTGTACCATTTCATTTGCCACAGATTTTATATGATTATGAACATAAAGACTTTCTAGTTTGTATTCACTCTCAATTATTTCTGCTTCTTTTGGAACAAATTTTTCTGGTTCTCCATACAAAACACCACCTTCTTTCCCAACTTGAATTATCTTTTTTGCAGAATAATTTTCAATATTTTCTTTCGAGTATATTTTATAGCTCTTTCCTACAATCTTTGTTATATTTCCTTTTACTATTCGTGTTCTACTCATTATATAATTTTTTAATAATTATTCCTTTTTACAGCACTGCTATATTTCACTACTTTATCAAAGTCTGCTCGATCAAATATACGATTCTCCATAAATATTCTCCTAACATCATTTACACAAGAAAGCACGATAGAGCAAACTAATAAAAAAACAATATTTTTCTTCATTTAATTTCAATTTTGGTAAGCCATATCAGACCTAAAACATCTTTTTCTGCAGTCCAACCCATTTTCGCCACCATCTTTTAAATTTACGCGCAAAGTGGTTTCAATTTTAAAATTATTACCATCTATTTTTACATCTACCCAATCTACGTTTTTATGCGTAAACTTTATGGGTTTTTCAATTGCAAAACTTTTTTTCTTGAATTCTGCCTGACCAGTAACGCATTAGAATACTTCATTTATAATTAAATCATGCGTTACGTTTTATTTAGAAAGTTGAACTTTACGTAAAGTCATTGTATCAGGAATCTTAAAAATGAAATATAATCCATCAAAAGCATCAAAGCTTGGTTTATAATTTGAGGAACTGGTTTTTGTAGATACAGTATCTATTAAATATCCTTTTTTAGCAAAAATTAGTTTTCTGGATTCTGATTGCACTCTTAAAATGTGCTGGGACTCAATTGTACTATCTTTTATTGCAAAATATCCTTTTTTGTTAGTGATAGTAGTTAGTATTTCTAAATTTCCATTTATTTGATTATCGATTTTTTCACCATGTAACATTACTTTTACGCCTTCAATTGGAATATGATTTTGATCTACTACAATTCCATTATAATAATCGACGATCTCTCTATTGATTTTTTTTGAATTATTATTCTTACAGGAATTAATTAATATAAAGACAAGTAACATACTCAATATTTTAATTTTACTAAGCCATATTAAACCTAAAACATCTTTTTCTGCTGCAGCATATTTGTCATATAAAGCCAATGGGGGATCATTTGGATAATATGGCATAATATCTATTTCGCCAGATGTTGAATACGAACTTGAATTATCTTTCATACTTTGAGTTATAACATGTACGCTTCCTTTGTGTCCATACGAATATGCAGTAATATCATAAGATTTTAATATTTCATGACCTATTTCGTGAGCAGATGTAAATTTAAATTTAATGTCTTCATTGTAATCATAAGTAAATCCCCATCCATTAGAAAATTTTATATATCCCACATTATAACAAATTGCTTCTCTCGAAACTAAATTCCCTATCCAAGAAATAGGGTTTAGCGTTGCTGTACCTGGATTTCCAGAACGCATCCATTTACCATTTGTGTTATAAACAAGACTTACATCATCCATCGTTTTTTCTGTAGTATTTACTGTATTAATGAAAACTTCATAGGAATCATCTGCAATTTTTACATCTTTTGCTTCTGCATGGTTTATTTCTCCCCCAATGATAATTTAAACAATCAATCACCACTTTTTCTACTCTAAAATTCCTTCAATTATTAGAACTTTGCTTTTTAAAAATGCGTTCTCTATACAAATCAAGAGTATCTATTTTGGAGGTAAGAAAAAGGAAATTAATTTTGCTGTCTGCACCTGATTTACTGGCTAAATTAACAGTATCGATTTCTATGCCGTGTTGAATTATTAGTTCATTTACAAATTTTGTACTTCTCCTTTTTAGATAAAAATATCCTTCATCATTAGTATATGTATAATTATTCGAACTAGATTCTACAATCTTAATTTTTTTTAAAGGTTTATCCTTATAATAAATATAACCAGAATAATTATTTTTTAAAGATGGTGTACATCCCACAAAAAATAAAAAAACCATGTTTAGTTTAAAAATATTGATTTTCATATGTTTTTAATTTAGTTAGCCATATCAATCCAAGAACATCTTTATCCTCTGCAACAATTCTTTCATAATCATAATCAAGAAAATTTCGAGGAGAATTATTATAATATTTCATTAAATCTATCTCTCCTCCTTCTGTTGGATAACTAACGCCTCCTTCACTTAAAGGCTTTGTATCAGAATATCCAGAACTTCCTTTATGCTTATATGAATAATCAGCACTACCACCTCCACCTTCAGAATAAGATCGTAATAAAGTATGCCCTATTTCGTGAGCACAAGTATATGCATATTCCATATCCACTTTGCTTTTTCCATTTTTATATAAAGGTACATTATCAATATAAAACCATGATTCTTTAAATAAAAAATGTGACTCTGCTTTATAAACATTATTTACATATCCTATGTTATAGTATATTGTTTCACTTAACGGAACGTAAGGTATATATTGTGCAAGGTTTGCTAAAAAAGACTTAAATCCACTTACACAACCAGGGTTATTAGACCTTCCCCAGAAATAGTTTGTGTTATATAATAAGTCAACATCATCCATCGTTTTTTCTGTAGTATTTACTGTATTAATAAAAACTTCATAGGAATCATCTGCAATTTTCACATCTTTTGCTTCTGCATGGTTTTTATTTCTCCCCCAATGATAATTAAGCCCATCAATCGCTAATTTTTCAAGATCTGCAAAACTTTTTGTTCTCGTTTTGATAATTGGTTTGCCAGCGATTATCGAGGTAGATGGTATCTTGTCCCAATCACATTCCTTCAAAGGAACTCGAATTTTTGGATCTGGATCAATGTCTCTGGTTCTGCAGTCCAACCCCTCTTCGCCACCATCTTTTAAATTGACTCGCAAAGTGGTTTCAATTTTTAAATTATTACCATCTATTTTTACATCTACCCAATCTACCTTTTTATGCGTAAACTTTATAGGTTTTTCTATTGCAAAACTTTTTTTCTTGAATTCTGCCTGACCAGTAACGCTTACATTGAGCCCGTTTTCACTTTTCATTAATGCGCTATCGTAAATGTTATTGATATCAAAACCATCCCATGAAACAATATATTCTCCTTGTGGCCAAAATCTTTTAATTGGGGATATTGGTTCTTCAGAATTTGATGGTGAAACTTTCTGCCTTTTACTTATTATTACAACTTCTTCTATTTCTCTAGAACTGGAAAATAATTCGTAGATCAATATATCTCCAGATTTTATATTTAAATCCCATTGATTAACGCCGTTACCTGTTATAATTAATTTAAATTTAATTTTGTCATTTTCTGGTTCACCTTTATAATTTGGAATTCCAAGTGGTACAAAGTCATCTTCAATTAATTATAGTTCAATATCAAAATCTGGTTCATCATTATAGGGCGTTTCAGGTGGTGTTTCTGGCTCTTCATACAAAACACCACCTTCTTTCCCAACTTGAATTATCTTTTTTGCGGAATAATTCTCAATATTTTCCTTCGAATATATTTTATAACTTTTCCCTACAATTTTTGTTACGTTTCCTTTAACTATTCGTGTTCTGCTCATTATTAAAATATTTAATAATTATTCCCTTTTTCAGCACTGCTATTTTTTACTTCTTTATCAGAATGATGCTCATAATTTTCTTTAGTTTGTACCGTTACTTTGCCTTCACTCACTTCATTCCTCTCCATCTTCGTCTCACTATGCACATCACCTTCAATCATTTCCATTAGTTTTCCTGTAATAAACATACTTGCATCGCCCATAACAGAAGTCATTTTCATAGCTCCAATATTCTGTGTAGAATTCATACCTATATTTTGACTGTTATTCATTCCAATCATTTCACTGGCATTCATTCCCACATTCGTAGTCATATTCTCACCCACATTGATATTCATATTCTTGCAATTCAGAGTCATTGTTTCTGGTGCAGTAATATTAATATTGCTTCCTGTGGTATCCAAGTGAATTTCATTTCCAGATTTATCTGTGATAATGATGCTTTCATCTTCTGTAAAAATAATGCGGTGTCCACTTCGGGTTTGGATAGATTTCACACGATTGCTCGCGCCACCACCCAAACCAACTTTCCCATGAAACATGCCACCCATTACAAAAGGACGATCCGGATGATTATGTACAAAACCAACCATCACTTGATCGCCAACTTCGGGAATTGCTACATAACCACGGTTTTGAGAAACTTGGTCTGTGCCAATTTCAATCATTGACTCCCGGTATATACGCTTAAAATGGTCTATTTCATTTGCTTTTTATAAAAAATGAAACGGTATAAGACTACAATAACTATTATGTAAAATATATTAAACGCTACTAACTCTACAAGGACTAAAAATAAACCTCCAAAACCTTCCATAACGCTACCTGGGCCTGATTTTGAAGGAGTGGAATATGCTAAATGTAAAAACAATAGGAACGTGGCAAATATTTCTAAAATGATTGCCAATAGTATAAATAAAAATTTCTTCATTTCTTTTTTGGCCTTATCATAAATAGACCACCATGGCTGAAATAGGTACCGCCATCTATCATTTTATTGTTATGATAATCTTGTTCTATAAATATAATGCTATCATTTCCACCTTCGGATGTTGGTCTTTGGTAAAAGGTGGAGAGATTTCCCAATCCATCTCCAAAACGCCGATAAACCAATGAATCTCCACCGGGAAGACCTACCCTGATAATGTAAGTTCCCAAAGTAAAGTCTTTGGGTGCGCCAATTGCATCGCTTATGGAACCTACTTTTTTTCTTGGTACATAAAATTGTTTTACATAATCTGGCGGATTAGGGTTTAATCGCATAGATATTAAACGTAGTGGTGACAGTTTTTCGGGGTAGTTTTTATTTATCCAACCATGTCGCCACCTACTCATTCTATACCATTCATTTTTATAAAAATAATAGAGATTCACACTGCTATATTTAACAATAGATGCTTTGTTATAAAATTCAATATGTTTCTTTCTGTATAACATCGTATCAGCATCTTTTGGTGGGACATCTGGAGTTATATCAATAAAATATCTTTTAATTCTATCACCATTTTCTAACCAAAAATTATATTGGTCTCCTCTATATGTAAAACTATCATTGAGATCAAACAAACTGTATCTATTCATTGAGTCTTTAAATTTTCCACCTTTATTGTACTTATAGTAAATTCCACCTGTAATAATGAATTCTTTATTTATACTGTCCCACAAAGGTTCGCTTCCTTTCACAATTTCTACCACTTGATAATTCTTCGTTTCTTTTAATTGATGAAGAAACGGAATATGTCCGTACTTATCATTTTTTTCCTTCTTCTCACAAGAGCATAATAAGATTAATATTATAATTAAAAAACTACATTTCGTATTTAATATTTTGGACCAACTGGCCATGGATTTGTTGCTTTTTCCCATTCTCTTTCTAATTTTCGTTTTTCTTTCCTTGCTTCTTCGTCCTGGCGGTTAAGTTCTAATTTTGCGATATTTACCCATTTTTCTACTTCGGTATTGAATGCTATTTTTGGGTTAATTAATCTAGTTGCTCCCAGATTTTTTACATAATTTGCTTCAAACTCCTTTTTGAATTTGAATTCATTTTGAATTTTTTTATAATCTTCTGAAATACTATCTTTTGATTTATCATTATAAATTCGATTAAAATATTTAATATCATAATCAACTCGATAAAATAATCTATCATTATCCTCGCTTGCTTTCAATATTCTGTCCCAAATAGTACGACCATTTTCCATAGGCCAATCTGGGTTTCGGGTTTTACCATCTGGTAGATTAAAGATCTCTGGGCGGTTTATATACCCTACCGGTGCAAAGTGTGCTTCCAATTCTACATGGTGCATCCACACATACCTTGCCATCATTTCCGTATGAGAATCTGCCACTTTTGCATACTCCATTGCTTTATCTGCAAATAATAGAATATTTTCTTCCTTTATATAGACTTCACCAGTTTCCCATTCTTCTTTATATTTTATTTCATAACCAACTGCTTTTTTCTTAAATATTTCATGATATTTGCAAAATTCTTCACACCAACTAGAATAGGTGGTTTTTAAGTAAGTTACATTTTCAGGGTTTTGCTTATTTACTAAAATTCTGGTATTCAGACATCCTTTGTCATAGCCAGTTATGTTTATTGTATAATCACTATTTGGTGTTAAACCACCTTTCATGCTGAATACAGTCCAATTTTTCCAACCAAATAAGGTAGAATCATCTTCACTACCATTGGCATTTGCTATTCCCGGAATGTCCCCATCAATCATCACAGTGTCTGCTCTATCATTAGAAAAAGTAAATTGCACAGCTCTTTTTTTAAGTTTGTTCCATCCGTCTGTTCCTAATATTTGTGCAGTCCATTCATCAATACCATACTTATGCTTGTTTCTATCTTGGGTATATACATGTGCTAATGCTGGTGCAAAAGGTGTTATAGCATGTTCTACTTTGGTAGCTGTATTATAAATTTCTTGTAATATTCGAGGAGAATTGCCGCCAACTTCCAAAACTTCAGTTTTAAACCATTTATAGGTGTTATAGTCAGTCATATATTTACCAACTTGTTCTCGGTTTTTATCATATTTTTCTTCAGACCATAAAGAAACTGGTTGGTGGATTCCCAATAATACTAGATTCACTGCCATTTCCTCCCAACCTCTCTCAGCGGCATAATACATTGCGCCAATACATGCACCAACAGCTACAGCAGCTCCCTCGCTATGCCCTACAAATGTAAGTGGACGATATGCTGGAGAATAGCTCTCTGCATTGGGATTTTTTTCTTTCTCCTTCTCTACTTCTTCTTTTGTTTTTAATTTCCAGTTTTTTACTGCCCAATGATATCCAAGTGTTATGGCGTGGCACTCTCTTTCCCAAGCAGGCGAACCCATACCGTGAGAACCATTTATATAACTGTCTCTTTTTTCCGCATTGAAATATGTTGTATATAAGTCTGCAGTTTCCCCAAAATTTCTATAATCATTCCAATATCCTTTAAATTTTTTGAGCGCTTCCTTATAGGATGTGTCTTTCTTCTTTATTGTAGCGCCACCGGTAATAGGAATTTTTTTCCAATCAAATCCCAAAACATATTCTTCCTGTGGCTTTCCTTCAGCTTCCAAAATATCGGAAGAATTCATAATATCTTTATCTAAATCGGATGGATGAAGATCTGAATTATCTTCTCCAGATTTGTGATGCGTATTTTCCCCATCTGATAGATACCATGGTTTTTCTTCCATTCCTACAGTTACGTTAAAAGCTGCATCTATTGCACCTCCAGTTCCACTATGGAAACCATTACAAAAAATTACTTCTCCTTTTAATATTGGTGCCTCACCATAGACTATAGGAATTTCAGGTGGTGTTTCTGGCTCTCCATACAAAACACCACCTTCTTTCCCAACTTGAATTATCTTTTTTGCAGAATAATTTTCAATATTTTCTTTCGAGTATATTTTATAGCTCTTTCCAACAATTTTTGTAACGCTTCCTTTAACTATTCGTGTTCTACTCATTATTAAAATATTTAATAATTATTCCCTTTTTCAGCACTGCTATTTTTTACTTCTTTATCAGAATGATGCTCATAATTTTCTTTAGTTTGTACCGTTACTTTGCCTTCACTCACTTCATTTCTCTCCATCTTCGTCTCACTATGCACATCACCTTCAATCATTTCCATTAGTTTTCCGGTAATAAACATACTTGCATCGCCCATCACAGAAGTCATTTTCATTGCTCCAATATTCTGCGTAGAATTCATACCTATATTTTGACTGTTATTCATTCCAATCATTTCACTGGCATTCATTCCCACATTCGTAGTCATATTCTCACCCACATTGATGTTCATATTCTTGCAATTCAGCGTCATTGTTTCCGGTGCTGTAATATTGATATTGCTTCCAGTGGTATCTAAATGTATCTCATTTCCAGATTTATCTGTGATGATAATGCTTTCATCTTCCGTGAAAATTACTTTATGTCCACTTCTCGTCATGATGGATTTCACACGATTGCTCGCGCCACCACCCAAACCAACTTTCCCATGAAACATGCCACCCATTACAAAAGGACGATCCGGATGATTATGTACAAAACCAACCATCACCTGATCGCCAACTTCTGGGATGGCAACATAACCACGGTTTTGGGAAACTTGGTCTGTTCCACCTGCATCGGGACTCATCATTCTTATGAAATCTGTCGTGTCATGCAATTGCCAATCAAATTTTACCGTGATTCTGCCTTGACCTTGCGGATCTGAGTTCGAGATTACCGTTGCCATTTGTGGTTGGGCAATTGGTTGTGTAAATTCCGGCGTTGGTAGAAAACCTGTATCACTTGCAATCGCTTTGAAAGTTCCTGCATAATGTCCCAAAGTATCCACATCATGCGTGGTTTCTACAATCATTAATCTGGTGAAATAACTCGTTTTGTTGCTGTCTTCTTTGCGCATTTCCAGATCTACCACGCAACCTGGATACAAAAATGGAATGCTCGTAGTTCCGCTCACATTCAAAACCTCCACGGCTTTGCTTCCGGCTGCACTCATTTGAGAATTCACCACATCTTTGTCTGTGGTGGCGCGGATTGGGGCTATTTGTAAAGCTGGTGTGCGGAAAATTCCGCTTTCAGAATCATTTTTTTTGTAGGCGATGCTCGCTAAATCACTTTTGTGTTTTGCGGGTGTGGTTCCAGAAGTTAGTTTTGCGTGCTGACTGCTGTTGTAGCCGTAAAATTGAGGCTTTGTATGCACGGCTTTTATTTCGATTTTAATATCGTTCACATTGCTGCCATAGACCAATTTTAAGGCTTGATTTTGTGGTGGCAATTTGCCAAAATGCAAAACTTCGCCATCATAATAAAACTGCTCGCCATACGCTTCTGCCATTCTTGCGAGGTAGTTGTAGTGCGTTTCGTTGTATTGCGCGCTGTAAATAATTTCAGAATAATCATTGGCATCTACGCGAATATCGTAGTAGCCAGCTTTGATGCCTTCTTTGATGAGTTGATTGGCAATGATGCTCATATTCACAGATTGTTTGCCGCCAAAACTTTGGGTATGTGGCGCAGCATCCAACAAAATTGTGGGACTGTAACCTGAAAGTACAATATTTCCTAAACCGCTTTGCTCCTGCGTGTAGCTCACTTCTGTGATTACTCCTACAAAAGTTCTCTCCGGACTATCTGGAATATCTTTATATTTTTGAACGATGGTAATTCTTTTACCTAAAAATTCATTGGAAGATTCCAAATTGTGATTCTCTCTGTTACCTAAAGAATCATGCGCCAAAATCATCTCAAAACGGTGGTGTTTGCTGCTATTTTGGCTTAGTTTAAAGTGTTTGTAATGTTTGATTACTTTACCTTCTATCACGATGAGTAATTTCACCAATCTATTGATCCCGAAAACCTGACTGGCAGAAATAGAACTCGCACTATTATCTGGTTGAAAAGTAGGTTTTGTGCCGTTTGCTGTTGCCATAATTTTATTTTTGATGATGAAAGATGGTTGATTGTTGATTGTGGATGGTTGATGATTGATGATTGATGATTGAATTTACTAAAGAGAAATCATAAATTCTCGAATCTCGTTTCTCAAAAATAAAGATTAAATTTTGAAAATCGATTGATAATTTTTCAAATAAACCAAAAAATCCCAACGAAACCTGCAAATCGCAACTCCATTGGGAATTTTTTAGATTAAATTAACCTTGAATTAATAAGAATTTTACTCCTTATTTCCCTGGCCAAACTCCTTCGTAAGCTGATGTACCGTAATCAATTTGCTCTGCACTTACCACGAAAGAAATCAACATATTGTCTTGGTCAATTGCGTCAAATGCTACTTCATGTTGGATTACGTATCCGTTGTTCCATTTCAAAGCGATCAAAGTTCCTTCTTCATGAGATTTATTAAAGGTAATTTCACCAGTTGTTGGTTTGTATTTTCCGTTTAATAAACTTTCTAATACGTGCGCATCTTCTGTTGCTTCAATCGTAATTTTAATTAAAGCATTACTTGGATCTGAAGCTACACGACCAGAAACGTCTGTTGATCTTGATACACTGTAGTTAAGTTTTAACACTTTTTGTTCTGATCCTCCGTTGAATTTCAAAACTCCTCTTGAATTGTTAGCTGCCATAATTTCTAAGTTTTTGTTGTTAGTTAAATTGTTTATCTGATTTGATATTTCAAAGATAAAACACATTTTCTAGAATCTTTGTAGTAGTTCTACTACAAAAATTGAAAATATTAGGCATTCTTCGCCAAAAAAATCTAAAAAGTTTGATGGAATTTATTGTAATATATTAATTTACAGATATTTGCAAAAAGTGGTGATTTGCGCAATTTGGGATTTTAGAGTTTCTAAATTTTTTTTCATCGGTTAAGAAAAAATAATGCTAATTAATTGAAAGCAAAGCTGTTATTAGATAAATATAATGTTTTTGGTCTATGTGAATTTTCGTTCATAACGGTGTTTATCCTACTAAACTTCCTACAAAATCATCCTCAAATTGCAGTAAAAGCGTAATCGCTTATTATAGAAATACAAGTTATCAATACTCATTATTCTAGCTTTTTAATTCTCAATATTCAACACGTTATCTTATTATTGATCAAAGAAAACCTTCCTTCGTCGATAGTACAAAACGAGGAGAATTATAATCGATTACGCAAAGAATAGATGCATCAAGTTTTACGGAAAATTATTAACTTCACAAGTTTAAAATGAGATAGAACGCATCAATACAAAAAGGTGTTGTGGATATCTTACTAAAAACGATTAAACTTTACTAATGCTATGTGCTACTACGTTTCCAACAATTTGACTAAGAAAGAAATCAAAGATTCTTTTGGGGTAGAAATGAATGCAGAATTCAAGGGTTCAGATTTTCTAAATGGTTTTTCTCAACCCAAAATGCCTATAATCATTGATGAAAATAGGGAAGAGGCAATCTTGGGAGATTGGGGATTAATTCCATCTTGGGCAAAAGATAGAAGTCCTCAAAAAATGACTTTAAATGCCAGAATAGATACGCTATCAGAAAAACCGAGTTTCAAAAATTCAATATCCAACAGATGCCTTGTTTTAGTCAATGGTTTTTATGAATGGAAATGGCTAGATTCCAAAGGTAAAAACAAAGAAAAATACTTCATACAATTGGATAATGGAAATCAAGCATTTGCTTTGGGAGGCATTTACAATATCTGGACAGATAAAAACACCAACGAGATCCTCACGAGTTTTTCCATCGTTACCTCCAATGCCAACGAATTGATGTCCGAAATTCACAATACAAAAGATAGAATGCCTTTGGTATTAACGCAAAAAGCCTCAGAATCTTGGTTGTCAGAAAGATCTGTAGAAGAGTTTGCTTTTCCAAATTACAATCCAGCTTTGCTAGCGATCAATCTAGATAGAGAAAAATCTGCAACTTTGTTTTAAAGCCTCAATTTCACCACTTTTTTTTAAAAAATAAAACCGTTTTGTTGAGTAGAATTTTACTTTTCAAGTTTGTGATCGTTAGCATTAAAAATAATTTAACAGCTCAATTACTAGTGAAATATGATGAAAGTAGATCAGATTGAAGTTTGCAAACCAGTAGAATCCTTAGTAAATCTTTTGATTTCCTACGGTTTTGAAATTGTCGAAAGTAAAGTAAACGATTATCACTTTCACGAATTAAAATTTACCTTAAAAGGCAGTATTTCAGATATAATAGATACGATCAAAATTGATAAAATACAAAGTTTAAACGAAGCAATATTTACCTGCAGTTGCCATTGGACGAGCATCAATTTAATAAAAAATAGGTGATGAAAATGTTTTATACAAAAATGAGCAGCATTGTCTGGTTGCGAAATTAATAATCATTAACAATTTCTAAAATAAGCCAAAAAATTTTGCATTTTTTATCTCCAAGGTGTTAATTCAAAACGCATCTATATTTAAATTTCTCAAAACGATATACAATTTCATTATAAATAGGTGATCTAAAGCAAAGAAAATTCAACTTAATAAAATAAGCAGCATTATTTTTAAGGTATAAAAATGGTTGCTTCTCAAACAATATTTTCACTTTGTAAGAAGCTCTTTTCAAGCCTTTTTTTTAGCGAGAGGTTCTATTTTATGCAATTGTACCTTCTTTTTCCAAGGTTTTGCAAGCAAAAGATTTCGGTAAATAGGGAAAATATCAATCTTTTTATTTTTCTTCCTTACACTTCTGCCTTTATTATATTTAAATTTGGATCAAGCTGTTTAATGTTCAAGCCTTTGCTAGAAGACATTTTGGTATTTTTGTTTAATTGACAATGTGTTATTCATGGGCTTTTAACATAAGTACAATAAAAAGTCTTGTATTTACCGTGCTTTGGCGCGATTGTGGAAAACTTTTAGGGCTAAAATCCCTTCAATAGGGGAAAACTTTTAGTTTACTGAAAAACAATTGTTTATTTTTGACTTCAACAAATGATGCTAATCTTCTGTTTTACAAATTTTTAGCCCAATGCAAATTATTGTATCTATCAAATTGAGTTCGGCTTTATTAAATTTAAAATTTTTAGCAGCCGTTTTATAAAAACACAAGAAGACAACAGCATCATGATGAATGACGGAAATATGGATAATAATCGACTTACTTTTAGAAAGAAACCAACGCAAGAAATAGAGGAGAAAAAGAAAACAATCCCTTTCTATTACGATAATTCTGATATGGCAAAAATGCTGAATGTTACCCCCAGAACATTGCAGCGGTGGAGAAGTAGCGGCAAATTACCCTACACCTCAATTGGCAGCAAAGTATATTACAATCCAGAGATTATAAAAAAGCTAATGGAACGCAATGATTATTCCGAAGACTAGTTTCAAAAACTAAAAAAACCGCAGTAAAAAAAATACTGCGGTTTTTTTGTGCTTGGTCAGTAGATTGATAATGCTATTGCAAGATCACCGTGCCAAGATAATAGGAATTGCAAGCAGCATCTTGTTCCACCGTTTGAAAAAATGCATACACATGCAGCGTTTTCCCTACCCAAATAGCAGGCAATACCACAGAAGCAGCACTTGCATCCCGCTGTTCTGGCCCTTCGTTTAGAGCAAACTCACCAGATTCTTCTTCATACACTGCGGTACAAAAAATATCCGTCTCCTTTGCCAATGCCTGGTTGCTGTTATCTTGCCAGGTAAAATCCAAGGTTTGCCCAGCTGCTACAGCCACCGCAAGATTTTGAAACCCAGTAAGCGTACCTTTCGTTACGATTACTTTGTCCATCATCAAAACAGCTTGTCCGTTTTGCTCTGCAATTACTTCCTTCAGCAAATAACTGGCTGCAAGGTTGACCCGAGATTTCACGCCGGCATTTTCGCCATACAAACGGCTTTGCATTTTTCGCAAAGAATTTTGAAAACGAATTGCCATTGCAAATTTCTGCCGCTGCAGCAATTGCCGAGCTGTTGGGTTGCCACCAGAAGCCTTTGGTTTGCTTCGGATGATATCCATTCCGCGCCAAGAAGCGCCTACTACCGTACCTACGGTTCCACTGAATCCACCAAGGATTCCTTTCTTAATTGTTGCCATAAAAAAAATTTAAATTGTTAACTGGGATCAAATATAGAAGCTCTTTTTATCAAATGCAAATACCTGATAGTCTGTGTACTACATCTTCCTAAACTTTCTATCTCTGTCCTTATTTAGCATAAATTTGTCTGTTTATCAGCTTGCAAATCTTGTCATTTCAGCGCATTTCTTTTGGCGGCATTGCTTGTCTATTTTCATCTTTACAATTCCCTTGGCATCCTATTTTTGTGGCGCTGGTCTGTTGTTGTCTTCGTTGGTCTAGCTTAGGTTTCTATTTTCCAGCGGTGGCGCTTTTTGTCTATGGATGTCCAGCTTTGTCTGCTTTCACCCTTTAAAATTTTAGGCTTTGTTTCGGGATTCTTCGATAGATCTTCGGGTTTCTCCCCAAACAATGGGGTTTTTGGAAAGGATTGTCGAAGCAATCTCGAACGAAGGTGGGAGGAAGGTGGTGGGATTAGGAAAGCTATTTTATTGAAAATTTCACTTTATTTACTGTTTTTACGGGAAACCGTAATGCTTGTTTTTTTTATTGTTGTAAATTGGCTCTATCAAATATTGAATTTTAAAACATTAGTCGCACATTGAATGAAATTTACTGAAGATTCCCGTGTCAAAATCCCTGCGCTTTTGCATTTGATGAAGTTGGGGTATGAATATATTTCGCTGAAAGATCAGAATAGGATAGAGGAGAATAATATTTTTCCTTCAATTTTTTTGCATCAAATTTGTAGAATAAATGGCATTGAAGAAGATGAGGCCAAACGTCTATTGGATGAAATCAATTTAGAATTAGATTATGAAGATCTCGGTAAAACCTTTTATGAAAGATTGGTTTCAACTTCAGGTATAAAATTAATCGATTTTGAGAATTTCAGTAATAATAAATTTCATGTTACTACAGAACTCACCTGCAAATCTGGTGATGAAGAATTTCGTCCAGACATTACCATTTTAATTAATGGTTTACCGCTTGCTTTTATTGAGGTTAAGAAACCGCATAATAAAGAAGGAGTTATTGCGGAGAGAAATAGAATTAATACAAGATTTAAAAATAAAAATTTCCGCAGATTTGTAAATATTTCGCAACTTCTTATTTTTTCCAATAATATGGAATATGAGGATGGAATTGTAGATCCTATATTTGGTGCATTTTACGGAACGCCTTCTTACGATGAAGTAAATTTCAATTATTTTAGAGAAGATTTAGAATATCCAGTCACTCAAACTTTAAAGATTTTATCAGAGGAAACAGAGAATTTGGTTTTGAAGGATAATAATATTTTGGTCATCAAACACAATCCAGAATTTATTGTAAATAAACAAATTGATACGCCAACCAATAGAATTTTAACTTCACTTCTAAGTAAAGAAAGGTTGCAATTTATTTTGCAATATGCGATTGCTTATGTGCAAGAAGATCAAGTAGGAAAAGTGAAATACCAAAAGCATATTATGCGTTATCCGCAGATATTTGCTACCATTGCTATCGCTACAAAATTAGAACAAGGTCAGAACAAAGGAATTATTTGGCATACACAAGGTTCGGGAAAAACCGCCCTGGCTTATTTTAATGTTAAACATTTAACAGATTATTTTGCTAAAAAGCAGATCATCCCTAAATTCTATTTCATTGTAGATCGTTTGGATTTATTAATTCAAGCATCGGGCGAATTTTCTAATCGAGGTTTAAAGGTGAATAAAGTAAATTCCCGACAAGATTTTGTAAAGGATTTAAAAATTGTTGGCGCACTTCACAATGATAGTGGTGTACCAGAAATTACAGTGGTTAATATCCAGAAATTTAGCGAAGATGCCACTTCTACTGAACGATTAGATTATGATATTAATACACAGCGTGTTTTCTTTTTAGATGAAGCACACCGAAGTTATAATCCGAAAGGAAACTATTTAGCCAATCTCATTAATTCTGATAGAAATGCCGTTATCATTGCATTAACGGGAACACCATTACTGCGTGAAGTTGCAAAAGATTACGATTCCAAAATGCTTTTTGGAAATTATTTTCATAAATATTATTATAACAGTTCTATTGCAGATGGCTATACTTTACGCTTAATTCGGGAAGAAATTGAAGGAAGTTTCAAATTTCAGATGAAGGAAGTGATGAATAAAATTAAAGTGCTGAAAGGTGATGTTACTGCAAAAGAAATTTATGCAGATCCTAAATTTGCAGAACCACTTTTAGACTATATTACCAAAGATTTAATTCAGTTCAGGCGAGATAATCAAGATACTTCTTTAGGTGGAATGGTCGTTTGTGATTCTGCGCCACAAGCAAAAGAATTATTCCGCTTGTTTGAAGAGCAATATGGCGAACAGGAAACCGATGCAAGTTTGCTGATGGTTGCAGAATCTCGACCGAAATATGGCAAAGACGAAAAACCAAAATTAACGGCAGCACTCATTCTTCACGATGAAAATGATAAAACAATACGCAAAGATTTGATTAGTGCTTACAAAAAATCAAAGGTAGATTTGCTTTTTGTTTACAATATGTTGCTCACTGGTTTTGATTCTAAAAGGTTAAAAAAATTATATTTAGCCAGAGTTATTCAAGATCATAATTTACTGCAAACTTTAACGCGGGTTAATCGTCCGTACAAAGATTACAAATACGGTTATGTGGTAGATTTCGCAGATATTTCTAAAGCATTTGACCGCACCAACAAAATGTATTTTGATGAATTACAGAATCAGTTGGGCAATGAGATGGAAATGTATTCTTACCTTTTTAAAACCGAGCAGGAAATAAAAGACGAATTAAAAGAAATTAAAGAAACCTTATTTCATTACAATACAGAAAATAGAGAACTTTTCTCGCAGCAGATTGAGCAATTAACAGATAAAACAGAACTTTTACGTTTAATAAAAGCCTTAAGAACTGCAAAAGAACTCAAAAACATTATTGCGGTAAATGGCTATGATGCATTGCATGGAATTGAAGATTTTAATGTGCTAAATGGTTTATTGCTTATTGCTCAAAATCGGGTAGATAATCTCAATTTTGTAGAAAGTATTGGCAATGCAGAAAATTCTAAAAACCTATTGAATACGGCTTTAGAAGATATTATTTTTCAATTTATAAAAATTGATGAAAGCGAACTTGTTCTTGCAGATGAATTTAAAAATATTTTAAGAAAAGCCAGAGAATCTTTACAACATAATTTTGATCAAAAGGATTTGCACTTTGTAACTCTGCGTGAAGAACTGGAACGGCTTTTTAAAAAGAAAAATTTGAGCGAAGTTACCCAAGAAGATATGATAGCAAATATGCATTTGTTGCAAAAAATCTACGATAAAGCCAAAGAACTCAACCGCAAAAATGCTTTACTAAAAGCCAAATATGAAAACGACGAAAAATATTCTCGTATTCACAAACGATTGACCGAGAAGCAAACTTTAAATGCTAAAGAATCGCAACTTCATCGTGCGTTGATGCAAGTGAAAAATCAGGTGGATGAAAAACTGATCAATCAAGATGATTTGCGAAATAATGAGGCGTATTTTAAACGCTATCTGATGCAGTTGGTGGTAAAAGAATTTAAAACCAATGAAAATATTCCGTTGGATTATCCTACCACAGAAACCATTAATAATCTGATTGCAACGGAATATTTGCAACAATATCAATATCAATAAGACTTCGGCTGCGCTCAGTCACCAAAGTATCCACGGAGGCTGAGCGAAGTCGAAGCAATAGAACGGGACTTCGGCTGCGCTCAGTCACCGTAAGAAAAATGAATAATAAATGAAAGGCTATACATACATATTGCTATGCTCTGATGGTTCTTATTACACAGGAAGCACCATAGATCTGGATACACGACTTCAGCAACACCAAGCTGGTGAAGGTGCTAACCATACAAGAAAGCACTTGCCTGTAAAATTGATTTATTACGAGGAATATCCAAGAATTGATGAAGCTTTTTTTAGAGAAAAACAAATTCAAGGATGGAGTAGAAAAAAGAAAGAAGCATTGATGAATGGCTGGGATGAAGAATTAAAGAAAGCAGCAGAGTGCATGAATGAATCTCATTATAAAAATAAAAAGTGACCTCGACTGCGATGCCTTCGACTGCGCTCAGTCACCGCGGCGAAAAATGGAAAGTCTTCTACTGGTAGCTGAGCGAAGCCTAAGCCAGAGAATGTGCCTTCGACTGCGCTCAGTCACCGCGGCGAAAAATGGAAAGTCTTCTATTGGTGGCTGAGCGAAGCCGAAGCCAAAGGAACTTCGACTGCGCTCAGTCACCGCAGCGAAAAATGGAAAGTCTTCTACTGGTAGCTGAGCGTAGTCGAAGCCAGCAGAAGCCGGATATGATAAATATAATTAAATATAAAAATATAAATGACAGACGATATTAATTTCATCACCAAAACCAAACAATTAATTGATGGTTTAAAAAGTGTTTGCGCCAACTACGGTTTGGGAAATGATGGCAACGAATTTAAAATCATCACCCAGGTTTTTCTTTACAAATTCTTGAATGATAAATTTCGATATGCCGTAAAATTAGAAAAACCTTCATTGGTAAACGATGAAAAGAATTTTTCTCAGGCATTGAAAGATTTGCCAGAAGGAGAATATCAATTTTTGTTGGCTTCATTAGATCCCAATATTCCAAGATTGCAGCCAGAACATTTGATGTCGCATTTGCACGGTGCACAAAACAGTGGCGACTTTGCAAAATTATTTGATGATACACTTCGGCAAATAAGTATAGAAAATGCAGATGTATTTTCTGTAAAATCTTCTACCGGAGCAAAAGATATTTTGTTTGATGAATTAAGCAACTTTATTTCCGACAGTTCGCAACGCGATGCTTTTTGTAAAGCGTTGATCAACAAATTATTTGAATTTAGTTTTGAAGAAATGTTTAAGCAGAAATATGATTTTTTTGCGACTATTTTCGAATATTTAATTAAAGATTACAATACCGATTCTGGTGGAAAATATGCAGAATATTACACACCACACGCAGTTGCGAGAATAATGGCGAAGATTATGGTGCCAAATCCGGTGAAAGGCGTGAAATGCTATGATCCAAGTGCAGGTTCGGGAACATTGTTGATGAGTCTTGCCCACGAAATTGGCGAAGAAAATTGCACCATTTATTCCGAAGATATTTCCCAGAAATCCAGCAATATGTTGAGGTTGAATTTGGTGTTGAACAATCTCACGCATTCTATCCCAAATATCATTAAAACCAATACCATTGCGCAACCGTCTTATTTAGATTCAAAGTTTGATTACATTGTTTCTAATCCGCCTTTTAAGTTAGATTTTTCAGATTTTCACGGAGATTTGGGGAAAGATATATTTAAACAAAGATTTTTTGCGGGAATTCCTAAAATCAAAGCAAAAGATAAAGATAAAATGGAGATTTATCTATTGTTCATTCAGCATATTATGCATACTTTAAGTGAAAACGGAAAAGCAGCTATTGTTGTTCCCACCGGATTTATCACTGCGCAGAAGGGAATTGAAAAAAAGATCCGCGAAAGATTGATTACCAATGGTTGGCTGCGTGGTGTGGTAAGTATGCCAAGTAATATTTTTGCAAGCACTGGAACTAATGTTTCTGTTCTGTTTTTAGACAAGAAAACCGACAACCAACATATAGTTTTGATGGATGCTTCTAAATTGGGCGATACCATAAAAGAAGGCAAAAACCAACGAACAGTTTTAAGCACAGCGGAAGAAGATAAAATTATTTCTACATTTAATCAAAAGGAAGCGATAGAAGATTTGTCTGTTGTGGTAAGTAAAGAAGAGATTGAAGCCAAGAATTATTCTTTTTCTGCAGGGCAATATTTTGAAGTGAAAATTGAATATATAGAAATAACAGCGGAAGAATTTGGAAATAAAATGCAGACTTTTGAAAATAATTTGGCAGGTCTTTTTGCAGAAGGAAATACGCTTGATCAAAAAATTCAGAAACAATTAAAAGGATTATTGTATGAATAATGCTAAATTAACTATTGCAGAGGTTTGTCAATTTATTGGAGGTAATCAGCCACCAAAATCAACATTTTCTAATATAAAATTGACAAATTATGTGCGGTTGGTACAGACTCGTGATTTTAAAACAAATGCATTTCCGACTTACATTCATGAGAATTCAACTACAAAATTTTTTGTAAAAGATGATATAATGATTGGAAGATATGGGCCGCCAATTTTTCAAATCTTTAGAGGAATGGAAGGTGCTTACAATGTAGCCCTACTTAAAGCTAAACCACTAAATAATATATTAAACGATTATTTATATTATTTTTTAAAACAAGATGAAGTATTTAAATATGTAGATAAATTATCGGCAAGAACTGGCGGACAAACTGGAGTCGATCTTATTTCTCTGTATAAGTATCCTATTACTTTACCTACAATAGAAAACCAACTCAAAATCGCTGCTGTACTGTCTGCTTTAGACGATAAGATTGAGTTGAATAATAAAATCAATATTGAATTAGAGCAAATGGCAAAAACGCTTTATGATTATTGGTTTGTGCAGTTTGATTTCCCCTTCGACTTCGCTCAGGGTAAACCTTTCGACTACGCTCAGGGAACACAAAATCAAAACGGAACGGTAGCCGAGCGTAGTCAATTGGTAGCCGAGCGTAGTCGATTGGTAGCCGAGCGTAGTCGAGGCTACAAATCTTCTGGCGGAGAAATGGTTTATAATGCAGTTTTGAAAAGAGAGATTCCGAAAGGGTGGGAAGTGAAAAAGATATCAGAAATAGCACAGACTGGCTCTGGTGGAACGCCAAAATCTACAACAAAAGAATATTATGAGAATGGTAAAATTCCTTGGGTTAATAGCGGCGAACTTAATAGTCCCTTTATTATTTCCACTAAAAACTTCATAACTGAAGCTGCACTGAAAAACTCAAGCGCTAAATATTTTCCAGCAAATACAATATTAATGGCAATGTATGGAGCAACAGCAGGAAAAACAAGTATCATTTCCTTTGAAGCAACAACAAATCAAGCAGTCTGTGCAGTTATGCCAAAAGAAAAAGAATTTTTTCACTATACAAAATTTGTTTTAGATGACATGTACCAATATTTAATAAACTTAAGTACAGGTTCTGCAAGAGATAATCTTTCACAAGATAAAATCAAAAATCTAGATGTAATAATTCCAGATAATGAAATTTTAAAAAAGTATTCTAATCAAGTGGTTACATCATTTGAAAAAATAAAAAACAATCTCAAACAAAACCAAGAACTCGCTTCATTGCGGGATTGGCTATTACCGATGTTGATGAATGGGCAGGTGAAAGTTGGTGAAAGTGATGGTGAGGTTTTGGGTTTGGTTGCGGAGGAGAGAGGGGTATATAAAAAAGTTTAATAAATTCAAAGTATAATGACACAAGACGAATTCACAGATGTATTTTCTCATTCACTCTATAACAATAAAGGAGTATACTTTATTGGTTCAGGTATTTCAGTCCCTTCAGGTTTACCCGATTGGAAAGGTTTGATCGAAAAATTTGTGAAAGAAATTGGCATTGACAAAGTTGAAGATACAGATGATTTACCTTCGTTAGCGCAATATTATGTGAATAAGAAATCTAAAAAAGATCTGTATGGCGCTATCAATGATGACTTTTCGAATAAAAAGCCGAATCATTATCATGATATATTTAAAATTACTAATATTAAAACAATCTGGACAACCAATTATGATGATTTACTTGAAAAAACATTCAGAAATAATTACGAACTGAAAATATCTGATAAAGAGGTTTTTACTTTTGTTGAAGCGAAAGATAAAATCGAAATTATAAAAATTCATGGCAGTATAAAGCGAAATATAAAAGACATCGTTATAACTCAATCGGATTACGAGGATTTTTTCATTCGTAAACCAACGATAGTACAACGACTTAAAGTTGACTTGCTTCAGAATTCTTTTGTTTTTATGGGCTATAATTACGGAGATCCAAACATTCAAAATATTTTAACAGAAGTACGACGTTTAAAGTCAGATAAAAACAAGATAAAACATTACATATTATTAAAAGATAAAAGTGATCAAAAATTTAAGTTGTGGTGCAATAATTTAGAACGATATAATATTTTTCCGGTACTTTATAAGGATCATGACGATTTTTCTACACTGCTTAAAAAAATTGCTTTAAAATCTAGAGGCAATAGCGTTTTTATAACAGGAAGCCATACACATGAAAAAATTGATGACTTAAAATTGTTGATAAAATATATTGTCAAAGGTAATTTAATTCTTATTGATGGTCAATCACAAGGTATTATGAGAACTGTTGTATCCAAATTTACTACTCGCTGTATAAAAAAAAAAATAGATTATCAAAATAGGATAAAATATTTTCCTAATCCTTACGCTGCAAATTCAAAGTTTGCAAATGATTCTAGTCTATTACCACAACTAAAAAATTTTAGAAAACCGTTAATGAAAGCATCGCAGGTTGTTGTAGCATTTGACGGAGGTATGGGAACTTGTGCGGAAATTAAGGTAGCTCAGGAAATGGGCTGCGTGGTTATCCCATTCTTCAAAAATAAAAAATCCAAAACATGGAAATTGATTGATAAAATTGATAGTTTGGATTCTGCATATGATATGAAATTAAAGGCAGGAAAGATTGAGATGTTAGATTTGATAAACATTTTGAATAAACAATTTTAATCGATAAAAAATTGAACCGAACAGCTAATTTAAAATTCAAAAATGGTGTAACAAAGGTAGGTAGAGATCATAAAACTATCGTTTCAGTTCTTACAGGTTGTACCTCTCAAAAAGATATTGGTAAACAGATAAAAAAACTCGAGACAATAATGAATTTGGAAGAGTTTTACCAACCTGAGATTATTTCCGATTTAAGTCTTTATTCTTCAAAAAATCAATTGTATAAAGAAATTATAAATAGTTTTGAGAATACGGTTGTTAGTACTTTACCAATTTATCAAGTAAAGATTTTAAACGATTCAATTTCGAAGATCGGGCTATTAGAAAAAGTCGAGGAGCAATTAGAAGCGGGTGTTGGATTTATTACAATTCACCCAACACCCACTTCAAATCTAATTGAATTATCAAGAAGCCGTCTTGTTCCAATTACTTCAAGAGGTGGAGCAATAGTCGTTAAAGATTTGTTAAAAAGAAAGCCTGTTGAAAATATTTATATTGAAATTTTAGATGAAATTATTAAACTATGTCTAAAACATAGTGCAACTATAAGTATAGGAGCTTCCTTCCGCTCTGCAAATATTTTTGATAGTTTAGATGCTTGCCAAATTGAAGAATTTAGAATTCAAAAAAAGATAGGAGAATACATCTCTGAAAAAGGTGTTTGTGTCATAATTGAAGGTCCAGGTCATAGTAGGATAGAAACCTTAAAAAAAGTTTCTAAATATTATAATGAAATGAATTTTCCTATTATGCCTTTAGGTCCAATACCTACCGATATTGCGATTGGACAGGATCACATTTCAAGTGTAATTGGCGCCTCAATTCTCGGAATGTTAGGTTGTGTAGATATTATTACATCGGTAACGAGAGAAGAACATACAGGGAAGATTCCCTCTACAGAATCATCCGTTGAAGCAATAAAAGCTTCAAAAATTGCAGCTCACATTCTAAATATCGATAAGGTTAATGATGCCTCATATGATAAGATGATTGTTGAAAATAGAGTAGATAATCAAACTTGTATCTACGATAAAAACACTGCTGGTTGTAGCAGGTGTTCTCATGTCTGTCCTTTAAAAATAATTTATTAAAAAATGAATCAATATTAAATCAATACATATAATGCCAAATATCGAAAAATACTTCCTAATCAAAAATGATAAACATGACCAACTTAAAACTTTCTACAAAAAATCCACAGCAGCTAAAAAATGATATCAATGATAAAATTAATTCAAATGAAATTACAACATGGGAATATGACGCTACAAAAAAATTGATTTCTCACAAAGGAGATCAATATCGAAATCAATTTTATTTTGAATATAAAATAGATGATCCAAAGGGTATTTTAGAATTCGTATTCCATAGTGGTGGAAGTGATTTTGCAAATTTGAGAGCATATCAACTTCTAGAAAGAATGCTACTTTCCCATTTTTCACATCAAATCGAAATAATTAAATAAAAATTAATTTCAAAGTATTTTATTTGGTGGTATTACATGATAGGAGAAAGTTTGTAAAAGTGATAAAGAATTTTAAGATATTATTGATCTTCCATATAAATTCTCTATCAATTATCTTAATATTCTCTAAGAAAAAAAGTTTCCTAATTTAGATATTTCGAAAGAAGAACAGTATCGCTTGATTTTCGGAATTGAATTAAATAATGAAAACTACCATAAAAGAATCTTTAGTAAGTTTAAAAATGATATTATTAATGAGCTTATTTCAATAAAATAATATTTATCCAATATAAAATATACGATGGAAGAATTTCTAAATGTCACAAAGAGTTTTGGAGCAATAATTTTAGCAATTGTTGCTTCGTGGTTGGCTTATCGTCATAATAAATTGACAAGGGAATTGAGCAATGATAATTTGCAAAAGCAACTTTTTATTGAGTTTAATAGCAGATATGACAAACTTAATGATCTTTTGCAATTTGTAATAAATTTATCTGCGGAAGAAGAAGAACAATTTAATAATGCTGCAAACAATGAAAAGTTTGGAGAATTTACCAAAGCTTTTATTACATTTAAAATCAATGATTATTTTAATCTCTGTTCAGAAGAGTATTATTGGTATTCTAAAAGACGAATAGATGAACGTATTTGGAGTTCTTGGAAAAAGGGGATGAATGATATATTTAGTAGCAGTGTATTAATACAAAACCAATGGCATGATGAGATTAAAAATGAAGGTTGGAAGTCTTTTTATTTAGATAAGCCGAAGCGGTTGTTTGTGTAAAAAAATTATATATAAAATAATATGAATTATAAAGAAGAATTTCCAGCTGACATAAATATATTGATTCAAAAATGTGAATCTACTATATTAGAAATAGAAAAGCGATTTTTAAATTCAAATTGTCTCATTGTAAAAGAGTTGTACCACTCTGAAAAAAATAAAAGACAAATAGATTTTCTAAAAAAACTACAAATCACCTGTAATAATAAATTAAATAGTGAAAACAAAAACGAATTGAAAGGATTTAATGAGTTTTTATATAAAAAATGGAGATGAAATTTTTTTACGCTACACAATTAAAAAAGAAGTTATTAAAGATCAAGTTGAAAAGGATGTTTTGTATGAATTATTAGATAGAAAATTATTTAAAAGAGTTTACCAAGCAAAAATTATTCTTACTACAGCGCCTTTTAATGAATTTGAGCAAATAGAAATAATAAAAAAATCTGTTGACGTAAAGTTAAAAACACTTATTTCTCAAGATATTTATGCGACAGCAGATATTTATCAAAATAAAACATTTAAAGATTCAGATTTAAAATGTTTACTAATTGCACAAAAAAATAAAGAAGAATATAAATTTGATGCGAAGTGGGAAAATGTAAATAAAGAATTCTCTTTAATGAATATGAATGTCGTTATGGTTAGAATTTACTTACGAAGAACATTTATAAATTCTAAAGATTTTGAAGAAAAAAGAAAATTAATTTTGGATACAGTTTCTAAAGAAATTTCTGAATTAGAAACTTATACAAATTAATTCTAATTATTAATTTATAATTGAAAAAAAATATTTCATTACTTTAAGTATGATTTTTAATTAAAAATGACTCATTAATATTTTGTAGATATGTTGCAAAAAATCCTACATTACAAAGTTATTTCCTGTGGCGAAGAAATTCGTACCACAGGAAATAGCCCTATAAAAGTAATTGCGGAAAACTACGAAGCCTATTTAGCAAAAAATAGTAAGGCACTAAATCCTGCTACAGATATTATAAATGAACTTATAGCAAATTGCTTTCTAAAATTATGGGATTTAAAAACGCCAGACATTGCAATTTTAGATTTCTCGCCTGATTTGTTATTGCCGGAATATTCAAAAAGTCATCACAAATCATCTTATTATCAGAAACCAATTTTCGGAAGTAGTTGGTTACAGAGTGCATTTGATGGTACTGCATTTTTTAAAATAAATAATAAGTTCGATGAAAAAGTTTTCGTTGATTTTAACGATTTATTTAAAATCGGACTTTTCGACATCTGGGTGGAAAATGACGATCGTAAACCAACTAATTTAAATCTCATATTTTTGGAGAACGAATATGAAAAATTTAATATTGTTCCAATAGATCATTGTTATATCTTTAGTACGATGAAATATCAGGATTTAAAACCTGAAGACTTTATGCCAATAGCCAACGAAAACCTTTTGGTAACGGATTTAGCACTTAGTTTCAAAAAATATAAACATAAAAATAGAAATTGGGATAATGAAGATAAAGATTATTTCTACCTTTGCATCTCTAAATGTGAGAAATATTTCGATGAAATAATAAGCTATATTCCAAAAGAATGGAACTTTAGCGAGCAAGACGCAATCAATTTACAGTACTTTCTCTTCAATGAAGAAAGAAATAAAAAAGTATTTGCAGATTATTTAGAAAAGACAACATAATGAAAACCTATTACACCATACTAAAACTTTCGACCAATACCATCGTTGGCGATTCTTTATCTATTGGCTTACTCGTCTGTAGAGGTAATAAATATTGGTTAAAAGTATCTGAACACAAGAAAAATATTGCAAAAAAACTTCTTGGTGATAAAGAAAACTCTGTTGATTTTGTAATTAAACAATTATCAACTTATTTAAAACAGTTGAACAGTGAAACTCAAAAAAGTAATTTATTTACGTTTGAATCATTTATAACGGAAGACTATATCAATTACTTAAATGTTTATGCTAATGGAATTTTACAATTTTCAAAAGCTTCTGCACTAAATGATGATTTTGATGATTTGAAGTTTTCAAAATTGTATTCTTTATTGATAGAAAAAAATATCGGTGGAAAGAATGAAGTTTTTCAAGATATTAAATCAATTTCTTTATTAGAACAAAACGTACAAGATCGACTGATAAGTAAAGTAAGAAATAGAATTCATACTGAAATCACAATAGATAATTCTGTTTTAAAGAGTATTTATTTTAATTACGAAATGGATTGTTTAGGTTTAAACGGATCTTTTGTTGGGGCAAAATCCCTTTCGTTAGATCATACTGTACAAACGCTAGAAAAAAACGTCTCTCATTATGTTACCTTAATTGCATTACTAAGTCAGAAATATGATAAGAATTTAAATAATAATAAATTCTTTTTAATAGCTGATGAACCTTTATACAAAACTCCAGCACATAAATTCTGGGAAGAAATGAAAGACGTATCTACCTTTAAATTAATATCTTCTGAAGAAGTAGAACAAGTTGCTGAAATAGTTGATAAAACTGATGCGCGGAAATTCCTGCAAGAGAATTATTAAAATTGTATTTTTTAAAATTTATTGAAATATCAATATCTTGTAAATTTTATAAAGATCTTCTTTATTCAAAATAAAGACCTTCTACATCTGCTTCCCAATTCTTATAATTTTATTCTTAGAACCCTTATAAGCAGCTTCCAAGCTCCCCATTTTAAAAATTCCCCCTGCAATTTATAATATTCCCATATTTATAAATGAACGTTCATTCTTTTTTATATCTTTGTACTCTGAAAACGGAGAGCGTATAGCATGATGGATAAAAAAGTAAAAATAGTAGATAAAAAAGCAGCCTTGTTGCAAGCCACCTTAACCTTGGTGAACAATCATGGTTTTCATAACGCACCCATGGCAAAAATTGCCAAATTGGCGGGTGTTGCTCCAGCTACTATTTACCTTTATTTTGAAAATAAACAAGACCTCATCAATACCTTGTATCTAGAAGTTAAAAAATCTTATAGCGATTTTGCTTTTACCAATTACGAGGCATCTATGTCGGTGAAAAAAGGCTTTGAGATTATCTGGAACAATATTGCGCACTATAAATTGAATACCATCAGTGAAGCCAACTTTCTATCGCAATGCGATACAAGTCCGATGATAGATGAAGCCATCAGAATAGAAGGGCTTAAAAATTTGCAGCCGCTTTTGGATCTTTGGGAAAAAGGAAAATCGGAAGGGATAATAAAACCTTTGTCAATTTATGCCTTGTACGCACACACCATTTATCCGCTATCCTTTTTATTAGAAATGCAACAACGTGGGATCTTCACAATAGATGAAACTATGAAAGCAAATATGTTTCAAGTAGCTTGGGATGCGATAAAAACCTAATTTTTTAATTAAAAAAAAGAATGAACGTTTAGTTATTGTGAAGTGCGGTGTATCTTGTATAAAGTACAATGTACAAAGTATATAGATGCGAACTAAAAATAATAAAAGTAAAAATCAAATAGTAATTTAATTATAAATAATAATATAATGAATAAAGTAATCACATTAAATAGTCGGCCAGTTGGGAAACCACAGCTTTCAGATTTTAAATTTGAAGAAGTGGAAATGCCCCAAATGAAGGATGGTGAAGTGCTATTGAAAACGAAATTTGTTTCTGTAGATCCTTATTTACGCGGCAGAATGAGCGATGCAAAATCTTATGTTCCACCTTTTGAATTGCAAAAAGCCATGAGTTCTGGCGTAGTAGCAGAAGTAACAGAATCTAAGAACGATCAATTTAAAGTAGGCGACTTTGTATCTGGTTCGCTAGAGTGGAAAGAGTTGCAAAGCGTGAATCCAGAGCATTTAACAAAAGTAGATGATCAAATAGCGCCACTTTCTAATTATTTAGGAATTCTGGGAATGACAGGCTTAACGGCTTACTTAGGTCTAACGGAAATAGGAAAACCGCAAAAAGGTGAAACCATTTTAGTTTCTGGTGCAGCTGGTGCAGTAGGAAGCGTGGTAGGACAAATTGGGAAAATATTAGGTTGTAGAGTAGTGGGAATAGCTGGTACAGATGAAAAAGTAGAATTTCTAAAATCTGAATTCGGCTATGATGACGCCATCAATTACAACACGACAGAAAATATGACAAAAGCTATCGCAGAAGCTTGTCCAAATGGAGTAGATGTTTATTATGATAATGTAGGTGGAGATATTTCTGATGCTGCACATACCAATATTAATAGATTTGGTAGAGTTATCGTATGTGGAGCCATTTCTACTTATAACGAAACAGAGGTTCCAACAGGCCCAAGAGTGGAGGGTTTTTTAATTAAGAAAAGTGTATTGATGCAAGGCTTTATCGTGAGCAACTACGCAGAGAAATTTCCAGAAGCCGTGAAGCAATTAGCGCAATGGTTAGCTGAAGGAAAACTGAAATCTTCAGAAACAATTGTAGAAGGTTTTGATCAAATTCCTCAAGCTTTTATCGACTTATTTTCAGGGAAGAATACTGGAAAAATGATCGTAAAAATATAATTTAAATATAGATAATAAGATGAATAATTTCACATACAGAAATCCAACAAAAATTTTGTTTGGTAAAGGTCAGATAGAAAATTTGGCAACAGAGATTCCAGCTAATTCTAAAGTATTAATGCTTTACGGTGGTGGAAGTATTAAGAAAAATGGAATTTACGAACAAGTGAAAACGGCTCTTGCAGATTTCACAGTTTTAGAATTTGGCGGTATTCCTGCCAATCCAGAATACAGCGTTTTATTAGACGCGCTGAAAATCATTAAAGAAGAAAAGATTGATTATTTGCTAGCTGTTGGTGGTGGTTCTGTAATAGATGGCACTAAGTTTTTATCTGCTGCAGCGCTTCATGAAGGTGAAACACCATGGAATATTTTAACAGATAAAAAACCAATAACCAAAGGATTGCCTTTTGCAACAGTTCTAACATTACCAGCTACAGGTTCTGAAATGAATTCTGGTTCTGTAATCACGAGAGCAGAAACGCAAGAGAAATTGGCTTTTGGTGGACCGGGAATGTTCCCTGTATTTTCAATTTTAGATCCAGAAGTGATTAAATCTATACCACAAAGACAATTGGCAAACGGAATTGCAGATGCATTTACCCACGTGATGGAACAATACATGACTTATCCAATTGGAGCATTGTTGCAAGATCGTTTTGCAGAAAGCATTATGCAAACTTTGGTAGAAGTTGCACCTGCCATTATGAAAGATCCTACAGATTACCAAGCAGCGTCTAACTTTATGTGGAGTTGTACGATGGCACTGAACGGATTAATCCAACAAGGTGTACCAGGAGATTGGGCAGTTCACATGATGGGCCATGAATTGACGGCAATGTATGGCATAGACCACGCAAGAACTTTGGCTATTTTGGCGGGAAATCATTACCGTTACAACTTTGAAACAAAGAAAGAAAAATTAGCACAGTATGCAGAACGCGTATGGAATGTTACAGAGGGATCTTTAGAAGACAAAGCAAACGCTGGAATAGAAAAAACCGACGAATTCTTTAAATCTTTAGGTATTGATATTAAATTATCTGACTACACAAAAGATTATGAAGGAACTGGAAGCAACGTTGCTAAACGTTTTACAGAAAGAGGTTGGGAAGGATTAGGCGAGCACAAATCACTAAAACCAAGCGATGCTCAGAAAATTATTGAGATGAGTTATTAGGAGTTGGAAGACGGAGGTCGGGAGTTGGGAGATGGAAGTTGGGAGACGGAAGACTGAAGTTGGAAGACGGAAGTTGGAAATCTTTAAACCAGATTTATAAAATTGTAAATTATTAGGTATCCGTAATTTATCATAATAAGTTTTTGACACTATTTTTTGTCATTCCGTAGGAATCTAGCGTCCTGTCTGACAATGCATTTAGATTGACTTCGTCGAACCACTTCGTTAGGTTTCCTACGGAAATCGAAGATTCGACGAAGTCAATGACAACATTGTGTTAATTTAGCAATGTTATTATTAAAAATGGACCTACATAAAACCAATCAAAAAAGGGAAAAATAAGAACTCAGCTTATTTTATCTTTAAAAAGATGTATTTAAGCTTCAGCTTTTGTTCCTTTTGTGGTTAAAAAATTATTCGTAAAAAACTTAAACAAGCTCTAAGAATTTAGAGATTAAAATTAAAAAAATTAAAAAAACATTATGAAAGTATTATTTGTATTAACATCACACGATGAATTAGGAAACACTGGCGAAAAAACAGGATTTTGGGTAGAAGAATTTGCAGCACCTTACTATTATTTAGTAGATAAAGGCGTTGATGTAATTTTAGCTTCGCCAAAAGGTGGACAACCACCAATTGACCCAACAAGTGACAAACCAGAAAATCAAACAGAAGCGACGAAAAGATTTAAAGCAGATGCTGAACTTCAAGAAAAATTGAGCAAAACTCACGTTCTTGCAGACGTTAAATCTGAAGATTACGACGCAGTATTTTATCCAGGTGGTCACGGTCCACTTTGGGATCTAGCGGAAAGTGAAGTTTCTGCAGATTTGATTCAAAGTTTTTACAACGCTAATAAACCGGTATCTTTTGTTTGCCATGCACCAGCTGCATTGAAAATGGTGAAAAATACTGATGGAGAACCATTAGTAAAAGGTAAAAAAGTAACTGGTTTCACCAACTCTGAAGAAGCATTGGTACAGTTAACGGATGTCGTTCCATTTTTAGTAGAAGATATGCTAAAAGCCAATGGTGGAATTTACAGTAAAAAAGGAGATTTCGAGACTTATGCTGTAGAAGATGGTCTATTGATTACAGGTCAAAATCCTGCATCTTCTGAGAAAGTAGCTGAAATGTTATTGAATCAACTTCAAAAATAATTTGAAGCTATTATTCACAATTCTTTAAATAGAAATGTTCCGAGGTAATTGTGCTTCGGAACATTTTCTATTTGATGGCTTATTTTTTAACCACAAAAGGAACAAAAGTTTTTTACTGTGAAAAGGAAAACTTAAGGTCTCTTTAAAGCGAAAATGAGAGTTTTATGCATGGTTTTAACTTTGAGTAGCCTTACTTAAGCTTCTGCTTTTGTTCCTTTTGTGGTTAAAAATTTAATAACGATTTTATTAAACCACAAATCGAAGATTCACTGAATCCATTGAAAAATTAATAAAAAAAATGAAGTAAAAGGAACAAAAGTGTTTTGCAGCGTAAAGGAATTCAAAAATCTTTTTAAAGGTAAAATAAGAATTTATAAGCCTTATTTTAACTTTAAGGAGCCTTATTTAAGCTTCTGCTTTTGTTTCTTTTGTGGTTAAAAAAACATTTATAAAATTGTAAATTTATATGTAGTCAGCCATTAAAAACTATTTAAACAACTGATTAATAGTTATTTAGAAGTTATAAAGTTTGTTTATATCTGCAAGAAAACGTATCTTTATGTA
>NZ_JABSNO010000028.1 GCF_013294015.1 Frigoriflavimonas asaccharolytica
ATTAAACTCAAAAAGCCATTGGAAATGTATAAATTAGCAGCATAAAAACAATTAAGAAACAACTAATTGTGGTCTAAAGAAATGAGGGTAGAATAGGTGTCTATTTTTAAACCATCTTCTACAATTCCTGCATCTTCCCAATAGGCTTTTTTGTCTTGCGTAAAATTGTCTGAATACACAAAATCTTTTCCTGTATTGTAAGGTGGATCTATGTAGATGCACTTTATTTTTTCACGGTAAGATGCACTCAATAGTTTCAAAACTTCTAAATTTTCGCCTTCAATAATCAGGTTTTCGCTTTCTGCAGGATTTACACTTCGGTCTTCATCAAAAATTAAAGTCGCATTACTTGGTGTAAAGGCATTTCGTTTTGCATTGCTTTTTCCAAACCATCGGAACTCATATCTTTCGGTTTCGGTTATGCTTTCTGGTTCTATGATTTTTTTTAATTCTTCAATGTTCAGTTTATTCTCACTCGTAAAAAGATCGGGAAACATTTGTTTTAAAGTTTCCAATCTTTCCTGGTTAAAATCTGGGCTTTCGGGCATGTAGTTTTTTATGTTTTCCATTATTGGGTGTTCTTCATTCTGTTAAAAAAATAAGAGTCTTTTGGACTGGTTTTCAGATTTTCAACCTTTAGTTTAGGGAATATTAAAGTTGATTCCCCTTTTTTATCATACAAGAAAATGTAGGTAGTTGATTCCCCAACAAACCGCAGATTATCATCAACTTCATATAATTTGTTTTGATAGTTGAAACTTAGATTGTTTTTTGTTTCACTTAAAAATTTTACTTCGTCAGAACTAACAAACGCTTGAAAACTTGTAAAATAAATAGTTGATATATATATGATAAAAAATGCTAATAATTTAATATTTTCTGAATCTTTACCCTTATTCTTGGTAAAGAGAAATAATCTGATAATTAAATAAATAAATGCTGAAGACGCTAACAATCCCAATGTTAATAATGGAATATTGAAATATTTACAAAGAATGACGGGGAAAACCAAAAAAACAGAAAAATATAAAAAGAAGCCAAACATTTTAGATTTTCTGTATCTTTTGAATACTTTATCAGCATGAACTTTTGAAAATAATTGATTTCTATTTATCGCCTTAATTTTTAAATTAGATTGAATTTTCTTGTAAATGAATAATTCGAAAAACATGCTAACTAAAAAAGTTCCAATAACCTCAAATATAAATATTAAGCCTGTAAGTAGAATTATCTGTTCTACAGAAAAAAACATTAGATCACTTATTGTGACGTATTGAAAAATATTAACTCCAAAGGATGTGTAATAAACATAATTATAGAAATATGCGATTGAGTAGATTGCAATCAATAAAAAAGTCCAATATTCTTTGAAAGTTTGTAATATTAATTTCATACGCCTATAGTTTTTTCCACTGCTGTTTTAAAATAAGAATACTCATTTACAGGTGCTTTGTATTGAACTTCAACACCAATAGATTCAAAATGTTTCAAAGCACATTTTATTTTATAAATTTCGCCTTCGGTGATGGCTTTTTTATCATTGATATCATTAGTTCCTTTGGTTTCTATCACGAAATAAAATTCGTTTTCAGTTCCGTTTTTTAATTCCTTGCGTTTCATTACCAAACCGAAATCTGGTTCGTACGGACCAATTGGTGTTTGTATTTTGTACCAACTTGGCAATTTTATAAAGCAAACCACTTCTGAGTCTCCATCAGCACTTTCAGAAAATCTGCGTTCTACATCGCTATCTACCAACATTTTATCAAACACACCTTTCTTTGGTGTTTCTACATATTGTTTCGCAGCAATATTTTTTTCAAAATCTTTAAAATTAAAAGGAAACTCTTCGCCGTTCATTTTGTATTCTATTTTACGAAGCATTTCATCTAATTCTACATCTTTTATAATTTGGGAAACTTCATGTATATATCTTGGCGGATTTTTTACCCATTCTTTATGATTATCAATTTTCTTAGTGATTTGAAAGAGTGTTGTATAACTTAATCCTGTATTTTCGCTTATTTCTTCTACCAAATCCAAAGCGGTAAAAGTGGCTTTTTGTTTCACAATTGCAGTTCCGCCGAATGTTTCTTCTCGTCCACTTTCAGAAAATTGATTTACAAAATGACTGGCTGCTTCTATCACATAATCTGGAATGGTAATTTTATTAATTCTTTCTACTGCACTTTCTATTAAATTCTCTTCATCGAACGCAATGCTGTAATCAGTTTTCTTCGCCATTGCTTTCCAAAATTTCTTAAACGCTTTTTGAATATCGTCTGAAGGATTTTTCTTGAAAAAAACTTTATCTTGTTCTTCGCCTTTGTGCGTATGCGTCATTCCTGCACCAGCATTGGCATCTCCATAAATTGATTTTATTTCTTCTTGATATTGCGTAACAAATGTTTCATAAGTTTCATTGGGAATTACCGTCAATTGGTTGATTCTGTCGGAATCTTCTGTACCGCTTTCATCATAAATTCTTTCTCCATCTGTATTCACACAAATACGTAAACCACGTCCGATTTCCTGTCGCTTTTTTGTTTCGGAATAAGTGGTATTAAGCGTTGCAATATTAAAAACATTCGGATTGTCCCAACCAACGCCCAATGCGGAATGCGAAAAAATAAATTCTATTTTATTGGCAACTTTATCGCCAAATTGCAGAATATCTTCTTTGTCCCGAAGTATGGCATCGTAAATTTCTTTTTGTTGTTTTACGCCGCCTTCGTTATCTGCAAACTCCCCATTGGTTTTCTGTGCAAAATAATAACCTTGTGTTTGCTGAATGTGTTCGTCCGTAGGATTTGCTCCATCGTGATATTCAGGATAAACTTGTTTGTATTTCTCAACAAATAAGTTTTTAATTTTAGGATTTTCTCCTACATAATTGGCTACACGATCAATAAAAATAAGGGACAAACATTTAATTCCTTTTTCTTTTAATTTTTGAGATTTCAGAAAATGCCGATGAATAAGCCATTCTATTTGCAAAGCCCAAATGTTTTCTAAATTTCCGGCAACTTGTTTTTCAAAAATCTCTGTACCATTAGAAAATACAACACTCCATTTTCCGGTTTTTAAACTTTTGAAAATTCGGTCTATTTTGTAATTATTGTAACTTGGATTGTTGGTTTTATCTCCTAAATTGTCGCCTTCTTTTAACCAAGTAGATAGTTTGAAATCAATTTTACCTGTAGAATTATTTTGAAACCACGCTTTCAATTTCGCTTGCGGAACTGTTTTGTTTTGAATATCAGCCAATTCAATTTTCAAAGATGCTTCATCGTTTTTTTCGGTAACGGTAAGTACTTCAATTTTCTTTACCAAACCATTTTTATAACTTTCGTAAGGTGTTAATCTATAAATTAAATTTTTGACGATTTTGTGCGTTGCAGAATAGCGGATTTTAAATAATGGATTCAATTTAGAAATCTGGCGTACAGAATTTTCTGTGTCCATTCCTTCTTGCGGTTCATCCATGATAATGATTGGCTGGGTTTTACCGATGGCTTCAATAAAAGGAATATTATTAAATAAATCTTCTCTCTGTGCTTGGTTCAAAATTTTATCTTCAGAATTAAACGAAGCCAAAGTCATGATCATCACTTGTGGATGTTGCTCTTCTATAAAATTAGAAACTTTTGAAAGTCTTTTACTGTCATATTCAAAGACATTTGGGATGAATCCGTAAATATCTTCCAATTGATTATTGAAATTTTTGAATGATGCTAAAACACCTTCACGAATAGCAACAGAAGGAACAAGAATAATAAATTTGGTGAAATTATAATGTTTGAAAAGTTCATAAATGGTTTTAATGTAAACAAGGGTTTTTCCAGTTCCAGTTTCCATTTCAACAGACAATTCTCTTTTATCAGAAAGATGAATGTTTTCGGGTAAAAGTCCGTTTTCTTGTGCGACTTCTTTTATATTCTCTTGAAGTTCTTCTAAACTCAAATTAGAAAAATTAGAGCGTATTCCTTCAAAAGTAGAGTTATCAAAGGTATTCCGAGCAATACCTTCAAATATTTTCACAACAGATTGTATGGCTTGTTCTTGATATTCGAGGTTTTCTAATTTTAATTGCATTGTTGGTCTTTGAAACTGTAAGTTGCTAATTTATCAATTATAAAAAAGAATACAAAGTTTGAATGTGTATTATTTGTAGTATTTGCTTGAAACGATAATAGCATTTCTAAAAGTTCGATAAATTTTCCAAATATTATCCATTCTTCACTATTAAGATTTTGTTTAATATTCACAACAAACCAAACATTCAAATCTTGATAGTCTATCTTCTCCCTTTAAAATATTAATAATACTTTTTAAATCTTGTTTATAATATTTTCAGTAATAGTTTTATAAGCCAAATCATTATCATATTCCACTCCCGGTCTTAAAATAGTGAAAATATCATTTCGAAATTCATCGTCCTGCATTTTTTCATCCATATTGAGAAGAAACATTTTTCCTGTGGGATTTACTCCGTCTGAAAAATTGATATATTCTTTATAACATTTAGTTAAATTTTCAGTGTTGATTTCGAGTTTTGATAATGCTAGATCTAAATCAAATAAATCTCTACCTTTTCTTCTTTGGTATAATGCTCTTAATTTCGTCCCGAGTAATTCTTCAATTTGATAAGTGTTTATCATACATTCTCCAGAAAACCAACCATTTTTCACTTCAAACGGAATTTTTTGTAATCCTAAAACGGTGAAGTGTTCTCTGCAATTGATTTCTATTTTTAATCGCATCTGTATAACTGGTGCAATTTCAGTTTCAAAGCGATAAGTGGCTGTGTTGTTGTGAATACTGCTTTCAATTTTTCTTTTTGTTCCTAAAAATGGAGCTAATTTTTCTCTAATCTTCACCAAAATTGGCTTTATCGGTCCTGGTTTTATTTGCACCAAATCTATATCTTCTGAATATCTTGCTTGTGGCTTCAAAAATAATTTATGCAATGCCGTTCCACCTCGAAATGCTAAATTTTCATTTAAAAATGGATCAGAGAATAATTCAACAATTGTTCTTTCTATAATTAAATCTTGCTCCACTTGTCCATTTTCTGGCCAAGGAGCAAATTCTCTCCATTCTTCTATATATCTTCTCGGTATCATAAATCGTTTTCAATTTTAATATTATTTATAATCCGCCATTTTGTATCTACCGTACCTTCTTTATTTTTTCCTGGCATTAATGGAATGATATTTAATTTTTTATCAGAAATTGTTTCAAAAATTACTTTGCTCAATTTTTCATTCCCTAATTCGTACTCTAACAAATAACCCAATCTTTGTACTGCTGCTAATTGAGAATAATTTTTAACCGTTTTCACTAATTGACTTGGTTTTATAACTTCTACTAATTCTTTTAAGATTGTGACCACTCTGTTCATTCCTAATTTCTCCACATAATACAACAAATCCAAAGCAGTAAGTTCTGGAGAAGAAACATTTACATAACCTGCATCTGTTTTTATTTGCTTAACATCTTCGCTATTCCATTCATTTTTAACAAAAAAATTTATTTTTAATTTCTGGTTTTTAATGTCTCGCAATGCTGGTTTTTCCGTTATCACAAAAGTTTCCATAGATTGTTGGTGAGATGCGCCATGAATTGCCGCCGCAGATATTAATCCCAAATAGTATTTTTTATTTAGTGATAGCATCATATCATCAAGGTACATCGTGGTAGGAATTACACCATAATTTGAGTATTCTGCCGGAAGAATTGTATAAAAACCTTTTCGAATTTGTACTATTTTCTTTTTAGCTTTTAAACGATATAAATTTTGAAGAATTGCTTTATCAGTAACATCAAATTTTTCTTTTAATTCTTCCAATGTGAAAGCATATCTACCTTTAGATCGCACGTTATCGATATATTCCTCTAAATAATTATATGTTTGAACTCTGTTTTTCACTTATATGCTGTTTGCTATTTACTACACATTGTGTAGTGTTACGCAAATATAATAATTAATATCTAAACTTAACATTTTGAAAGATTATTTTTAAACTCTTACAAGATTTTTCAATTGTTTAAAAACCCTCATTCAAATTCTTAAAATTGCAGTAATTTAAGAACAATCCCAAACATCTTCCTAAATATCCAAAATAATGTAAGTTCACTATTTACGTTACAAAGCACAATGTGAAAAAAAATAATTTTGCGTTATAGGTTAGTTGTTTCTAAAACTTGTAATAAAGGTTTAAGTTTACAAATCATAAATTTGTTCTTTCCACAAAATTTTTTTTGTTCTAATTTATAAAAATTGAGGATAGTTTTATTTAATAATTTTTTAAATAAAAATACCTCCCATTTTCATGAGAGGTAATTTTTTCACATTTCCGCAAATTAATTGTAAATATGCAGTGAATAATAATTTACAACCCCAATTCTTATTTTATAATCAAAAAATAAAAATTTATTTATTTAAAATATTCCTTTTGATTATGGTTCCCAAATCTTTCTCCGAAAACCAGATATCTTCGGGATGAAGATGAAGCACAGGCGCTTGTTGGCATCTATTATTACAATCCATTTTTTCAATTTCTATTTTGTTTTTTAGATTATATTTCTTTACATAAAAATCTAAAAGTTTTCCTTTTTTCTTTCTGCAATTAGCGCCATTACACCAAAAAATGATAGGCTTGCCGTTGTTAGATTCTTCCATATTATTACTATTTATTAAGACACACTAATTATATGAAGTGACCGTTCTTGATTATTTATTTTATTGCACAAATTTTAAATTTTCCTAAACCCACTTCATTTTCTGCAATCTCACCGCATTAAGTATTGCTAAAAGTGCCACGCCAACATCAGCAAAAACGGCTTCCCACATTGTTGCTAATCCACCTGCTCCTAAAACAAGAACTACGGCTTTTACGCCAAATGCAAGAAAGATATTTTGCCAAACAATTTTTTGGGTAGAACGCCCAATTTTTATGGCTTTTGCAATTTTACTGGGTTGGTCTGTTTGTATAATAACATCGGCTGTTTCTATGGCAACATCACTTCCCAAACCGCCCATCGCAATACCTACATCACTTGCCGCGATTACAGGTGCATCATTTATTCCATCACCGATGAAGGCTACTTTTCCTTTTGTTTCAGACATCAGTTTTTCAACTTCTGCCAATTTATCTTCCGGAAGCAGACCACCTTTAGCCCAATCTACACCTAACTCTTTTGCAACTTGCTGGGTAATAGAATCTTTGTCGCCAGAAAGCATAATAATTTTCGAAATTCCTGCGTCGCGAATTTTTTTGATGGCTTCGTGCGCATCCTCTTTCAATTCATCTGCAATAATAACGTAACCTGCAAATTTATTGTCAATTGCGACCATGACGATAGATTCTACAATTGAATCTGTTTCAGTCGGGACTTGAATATTATTTGAAGTCATCAAGGGTTTATTACCTACTAAAACAATCTTTCCGTTCACTGTTCCTTTTAAACCTTTCCCTGCTATTTCAGAAACTTCTGTAGCATCAAAATTATGTTTATCAGATTTGTATTCCATGATGGCTTTTGCAATTGGATGGGTAGATTGCTCTTCCATTGCCATTAAATACTTCATAAATTCGGCTTCTTCCCAACCTATGGCTTTTATCTCTTTTATTTTGAAAACACCTTTGGTTACCGTTCCAGTTTTATCCATCACAACAGTGGTAACTTTTGTCATTTCATCTAAATAAGATGCACCTTTAAATAAAATTCCGCTTTTTGAAGCGGCTCCCAGTCCACCGAAATAGCCCAAAGGAATAGAGATTACCAAAGCACAGGGACAAGAAATTACCAAGAAAATTAGTGCTCTGTACAACCAATCTTGAAATTCATAATTTTCTACAAAAAAGTAGGGCAAAAACGTTAAAGCAATCGCAAGAAAAACGACGATTGGCGTGTAAATTCTCGCAAATTTTCTGATGAATAATTCCGTTTTAGATTTTCTTGCGGTGGCATTTTGCACCATATCCAATATCCGGGCGATGGAACTGTCTTTAAATTCTTTCGTGGTTTCTAATTCAATTACACCATCTAAATTAATGCTTCCAGCAAATACTTTTTCACCTTTTGCGATGGTACTTGGTTTGCTTTCACCCGTTAATGCAGCCGTATTAAATGAACCTTTTTCCGAAATTAAAATACCGTCTAACGGAATTTTTTCACCTACACGAACCTGCACTTTTTCTCCGATTTCTACGGTTTCCGGGTTTACAGATTTGTAATCATTATTCCTATAAACCAATGCTTCATTTGGTCTAACATCTAATAGTGCTTTGATGTTAGATTTTGCACGATTTACAGCTGCGTTTTGGAACAATTCTCCAACTGCATAAAACAACATTACTGCTACACCTTCAGGATATTCTCCGATTGCAAATGCGCCAATAGTTGCAATAGACATCAATAAAAATTCTGTGAAAAAGTCTCCTTTAATAATGCTTTCCCAACCTTCTTTAATTACAGGAAATCCTACGGGAAGATAAGCAATTGCATACCAAATTATTCGTACCCAGTCTTTAAAAAATGCAACATCAAAGTAGTCCATTGCGATTCCTATCATCAGCATTACAAAACTGAAAATAGCCGGTAGATAAGATTTAAAATCGGTTTCGCCATCGTGAGAATGACCATCATCATGAGAATGCTCTCCCGAATGTTTTTGAGTATCGATATCTCTTAAATTTATTTTTTCTTTTGCCATTTTTAAATTATTTATTTACCCAAGCCATTGCCTGTTCTTTATCTATTGTTTCAAAATATTTTACGTCAGAACTCGTGAAAAATCCCATGATTTTCGCTGTCCACTCCTGCCATTTATTTTCTCCTATAATGGCTATTTTTCCATAATCTGAAAGATGTAAAGCATCTACTTTTAAATCCTCATATAAACCTTTTAATTCATAACCATGAAAATCATGCATTTCAAAATAAAAATTTACTTTTTTTCCTTTTTCAACTTTATGAATTAATGAATGTATTTGCTCTACATCACTTTTAGAAATTTTACCTTCTATTTTTGCCGCAATTAACTGGTCTGTTCTTGTTTCTATAATTTGTATCATACTATTTAAATTTAAGGCAATTTACTTAATTAGAGGATGCAACAGAAGTGCATTTATTGTCCGCTGCACTTTTCACAAATTCCTTTTACCACTAAATTTGCATTCTCTGCAACATAGCCTTCAGGCAAATTAATGGTTGGTATTTTATGCTCGGTAAGGCAAACGGTCTCATCACAATTATTGCAGTGAAAGTGAAGATGAAGGTCTTGATCTAACTCGCAATTGCAACCTGGTTCGCACAAAGCGTATTTGAAAATTCCAGTTCCGTCATCAATTTGATGTACGATCCCGTTTTCTTCAAAAGTTTTCAGAGTTCTATATAAAGTCGTTCTTTCTGCTTTCGCGAAATTATTTTCAATATCTGTGAGTGCTAGTGCAACTTCAGATTTCGCCATAAATTTATAGATCAAAATGCGCATTGCTGTAGGTCGAACACCATTTCTATTTAGTTTTTCTTCTATTTCAGTCATTGGTACAATTTTACAATAAAAAAAAGATAATGAAAAAAAAATCTGATTGTTTCGTATAACAGATGTTTTTTTATGTTGCATTGTCTAAAGAAACTCATTTAATTTTTTAAATTAAAGTTTTAAAAATTAAATTATTATTTATTACCTTGCGCGTTCGTGAGACTATTTACATTCTTTTTCAGTATTTATTTATTTGCACTCGCCGTAGTGCCATGTGCTGATGCAATGACAATCCACGAACAATTTTCACAAAACTCTGAATTTTCTCAAACTGATCAACATTCTGAAAATCATCAGGATCTCTGCACTCCTTTCTGCACTTGTAGTTGCTGTGGGATTTCTTTGGACATCAAATTCGCAAGCGTTTTTTTAAAATTTCCAGAAGCAAAGTCTGAATTTTACAAAATTATTGCAAACCGACAAACTTCCCTTTTTTCCAATTACAACGGAAGTATCTGGCAACCGCCCAAAATTACTGTTTAATATCGCTCTGCTTATGTAAGATCATGTAAAGAATTTTCTTTCAATAATTCTGATCTTACTAACAGGCAACTAATTCTCTTTTATTCACATAAAAGAAATTAAATTCTATTTATTAATCACTAATTTTTAAATTGTGTTAGACCGTATTATAAAATTCAGTATTCAGAACAAACTTATCATCGGTATTTTTACTTTGGTGCTTATCATTTGGGGTGCATGGAGTGCTACAAAATTACCAATAGATGCTGTTCCAGACATTACCAATAATCAAGTTCAAATTATCACCATATGCCCAACACTTGCAGGGCAGGAAGTAGAGCAATTAGTTACTTTTCCTATTGAGCAGAGCATTTCCAACATTCCAGATATAGAAGAAACACGTAGTATTTCCCGCTTTGGTTTGTCCGTAATTACAGTAGTTTTTGATGAAAGTGTAGATATTTATTTCGCACGCCAACTTGTAAATGAAAAACTAAAAGAAGCCGAGAGAAATATTCCCCAAGATGTTGGCATACCAGAACTCGCACCTGTTAGTACAGGTTTAGGTGAAGTTTATCAATATATCATTCACCCAAAAAAAGGCAGTGAAGATAAATACAACGCAAAAGATCTGCGAAGCATGCAGGACTGGATCATTGCGCGACAACTAAATGGAACTAAAGGTATTGCGGAAGTTAATAGTTTTGGAGGCGAACTAAAACAATATGAAGTTTCTATTGACCCTTATAAATTAAGATCTTTTGGTATAAGTGTTACAGATATATTCAATGCACTGGAAAAAAATAATGAAAATACAGGTGGTGCATATATCGATAAAAAACCCAACGCATATTTCATTCGTGGAATTGGGTTGGTGACATCTCTGGAAGACGTAGAAAACATTAGTGTGAAAAATTCTACTGGGAGTGTGCCAATTTTCATTAAAGATGTTGCTAAAGTTCAATTCGGAAGTGCGGTTCGTTATGGCGCAATGACTTACAACGGAACTGTAGATGCTGTAGGCGGTGTAGTGATGATGCTGAAAGGCGAGAATAGTAATGAAACCGTAAAACGCATTAAGGAAAAAATTCCTGTCATTCAAAAATCTTTGCCGGATGATATCGTGATTGAAGCCTATCTGGATCGTACAGAATTGGTAGATCGTGCCATGAGTACAGTTGAAAAAAACCTTATTGAGGGTGCATTGATTGTAATTTTTGTTTTAGTATTATTTCTCGGAAACCTTCGTGCAGGATTAATAGTAGCATCTGCAATTCCTTTGTCTCTGCTTTTTGCATTAGGAATGATGAATGTCTTCGGCGTTAGTGCTAACCTAATGAGTTTGGGTGCTATAGATTTTGGATTGATTGTAGATGGTGCTGTAATTATTGTAGAAGCCACGGTTCATCATTTAGGTTTACGGAAATCTCGGCAAAAATTATCTCAACTTGAAATGGATAATGAAGTCTTTTTTTCCGCATCAAAAATTCGAAATTCTGCAGCATTTGGAGAAGTGATTATATTGATAGTCTATATTCCAATTTTAACATTGGTGGGTGTAGAGGGAAAAATGTTTACACCAATGGCAAAAACCGTTGGGTTTGCAATACTGGGAGCATTGATTCTCTCCATGACTTATATTCCTATGATGTGTGCTTTGTTTTTATCTAAAAAAGTTTCACATAAAAAGAATTTTTCTGATAAAATGATGGCTTATTTACAAAAAGTTTACCAGCCACTATTGCGTAAAGCCATACAAATCAGATATTGGTTAGTAGGTGGAACAATTATTTTATTTGTTTTCAGTTTAGGAATATTTAAAAATTTGGGTGGTGAATTTATTCCGCAACTACAGGAAGGTGATTTTGCTTTTCACTGCATATTACCACAAGGAAGTTCATTAAGCCAAAGTATAGAAACTTCCTCGCAGGCAGCAAGAATTATAAAAGGATTTGATGAAGTAAAAATGGTTGTTGGAAAAACTGGTGCGGCAGAAGTACCAACAGATCCTATGCCACCTGAAGCAACTGATATGATCATAGTTCTAAAACCTAAAAAAGACTGGAAAACAGATAAAAGTTACGAAGAATTATCTGCTGAAATGCTGGAAGAATTGGAAATCATTCCAGGAATATTCTTTGAGGCTAATCAGCCTATTCAAATGCGATTTAATGAATTAATGACTGGTATCCGGCAGGATGTTGCAGTTAAAATTTTTGGCGAAAACTTGGACAGTCTTTCTATCTACGGAGATAAAGTAAGTAGTATCGTACAAACTGTAGAAGGAACTTCAGAGCCACAAGTAGAGCAGATCAGCGGTTTGCCACAGATCAATGTAGTTTATAATAGGACAAAACTTGCCAATTATGGTCTAAACGTGGCAGATGTAAATGATGTTTTGAGCACCGCATTTGCTGGAAAAGTAGCCGGACAGGTATTTGAAAATGAAAGACGTTTTGATCTTGTGGTTCGATTAGATAAAGAATTTAGAACTGATATTGCTGACGTGAGCAATCTAATAATTTCCACATCGAACGGAAGTCAAATACCTTTGTCTCAAGTTGCAGAAATCTCCTACAAAGAAGGTCCTGCACAGATAAGCAGAGAAGCAGGAAAACGACGGATCTTTGTTGGTTTTAATGTAATAGATAGAGATGTACAAAGTGTTGTAAAAGAAATTCAGCAAAAATTAGATAAAGAAATAAAACTGCCAACAGGCTATTATTTCACATACGGTGGACAATTTGAGAATCTGGAAAAAGCCAGTAAACGCCTACTGATAGCAGTTCCAATCTCACTTTTTTTGATTTTTGCATTATTATATTTTACTTTTAAATCTATAAAACAAGCGCTTCTAATTTTCACTGCCATTCCAATGAGCGCCATTGGGGGAATTTTTGCTTTGGTTTTGCGAGATATGCCCTTTAGTATTAGTGCTGGTATTGGTTTTATTGCCTTATTTGGTGTAGCGGTTTTAAATGGAATTGTGCTAATAAGCACTTTTAATCAACTTGAAAAAGAGGGGGAGAACAATGTTTTTAAACGCATTTTTAATGGAACTTTATTAAGATTACGACCTGTTTTAATGACTGCTACGGTTGCAAGCGTGGGTTTTTTACCTATGGCATTATCTCAAGGTGCTGGTGCAGAAGTTCAAAAACCTTTGGCTACAGTGGTTATTGGTGGATTAATAACAGCAACTTTTTTAACGCTATTTGTATTGCCCTTGTTGTACCTGATATTTAATTCAAAAATTAAGTTCAAGAAAATGAAAACTAAATATATAACAACTCTTTTGATTTTATTTTTTACAGTTTTGGGAATTTCCACACAAGCACAGACTACTAAAGTAATCGACATAAATGAGGCTATAGAAATTGCGTTAGAAAACAATGAAAATATAAAAGCGAAAAATTTAGAAATACAGGCTGTGCAAAGTTTAAAAAGAACGGCGTATGATATACCGAAACTGGATGTCTCTGCACAATTAGGTCAGTACAACGGACCAAGATTTGATCAGTCATTTCAGATCTCACAAACAATTCCTTTCCCAACTTTATTTAAGGCAAAGAAAAATCTGAATAATGCTGAAATAAAAAGAAAAACTTATAACCGTGAAATTTCTGAAATGGAAATCAAAAATGAGGTTCGGACTTATTTTTATCAGATACAGTATTTACAACACAATCAAAAAAAACTCTATTCTTTAGATAGTTTGTACAATGATTTTATTCGTGTCGTAAAGTTGCGTTATAAAGTGGGAGATATTAAAAAAATTGAGATCAATTTAGCCGAAGCCAAGAAAAATAGCATCTATCTCTTATATCAACAAAATGATATTTATTTAAAAAACGCTTATCAAAATTTGCGAACGGTAATGAATACTTCAGAATCCTTTGTTGTAAAAGATCCGTTACATTATCAACCATTATTGTTAAGTAATTTAATAGATCAAAATTCCTTCACCGATAATCCCTCGATCAAAGCACTTTATCAAGATGCATTGATTGCAGAGGAAAACAAGAAAATAGAAAAAGCCAAAAATTTACCAGATCTCACTTTGGGATATACTAATCAATCATTGATAGGTAATTTCGATGTGAATGGACAAGAAGTTTTCTATGATTCGGGAAAACGCTTTCATTCTGTTATGGTAGGAGTTTCTATTCCCATATTCTCAACAAGCAGATCAAAGATTGAATCGTTGGATTACACAAAAAAAGCCGCAGAAGCCAACGCAGAATATCAAAAGAAAAAAATGGCAACTCAATATGAAAATGCGCTACAACAATATGAACTGGAAGTGCAGCAACATCAATATAATGAAAATGTGGCATTGCCAAGTGCGAAAGAAATTATTATGGCTTCACAATTAGGTTATCGTTTGGGCGAAATAACGTCTGAAGAATACCTTTTTGGTTTGCAGACTGCCGCAGATATTGAGTTAAATTATCTTAAAAGCATTCAAGAAATTAATCAGTCTGTAATATTAATTTATTCTATAATCAATCAATAAAAAATTATGTATTTAAATATAAAAAACGTCTTTAGCACACTTATAATCTTTGGTTTCCTACTATCTACAGGAAGTTGCAATAAAACTACTGAAAAAGAACAAATCGATAAAACAGAAAAACCGGCAGATGAACATGGCGAAGAAGAAGCGGTGACAATCGCAACACTCACGGAGGAACAAATAAAAAAAGTGGGGATAGAATTTGGTTTCGTAGAGCAAAAAGAACTCACATCCACACTTAAAGTTAATGGTTTACTTACTGTTCCAAATAACAAAAAAGGAAACGCAACTTCACTTTATGGTGGTGTTATAAAAACTTTAAATGTACAGATCGGGTCTTATGTAAAAAAAGGACAGTTGATCGCTACCATTTCAAACCCAGAATTTATTGGATTGCAGGAAGATTACCTTACAGTGGTCAGCCAGATCAACTATGCCCGACTGGAAGTAAAACGGCAACAGGAATTAAATGCTGGCAATGCAGGTGCGCTAAAAAATCTGCAATCTGCAAATTCTCAACTACGCACTTTGCAGACAAGACGCTCTTCTTTGCAAAAACAAATTTCACTAATGGGAATGTCGCCTGGATCAGTTTCTAATTCTAATTTAAATTCCCTCCTTGCAGTTCGCAGTCCGATAAGTGGCGTAGTAAGCCAACTTTTTTCTACTATCGGTGCTTACGTAGATGTTTCCACTCCTATCGCAGAAATTGTTGACAATTCATCTATTCATTTAGATCTGCAAGTTTTTGAAAAAGATCTACCTAAAATGAAAGTGGGACAAATCATCCATTTCACATTAACCAACAATCCTGAAACAGAATATGATGCGACCATTTTCAGCATCGGTGCTTCTTTTGAAAATGACAGTAAAACTGTTTCTGTTCATTCCCGTGTGACTGGAAATAAAACGGGTTTAATAGATGGTATGAATGTAATGGCGCTCGTTAGTTTAGATGATTCCACTTCTCCTGCAGTTCCAGATAGTGCCATTATCAATACAGAAGGCAAAGATTATATTTTCATAGTTACCAATAAACAGTCAGAAGAACACCATGATGAAGTTGAAGGCGAAGATCACAAGCATGAAAAAGAGGAAAAAGCACCTACTGAAAAGCAGGCTTCAAAAAGCATTAATTTTGAAAAAGTACAAATTATAAAAAGTGTTTCCGCTTTAGGCTATACTGCGGTAGATTTTATAGAAGATCTTCCTGAAAATACTAAAATTGTAACCAAGGGCGCGTTTTTCATCAATGCAAAAATGTCTGGTGGCGGTGGGCATGATCATTAGGATGATCTTTAAATAATTCGCCAATTTTTGTGTCCAAATTTGTGCTAAAAGACTTCTATGTGAATGTAGATAAAATTGAGAAGAATATCTTTATTTTCTAAAATTTTAGATTAAATAAAGCAAGTTGGCAGTTGTGAAATTGCTTCTTGCTCGCTGGAAATAGTTTGAGAATCTAATAGATTATAAAAGTTACATTACCTAAAATAGATTTGTTTTGTTTTTATCATTTTTAAAAATATTGAATAGAAAAATACCTCCCAATTTTTGAGAGGTATTTTAAGAAAAAATTTAGTACATAAACGTCAAACCTGCTCCAAAACCATAATCACTGTCATAGTTTGTGGATATTGCTACGTATTTTTGTACTATATATTTTAGACCAATGTTATATTCCATATCAGAATTTATCATAAATCCACCGCGAATTCTGGGCGAAATTGGGATGTTTTCACGTCCTAATTCCAATATCACTTTTCCATTTTGATCTACATTTGCGTCTGCCATTATTAACATTGGCAATAGATAACGAACTCCGGCAATTGCTACATTTTGATTTTTAGGCATAACCTCTTGACCAAACAAAGTTTTCTTCATATCGTCCATTTTTGCACTTCTGAAACCTACGTAAGGCATTGCCCATTGGTATTTTCCTAAAAATCTACCTACTTTTACTGTTCCTTCATATCGGCTGAAATCATAATTAGAACGAAATTCATTTATATTCATCCATCTTGATCCAAACATTGTCATATTTTCAAACTGAAAACTATTTGATGACACATCCAGCATTGCTGTAGTATTCACCATTCTGTTCTTACTTAAAAATTGTTTGTAAGAGGCTTCTTTATCTGGTAACTGTGGATTTGGTGCTGAATTTTCGTAAGAAAAAACACGACCCATTCCCGTCATCATATGGTACAAAATATGGCAATGAAAAAACCAATCTCCATCTTGGTTTGCAGCAAATTCTATGGTTACAGTTTCCATTGGCGCAACATCTATAACATTTTTCAAAGGTGCATATTCTCCTTTGGCGTTTACAATTCTAAAATCATGACCGTGAAGGTGCATTGGGTGACGCATCATTGAATTATTATACATGGTAATACGAACAACCTGACCTTTTTTAATTAAAATTTTATCGCTTTCTGCTACAGTTTTATTATCTAAAGTCCAGAGATAATTACGCATATTTCCTTCTAATGTAAAATTTAATTGTTTCACATTATCGGTAGGTAAAATAGTTTTAAAAGGCGATTTCAACATATTATAATTAAGACGCTTGATGGTTTTTTCCTCTGAAGAACCCATGTCCATCTTGCTGTGATCCATCTCCATTTTTCCATTGTCCATTTTCATGTCAGACTTCATTTCCATTTTGCTGTGATCCATTTGCATTTTGCCATCTTTCATTTTCATGTCAGATTTCATATCCATTTTACTGTGATCCATTTGCATTTTGCCATCTTTCATTTTCATGTCAGATTTCATATCCATTTTGCTGTGATCCATCTGCATTTTCTCATCGTCCATTTTCATGTCAGATTTATCCCCCATCATTTCCATCATGTGATTCATCGTTTTCATACGCTGGCTTTCAGATAATTCTGGGTACATTACTTCATTCATATCCATTACCTGATTTCCCATTTTCATCGTCATGGGTTTCATATCGCCACTCATTTTCATCATGCCGTTCATCATTTTCATCCCTTCGAAAAGATTTAATCTTGGCAAGTTTGGTGCTTGCACTTTTTCACCATCTCCTAAATAAAGCGAAGCAAAACCCTGCCGATCTTCTGAAGTGGCTCTAAATTCGAAACTTTTATTTGCAGGAATAGTTACTTCAATATCATAAGATTCAGAAACACCTACAATAAGACGATCCACTTCCACTGGTTCTACCTCATTACCATCACTTCCAATTACCGTTATTTTTCCACCGCCATAATTCAACCAAAAATAAGAAGACGAGGCACCATTCGCGACACGAAGGCGAACTTTATCTCCCGCTTTCAAGTTTTTGTAATCTGATGAAATAGCGCCGTTAATGAGGAAATTATTGTAATAAACATCACTTACATCCATGGCTTCCATTCGTTTCCATTCATTGAGTAATTTTGTTTTGAAATAACCTTTACCAATGGCTTCGCTATAACTTTGTACTGTACCTTTTTTGATGGCGTACCAATCAGTTTGATCCATGTGAAGTCGGCGCATGATTTGTTTAGGATTACTCGCTGCCCAATCTCCTAAAAGGACAGGAATATCTGCCGCAAATATTTTTTCTGGCTGACTTTCTCTTTTCTTGAACACCAAAATTCCATTCATCCCAATCTGTTCTTGCGTACCTTCGTGAGAATGATACCAATACGTACCGTTTTGCGAAATTTTAAATTTATAAAGATGCGTTTCCCCAGGTTTTATTTCTTTTGTAGTGAGATAAGGAACACCATCCATCTCATTAGGTAAAATAACACCATGCCAATGCAATCCTGTGTTTTCCTTTTTTAATTGATTGTGCAGGTAAATTTCTGCAGTGTCTCCTTCTGTAAAATACAAGGTTGGTGCTTGTAATTTGCCATTTGTGAAAATTGCTCGACTTGTATGACCATTAAAAGTTACGACGGTATCTTTTACATATAAATCATAACGCACCGTTTTGCCACCCATGGAAATTTTTCCACTTTCATCATTTTTTGTTTCCGATTTTTTTTCCATATGCATGGAATGATCTTGAGCAAAACCCTGAACCGAGACCATCACAAAAAGAATGAAATAAAACTTTAAATTATGTACTCTATTTCTCATTTTGTAATCTTTTTATCATTGTTTTCATTTCTTCAATTTCTTTTTTTTGAGCAGTGATAATACTTTCTGCTAATTTTTTTACTTCCGGATCTTTTATATCAGCACGTTCACTTGTTAAGATAGCAATTGAATGGTGTGGAATCATTGCTTTCATCCAAAGCACATCGCCAACTATAGGACTTTGCGTACGAACTAAACCTAACGGAGCAAAAAATAGCCCTATACTTCCAACGATGATCCCCAGATTTTTTTGCTTATTCTTATACATTTTGCGCATGAAGAAAAACATTATTAAAGCCATTGCCGAAATTCCAAGACAAACCATATAGAATCTCGTAAGACTGAAATAAACGTGATCCAGTTCATATGTATTGAGATACATTGTAATGTACATTGCTACAAAAGAGGCTGCGAGCATCCACATAAAGGTTGAATACGAATTGTCTTTTTTGTGTTCCATTGAATTTTCCATAAGTTTAATTTTAAATATTTATATTTTTTAATCTTAAAGCATTCCCAATTACTGATACCGAACTGAAACTCATTGCCAAAGCCGCTATCATGGGTGATAAAAGTATTCCAAAAACAGGAAATAATGCACCTGCAGCAATTGGAATTCCTAAAATATTGTAACCTAATGCAAAAAATAAGTTTTGCTTAATGTTTTTCATCACGGCATCGCTTAAATGGCGTGCTTTTACTATTCCATTTAAATCACCTTTTACTAAAGTGATCATTGCGCTTTCTATGGCGACATCTGTTCCAGTTCCCATGGCAATTCCTACATCACTTTTTGCTAAAGCAGGTGCATCATTAATTCCGTCTCCTGCCATTGCTACAATTTTTCCATTTTTTTGAAGTTTTTCTACTTCCTGTAATTTATTTTCGGGCAACATTCCGGCTTTAAAATCCGTAAGATTTAATTCTTTTGCAACTGCTTGTGCGGTATCGTGATTATCACCTGTAAGCATTATCACTTGAATTCCTTTTTCCTGAAGTTCTTTGATGGCTTTTGCACTGGTCGGTTTTATTTTGTCAGATATCACTACATATCCTGCAAGTTTTGCATCAACAGATAAATAGGAAACTGTTTTTCCTTGTTTTTGAAAGCCCTGCACTTCGGCTTCTGCCTCTTTAGAAATTTCTGCCTTTGCATAGTCCATCATTTTGGCATTCCCCAGATCTATTTTTTTTCCGTTAATTTTTCCTTCTACACCTTTTCCAGTAACTGCGCTAAAATTATCAGCGTTTAAAATTTCTGTATTTTGCTCTTTCCCATATTTTACGGTTGCTTCTGCAAGTGGGTGTTCACTCAATTTATTTAATGAAGCGATGAATTGCAAAACCTCTTTTTCTGAAAATTCTTGTCCAAAAGTGCCGATCTTTTCCACCGTTGGTTTTCCTTCTGTAATAGTTCCAGTTTTATCAATAATTAGGGTATCTACTTTGTCCATTCTCTCGAGTGCTTCGGCATTTTTTATCAAGACACCATTTTGTGCGCCTTTACCGACTCCCACCATTATAGACATTGGCGTAGCCAAACCTAAAGCACAAGGACAAGCAATAATTAAAACTGCAATGGCATTTACAAAAGCAAATACATAAGCAGGTTCTGGACCAAAAATTGCCCAAACTACGAAAGTAATTAATGATATAAAAACAACAATTGGCACAAAATATCCAGAGACAGTATCTGCTAATTTCTGAATGGGTGCTCTGCTTCTGCTTGCATTATTCACCATTTCAATGATTTGAGAAAGTAAAGTATCTGCACCAATTTTTTCGGCTTTCATTAAAAAAGACTGGTTTCCATTAATGGTTCCACTGCTTACTTTATCATCAACACTTTTATTTACAGGAATTGGTTCTCCTGTAATCATGGATTCATCTACGGTGGTTTGTCCTTCTTTTATAGAACCATCTACAGGAATTTTATCGCCTGGTTTTACCCGAAGAATATCACCTAAAACAATTTGATTGATCGTCACTTCTTCTTCAACACCATCTTTAACTCTAATGGCACGATTTGGTGCTAATTTTAATAATTCTTTAACCGCAGAATTGGTTTGACTGTGGGCTCTGGCTTCTAAAACCTGCCCTAATAAAACCAAGGTTAAGATTACAGTTGCTGCTTCAAAATAAACATGGACTGCACCAGTATGCGTTTTAAATTGCGCAGGGAAAAAATCTGGAAACAGCATCCCAAAAATACTGAAAAGCCATGCTGCACCTGCGCCAATACCAATAAGCGTAAACATATTAAGATTCCATGTTTTAATACTTTTGTATGCTCGCTCAAAAAACATCCATGTTGCATAAAACACGACTGGAATAGAAAGTATCAACTGTACCCAGTTCCAGTTCTTTTGTTCCATCAATTTATAGAGCGGATTGTTTGGAATCATTTCACTCATTGCCATCAAAAAGATAGGGACGGTAAAAATTGTAGCAATCCATAGTTTGCTCAATAATTTTTTGTAGGTTTTTTCTTCCGCAGAAATATCAACTTTCATTGGCACGAGATCCATTCCGCAGATCGGGCAACTTCCGGCTTCATCTCTGATGATTTCTGGATGCATTGGGCAAGTCCATTGTTCAAAATTGGACGTGGTTAATTTTTGTTCTTCGACAAGATCCATACCGCAAACAGGACAATCTCCCGCTTTGTCATAGGTTTTTTCGCCTTCACAATGCATAGGGCAGTAGAAAGTTCCGTTGCCACTTTTCGGTTTATCTTTTTTAGTTTTTGGCTCTGGCTTTTCGCCTAAATTGTGAATACTATATTTTCCACCATCATTTTTCATGGCTTCCTGAAGTTTTTCCAATGGAATATGTTTTTCCATTTCAATACTTGCTTCGGCTTTTTCTAAATTTACAGATGCCTGGGAAACACCTTCAATTTTGGAAAGAGTTTCTTCTACGTGCTTTCTGCAACCGTCGCAGGTCATTCCATGTATTTGGTAGGTATGTTTCATAATTCTATTTATAAATTTTGTAAAACCTTTCTTAAAGATTTTATTTTCCTAATATTTGCAAAACAATTACACCAAGTATAATTACGCCTATAAAAGCGTACAAACCGTAACTGAACCATTTTTTTAGGTTGCTTTTTTTCTGTTTACTTTCATTTCCTGTTTTGCAACAATCTTTCATACTATTTTTTTTTGTGCCTAACAAAGAGAAAAGGTATTTAGAATAATTCATGTGAATATTTCACCTTTTCTCTCATTAGGACTTAAATTTTCCTCTGATAAAAAATGATCTGACTATGAATGCAGATCACATTTCAGAATTTTAAATTCTTATTGAATTGCTCTTTGAACTTTACCACAGGTAAGCATTTTGCTCCCATAAAATGGATTTTTCACTTGATTACTTGTACTTAACCAACTGCTACCTTTATCATACATTGGGCAAAACTGCTCGTACAATTTTACTTTGGTTCCAGTAATGGCAACCAGATCTGCAATATCTTTGCTTAATGTTTTAAAATGCTCACTCTGATGGGCTATTTCACTTTTAGAAATATGTTCAGCGTTTTCAGTTGCATCTTCTATGATATCCGCCAGTTCCTTCTTATTTGCCGCGGAATATTTTGAAGCATTAAATGCCTTTAAAGAAACAGCAAGTTTAGAACCTGCGGTTGCTGCTTTTTTACTATCATCTGCAACCAAAGCATCTTTCAAATTAAAATAATCGCTCAAGATAACTTCTGCTTTAGCATCGCTTTTCATAGACATTTTTTTTCCATTGTCCATTTTCATATTCATTTTGCTATGATCCATTTTACTCATTTCCTGCGCACTGGCAAAAGAAATTGCGAATAATAATACTGCTACTATACTTACTTTAATATTTTTCATTTTATTTTTTTAAAATTTTTATAAACTATCTTTTGTTTTTGTCATCCATTGTACAATTTCATCCTTTTCCGCTTTGGAAAATATAGCATCTCTATGAATGATGGTGTAGGAACTCATCGGCATTTCACCATCCTTGATCTGATTGACTATTGCTTTCAATTTGCTTTTTTTACGGCGCACCGAAAGAGAATCCCATTCACTAAAATTCAATTCTTTTTTACCATCTATAATGTGGTTTTGCAAAAACATTGCAACCGGCTGAACTTTACTGTACCAAGGATAATTGGTATTATTACTGTGACAATCATAGCAGGAAGTTTGCAACTTACTTTTAATATTTACCGGAACATTATTTACCGACATAAAATCGGCTTTTGAAGTGGTCTGGCTTTTATTAATTTGCTTTGGCAGAAATTGAATTAATACAAATGCGATCAATAAAACCGTTGCTATGATTCTGAAAATTTTCATACTAGTTCAATTCCTTTTCCATTTTTCCGCAGTCAAGCATTTCATCACCATAATAAGGATTTCTCACTTCTTTGCTTGAACTCAACCAATTACTTCCGCCATCATACATTGGACAAGACATTTCGTAAACTTTTGCATCTGCTCCAGTAATAGCGATCATATCTGTAACATCTTTGGTTAGTGCTTTAAAATGTTCTCTTTGATGATCTATTTCACTCATAGAAATATGTTCTGCATGTTCTTTGGCATCAACAATTATGTCCTTCAGCGTTTTTTGCTGTTGCTCTGTGTAAGTGCTCATATCAAAATTGTTCAATGCAGTTCCCATAGCCAATCCTGCTTTTGCGGCATCTTCTTTATTGGTTGCAACTAATGCGTCTTTGATCGTCATATAATCTGCTACAACCTGTTTCGCACTTACAGATTGTGCACCAGTTGTTGCCATTTCATCCGACTTCATAGAAGAATGATCCACTGCTGTTTCTTTGGTAGACTTATTTTCCTTGCAAGAAAATGCTGTAAGACTCAATAAAACTGCTGTTGCAATTGTTACTGTAATTTTTAAATTTCTCATTTTTTCTTGATTAATGATTAGTATTATTTTAATTAAATTCGAATGTTTACACTTACTATTTCTTTTAATTAAAATCGAAACTTTTGAAAATATTAATGTTTAATAATCAGATTTTGAACTATTAAATTTTGCCTAACTATTAATATTTAAATAATCCAAGTTTTGAAAATGGATGATAATTAAAGTTGATTGCAATTTTCTATGAATAAACTTCAATTTTAATAAGAGAAGCGTTCAAACGAATTAAAAATTGAAATGAATTATTTTAGTTCAGATTTCATGCTGCCGCAAGTAAGCATCGAACTTCCATAAAAAGGATTTTTCACTTCCTTTTGTGCGCTTAACCATGATGCATCTTGCATAGGACAATAGAGAATAAATACGGAAGAATCTGCTAATTTGAAATTTTTTGCAACCTCAATCATATTACTTGATAATTTTGCAAAAGATTCGCGTTGGGTTTCTATACTTCTGCTTTCTGCGATAGTAGAAGCATCTTTCCGAAGAAGGTCTAAATTGCCTTCAGACAAAACTTTGTAATCTACCATGGAAGCAGATTTTATAAATTCATTTGCTGCCTTTGAGGCTTCATCTGAATTATCCATTACCAAAGCATCTTTTATAACGATATAGTTTTGGTAAAGTTTATAAATGGAAGCATCAGACTTTTGTGCTGACAAATTTAAGATTGAAAATATTGAGAATATTGCTGTGAAAATTAATTTTTTCATTGTAAAAATTTTAGGTTGTTTAGTAAAAAATGAAGTCCAAAAGTTTGGATAAGAGTTGTCATTTTTCTTTAAAAGAAAAACTTTTCTGTATTTTAAATTCTAAAATTACGGTATGAAATAAAGAGGGCGACACCTACTTTATCTGGTGGTGCGTTTAAGGGAATAGAAAAATAATTACGTTCCAAAACCGTAATCAGAAAATCTGAATAGAAAATCTTGGATTGAAGTAATGCAAATGGTGCGTCCGTTATAAAAGAAATATCTGCCTTTTGAGCGACATCAGTTTTTAAAACTTTTATCTGATCTTTGCTGCAGTCTTTCATTTTTCCTTTACCGCAAATTTTGCAAGTGTTATCAGATTTTGTCAAGGTTGTGAAAACTATATTCATGCAATAATGAACATTATAAACCATTCCAGATGAAAATCCGAAATAGAAAACTGTGAACATTATTGCAAAAAACTTTTTCATATAAATTTAAAAGAACTTTTTAAACAGAAAATTGATTTGTATCGAAAACAAAATTGTCTGCTTTATTTTTATCTTGTACAAAGTTAGTATTGGTGAATAAATTTCATTGGTAATATTCGGTTTAAAATTTATACAATATCGTCCAGAGATTTTCTATCCCAAATTTGAAGGTTTTTAAATTCGGACATAGACATACCAGTTTCATGTTTGAACTGTTTTGCCAAATGCCCACTATCAGTATAATCTAATTGATACGCAATTTCTGAAAAATTTAATTCACCTAATTGTATCAATTCTTTTACTTTTTCCATCTTCAGATTGATTCTGTATTTTTCAATTGTTATTCCTTCTTCTATACTAAAAATTTTACTTAATGTGGGATAGGATTTATTAAAAGTTAAACTTAAATAAATTGAAAGATTTGAATAATCTTGACTTTCAATTTTGTTAATAATGGCTATTTTTAAATTTTCTATTAAGACATCTGCTTCGTCATTCAAAACCTCAAAACCCAAATTATTAAGTGAAGAAGTTAGTTTTGATAAATCGTCGACATTGACATCTATTAACGTCGCCTGTCCTAATTCTACTGATTCAAAATTGATATTTAAATCATTAATTTCTTTTATAACTGCTGATTTGCATCGATCGCAAACCATATTTTTGATGAATAAAACTGTTTTCATGGTTTTTTAAAAATTAAAATCACAAAAATTAAAATTGAAATCTTGCCCAAATTTTAACTTGAAAACTCTTCAATTTGAAATCAATAGTTTATGATTTTTTAAATAAGATAAAATGGAAAAATGAAACTTCTTAATAAAAACGTGAATGCTTTTATTAGTTTTAGAGTCAGCAAGAATTACTGGAATAATATAACTTCGCTAATAACAAATACTACAAATAGATTTGAAATATGAAACTACAAAACATAATTCTGGCTAAACAAGAGAGAATTTATCCTATTTTTGGCGGTTGCCAAATTGAGTGAAAACCGAATGAATAAAAGGAATTTTTATAAGAAAAACGATGGTTTTTCAGAAATGAAAATGATTCAGAATTTTGTTTTTCTTGAGATAAAGGTAAAAACCCCAGCAAACTTATTGAAGTGAAGCAAGAGGTAGCGTTGCAATTTCCATCACAATCTTCATGGCCACATCCTTTGGGTTTTTTATTGCAACATTCACCTTTACAAGTACCATCATCACAAGAACTTTCTAACTTCGAAAATGTTGCTACAATGTGAACTTTCTTAACTTTAAGATTCTTAATTTCAATTTTTTTATTATTAATTTCTTTTTTACAGGCATGCAAAGAAATTGGAACTAAAAATAGACCCAGAATAAAACAGAATGATATTAATTTTAAAATATATGCCACCAATCAAACTTATTGATTTACAAAGTTACTAATTATTTAGAGAAAATAATAAAATAATGCAAATTCCTTAATCACTCGCTCAATTTATACGAACAATTCCAATCTCGATATTTATTAATAATGTGATAAATCTTCAATAAATTAAATTTTGTTAGTTGAGTTTAACCACTCATTTATATCACCATAATCTTTGTAAAGTTGTGAGCAATCTTCAACGTTTTTATATTTTGCTAAAATTTTCTCGGTTAAAATTTTCCCGTTTGAATCATTATCCAAAAAGAGATTAATTTTATCATATTCCAGAAGATGATTTTCAACTTTAAAAAATATTGCGGTAGAATTTAATACGATGAAATCTGAATTTTCATCTTTATATAACTTGCAGTACGAAAGAAAATCAAAAAAACCCTCAAAAACACAAACCTCTCTTTGAGGCGTATTTTCACCTTTAATAAGCGTAACATCTTTTTTGCCCAGACAAATTTTGGAATATTTATTTCTAATTTCAAATCCACCAGAATTATTTTGGAAACCAATTCCGAAAAATAGTTTCCCATTTAATTTATAGTGTATTTCTTTCACAAAATCTTTCTGTTCCAAGACTTTTCTACTTTCTAAATATTGCAGCAAAGCAGTATTCTGAATATCTTGAATTTTGATTATCTCATAACTCTGCGAAATTTCGGAATTTTTCATTGTTGTGGTATGCGAATAGTCAAACTTCTTTAAATATTGCAGCGCTTCTGACACAGAACATTTTTCAATTAATTGAACAATTGAAATAATGTCGTAATTTTTTCCTGTTCCGAAATCAAAAGCTTTATTTTTCGTAAAATCTACACAAAAGCTCGGAATTTTTTCTTCTCGATCTAAAGCGAAATAAAATGCTGTTTTGGAATTTTCTTTTACAGGAAATAGATTGAAAGATTCTAAAACTGTTCTAATATCTATTTTATCTTTAATTTTTTCGCAGTTCATTTTTTTTCTTTTTTAAAGCAAATTTTTTATCCACATTTCCCTTTTAAATAAAAAAAAACTTTTATTTACTTTTATAATGCTTTTAGTATTTCGCTATATCGCTTTATGACAAGTGTTTTAACTCGTTTTTGACATGAGTGCAATTCCGAATTTGACATGAGTGCAATTCCGAATATAAGATGAGTGCAATTCCGACAAAATGCCATTATAGGAATGAGTGCAATTCCGAAATGAATTCTATGTTTTACTTGTTTTTTCATACTTATCCACAATTAATGGTACTTACCAATATTTTTACTCTTCTTTTTTATTTGGAATGAGTGCAATTCCGAAAACAAAGCTTTCAAAAATCAAATTTTAACATTTCTTTAACTTTAGCGAGTGCAATTCCGAATTAGAGATGAGTGCAATTCCGAAATGGAATGAGTGCAAATCCGAAATCAAATTATATTTGGGTATCCATTCGGAATCAATTCTCCAACTTTTGTTTTTCTATATTCGATAATCATAAATTCTTGCAACTCATTTAGAAATAATTTTCCTTGAAAATCAGTAGATTTTTTTCGGATTAATCTATTTCGTCTTATGAATTCTTTGAAAGATCTTTCAATCAATTCTCTGTTTTGTGAGATTGTTCTGTATTGATAAGAAAACTGAACCATGTCAGAATCCTTTAATCCATACCTCTGTTTAAAGTAATTTAATCTCCTCGTTACATCAGTTTTTACATTCGCAATTTTTGGTAAAGTAGTTTCGGGAACCACTTTTGTATGGAATGGATTTATCGATATTAAATCTCTTCGACATCTATAATTAAATGATAAATCGTTATATTTTTCAAGACTTATTTTTACTGGTTTTAAGAATTTAAAAAAAAAATCATTGGCAGATTTATAGTTTAAACCAAACTTGTTGTTGAGTGTAGATAGCTTTAAAGTAGTTCCGTTTTCAGGCAGTTTTGATAGCCAAATTGCGAAAATAATATGCTTATTGTTTCGGATGTTATATACCAAATTGTACAGAATATAATTGTATTCGGGGATAACCAATAGTTTTTTCAGCCAATAACTGCTGATTAAAAACGTGGTGTAACCTCTCTGATCGTAACAGGGAATTGAAATAAGACCACCAAAAGTTTTGATTTCTTTTCCCTTTGAATTTAAAGATTTATACCATCCCATTTTAAATTTAGTCAGAAATTCATAAGCTGCAACAACTTGTTTAGAAGAACCACTCGGCGAAATTTTGCTGTTTTTAATTTTAATAGAAGCGAAAGTGTTGTTCTCTGTTTCAAATTCTTCATCGAAAAGGGTAAGTTGTTTCGGTCGATCTTCTGGACGAAATTGCTCGTTACCAATAATTGAAATAATATTGAAAATTACCCGAAGTGCATTTATTGGAATATCAAAAGATTCGTTGCCATCGAAAATAAAATCGTCCACAAAATGGTTACCCAAACGTATTTTGTCGGGAATTCTATCATTCTTATTTTCAAATTCCTTGCGGATTATCTTTATTTCTTTTTCTGGAACGATCATAAATTAATTCAAGATTTTTTGGAATTAAAATCTTCCTTTTTGTCTAAAGAGTTTGAATTATTTCAATTCAATTTTTTCACTTTTTAGCGTTTTAATACCATCATTAAGCGTGTAATATTTAAAAATATTTATTCCATCAGCTTTGAAAACTCTTTTCTCAACCTTCCCAAAATTTTGAATTTTCACTTTTTGAATCCCATGGTATTCAGCAAGCATTCCGTTAATTGTTACTTTTTGACCTGGTTTTAAATCTGATATTTTCATCTTTTGCGTATTTTTGTCTATATATTTAACATAGATAATTATCTATATTTCTAAATTTAAACATTTGATAGTTTTGGCGGCGTTATTCTTGGAATTGTTTTTACCGAAAGTGAATTATTTTGTGTTGAATTTTTCAGATAAGGCAGCACACTTTTTAATGTAGATTTCCAATCGGTTATTGGTCGGTTTGCGCTATTTTTCCAGCTATTGCTTCTCCAATTTTTATATTTTAATTGAATTTCAGAATGTAATTGAGGATCATACATTTCTAATGATTGAGCATACTCTAAAAATTCTTCAATTGATGGAATGCTATTGTTAATTTCAACACTACTCGAAATCTGTTGTGTCCTTTTTTTAATAGAATTTACCTCTACTACCTTTGGTTCAACTTTCTTCTGAGCTTTTTTAAATTCCAATATTTCAGATTGAACTTCAGGTTTTTCAAGCACATCATTAAAAATTAAAGGATAATCCGAATTTAATTCAAAATCAGAAGGTATTCCATTACGTGAATGGTATGAAATTATACCAAATTTGCACAACTTTTCCTTACAAACCTTAACTGTTTTCCTTGTCATTTTAAGCTCTCTACTTATCTTGCTATCAGACACTGTGAATTTTGTGTACCCTGCTTCAGATCCTATTTTCAACAAATAGAAATAAACAGAAATAGCCGATAAACCTAAAGATTTATTTTCATTAAATCCCCATATCCTGTTTGTCAATTCAAGGTACTCCATATCATTTTTCATCTAAAAGTTCTAAAGCTAAATCTTTGTCGATTATGATGATATTTTTATTTTGGATAATCGCCTTATCCAATATGCCGGAAGCTTTCATTTTCGCAGCTTTCGATAGTGAACACCCTAAGATTTTTGCCAAACCTTTCATACCGTATTCGTATTTTTTTTCAGAATTCAATTTCTTGGATACTTCTAACAATTGTTCTACGGTTAAATTTCCAACAAGTGTTTTGGGGTTTACTTCTTTCATTTTTTACTGTCATTAAATAGTCTTAAAGCCATTTCCGCATTCACAATTATGGTTCGCCCTTTCTGCTTTATCGCTTTGTCAAATATTCCAGTTCTTTTTAATCTACCTGCGTAATTTGTGGAACAGCCAAGAATTTTCGCCAAACCTTTTAATCCATAAACATAGGTTGAATCTACTTTTTCTAAACTAATTTTTTCTTCAATACTTTTAGGAAGTCTCGATTCTAATATCTCTACAAACTCACCAATGGTTAGTTGCCAAATTGGTTTATCAACATCCTTCATTTTATATAGCATTATTGGTAGGTTTAAAAAAAATTTCATCTTCGCTAAATCCTTTGTCTTTGTAAAATTGCACAGCGACATACAAAGTCAATTTATTGCTATTTCTTTTTGCAAGCCCTAAGACAGATTGTTGCTGAATATCAAGTATTCTGGCAAGTTCCATGCTGAAATTATTTTCTTTTAGAATTTTCTGAACTATAAAATCGCTCACTTTTTTCATTTCAATTGTATTTTAAAATAAATAATTTACTATATTTGTATTGTTAATAGATTGCAAATATAGATATATTTCAATATTAAACGCAAATTTATAGATAAAAAACAATAAAATACAAATGACAATAACAAGAAGACTTCAAAAATTTATGGAATACAAGAATCTGAATGCCAATAAAATTACGGTAGATGCAGGATTATCAGTTGGATTAATTGGTAGAGCCATTAAAAATGATTCAGGTTTAAATTCTGATACTGTAGAAAAAATATTAATTGCATATGCAGAACTCAGCCCAGAATGGTTTGTGTCTGGAAATGGAGAAATGTTGAAACCAGTTAATCAAACTATTGCCAGTAATAATTCACCTAATAGCGTAAATAATAATATTAATGGAAATGTAAACGGAAATTTTAGGATTTCACACAGTGAATTTTCTGGAATTATAGACTTACAAAAGGAAACAATGTCAAGCTTAAGAACTTGCCAAGATCAACTTTCAGAAAGCATGAAACAGGTTACGATTCTTTTGGAACTTTTAAAAAAATAACATGCATAAGATAATATTACTTTTCAGTACAGCCATAGCAATATCGCTAAATGCGCAAGTAAATAAAATCTTCACAAATTATAAAGCATCGATTAATAAACAGCAAAACAAAAATTTGCAAAGAGTTATAAAAATCGAAATAATTAATATTGGTAATTGGACAAATTTTGAAGAAAACTCATTTTGGAGATTTGTAAAAATCAATGATGGAAATCTTTCGCAAATATTAAACACTGATAGTGGTATTATACGTCTTAGCGAAAATACAATGAACACGCAGAACTGGAAAGATGAAAATGGCAATTTCAGTTTCCGTTCTATTTCTGAACCATTTAAAATCTCACAGGAATATATCAGTGCTAAAAATGAAAAAAATAAAAACAAAAACGCATTAGTGGAAAAAGAAATTTATGAAACTACTGCTCCAATATCTTCTTTCACTTTTAAAATTTACACTTACCTAAAAGATAATACGATTGAGAACGATAAAGATTTGTCAAAAACGATAAATGTTTATTCAGAAAACCAATTAATTAAAACTTTTACATACTCATTTGAAGATTTAATGAAGATTGGAGGTATTTCCATTGAAAATTACAAACTCGAAAGTACTGAATCTAAAAAATAAAAATATGGAATTCACATACCACTCTCAATTTTTGCTTGATAAAGAAAAAGATAGCCCAACTGGTAAAATTCGATTTAGAATAAAATGGGATAAAAACATTGTGGCTTTTGGCGTTGGCTACAGAGCAGAATTTGCAAAATGGAGTATCGAAACGCAGCGATGTAAAACTAATTCCACGCACGGGATAAAGAAAATCTCAGCAAGTGTCATTAATAAAAAGATTAGTGACTATGAAGCAGCATGTGAACGTGTCTTTAATAGTTTTTATTATGAGAAAAAAATTCCAGATCAAAAATCAGTTAGAGATCGTTTTAATTTAGAGATTGGTAAAAAAGTAGAAAAAGAAATAGAGCCAGAAAAAACATTGTTCGAAATTTTTGATTTGTTTGTATTGGAAGAATCCAGAATCAATCTTTGGACTAATACCACTTCTGCTAAAATGAAAACCTTCAGAAAACATCTTAAAACCTTTAATTCGAAATTAAATTTTGAAAATATTGATGAGAAAAAACTTTTACAATATCAATACTTTTTACAAGATAAATTACAACTTCAAAATTCAACAACTTTAAAAAATTTTTCTTTTTTACGGTGGTTTTTAAAATGGGCAACGAGAAAGGGATTTAATTCTAATATGACTTTTCAAAATTTTAGACCTAAGTTAAAGACAGTGCAGAAAAAAATCATTTTTCTAACTCAAGCAGAATTGAAGCATGTGAAAGAATTCAAGATTCCAGCAAAGAAACAATATTTGGACAGAGTAAGAGATGTTTTTTTATTTCAATGCTTTACAGGTTTGAGATATTCTGACGTAGAAAATCTTAAACGCAGTGACATCAATGAAAATTTTATCGAAATTATAACTGTCAAGACCTCTGACAGTTTAGTAATAGAATTGAATGACCATAGTAAAGCACTTCTGAATAAATACAAAGATTCGCAATTTGATGATTATAAAGCTTTGCCGGTAATTAGTAATCAAAGAATGAATGAATATTTGCGTGAATTAATGGAATTAGCAAAAATTGATGAACCAGTGCGAGAAACTTATTACAAAGGGAATCAAAGATATGATGAAGTTTTTCCAAAGTATGCCTTAATGAGTTCACACGCAGGTAGAAGAACTTTTATTTGCAATGCTTTATCGCTTGGAATTCCTCCACAGGTTGTAATGAAATGGACTGGTCATAGCGATTATTCTGCGATGAAACCTTATATAGATATTGCGGATCAGACGAAGATAAATGCAATGGAGAAGTTTAATCTATTGTGAAATATTATCTTATTTACAAATAGGAGCATTTTTCGCAACTTTAGTTTTATGATATAATTCCATATAATTTTTAGAAATAATTTCAGAGTAAAAGTAAAAATTTAGTCTTAATATTACTTCTTCTCTATCGAATTATTATATGCCGCTAAACTACACTTCCTATCACACCAATATCAAACTTTGCTTTTCTTTGGGAATTGAGAAACAGATATTGCCGAAAGCATTTTTAGAAAAAATCCCTGTAAGTACATCTGTTTATTGGAAAAATAAAAACTCCGTCTATTATTCTGGGACAGAGTTTGAAGAAGTGGCACAATGTACTTTAGAAGATCTGAAAATAATTGCAGATATGCGACTGCAAAAAAGCAGACAACTATTTGTAGCATTTTGTAGATTATATTTGATGGTTTTAAAACTCTTTGGGGAGAAAAAATTTCAGAATTTTATCAAAGTAAATTATAGAATATTGACACCATTTATTGTAAAATTTATAGAGGTTTCGGAAAATAAAAAGTTGGTTTTAAAATTCTTAAAAATATCTTCAAATCAATTTGGGCAGTGGCAGAAAATGAAGAAATACGAATGTAAAAAATCTCTCATTTGGCTTTGTTATAAACGAGTAAGCCGACAAATCAGCCAAAAGGAAATTAATACTATGAAGTTATTATTGGCAGATAAAAAGTATCTGCATTGGAGTAGTGGTTCGGTTTGGGGAAAAGGAGTGAAAGATGGCAAAATCTCTATGTCCAGACAAAGTTGGTATCATTATGCAAAATTGTTGGGATTAGGTTTGAAGCGTAAGAAATTCTACCAAAAAAGAAAGCGGACTTCGGTACGAACCAATGAGCCGAATGAAATATGGCATATGGACGTAACGAGGTATAAAACTACAGATAATAAAATGATGTTTATCTATACTTTAATGGACAATTTCTCCAGGAAAGTTTTGGCTTGGGATGTGAGTGAAAAATTGTCTGGAGTAATGAGATTAGAAAGTTTGAAACGTGCAATTAATGAGCAATTTTTACAGAAAAATGATTTAAAAAATGACGAACATAGTTTAGACCTGATTGTAGATGGTGGAAGCGAGAATAATAATATTACCATTCATGAATTTATCAATGACTGTAAGATTGGAATTCACAAAAAAATTGCCTTGAAAGACGTGCTTTTTTCTAACAGTTTAATAGAAGGAAATAACAGAATTTTGAAACAAACATATTTGAAAGAGGTTGAGTTAAGTTCTATTGAATTAGAAAATTATATAAGCCAATCTATTACAGAATATAACAGCGAAAAGCCACATTATTTTCACAAAATTTATACACCAGATGAAATTTACGAAAATCCGGAATTAAAAGATACTAAAATTTTCTTTGCCCAATTAAATAAAGAAAGAATAGCAGCCAATAAAGCTTTTGTTTGTAGGAAAGTGTGCCCATAAACTAATGAAAAGGGCAATTTTACTAATCTTTCAGAGAAATATTAAACATTTGAAGTAACTTTTACAAAAATGGTTTTACAATTTTTAAAAAAGGCCGATATTTAAAATGAAAATCTTTATTCTTGTTTAGTAAATTACCAAAAACGAATTTTCGTTTTTTCTTTTAAAGAAATTACCTGTTTATAAACCCTTATTAATACTGCTTAATATGAAATTATCAAGACGAATTCTAAAATTACGGGCTATTATACGGAGCCATCTAAACCATACTGAGAAAGCGCACCTGCAAGCACAAAACCACCCATAAATAGAAAAATGATAGGATTTGCAAACTCTTGGAAGGCAAGATTTGCCGGCAATAATTGCAGAAAAATAGCGATAATTGGAATCAATAAAGCGGTTAAGGATAAAGGAATAGATTCTGTAATCCAGAGGATTGCTACAAAAAATAATAAAGCAAGCGCATTTTGGATTTCTTTTTCAACTGGAATTGGTACGTACCGTAATATAAAAAAAGCAGCAATCGCAACAAATAGACCTACAAAATTAATTTTATCCTTCATCTTTATTAAAAATTACAGTATTAAAAAAGGATTTATTTCTTTAATTTTTCATCATTCTTTTCTTTTTCTTTTCTTTCTTTACGTTCCAATTTTCTAAAATAACCCCGAAACAGGAAATTATGCTTCAAGGCTTCCATATTTTGATTAAATTTATCTGCAGATTCTTTCACACTTATGGCTGTAGAATCTATATTTTTTACTAAAGTTTGGTCTTGTGTTAAATAGTTAATTGTCCCTTTTCCAGTTTTAATTTCTTGAACATAATCATTTAAACTTTCCGAAACTTTATTAATATTTTTACCGGACTTATCTAAATTAGTAAACACATTTTGAATTTGAACCCGCGTTTTTGGATCGCTTAAAAGAACTGCCGCTGCACTTTCGTCATAGTTTATTTTAGAAATTAATGCGTTTACCTTATCCATTGCTTTTGTAGCACTTTCTGCCGTTCTCTTCATTCCAGCAACAGATTTCCGTACATCATTTTCGAGCAAAGTATCACTTAAAATCGCACCCAAAGTTCCTTTTCCCTCTACCACTTTTTGAGTAATTTTTGCCAGATCTGATGTTATTAAAGCAGCACTCTCATTGGTTTTACTGAAAGTCTCCAGAATTTCATCTATCGTGATTTTAGATTTCACTTGTATTTGGTCGCCAGAAACTACCATTTTCGCGGCTTTATTTTCACCAGGAACAATATTTACCACCATACTTCCCACTAAACCATCCGAACCAATACTTGCAACTGCATCTTTTTTGATGAATTTTGCGGCATCTTCATCGATAGACAATTCAACAGAAATTTTGCCTTCTTCCTTCATTTCTATTTTGCTTACGGTTCCTACATCTACGCCAGAATACCGAACATTGTTGCCCAATTGTAAACCACTTACATCCGAAAATACAGCAATCAATTGAATATTTTTATTAAACAAATGTTGCTTTTTACCCACAAAATAAAGTGCTGTAATCAGAAGTATTGTTCCAACAATAACAAATATACCAACGCTGATCTTTTTTGAGGTCGATTTTTCCATAATTTTAATTTTTAAAGAAGGCTTTCACCTGTGGATCCTCAGAATTCGAAAGTTCCTGAAATGTACCTTCTGCATAATTAATTCCATCAACCAACAAAATGATACGGTTGGAAATAACTCTTGCACAATCTACATCGTGCGTGATAATAAGGGAAGACGTTTTATATTTTACCTGAATACTTCGAAGTAATTCTATAATTTCTTTTGCAGTAATGGGATCTAAACCTGTAGTAGGTTCATCATACATCATTATTTTCGGTTTTAAAATTAGCGCTCTTGCCAAAGCAATTCTTCGTTGCATTCCACCCGAAAGTTCTGCAGGCATTAGATCTATCGTTTTTGAAAGTCCAACATCATCAAGTGCTTCTTTTACTAAAACTTCTGTTCCTGTGAAATTTTCTATTTTATCCTTATTTCTTCTTAAAGGAAATTCTAAATTTTCCCGAACGGTCATAGAATCGTAAAGCGCACTTCCCTGAAAAAGAAATCCAATCTCTGTTCGTAGAATATCCAGTTCTTTGTGACCTAATGTAATAATATCTTCCCCTTTAATGGTAATTGTGCCACTATCTGGCTGAATTAACCCAACAAGACATTTTACCATCACTGACTTACCGGAACCGGATTTACCCATGATCACCAAACTTTCTCCTTCGAAAAGTTTCAGATTAAATCCCTTCAATACCTGATTGTCGCCAAAACTTTTGGTGATATTTTTTAGTTCTAAAACTATTTTTCTATTTTCTTTATTTTCCATTTAAACATTAAAAATAATGTCGGTTACAAATACAGCAATAAAATCAATGATAAAAATTAACATAGACGTATAAACTACTGCGGCATTGGATGCTTCACCCACGCCAACAGTTCCTTTCGCACAATTATAGCCTTTATAGCAACCAATCAGACCGATGACAAAGCCAAAGAAAAATGATTTTATGGTTGCCGGAATGATATCACCAAACTCTATTGCGGTAAAAACTTTGTTGAAATAGAGGGTAAAAGAAACGTCGGATTTTAAATTTTCTACAATGGCAGATCCAAAAAGAGATATTGTGTCGCCTATAATTATTAAAAGTGGCAACATTAAAGTCGCAGCCACGATTCGCGTTACCACCAAATATTTGAAAGGATTTGTTCCAGAAACTTCCATAGCATCAATTTGTTCTGTAACGCGCATAGAACCAAGTTCGGCACCAATTCCTGAACCGATTCTTCCTGCGCAGATCAACGCAATTATTACCGGACCAATTTCCCGGATGATAGAAATACTGATCATTGAAGGAATCCAAGATTCTGCGCCGAACTGTTCTAAAGTTGGCCGGGATTGAAGGGTAAAAACCAGTCCTAAAATAAAGCCCGTAACTGAAACTAAAAGTAAAGACCGATTCCCAATATTGTAACATTGGCGGATCAACTCTTTAAACTCAAAAGGCGGAAAAAATACTTCTTTGAAAAACCGTACAGAAAACAATGAAATATCACCCACTTCAGCGAAGAAAGATTTTGTTGAAGTGAATAATTTTGACAGATTTGACATTTATTTTTAACAAAAATTTTTCTGATTTTTTTTAAATTTAGTTAAAGGACAAAACAATCCCACTTTAAAAATATCATTAGCCTTACTCTACAATTTACTTTTATTTAATGGTATTATCCTTTAATAATACCCCTTCTGAAGAATAAAGTAAATCGTGCTTTAAAAGTCCTTTTTCTACGCGAAACTTATAAACTTTAGTGACGTCGGAAGGATCGTTTTGGTAGATTATTATCATGTCATTCGTAATCTTCCATCCGCTATAATTAGAATTTTCAAATGGGGATGGGATTTCCGTAGGGAGTTTAAAAATGATTTTTCCCTCAACTGCGATTTTCTTTCCTGTCTTCTCATAAATTGCTTTAAGTTGGTATTTCTCTGTGGTAAAATCCACAACATAATACTGAAAAGGTTTTGTCGAATTCATAGATAAATTGTAATCATACCAGTCTACGCCAAGAAATTCTTCGGAATATCCGCGCCATTTTACGTCTTTCGAATTAGGATATTCATTAACAAAGTTTTGACTAATAAGTATAGGAATGTCGGTTTCATTCTGTTTTTTTATATTTTGACCATAAGTTGCGGTACTAAAAGCCATCATCATTATAACTATCGCTATTATTTTAAAAATTTTAGGTTCCATTCTATTTACTTTTTGTTTGAAAATGTTATTTAGAAAATTGTTAAAATTAATTTTCTGATTATACTGTTTAACAGAACTAAACCGCTACTTCTAATGATTTTTTAGTACGTTTTTGATAGTCTAATCTACTTTCATCATTTTGATTTTGAAGTTGTATCCGAATAATCCACTTTGATTTTTTGGAATGCAATGAAGGTTTAAATTTCATACGACGCTGAAAATCTTTTTGTAAACCTGCATTGGTTTTCTTTAGCAAATACTTTAAAAATAATTGAATCACTTCAATTGGGTAAAGCAACGACCTTTATAATTCAAAACTTTATACTGCGGATAAAAAGGCTTACAACAATCACACATTTAAAAAAAACGTTGGTAATTGAAGCATAATTTTATGTCAGATGAATGTAAATCTTATTAATAAATATTTAAAACCAATATCGTCCTAAACGTTTAAATAAAAATGTAAAAAAAGAGGGTAAAGTTTAGTATCTCAAAGTATCTTTGAGTTGCACAACAAAACCTTTCCC
>NZ_JABSNO010000029.1 GCF_013294015.1 Frigoriflavimonas asaccharolytica
ATAACTTTAACTTGGAATCAAAAATTCCAGAAAATATCAATATTAAAATTTTAGAAATTGAAAATCATAGTGTTTTTAAGCGCTGACTAAATAATAAGAAATGTCTTCTTCATAAGCAATTTTGAACGGTGAATTATTTAATTGTAAAATCTAATGACAAGATTCATATTCACTACTCTTACAAAAATCCTTAATTTTACTATGCTCAATTTAAATGAAATATTTAATCTCAGTTTTTATCATTTTCACAATCGCCATCAAGCCAATTTTGCCTGTGGTGAATTATGCTGTGAATTATGAATATATTTCTGAAAACTTGTGCGAAAACCGAGATAAACCAGAACTTACTTGCCACGGAAAGTGTTTTTTGATAAAGGAACTTTTTAAAACACAAAATAATTCTACAACGAACATTACAAAAGTCAATTCAATTGATAATTTCATTGCACAAGATATTTTCTCTTTTAAAATGAGTACCATTTTTATCTTAGAGCGTAAATTCAGCAATACGTATTTTGATTTTTATAATCTAAAATACACTTCTACAATTTTCCATCCTCCTCTAGTTTAGTTGAATTTTTACTCAATTATTTTGACAATCAAAATAATTCCCTACAAAATTTAACAAACTTTACTAAAATGAAATCAATAAATATTTTGATAGCACTGCTGTCATTATTCCTTGTATCCTGCAAAAAAGAGGAATTCAAAATCAATCACAAAAAATCTATGACTTCTAGTGTAAATTTAAAAGATATCAAAGTTGTAAATGAACTAGACCCGATTTGCCAAATGAAAACTGCTGATCATTTGAAAGATACCGCAGTGTATAAAAATAAAACCTACGGTTTTTGTTCTTCTGGCTGCAAAGAAACATTCAAAAAAAATCCAGAGAAATATGCAAACAAATAAAAAAAAGGAAAATTTCTCCAAGAATAAGATCATCGTTCCTTTGGTCATTTTATGTGTAATATTCGTTGGGATCGCATTTGGTGTGGGATATTTAAAAGAAAGCCTTTTTACGGTAATGAAAGTGCCAGATTTTGAACTAATCGATCAAAATAATAAAAAAATCACCAATAAAGATATGCTTGGAAAAGTCTATCTCGTAGAATTTTTTTACAGCACTTGTCCTACCATTTGTCCCGTGATGAATGCGAATATGAAAAACATTAATAAAGAAATTAATCATCCGGATTTTGGAATTATTTCCATCAGTATTGACCCTGAAAATGATACGCCTGCAACTTTAAAACAACATGCGGAACAAATTGGCGCTGTTTCGCCCAATTGGCATTTCTTAACTGGAAACCGCCATTATATAGGCAAAGTTGCCGATCAATTTAATATTTATGTTGGTGATAAAGAAGATGAAGCGGAAAATCTAAATCATAGCGGAATGATTGCTTTGGTAGATAAAGAGGGACATATTCGCTGTCGTTTCAACGAAAAAAATATGCCTAAACTCTATTATTCTGGTTTAAATTACGAAGATAAAGAAGGAAAAAATACAGATTTGCGCGGAAAATATCATCCCGATGTGGAATTATTAATCGAAGATATTCAGAAATTATTAAAATAAAAAATCATTAAATATATAAATTTTAAAAATTGCTGCTTTAAGTGCAGTATTTACTGCGCCATTTGTAGAAAGTTGGACGACTCACGCCATTTACGCCGCACAACTCTTCTGTAGTTGTACCATTTTCGTAATCCTTTAAAATTTTAGCAATTTGCTCCGGACTAAATCTGCTTCTTTTCATAATATTTTTTACAATTTAAAGTTAGTATTTTTATACTTCTAAATTGTACTGTTTTTGAGGAAGCCTACATCATCATTAAAGAAATATTTGGTGACCTATTTAATCAATATCGATTATTCCTATAACTTGATACGCTCTTGTTCCATTGATCTGTATTTTTTCATAAAGAATATTGGCATATTCATAATAAGAATTTCCGTCAATAGTTACTTTCTCATAATCTGCAGGAAGTTCGTAAACGATGGTTCCAACTTGCGGATCTACTACTTCAAATTCATTGTTAGAACTAAGGTAAAATATACCTTGAACATTGTAATAATTATAAGAATTGTATTGTATTTTTTTATAATTTGTAGGAATTTGTTTCACTCTAAAACCCACTTTTGGGAAAATAGGAACATACGTTCCTCTGGATTGTGTGTAATATTTATTATTATCATAGTAATAATTTTGATTTTTGTAATTCACCACCGTTTTGTTTGGGATAGACCTTACGGAAGTCACCTTTTTTGTTGGTGTTTTATAAACTACTTTGGCTTTTGGAATACTTTTACCATAGGTATTTTTAGTGCTTGATTTCGAAAATGTTGTAGGTGTTTTCTTGTTATTATTATCGTTATTATTTCGGTTTGCTTGTGCAGAAAATTGTGCTGTAATTGCTACAAAAAAAAGTGCAGACAATAATTTTGTTGGGGTAGTTGTTTTCATCTTTCTATTATTTAAAAATTAAAATAAACATTTACTTCTTTAGTATCCTGTTTTGATAATTCAAATGTAGAGGAAAAATACTGCCACTAAAACTGAAATAGACGTTTGGCTTCATTTTATCGACGAAGCCAAAAATTATATCGAAATAAACTGATGAAAGTTTTAAGAATTAAGTGAATTATCATTAATAAAGTCCAAAAATTTCGGTTTGTATTGATCAGAAACCGTAATCCGTTGTTCATTGATGATGATTTGACTGCGTTCTACCACCTCCACATTTTTTAAAGAAACAATGAATGATCGATGAACCCGCATAAAATGGGTTTCTGGAAGTTCTTCTTCTAATGATTTCAAACTCATCAATGTTAAAATAGGTTTCGGATTGTCTTTCACCCAAATTTTAATATAATCCTTCAAACCCTCAAAATAAAGAACATCTGCTAATTTAATTCGCAATTGTTTGTATTCTGATTTTACAAATAGAAATTCTTTTTCATCAGAAACTGCACTTTCACTTTTAGAATTAATTAAATTGAACCAAGTATGCGCTTTGTTGGCTGCTGCTAAAAATTCAGCATAATCAAAAGGTTTCAATAGGTAATCTAAAGCTTCTACTTTAAAACCTTCCAAAGCATATTGATCAAAAGCGGTGGTGAATATAACTCGGGTTTCTTTGGGCAACATTTTAGAAAATTCAATCCCCGTTAAATCTGGCATTTGAATATCTAAAAACAACAAATCTACAGGTTCACTTTTTATGAATTCTAGCGCTTCTATGGCACTTCCACACTTTTTCTTTAAAGATAAAAATGGGGTTTTTTCTACGTAACTTTCTACTAAATTTAAAGCCATTGGTTCGTCATCAACAATAATGCAGGAAATTTTTTGATTACTCATATTTTAAGTTGTTTCTATTTCTAAAGTTACTAAAAAACGATGATCTACTATTTTATACTCGAAAGTATGATGATGAGGATACAACAAATCCAGTCGTCTTTTTACATTTTCTAATCCGATTCCGGAACCACTTTTATCGTCCGTTTTTTTTGGAAAATTATCATTATCTATGGTAAAAAGTACCTTATTATCCTCTCTGGCCATAATGATATTAATCTGGCTTTTTTTACTTGCAGAAACCCCATGTTTGAAGGCATTTTCTATCAATGAGATAAATAATAAAGGGGCAATTAAAATCCCGGTTTCTACGGTTGGAAAATGATAAGTAACTTCGGTTTTATCGGAAACTCTAAGCTTCATCAAATCGATGTATTTTTTCATAAAATCGATTTCTTTTGAAAGGGGAACAAACTCTACATTGGTTTCGTACAACATATACCTCATCAATTTGCTTAAACTATGAATGGATGTTTTGGCTTGTTCTGGCGAAATATCTACCATCGCATAAATATTATTCAATGAATTGAAAAAGAAATGCGGTTGCAACTGATAATGAAGATGTTGCAACTCTGATTTTAATTTAATATTTGCGGCTTCTTTGCGTTCATATTCAGTTTTCACCAATCTTTGTGTGGTTTTTATGGCGACAGAAAAAAGCAAAGGTGCTAAATAAGACAAACTTTGGAAATAGTTAAAAATATTAAAAGGTGGCGAAGTTCCATCTGGACGATTTTTGTTTAGATTTTCAAAAAAGTTGTTTTCAATAAAAATTCTAATCACTAAAAAGAAAGCGATAATTAAAACATTGATGGCGATATATTTAACCATTTTATTTTGAAACAAAAACTTTTCTATTAAAATAAAATAATTCAAATAAAACATGATTGCAGAAAAAACAAGTGGAATCCAAAAATGGGCGATTAATCTCGCGATTTTTATTTCTTGACCGTACGACATTAAATAAGGCATGCTGAAAAGTACAAGCCAGACCAATAAATGGGATAAAATGATGATTTTTTTATTTTTATACATCTAATTAATTGTATAATTTAAGATTGAAATTTTGTTTGCTAAAGTGAATTTAAGGGAACATCTTGCAAATTAAAAATTTTTATTAAAAATAGCTATTCTAAAATCACAAAACCTGCAAACACTCTTTTAATACGTTTATCATTTTTAATAGATGATAGATTTTGATTAAAAAGTTTTTGCAAGTTTTATGAAATTTATTAAATTAATTACTATCTCTTTGGCCTTCCTTCTCCTCTACCTTCTGGTTTCGGTGCTTTTTCTAATTCTTTAATGCTTAAGAAGCCATCTTTATCGGTGTCAATTTTTGCAAAATTTTCTTTAAAAAATCCTTTCGCTTCTTTTTCTGAAAGTTTGCCGTCTTTATTGGCATCCAATTTTTCCATTGATTCTGTGGGTGTCATTTTTTGACCGCCTTTTTTTTCTTGCGTACTCTGTGCAGAAACAAAGGTTCCTAAAAGTAAAAATCCTAATGTAATTGCGCCTGTTTTTAATTCTTTTGAAAAATTCATAATAAATATTTTTGATTGTTAATTGTTGATTTGTTTAAATTTGAAAAGGAAAATTAGCATTTTTATCTTCTTTTCTTACTCACTTTTTTATATTTGGAATTTTGTGCTTTTGCTACCTCTTTAATGCTTAAAAAGCCATTTTTATTGGTGTCAATTTTCTTGAAATTACTTTTAAATGATCCACTTACTTCTTTTTTAGAAAGTTGACCATCTCTATTTTTATCCAATTTTTTCACGATTTCCTTCGCTGTTGGTGTTTTAGCTGTGGGATGGTTTGCAGAAACAAAGGTTCCTAAAAATAAAAATCCTAATGTAATTGCGCCTGTTTTTAATTCTTTTGAAAAGTTCATAATATTAAATTTTGATTGTTAATAATGATGTAAAAGTAGAAGATTTAGCACCTCATATCAACTGAAATCGACGTTTGGATATATTTCATCGACAGAAAAGAAAATTTTGACTTTTGGTGTTTATTTTTAATGAATTAATGCCAAAAAAAATACAGTCTTTTGAACTGTATTTTCTATTAAAAACTTTAATTTACTCATATCTCAGAGCCGTAATCGGATCCAATGCAGAAGCTTTTCTGGCAGGATACCAACCGAAAAATATTCCGGTAACGGCACAAACAATAAATGAAATCACAATCGAATACATTGCCACACTTGTTGGCCAATTTAAGAATTTTTCGATAAAAACCGTGGCACCAAGTCCGAGTAAAACCCCCAAAACTCCACCGGTAATGCTTATTAAAATGGCTTCAATTAGAAATTGCATCAAAATATCTGCACCTTTTGCGCCAACTGCCATTCTCAAACCAATTTCCTTTGTTCGCTCTTTTACGGAAACATACATAATATTCATAATTCCAATTCCGCCTATTAATAAAGAAATACTTGCGACAGCAACCAATAATAAAGTCAACATCTCGCTCGTAGAACTAAAGTTCGAAATTAATTCTTCCATGGAACTTACATTGAAATCGTCTTCATCATTATCGCTCAATTTGTGTTGAGTTCGCATTATATCGTTAACTTGTATTACTGCATTTGCGGCGTCATCTTCACTGATGGAAGATGCCATTACTTGATTGAGATAATCAATAGCCAAAATTCGTTTTTGTACTGTAGTGTAGGGCGAAATCACCACATCATCTTGATCTTGCCCAAATGTATTTTCTCCCTTTTCTTCTAAAACGCCAATCACTTTGAAAGGAATATTATTAAATCTGATCATCTGACCAACAGGTTCTGCTCCGTCTCCAAAAATATTTTCAACTACAGTTTGTCCTAAAATAGCCACTTTAGACGCATATTTCACCTCGTCATCTGTAAACATGCTGCCGCTCTGCAGATCTACGGATTTTATTTTAAGATAATCTGAATTTACCCCATAAATAGTTGAAGGCCAGTTACTGGAACCGTTTATTACTTGTCCACTACCGTTTACAACTGGCGTAATATAATTAAGCAAAGTGGCTTGTTTTTTTATCGCTTCATAGTCTTGCATTGTAAGCGTTTGTACATCGCCGCCACTTCCTCTGGCTGGTCCACGATCATCTGCACCAGGTTTTATGGTGATCATATTAGAACCCATACTGGATATAGAAGTTCGGATACTTTCCTTCGAACCTTCGCCAATAGCGAGCATGGCGACTACGGAAGCCACACCGATTATGATGCCCAACATGGTGAGTAAAGTCCTCGTTTTATTGAGTATGATGGCTTTGGATGCTATTTTTAATAAATTTAAAACTCTCATAATTCATGATTTTCTTTCGGCAGTTTTGCCAATTCTTCGCTTGCGGTTAGGATATTTTCATTCGCAAAATCTTTGATGATGTTTCCATCTTTTAGCACAACCGTTCGGCTGCTAAATGTAGCGATATCTGGCTCGTGCGTTACAAAGGCAATGGTAATTCCCTGTTTATTTAAAGCTTGAAATAAAGACATAATTTCATAAGAAGTTCGGGTATCTAAATTTCCAGTAGCTTCATCTGCAAGAATCATCACGGGATTATTGACCAAAGATCTTGCAATAGCAACTCTTTGCTGTTGACCACCAGATAATTGCGATGGTGTATGATCCATTCTTTCTTCTAAGCCAACCATTTTTAATGCTTTTATTGCTCTTTCTCGTCGTTCCGCAGTAGAAACTTTGCTGTTGTACAATAAGGGTAATTCTACATTTTCGATGGCAGAAGTTCTGGCTAATAAATTATAAGACTGAAAAATGAAACCGATTTTTTCATTTCTAATGGTTGCTAATTCGTTTCTGCTTAAATCTTTCACCTTTACACCATCAATTTCATAAATGCCAGAAGTAGGTTGATCTAGACAGCCTAAAATGTTTAAAAGCGTACTTTTCCCCGATCCACTGGATCCCATTATGGTAACAAATTCGCCTTCCATTATGCTGAATGAAATACCTTTTAAAGCGTGGACGACCTCTGTACCCATCGTAAATTCACGCTTCAATTCTTCTATTTTAATAATTTCTTTGCTCATCTTTTTACTTTTTTCCACCTCGTGGTTTTTGCACAAATGGACTTTCGCTGCTGGCGTCGTCTGTTTTTATATCAGATCTAACCACACTTTTCATACTGTACACTAATTTTTCACCTTCCGCTACGCCACTTAATATTTGAACATTAACGCCATCACTAGATCCAACTTTCACATTCTTTGCTGTAATCGCACCGTTTTTATCCATTACCCAAAGTGTAGATTCACCTGCTTTAGCGGTTTTAGAATTATCTTCTAAATTATGCTGTTTGTTATAAAGTGCAAAAGTGGCAGCTTCCGGTTCAAAACTAATGGCTTTCGCTTCCACCGTCAATACATCTGTTAATTCTAAAGTGTAAATAGAAATCGTAGCCGTTAAACCTGGTTTTAATTTTAAATCTGGATTATCTGCTTTTACCACAACTGTGTAAGTCACCACATTAGAAGTTACCGTCGGATTCAATCTTACTTGTGTTACGACTCCTTCAAAAGTTTCGCCTAGATAGGCATCTACTGTAAAAGTAACTCTTTGTCCTTGTTTTACTTCACCAATATCTGCTTCATCTACGTTTGCTTCCACTTGCATTTGTTCTAAATCTTTCGCGATTGTAAATAATGTTGGTGTACTCAGACTTGCTGCTACTGTTTGTCCTTCATCTATGGCCTTTGACAAAACGACTCCATTAATCGGCGAATAAATATTAGCATAACTCAAATTGGTTCTTGTAGATTGCAAATCTGACAAGCGCTGCGTTACTAAACCTTGAGCCGTTTGATATTCGTACATCGACTGCTCCATATCAGACCTGCTAATTACCTGACTTTTGTACAAAGATTGTTGTCGATTATAGATCGTTTTTGTGTAATTGCTTTGCGTTACCGCATTATCATAAGCCGCTTGTGCTTGTGTTACAGCAGCCTGAAGGTTAGTTTTATCCAATTCTGCAATAAGTTGACCTTGTTTTACTTCGCTGTTGTAATCCACATAAATTTTTTCTACAACACCAGAAACTTGTGTACCAACCTCTACCTGCGTTATGGGTTGAATAGTTCCGGTTGCGGTTACCATTTTGGTTACATTTGCTTTTTTCACAACAATGGTTTGTGCTTCTACTATTTCTGTGCTACTTTTATTCATATAAATGTAGCCCACAATCGCTAGAATGGCGACCAATAGTACACTGATGATGATGTATTTTTTCTTTTTCATAGGTATATTTTTATTTTTTTAAAGGTCATATGGTATCGCCTAATCTTCATTTGTGTTTTATTGAAAGATTTTTAAATGGCGATTTAAGAACAATTATTTTTAAAGTTTTATTTCATTTCCTTGATAGAACTGTAATAATTGATGATATAAAATATTTAGATATTTAGATTGTAAATAATTTTGCTGCGCGTTCGTCAAAGTGTTTTGGCTAATGATTAAATCTGTTGTACTTAGAGCGCCCAATTCAGATTTTTTCTGGGCGAGTTTATAACTTTGTTCTGCCGCAGTTTTAGAAGCTTCCGCTGCAACCACTTGTTCCTGGGCTGAAATTGCATTTTGAAAAGCCGTTTCTACTTTTTTGTAAATTTCCTTATCTACACTTTGCTTTTGTATCTGCGCTTTTTCTATATTAATTTTTGCCGTTTGTACTGCTGATTTTGTTTGATTTCTATCAAAAATGGGCACAGATAAAGTTAAACCAACACGTTGATTAAAATTTACATTCAATTGATCTACAAAACTATTATTGTTAATGCTCGTAAATCCAGAACCAAGACTTCCTGTTAAAGATAAAGTGGGCAAATAACCGCCTTTCGCTATATCTAATTGAGTTTCATTGGCTGCAATATTTAATAGACTTGCACCTGTTTCAGGTAGAAAATCAACTGCTTTTTGATAAACGTTCTCACTGCTTAAATCCAGATTAACTAGATCCATATTTTCATTAATAGTTTCCACAGCCATATTTTCTGAAGTCGGTAATTCTAATAATTGTTTTAGAGCAAGAATGTATTGTTGATAATTATTTTTTGCTGCAATCACATTGTATTTATTTGTGGCTGCTTGACTTTGGGCTTCTGTATATTCTGTTAATGCAATGGCACCAGCATTTAATCTTGCTTTAGACCGCAGAACTTCTTTTTCTGATGTGGCCAGATTATTTTCTGCAACAGCAATACTTTCTTTGCTATAAAGTGCTTGCAAATAATTTTGAAGAATGCTGACTACAATGTCATTTTTAGCAATCTCTTCTAAATAACCGCTTTGCTGCACGAGCAAACTATTTTGTTTAATTTGATTTTTTAATTGAAAACCTTGGAATAAAACCATAGAACTGTTCACACCAAAACTATTGCTGTAAATCTGATCCGTGATAAAATCACTGGTAATAGGATTTATAGAACTACCATTGGTAAAAGTCTGCGACATATTTCCAAATAAATTGGGTAGTTGTGAAGATTTTGCATTTTGATAATTTACAATGGCAACATCCGTATTTAAGGCGGCATCTTTGACTGTGATGTTATTTTCTATGGCATAAGCGATGCTTTCTTGCAAAGACCAGACTTTTACGTCATTCTGTTTTGCTACTTCCTGCGCGAAAGTGAGATGCGAAAATAATAGAATTAAAAGGGTGAGATAAAGTTTCATTTTGTAGTATTTTGTAAATCAATACTTCAAAGGTGAAACAATGGGCTTTCCTATGAAACTATAATAGATGTTTGCGTGAATTGTCTATATGAAAGTCGGAATTTTATCGATTGCATGAATTTTAGAAATCTTTGTTTTACCGGTTTTTATCGGTTGGTAAAAAAAATATCAACTAAAATATCTTGAAAATCAACATTAACATTGTTCCTATCATGTATTCTTTTTCAGAGATTTTGTCATAAACATCTTTGCTAAACATATACAATTTGGAAGGTTTTTTGGAACCTGCTATTTTCTTTTTATCAATTAAAGGAACGATATATGGCTTACTGATGGTTTTTTTTCTAAAGTTCCTATTATCCAATTCTATATTCAATAAAATTTGAAAAGCTGATTGCAGCTCATTTAAAGTAAATTTTGTGGGAACCAAATCAAACATTACAGGTTCTGTAATAATTTTACTTTTGAGGTCTTCATAAGAATTTTGAATGATCAATTCATGATCAAAACCAATTTCTGGCAATGTTTCTACAGGAAACCATTGAAAATTATTCTCTTCAATAATTTCTATATTCTCTTTTGGTGCCGTAATATAGTAGACAACAGTTATGGTTCTTGATTTTCCTCCTTTACTTCTTACCCACAACAAATCTTTATCTGTTTTTACCCTTTTTTGGTTTCCGTAAGATCTGAATTGCTTCCTATTTGTGAAATTATTATCGGTAATATCTTTCAATATTTTCTCTGCAGATTGTCCTAAGTTATTGCTTTTAAAAACGTTTTCACCGGGCAAAATCCAATCTTCGATAACGGGATAATTTTCGTTGAATAAATTTAAACTGCGCTTTTTTAATAAAACGTAAAGATTATCTGCACCAAGACCAAAAATCACACAATCTACTGCTAAGTTATTTATCTTTCTAAAATCCATATTTTGAAATTTAATTGGTCTTGTAACTTACAAATGTAGTTATTTTAATTTTTTTTAACCCTACAAAATCATCGCTTGAACCCTATTTTTGAATTTTATTGCGTATTTTTAACGTTTTAAATTCTATTTAACAGATTTCATTTTTTATGGCAAAATCTTACTTCCTTAATGCTGAAAACTTAGCTTCTTTGTCTAAAGACGTTTCTGTTCCTTCTTATGATAGAGACCAAATAAAAACCAGTATTTTACATATTGGGGTAAGTAATTTTCATCGTTCGCATCAAGCTTATTATGTACATGAACTGATTGATAAATACAATGAACTAAACTATGGAATATGTGGTGTAGATTTATTGGAATCGGATCGCAGGATTTATAGTGTATTAAAAGATCAAGACGGACTTTACACCCATTTTACTAAAGAAAATAATGGTGCTCACAAAGTAAAGATTATTGGCTCAATCGTAGAATATTTTTATGCGCCAGAAAATCCTTTGGCTGTGATTGAAAAAATGGCCAATCCAGAGATTGAAATTATATCTATGACAATTGCGGAAGATGGTTACCTCTTAAAAAAAATTACCGGCGAATTTGATATTAATCATCCCGAAGTGATTGAGGATATTAAAAATCCTTTCAGCCCAAAGACTGTATTTGGCTATTTGACGCAATCTTTTAAATTAAGAAAACTACGAAATTTACCTGGTTGTACAATTCTTTCTTGCGACAATATTAAGTCTAATGGGGATACGATGAAGCAATCTTTATTGAATTATGTGAATAAAACGGAACCAGAACTTTTGGATTGGATTTTAAAAAATACAAGTTTTCCAAATACAATGGTGGATAGAATTACACCGATTACCAATTCAACCGACATTCAAACTTTGAAAGCAGATTTCAATATTGATGATCAATGGCCAGTTGTTTGTGGCGGTTTTTCGCAATGGGTGATAGAAGATCAATTTATTCACCAAAGACCAGTTTGGGATAAAGTTGGGGTGGAATACACTGATAATATTGTGCCTTATGAAAATCTTAAACTAAGATTATTGAATGCAAGTCATACTATTTTAGGGATTTTAGGAACTTTGCACGGTTACAAAACCGTCTATGAAACCGCAAGCGATCCCGATTTTATGCTATTCTTAAAAGAATTTTTGGATGAAGAAGTAACACCAACTCTTGTTGACTCTGATGTAAAAACAATTGAAAATTATAAAAATAATTTAGCTTTCCGTTTTCAAAACCCATATCTTAATGATCAATTATTTCGTATTTGTCAAGAAAGTTCGGCAAAGATTCCATTGTTTATTTTACCAACTGTCAAATATCAATTAGAAAATAGTAAACAAGTGAAAAAAGCGGCTTTTGTAATCGCAGCTTGGGCAAAATACAATGATGGACTTGATGATAACGGTATTCCGTACGATATTATTGATGAGATGAGTGGCACTTTGATTAGAACCGCGGCACTTTCGATTCAAAATCCAATGAAATTTATTGAAATCAAATCTATTTTTGAGGACTTGAGTGAGAACGAAACTTTTACCACATATTATTTGGAAGCACTTTCTCAATTGAGAGAACAAAAAGTGAAAGATTGTCTTCAAAATTGGATTGCTAATTAAATACTTTGATAATAACAATATTTTGTAAAAAGAAACTCCATAAAATTAATTATGAAGTTTCTACCATCGAATTATAAAACACAACTAAAATTATTCGATGTTAATAATTAAATTACAAATCTTAAAGATTCAATTAAGAAATTGTTTTGCCTATTAATTTTTGAATATCAACTTCGCCAATTTTCGGATTTGCTCCCTCTTCACTTGCTACTAATGCTCCAACTGCACAAGCATAATCTATAGATTTCTGCGGATTTTCTTTTTTTATCAATTTATTAATTAAAGTTCCCAAAAAGGAATCTCCTGCTCCAACAGTATCTGCAACCGTAATTTTGTACCCTGAATTGGAATAAAAAATTCCTTCAAAATAGAGAATAGCGCCTTTGCTTCCTAAGGTTACACAAATGCAATCGGTATTTGTTTCTTTTGCAATGAACAGTATATTTTCTTCTAAAGTCTGAACTTTTGAACCTAACAACTTTGCTATTTCAAAAATTTCATCATCATTAAATTTGATAAAACTGGCTTCATTCATTAAATGATTCAAAACTTCAATAGAATAATAGGGTTTACGCAAATTGACATCAAAAACTTTGTATTTTGCCAATTTCAACAATTCGTAAAGTGTATTTCTTGTAGTACTATTTCTTGCAGCGAGACTTCCATAAATAAAAATATCTGCCTCTTTTGTTAGATTTTTAGCAATATCTGTGAGCACGATATTATCCCAAGCTCTTGGTTGTACGATTTCATAAGATGCAGATCCAGAACTATCCAAAGTTACAGCTACAATACTGGTTTCAAGTTTATCATCTATTTGAATACCAGTTGAATTCACATTATTTTCTTGTAAAAAATCAATAATATTTGCGCCTAATTCATCATCACCAACACTACTTATAACCGACACTTCATTTTGCATCGATTCTAATCGTACTGCAACATTAAGCGGTGCTCCTCCAATTTTTTTATGCGTAGGAAATACATCCCACAAAACTTCTCCAAAACAGGTTGCTTTTATCATTGTTTTTCGTTTTTAAAGTTGCTATTCATCTCCTCTAAACATTTTTTCACGCCAAAAGAAGTGATTTTTTGATATGCTTTTGAGAAAGCAGTATTAAATTCTTCCGATTGGCTTAATGTTCCAAAAACCTCTTCTAATTCTAAAAATGCTGTTGGATAAGTTTGTGCTATTTTGGCTTTTTCGAAAAGCTTTTCTGCTAAAGCATCTTTGATATTTATAGCTTCTTTTTTCTCATTGAAACCCAAACTATAAATTGCCCAAGCTGCGATTATAAAAGATGCGTGACTTATGTTTTTGTTCGATTTTAATTGTTCGAAAACCGTTGGCAAAATGAATTTTGGCATTTTTGCGGAAGTTTCAGAACAAATTCTATCAATTTGATCTTTGATGTAAATATTACTAAAACGTTTGATTAGCATTTCTTTGTAAGCAGTCAAATCCATTCCATCTAAATCCCGCAGAATTGGCGTTACTTCAAAATCCAAATAATTTTTTAGAAAAGTTTGAATAGCTGGGTCAGAAATGGCTTCATCAATGGTAGAATATCCAACTAAACTTCCTAATATGCCCACAACAGAATGACCTGCATTTAATAAGCCCAATTTCATTTTTTCGAAAGGCGCTACATTTTTTACAAATTGAACTCCAACTGACTCCAAGTTTGGTCTTCCTGCAATAAATTCATCTTCTATAACCCACTGTTGGAACGATTCACAAACAACTGGCCATTGATCCTCAATTCCTGAAACTTCTTTCAGCTCAGAAATATCAGTCGGCATCGTTGCAGGCGTAATTCTATCGACCATACTATTTGGGAAAGAGACATTTTCCTTAATCCAATCTAGCAAATCGGGTTGAGCAAATTTGATATAAGATAAAAGCATTTTCTTGGTTACATCTCCGTTTCCTTCAATATTATCGCAAGAAAGAATAGTGATTGCACCTGCACTTTGTTCTTTACGAAGTTTTAAAGTTTGTGTTAAATAGCCAAAAATTGTGGTTGGATTTTCCGGGTTTTTACTGTCTTGTATAATTTGCGGATTGTTTAAATTAAATTCTCCTGTAGCTTCATTTATATTATAACCTCCTTCAGTAATGGTTAAACTGATGATTTTTACTTCAGGGTTTGCCATTTTTTCAATGACAGCTTTTGGATTTTCTGGTGCGAATAAATATTCTACAATAGAACCAATTACTCTTTTGGTTAATGTTCCGTCCAATTCTTTTACAACCAATGTGTATAAACCGTCTTGCTCTTTTAAAGTGTTGTAAATTTTTTGGTCGAAATTGAGTAAAGCAATTCCACAAATTCCCCAATTTGAGTTGGAATCGTCATGTAATAATTGATCTAAATACATAGCTTCGTGCGCTCTGTGAAAACCACCAACTCCTACATGAACAATTCCTGATTTTACATTTTCTCTATTATATTTGGGTACGGAAACCCTTGCAGAAAGTTCTTTCAAACTGCTGCTATTTAATTTATAATGTGTCATGACGATTATTTTTTATTTTCAAATTTTTGAAATAATACGGCTAAAATGATGATTACTCCTTTTACAACCTGTTGCGGATAAGATGGAACATTTAATAAGTTCAAAATATTTCCAATTAATCCCAAGATTAGAACTCCCATTAAAGTATTGATGGCAGTTCCTTTCCCTCCGTTCAAACTTGCTCCACCAATTACAACTGCTGCAATGGCATCTAATTCCCAAGAAACACCCATGTTTGGCGAACCCAAATTAGTTCTTGATGCTGTGATAATTGCGGCAAGAGCTGCCAAAGAACCAGAAATTGCGTAAACTAAAAATTTATATTTGTTTACTCTAATTCCAGACAAACGTGATGCTTCTTCGTTACTTCCCATTGCGATTATTAATCTTCCAAAAACGTTATACCTCAACATTACTGCAGCTAAAGCAACGATGATGAAAAATACAATGGCAATATTTGGCACCAATAGTGTTGAATTATTTGCAAAATCTGACATGAAAACTCCTCCATCAGAATCAAAAGTTACTGGCGAACCTTTTGAATAAATAAATCCTAAACCTCTTGCAATGGTCATCAAAGCTAAGGTGGCAATAAATGGTGCCATTTTTTGATAGGCGACTAAATATCCGGAAACACTTCCTAAACCAAATCCTATAGCAAGAATGAGAACTATTGCCACCGGTAATATAACGACGTTGATTAAAATGGCAAAAGTAACTGCCAATAATGCGACAATGGAACCTACAGACAAATCTATACCTCCCGTTAAAATGACCAATAGCATTGCAATACTTACGATACCGATACCAGAAACTTGTTTCAATAAATTAGAAAGATTGGTTTCAGTGAAAAATACGTCGGAAATAAGCGCCGAAAAAATTACTAAAAGTAGAAATATAAAAATGGTATTATGTTTAATAATAAATTGTAGAATATCGCCAAGAGTGGTGCCTTTTTTAAATATAGTTGTGTTCATTTTATTTGTTTTTAAGATTATAAGTGATTATGCTTTAAGTTCTTCTCCTATAGAATATCTTAGAATATTTTCTTCAGAGAATTTTTCTTTTGGCAATTCGCCAAATATGGTTCCTTTGTACATGACCAGAATTCGGTCTGCAATTCCCATTATTTCTGGCATATCTGAAGATATTACCACAACACCAACTCCTTTTTTTGCCACTTCGTTAATGAGGTTGTAAATCTCAATTTTGGCTCCTACATCTACACCTCGTGTTGGTTCATCAATAATAATAAGCTTACTATCAATACTTAACCATTTTGCCAATGCCACTTTTTGTTGATTTCCACCAGATAAATTATTGACTACAACATCCAGACTTGGGGTTTTAATGTTCAGTTTTCCAATTAAACCAATTACATTATCATATTCTTTCTTGTTATTGATAAATCCAAGTTTGCTGGAAATTGATTTAAAACTGGTGATGCTTATATTTCGTCTTATTGAAAGTGGCAAAAACACGCCTTCTTCTTTTCTATCTTCAGATACAAATCCTATTTGATGTCTTACTGCGTCGAAAGGTGTATCGGTTTTTATTACTTTGCCATTGAGGTATAAGGTTCCAGATTTCTTTTTATCGCAACCAAAAATGAGTTTTCCGGTTTCGGTTCTTCCGCTACCTCCTAAACCTGCAATTCCAACAACTTCACCTGGACGAACTGAAAAAGAAACATTTGTTATAAAACCATCACTTCCGTTTAAATCTTTTACTTCAAAAATAGGCGCGTCTTCAATTTTATTAGTTCTGCTTGGATATAAATCTTGCAGTTCTCGTCCTATCATTAATTTGATCAAATTATCTTTACTAATATCTTTGGTAGCAACTCCATCTTTTAGAACGGTAACGGTATCTGCTATTTTAAATATTTCATCCAAATGATGTGAAATGTAGATGATCGACATTCCTTCACTTTTCAATCGAAGAAGGTTTGCAAATAATTTTTTGATGTCATGCGGATCAAAAACGGTTGTAGGTTCGTCTAAAATCAATACTTTGGTATCTTCAGCCAACGCTTTTGCAATTTCTACCACTTGTTTTTGAACGATGCTTAAATTTCTAACTTTAGCAGAAGCATCAATTACAAAACCTAAAGAATCTATTAATTCTTGAGCGTCTTTTGTAATCTGTTTCCAGTTCATCCAGAATTTACTCGCTCCTAATTTGTGCAAATAAATATTTTCAGCAACGGATAAATCATTCACTAATGATAATTCTTGATAGACCACACTAATTCCTAATACTTGACCTTCGTGTGTATTTTTTGGGTTAATTTCTTCACCATTTAGCAAAATCTTACCGCTATCTTTTTGGTGAACTCCGCTCAGAATTTTTATTAAGGTAGATTTTCCTGCTCCGTTTTCTCCAAGCAATGCATGAATTTCGCCATGTTTTACTTTCAGATTTACGCCTTCAAGAACAGAAACAACTCCAAAGCTTTTGCTAATGGCACTCATTTCAACTCGGTATTCACTTTTTAAATTTTCCATAGTACTTTGGTTTTATTAAAACAGTGCTTTTGGATTGTAATATTTTGCAGCGTTTTCTTTGGTAATTAATAAAGGTGCGGTATAAGATTTTTTTGGAAAATCTCTTTTGCCATTGATATATTGTACAGCAGCTTCCACAGAATTTATACCGATTTGCACTGGGCTATTCATTGCGGTGCAACCATACCAATTAGTATCCATTATATATTTGATGGCTTCTTTTTGTCCATCTGCACCAGCAACAATTAAAATGTCGTTTGTTTTTCCGGCTTTTTCAATCGCTTTAATCGCTCCCAAAACACAAACATCAGATTCTGTAATCACAAGATTCACATCTGGATGTGCGACCAAAACATCTTCCATTGCTTTTTGTCCACCTGCATACGTCCAATCTGTGTAAGCTTGGGTAACTACATTTAGATTGATATAACCTAAAGTTCTTAATTGTTCTTCGGTAATTCCTTGCAATAGTCCTTGTTTACGTGTTTTTCCAACTGGGTTTCCTGCATTTCCGCTCAATAAAGCGATGGTCATTTTTTTGGATCCGAATTTTTTAGCTGCCCATTCTCCTGCTAATTCTCCATTTGCCAAATTATTGGATTGAATGGTGGTGACGAAATCAGCTTCTGGATTGATAGAACTATCGATGATAAAAACTGGAATCCCCGCTTTGTTTGCTAGTTTTGTAACTTCCACTAAGGCGTCTGGATCTTTTGGGTTTAATAGTAAAGCATCAACACCTTTTGTAATTAAATCTTCGCAAGCAGCAATTTGTTTACTGATGTCTCCTTGTCCATCTGCAGACAAAAAAACCATTCCGTTTGCTTCTGTAGTTTCCTTAATGCTTGTAAAAAGTGCTTGATAATAAGGCGCATCCAAAGATGGTGTGCAATATCCAATTTTCAAACCTGTCAAATCTTTGGCACTTGCAAATTTTGTAGAAGTGTTTGTAGAAGCATTAACATCTCCTTGTACTTTGTTGTTTTTTTCTATACAACCAATTGTAGTTGCAATAATTGCCAACATTAGTAATGGCATCAACATTTTTTTTAATTGTGTTTTCATTTTGTATGGTTTTAATGATTAATGATTAATTGAATTTTTAAAATGAGTTTAAAATATTGCTAAATCTACTTGTAGAACAGTTTTTTGTTTTTCAGGATTCCACATTGCAGTCACTTCCACCGGTAAAACATAGTTTCCCAATTTTACTTTTTTTGAAAGTGCAGCTCCAACATTAATAATATTTCCTTTACCTTCTGTGTAAAAAGTTTTATCCGTAACAAAAGAATAGGCGCCACCAACAAAAAGTGAAAGATTGCTATTTCCTTTTTCCCAAACTTTACTCTTAACTTCTAAATAATGGGTGTAAGAATCCTTTAAAGATCCATCTGATTGAACTTGGTAATCTCCTGATCCACCTCCTAAAATTGTGGCTAAATACAAAGAGGTATTTTTTGAAACTTGGTAACCAAAGTTTAAATCTACAAAATTATAACCTTGTCTTTTATCGTAACTCCAATAGTGCAAAACATCACCTCGTTCTTCTACCCCAGTGTAATTGTTATGAGAAACCGCTTCTACAAAAAATTTATCAGAGAAACGATACAAGGTGTACAATGAAAATTCTTTGTAAGGTGCACTTACTTGTTGTCCGCTTTTGTTCGTAACATCTGTTCCGGCAAAACCTGCACCTCCCCAAACTCCTACCGTAAATTTTTTATCACGGGTGCTATACTCTAAATTGGTAGCCAACATTGGAGCGGGAGTTACGACAAAGCCATGCCATGTATGCATGTTTTTCAAATGAAGACCAAAAGTAAATGCTTGATAATCATCCGTAAGCGAATCACTCATTTTTTCTTGTGCTTCAATTGAGTTTGCACTAAAAATTACTAAAAAAATTAAAGAATATTTCAGTACTACTTTTTTGAATTTAGATGCTGCAAAATTAATTTGGGTTAGTATTTCACTTTTCATAATTAGGTTGTAATTAGCATGATTCTTTAGTTTGTTTTTAATAAACGTACATTTAACGTTTGATTAATCCAAATATACTATTATATTCAACATAACAAAGTTTTATTCAACAAAAATTCAATTATTTTCACACATAATTAAGATTAATCTTCTCAAACACTTATTATTAGAGGGAAATATAAAAATATTTAATTGCGTAATATTTACGTTTTTAAATTAAAATAGCTAAAATAACCTTTAGATTTTGAATAAAATCCATCAATTTCTTTATTTTAATTCCCGAAAAAGTGTTTCTAAACTCATTTTTTTTAACAAAAAGCATTAAATGTAGGCGATAAAGCACCAAATTTTAGTTTAAAAAATGCGCTGGATCAATCAGTTGGTTTATACGACGAGCTGAAAAATGGTCCGGTAGTTTTAACTTGGTATCGCGGTGGTTGGTGTCCGTATTGCAATATTACTTTGCATGCACTGCAAGAAATAATTCCGGAAATTAAATCACAAAATGCCACTTTGATCGCTTTAACACCAGAATTACCAGATAATTCTCTAAGCACTTCAGAAAAAAACCAATTGGAATTTGATGTCTTAAGTGATGTACATAATACGATTGGAAAAGAATTTGGCGTGGTATATTCTTTAACTGAAGAGGTTGCAGCATCGTACAATGCCGGTTTTGATTTGAATAAATTTAATGGAGATACGAGCAATGAATTGCCATTGGCAGCAACTTACGTGATAGATACAAACGGAGTCATTCAATATGCATTTTTAGATGCAGATTATACCGTTCGTGCAGAACCACAAGCAATTTTGGCCGCTCTAAAAAATCTGAAATAAAATAGAAATTCAAAGTTGGAAAATTCTGGCGTAAAAAAAATTATATATCAAATTTGAAGACTTTGAAATTTCATTTATAAATTTGAATTAGATTATCTGTTGATTCAATTATAAAATAAAAAAATTCCCAACGAAACTTGTAAATCTCAAGTCCGTTGGGAATTTTTTAGATTAAATTAACCTTGAATTAATAAGAATTTTAATCCTTATTTTCCTGGCCAAATTCCTTCATAAGCTGATGTGCCATAGTCAATTTGCTCTGCGCTTACCACGAAAGAAATCAACATATTGTCTTGGTCAATCGCATCAAATGCTACTTCGTGCTGGATTACGTAACCGTTGTTCCATTTTAAAGTAATCAAAGTTCCTTCTTCGTGAGATTTATTGAAAGTAATTTCACCCGTTGTTGGTTTGTATTTTCCGTTCAATAGACTTTCTAATACGTGAGCATCTTCTGTTGCTTCGATCGTGATTTTAATTAAAGCATTACTTGGATCTGATGCTACACGACCAGAAACGTCTGTAGATCTTGATACGCTGTAATTTACTTTTAACACTTTTTGTTCTGATCCTCCGTTGAATTTCAAAACACCTCTTGAATTGTTAGCTGCCATAATTTAAATTTTTTGTTTGTTAGTTAAATTGTTTATCACATTTGATATTTCAAAGGTAGAAACTCTTTCGCAGATTCTTTGTAGTAGTTCTACTACAAAATTGAAAATAAATTTTATGTTGAGCTATTCTAAACGCAAAAAAGTTCTTTCAAAAATTCTTTTCAACTCAACATACTACTATTCAATTCATTTGATTTTTAAAAATTAACATTTAGTTTAAATTATAATTTGTAATTTTATTTTTTGTGAATTTGAGCAAAATACTGCGTCAAGTCATCAATAAATATTGAAATTTTCAAAGATTATGAATTTAAATCAGCAAACATATTCAAAGGAAGCAATAAAAGCTAGAATGTTGCAGAGTGCAACCAAATTATGGGGTTTAAAAAACATTCAATCTTTGGATCCTTTTGTAAAATTACTTTTTGATGCTTTCAGCACGGAAATTTTCAAAGCTAATAATGAGATACAATCTATTAATGGTAGAATTTTAGAAAAATTATCGCGTTTATTAACACCTACAAAGTATGCACACCCAAATCCTGCCCACGCAGTTGCATATTCTTTTCCAGAGGAGGAAGATTTGGAAATTATGATGGAACATTCGGAATTTTTCCTGAAAAAACAACTTAATTCTCTCAAAAAAAATCAATCTGATAAGCAGTTAGAAATTTCTTTCACACCTGTAGATAGTGTAGAATTAATAAAAGCCCAAACCTCAATTATGATTGTGGGAAATACGGTATACAATGTGGATGAACAGCTTAATAAAATCCCCATTATCCGTTTAAATCCAAATGTTGAAAATTACAGAACTATTAAGCTTGGTATAGACATCAGCGAATATACTTCCGAAAAATTCCCTACTAAGATTTCCCTTTTTTGTTCTAATCCTACTTATGAAAATTTAGATTTTGTATACAGACTTTTGCCTTATGTAAAAGTATCTCATAACGATATCCCATTAAAAGTAAGCTCTGGACTTACCTACATTGAAGATATAAAAACGGAGGGATTTGAAAAAATGTTCGAAGAACAATCTATAAAACATAAGATTAAAAATGACATTAAAAGTACTTATAAAGACAAATTTATAGAAATTAATGGCATATCTCCTTCTATGTATAAAAAAATAGAAAAAGGTTTGCCTGCTGATTTGGAAGATGGAAATTCTGCTTGGGAACAGTATAGAGAAAAGAAAATTCTTTGGCTGAAATTTGAATTTCCACCTCAATTTACCGCAGAAATTTTAGAGAATTTTCTTTTTGTTTTAAATGCATTTCCAATATACAATCGCAACTGGAAAAAAACGGAATATGCACTGGATATTATGGGAAACAATATCCCTTTGGAAACTGCAGAAGAAGAATTTTTCTTATATGTAGATGAAGTGATTGCAGGCACAGGAAAAAAATATGCCGAAATTCCTTTTACACCATCTGGAGAGATGCAAAACGACTTGTACACCTTGAGAAAAGGTGGAATGGAAAGATTTACAAATCGTAATGCTACCGATTTGATGGCGCATGTGATGGAATTATTACGAGATGAGGTCGCTGCATTTTCTATAATTAATAGAGATAAAGTAAAAGATGTTTTTGGAGAAATTTCTGAAAAGATGAAAGGCCTCATGAAAAAAGTGGAAATCGCTAATAAAGAATTGCGGGAAGATGTTAACTATGTAATTATAGAACCGCTAGAAAGTTCTGCGCATACTTATGCTTCTTTCTGGGTTTCGCATTGTGAATTAGGAAATAGCATCCGACCTGGAACAGAATTAAATTCTCAAAAAAAATCGCAAAAAATAAGTTTGCTTACAGAATCTACTGGTGGAGCCGAAGAACAAAAACAATCTGATACAATACTAGCCTATAAATATGCGCTTACTACGAAAGACAAAATAATTTCTGTAGAAGATGTGAAAAACTATTGTAAAATGACATTGAAAGATTCTCTGAAAAGCATTGATGTGAGCAGAGGAACAATGATTAGCGATAAACCGCGCGAAGGATTTATTCGCACCGTGGATATAGAAATCGTCATTCAAGATTACTCTTTTCTAGGTAGCAAGTATTGGAATAATATGGCAATTATTATCAAAAACAATATAAAACTTAAAGCCATTGATGGAATTGTATATCGTTTAAATATTATTGAAGATGCAAGTCTTCTAGAAGCTTAGAATAAAAGATTCATGCAGAAAAATACTACTCATTTATCAAAATTAGATTATAATACACTTGGAACAGATTTTAAGGTGGAAGCAATTGCTGCCAATTTGCTAAAATATTATAACGCAGATACCAGTATATTCATCAAAAGAATAGGGTTGAATGATCGTCCTTATTTGAAGGATTTAAGAAAAATGTACCACAGCAATTTTGGTCTAGACGAAGAAACCATCATCATGGAAAGTTATAGAGAAAGTCTCTACGATTATCTACCAGAAGGTTTGTTTCACCCACCAACATTGGGAAATTTCAATAGAGGAGTTGAAAATGTAGTCAACGAAATAAAACATCAAAAAGAGGTAGAAAATAATGCACGTAATTTCTTTCAACCTTTTGAGCTAGAAGTCTTTAATACAGAAGTTACCACACTTTTGAAAGAGTCGGAATATTCTATCGCAGATCCTTCTAATATTTTAATAGACACTTTAGCAGAAATTTGGCCGCTCATCAATGAAGTTGATGAAAAAAATGCTAAAATTCTAATTTACATCTTACCTTTTTTACATGAAATAAAAGGGAATGTGAAAATGATAGAAGATTTCATTGGTGCTTTTTTAGATTTACCAGTTTCCATCACTTTTGAGCCAAATACCATAGATTCTTATGATGATATAGATAATTCTACCGTATTGGGAAATGCAAAATTAGGAATTACTTTAATACCAAATGGCAAACACATGGATGGAGAAAGGAATTGGAAAATAAATATTGGCCCAGTTCCTTACGCAGATATTTATAAATTTATTCCCGGTCATGCTTTCCGAAAATTACTTCTGAAAATTTACGATTATCTATTCCCAATTTCTGTGAAAATTTTTGAAGAATTTATTACAGAAAAAAATAATCATTCTTTTCAACTAAATAAAACTGAAAATACAAGCCGACTTAACTACTCCACATTCATATAATTTAATTATATTTAACAAAAAATAAAAACAATGGACTTAGGTTCTATTAAAGGAATTTTCCTTCGATATTTATTGATGCCAATTTTCGCATTTATTATGATTTACATAATGACGGCAATACGCAAAGGTAAACCAGATATAAAGATAAAAACCATCATCATCTATGTTTTGCTAAATTCATTAGCATTTATGCTGCTTGGCGTTTTAGGCGTTTCAGGAAATCTCTTTAGTCCATATTGGTATCTTTTCAGCATGTTTATATGTTTGGGATTGGGAATTTTGCACGTAAATCTTTTGCATCATTATTTCAGAAAACATTTTGATATCATGTGGAAAGCCATTCTATTTGATTTTGTACTCAGTATCACTTGTCTTTTAGTTGGTGGTTATCTTTTTTCATTTGTCTTCAATTTCGTTGGTAAAGGTTTGGGGAATGAATATATGGCAGCAACAAGCTTACTTATTTTCATTGTACCGTTGGTTTTTTATTATACCTATATTCAATTTATCAGCATTCCGTTTGATATCTACAAAACTTGGCAATTTGATCCAGAACAAAAAGCCTACAATTTTAAAGGGGTAGATTTTGATCAATTGATGGTTCTTAATGTAGAATTGAGCAAGATTGTAGACGATCAGCAACGATTTAATATAAAAGCCAAAACATTGCCTACAGAAATTACTTTTGGAGAATGGTTTTTCCGCGTAGTAGATGATTACAATTTCAAAAATTCCAATTCCAAAATTGAATTATTTGATGAGACTGGCAAAGCTTATTACTGGATATTCTATGTGAAAAAATCTTTTTTCAGCATGAGAAAATATATCGATTTTGAACAAGATATTATTAGTAATAAATTGACAGAAAACGAATACGTAATCTGCAAAAGAGTAATACACAACAAAGAAGAAGGTCACGCATTTAATAAATAAAACACTATGATAGAGCCAATAAAACATTACGCCGTTAATTGGATAGATGGAATGAAAATTTCAAGAGAGCATCTTGTACAGCAAGAGAATTTCATTATAGATGCTGTAAGAGATGCAAATTCTGTGGGTATTAATATTTTTAATTACGGATTGCTACCTTACTCAGATAATTTTGGTGATAAAAGAATATTTGAAATACAATCTACAGCAACAAATGACGCTCAGTTAATCATCAAAAAACTATCTGCCGTTACACTTGCAGGCCATAGAATAGAAATAAATGATTATAAAGTAAACATCCGCACGCTTGCAAAGGAATTAGATTCCGATAGTAACGAAAGCAATGGAGATTATTATATTCTGGCATCCGTAAATCCTTTTGATAAGGTTTCATTTGGCGAAATAGACCCAGAAGAAATTCCACCAAGACATCCTTTTACAAAATCTAATTCCAAAATAGAGCTTGTAGAAACTTCTTTATTATCTGGCGGAAATTCTGGCGGAAATTATATTATACTGGGGAAAGTTGCCATTAAATCTGGCATCGCACAAATAGACGAATATTTTGTTCCACCTTGCACTTCTATAGAAAGCCATCCAAAATTAGTAGAATATTACAACCAATATTCACAATCTACAAGCAATTTAAGACTATACGCTTTTAAAATTTTACAAAAAGTAGCACACAAAAACCAAAATACAGAATTAGCTACTAATGTGAAAATGGTTTGCAAATCTATTGTACATCATATTGGCGAAAATTATTTTCAATTCAAAAACATGGTCTACTTTCAGCCACCAATATTTTTGATGAATGTTTTTTCTAAATTAGCTCTTCATTTATATAACGATACGCAAATGATGATACCTTCAGAATTGGAGGAAATGCTCAATTATAGTTTGGAATGGAGTGAAGTTGCGCCTCATACTCTTTTAAATCAATTGTCTGCAGCTGCAGAAATAGATTACAAGCATCACGACAGTGGCGAGATTTTTCGCAATATACAAATCATGTTGAAAAGCTTAGAACAAGTATTAGGAAAATTGAGTGAACTAGATTATATAGGGCAAAGAAAAGAAAATGTGATTGTAAATGAGCAGCAAATAAAATCTACCTCAGACCCTAAAAAAGGATGGAGCGTTTTAGATTAATGATAAAATGAAATTCTTTTTCGGTATCATGAATTTTTTTTTCTAAATAATATCAAAAGTTATTAAATGGTTAATAATATTTCTAATTTAGTTCGGTTTTCCATTGCAGAAAGTGATTATTACTTTAAGCAATTTCTGATAAAAATGCTCGAAGAAAATCCTTTTTATTCAATTGTAAACGATTGTAATAATGGAAATGAGCTGATCAATAGATTGTATAGAAAACAGGAAGATATGTTTATATTAAATTTATTCATGCCTATTTTAAGTGGTATTGAAGCTATAAAATTTATAAGACAAACCAATACAACTGTCCCAATTTTAGCATACTCTTCTACTTATCAAGAAGATATGGCAATTTTGCTGGATACTATGCCCAATGTTTTCTATTGCCAAAAGAGCAGCATCATCATCAAAGATATTTTGAGTAATAGCATCCTTTCCGAAACCTCGGATTATGAAGAATATAAAAAAGAATGGGCATCGCAGTCGCAATCTGTGCAAGATTATATGGCGCGCCAAAAAAGAGAGCAGCAAGAACTTTCTGTAACAGAAATTCAAATAATAAAGCTGTCTTATGAAGGATATAGCAACAAAGAAATTGGTGATAGAATAAACCTGAGTGCGAGAACTATTGATACCTATATCATTAGGCTTACAGAAAAACTAGGACTGAAAAGTAAACTAGATTTGGTGAGGTTTTGTGTAGAAAAAGGATACTATAACTCAAGTATTTAAAAAAATGATGAAATCATACGGACAAAAAAGATTAAATAAAACGGATGTACAAAAAGGGACGAGGAATTTCATTTTGTCATTTTTAATACTGTGTGGAACTACATTCTGTACAGTTTTTTTATTTTTTAAAAGTGCAGACATGCAGAATAGAGAAATACGAGAAGATTATGAAGCGTATAGAAATATGTTGGGTAGAAGTGAACTTCTTAATATTAAACTAGACGAAATTTATGAGAAAATGACGCAAATGAGTAGCGATCAAATGCAGAATGATGTATTTTTACGCAATTCTATCATAGATGATATACAAGTTGGGAAAGAACTAATTGCCGAAGATAGTGCCACAAATCTTAAACATATTTCCATCCTATTTAAGAATATGGAACCTATGATTAACTATAAAAATGAACTTCTAAAAAAGAAGATAGAAAAAAACAATATTTCGAGACTTTTAAATGAGTGTATCCAAAAGAACGGTACCGTAAATACTAATATTCAGAGAAAGAATATCGAGAAAGGAAAACTTTTTAAAAATAAATAAAATGCAAATAAATATAGCATTATCTAAAAAAGAAAAGAGACACTACTTTTTGTATCTTTTAGGATTATTGATGATTACCATATTGGTCATTTCTGCCATTACGCTCAGAAAATATAAATCGCCATTTTCCGGATCAGACCTTTATACCGTTCTGGTATTAGAAGAAAAAGCAAAATTTGACGAAGCACAAAAATCTATGCAAAAAAGATTGGATACCACTTTCACGCAAATAGATAAACTAGATCCCCAAAAATTTGGGGTGATGGAAGACAATAATATCAGCGTTGGAATCAGTGATATTGAAAATGCTTTTAAAATTACAACTGTGAAAGATCCTAGATCTAAGGGATATCCAAGAATAGCCAATTTTTATAAAATGTACCAAATAGACAAAAAAAACCTACAAACAACCCAAGAAAACATTGATCTTTTTAAAATTAAACATGCAAACTGCTTATCCAATGTGAAAGAAAAATCACAGATGATGAATATGCAGGGAAACTAGTACTAGAAAGCAGAATAAAAAAAAACTAAAAAACTATGAACTATATTCAAAAAAATAGAAAGAACATTTTGCTAATATCTGCTGGTGTTATCATTCTCGCAGGTCTCCTCATTTGGCTGCTGCAAGACAAAGCTTACACATCAGACGATATGGTAGCTACTGTATATCCTAACTCTATAACTGTAGGCGAAGCTGTAAAATTTGAAGACAATACTACCTTTGGAAAAGAAAGAAAATGGATTTTTGCGGATGGATATGAAACTACCGACAACAAAGGTGCTCATATATTTAATAAACCTGGATACTATCAAATATCTTTAATTGTAGATAATAAATACACAAAAACGTTTCCTATACTAGTTTCAGCAGCTGTAGCTTCATCCGATAGTCTTCAAGCAGTGTCTACTACTATTGATGCGCCATCGCAAGCTATGCAGTTAGAAAATGTTTTGTTTCGCGCTGTTTCTAGCGATGCAAAAATCTACTCTTGGAGTTTTGGCGAATCTGGAAATATTGATGCAAAAGATAAAGTATCAACATATGCATTTACAAAACCTGGAAGTTATGTAGTAACCTTGTATACAGATATAGATGAAGAACCAATCATTCATCAAATAAAAATATTACCTTCTTATCCTGCAGAAGAATTGCAAGAAATTGCAGCTGTAGAGCCAACAAAAGAAGACATCATCAATAAAATAAATGATGATTTTAGATACCACCTCCAGCAAATAGCTAATGGTAAAGATTTTAATTTTCATTATTACTATTTGCTAAGAACTTATCTATGCAATAAAAATAATATTTCTGTAGCCGCAAATGACAAAAATGTATCTTTTTATTACTATTGCACAGGTCTTCAATTTGATAAAAACAACATCATTCAAGAAGTGACAACTACTGTAGATACCGGACAAAACTGTGTAACCAAGGTAGAAGTAAAACAAAGTAAAGAATAAAAACGAATTTCCATTATGAAAAATAAAATAACACCAGCAATCTATTTTCTTATAATAGGTTCCATTATCACAGGCTGCAAAGTTAAAATACCTTCTAATACAACACCAGATTCTGCTGACTATGGAAGCATTGAACAAACAAAAATAAAAGATGGTTTCCCTTTGGAGAGTGAACCTTGGGTTGTGATTTCTGATAGGGACAACAATGTTGTTTTTATGAAAAAAGGTGATGAAAAATCTCCAAAACAAATGAAATTTCTAGAGCCACTACTTGTGGTAAAGCATTCTTCTATGAAAGGATTGGTGAAAGTTGCAGAATATAATCCAGCTGCACTATTGCAAAAAATTCCTTCAAAATCGGTAAAAACTTATGGTTGGATACCAGAAGATCAACTTCTGCTTTGGACGAATTCTGTAAAAAACAGCGCCAATGGTTTTAATATTAAAGCTACCTTAACGCCAAATAATGCTGAAGTATTGAAGCATGGAGAAAAATATGTGAAAAATGATTCCGTTGTATTTTATACATCACCAGATCTTACCAGCCAAGCAAAAGCAAAAATTCCAGTAGGACAATTGGTTTATATTTATAAAAAAGCCGAAGACAACAAAAGATATTTGGTAGGAAAAACACCTTCTGTAAAAATTGATAGCATAGAAGGGAATATATACGGTTGGGTAAACTCTAATATGGTTACACTTTGGGGAGATCAATCTGCAATACGTGTATCTCCAGATTACAAAACTGCAGAAGATAATCAATTATACATCACCAAAGATAGCCATGAAAATGCACCTAAAAGCAAATTTCCAGTATCTGATGCTGTAAATAGAACTCCTTTGGAAAACATCATCAGTACAGAACCATTGAACCCAAAGAGCGCAGATAAAGGAAAATTTTACAGCAACGCTTTGGATTATAGTAATAATTTCATTTATAATATACTGGGACAACCATTATACTATACGAGATACAAAGAAATTATTAATAAAAATAAAAATTTAAATATTGTATTAACTGTTGATGCAGGAAATGAAAACGACCAGAATATTGCGGTTGCGAAATCTACTTTGCAAGATTTATCTTTAAAATTAAAAACAATACCCTACTTTCAAAAAATAAATTTTGGTGTTGTATTGTATAAAAACAATTCTTGCGGTGACAATGTTGCGGCATCCGAATTTACAAAAGATCCAGAAAAGATATCCCAGTTTATAGATAAACAAATGGTATTGATGAAATGTGGCAGCAATACCAGCAACCAACCAATGCAGGAAGGTATGGAAATGGCTGGTCAGGTTTTGAAAGCACACAAAGATGAAACAAATGTAGTAATTCTTATTGGTGGAAATTCCAATTCTCAATACAGCATGAATAATGCTATAACTACGCTATCTGCCTCTAGAGCTAGAATTATTTCTTACCAAACCTACTCAGGTATGTCTGAAAATTCTAACAATTTTGTAATCCAATCGGAAGATATGATTACCAACTCTGGTAAAAATATAGCAGAACTAGAAAAAGAAAGGATTGCTGATCAAATGATGATTTCTAATAAAAACGATTACAATTTGATGCAACAAGACGATGGATTGTATTCTTTAGATTATCCAAAGAAAAGTATGTGGCAAGGTTTCGTAATCTATCCTAAAAAAGGTGAATTTAATTCAAATTCCTTTCTTTCTAAAAGTTTGGACACGCTACTTTCCCAAGCGAGTGCGCAAAATATAGTTTTAGAAAAATCTCTCACAAAATATTTTCAATCTCCGATTGCAAATACAAAAACGATAGTGAAGGGAGATTTCAAATCCGAATATTCTGATGCTCCACCTACTTTGGCTGCAGAAACATCTGCACAATTTGTGAAATATAACAATCCGTTTTTTGTGAAAGGAACTTATTCTGAAGATTTCAAAAATTACTATCCTATCGTTCAAAAAGGTGTTTTAGTTTCCGAAGAAGATTATAATAGACTTAGAAATATGTACAATGAGATTTATGAGGAAACGCAATCCTTCAGTCCAAACTTTTCTCAAAGAAGTGCGGTAAATTCTTATCTAAAAGTATTGAAAAAGTATAATTTAACTACAGAAAATTTAAAATCTGGAGATTTAAATACCAAATCAATGGCATATACAGTAGCTTTAACTACAGGTTTTGATAATTCTGCAGAAGAAATACTATCTAAATATAAAATTGTTGGATGGAAGAAATCTAAAGTAGTTTCTTCAGAAGCTGTGAAAGCATATTTCAAACAATATAGATTGTTGGGAGATCGTTTGTTGGAAAACAAAAACAATCCTAAGATACAAATAGATCAAAATGGAGAAACCTATTATTGGTTAAGCAATTACTTTGCACCACTAATCACGCCATTAGAAATATTATAAAATAAAAAAGACTGAAATTTAATTATTTCAGTCTTTTTTTAAACATATATCTTAAATTATATTTCATTGATTTTGATAGAAGAATTACAATTTAAAGTTAGTATTTTTATACTTCTAAATTGTACTGTTTTTGGGGGAGCCTACATTTGTCAGAATCAGCACTATAATTCCAATTTGCATCTATTCCTTTATTATATTTCTCCTGGGTGATTTTTAATGCTGGTGTATCACTTATGTCATCAATAATTTTCATTTTTGGATTGGTGAAAATTCTATCGTCAAGCACATCGATGGTATTTTTTTCCCAAACGATGTATTGAAAATATTCACCAATCCTATTGGTAGTTTTTATCCGCATTTTTACAGAATCACCTACTTTTATTTTTTGCGTTGCATTTCCTTTGACATCTATAAAATATGTATGCGTTATTTTACCCTTTTTATCAGATTTTGGTGGTCTATTGGTAGTCCAGGAAATATAGCACTGTCTTTTTTGGAAGAGTCAGGTTCAAAGATCTATTATTTTTCCGAACTTATTGATGATATATTTTTTTTCTTTATTATTAGTTTTTACAGAAATAATAAAATTGGAATCTATCGTAAAGGAAGTTGCTTCTATTGTTGTTTTTTCATTTTCTGGTTCAAACCACTCACCTTCAACATAAAGGTTTGAGATAATTTTGTTGTCTAAAATTGTAAACAAATAGTAATTGTATAAAAAGTCTCCACAATCTTGCGGAATTAAAATTAATCCAATTTTTCCTTTTTTAGGTAAAGAGACATACCGCAAATTTTCATCCCCACAACTAAATTCAGCTGCCCCGATTAAGTTTATCGTTTTTTGCGTTTCATATTTAACAGTATTTATATTAATTTTCTTTTTATAAATTATTCCATTTGCTTTTTTTACTAAAGAATTTGTCAAGTCGGAATTTTCTCCATTTTTAATGTAAGTATAAATACAGCCATTATCCTCAATAAATAAATAATTATGGATAAAAAAAGCATCTTGAAAATATTCGTCTAATTTTGATGATTTGTCATAAGCCTTTTTATTTCTTATTGTTTTAATTTTAAAAGGAAAGCTTAAATTTAGTTCTTCATTTAATCTTTTTTTATATGTTTCTAATAAATATTTTTTTTCAAAATAAGATTTTGGCGTTAATTCAGTTATATATACATCATCTGTATATTTACTATCTACATAAACAGAATCCCCAATTAGATTAAATGAAAAATTCTTATATTTTTCATTCTCGCAAATATAATTACTTTCAGGTGACAACGAAAAAACTTTAAAAAATTTCCAATTTTTTGCATCTTTTTTTTCAATATTTTTTTTTCCTTCAATTTTTATTTCCTTCTGATCTTTTTGTTTTTGCGAAGATATTTTATCACAAGAAAATAGTAATAAAATTATAAAACTTAAAAAAAAAGCGCTTGGTTTTCTAGTGTGTTGAGTCATATAAATTATAGATAAAAATACTTATTTTTTTATAAACTCACCATTTGTACTGATTAAATATTTGAATTTCTCAACCTTATCAATTTTGCTATCTATTAAATGACTTTTAGTAATATTTATGTTTGAAAGATTATCAATATTAAAAATGAGTATCGTCTCATCTCTTATATTTTTTTCATCTTTTTCAATGTCCCATGAATCAGATTCAATTTCTAATTTGTCAATAATTTTACCATTTTTTACCGAAACAATATCTTTAAATGGAAAATCTCCACAATCATTTTCTAAAATAAAAATTTCAACACTATTGTAATTACCTAGTGACATTCCTTTTACAGAATTATCGCCACAACCGTACGATTCGATGATTTCTTTATACAGTTGCATTGTGATATCTTTTCCTTTATAATTTTCCGAGGTAAGATTTACTATTTTGGAATTGTTTTGTGATGATAAAATTACTTCTTCTTTTTTCTTAACAAGAAAAGCGTCTAAAGGACAATAAAATTCGCCAATTGGTTTTTTGGTAACTTGCCAATGTAGTTTACCTTCTGATAAAGTTAATTTTGCTTCTCCATTTTCAGCACCAAAAAAACTCATGAAAGAAATAATAATTCCATCATTATCTTTTTTTATTTCTTTGATATTTATTTCCTTATCGGTTGCACAATCTATTTTATTTCCATGTTTTGCAACAGCACAATAATATCCTTCTAAGAATTGTTTTTTATTTTTTGAAAAATTTATTGAAAACGTGTGATCGTTAACGGAATTAGAAGTATTTGCGAGAGTCCATTCTCCGATAAAATCATCGAGATTAAGTTCTTGCTTACTATTTACAATGAGGTTATTGTTAATTTCTGGTTTTGGCGTGTCATTGCTTTGTTTACATGAGAACAAAGAAAACACGATTAAGAAAGTTGTTAATATTGTTTTATCCATAATTTAATTTTACAAAGTATAATTTAAACATTCATCTACTCTGTTATGCCAACCTTTTAAAAATTTCAAATTTTTAGTTGGTTTCCCATTATCATCATACGCCAAGTCAGTATAATATTTTTTTCAAATTTCCGCAATTCTATTAAGTAATTTATCTTGATCTGAAACGTTATTTAATGCCTTAATTGTATTTGGACCAATTCCTCCATCTTCATAATCTTTGTTATTAATTTTTATTTTTATTTTTGTAAAGTCTTTACGCATTTTTTAAGTTTATTATTTAAAGGGCGATATTTGGTTGATGACGATAATATCTCATTTACAATTTCTGAACACATTAATTTTTCGACTTCAGAACTATTCTTATTGATAGTTGTCCGAACAATTTTATCAATCTTTATAGGAATCGATTTAGATAAATAGTAATCTTCGTAAATATTAGCATTTTCACCAATTTCTGTATTTATTATGATATTATTTCTATCATAAATAATTTGCGTGTAGTATTTTTCTTTAATTAAATCGTTTTTTATTGGTTGAAAAAAATCGAAATTTTGATGATATTTTGAACCATTCAAAATTTCTAAATTATAATTATTAGTAATATTTACGATTACGGAATCACTCGGATTTGAAATGACCTTTTTTTCCAGTTTTTGATTAACATGATAAGAAGCGCTGCTTGTTTTTTCACAACCTCCTAATGTAATAACTATAATAAGAAAACAATATTTATAATTTATCATATTCATTTTTCATTTTTGTGTGATAATTGTTTTTTGCATAATCTAGACCATTATATAGTTCTGCTATTTTGTTCCAATTTTTTTCTTTCATTGCTTTTATCATCGTACCTCCAGTCACATCCTTCAAATAAGTTTTAAAATAAGCAAAATGTTGAACTTCACACATATTCATAGCTTCTTCCATTTCATTCGGTGTGGAATACAAATAATTATAATATTTACCCATCACTTGAAACTTTCCCCAAGAACAGCTTTGAATCGCATAAATCAACATTTTCTACATAAGTTTCTATTTTAAACTCTACTTTTTCTAAAATTACAGAATTGTTTGTAAATCGTCAGCAAAAAGTGGACTGCTTTTAACTTAAACTAAGATAGTGTTTTTGTAATAAAAAATTAATTTTAAATTTGAATATTATGAAAACCCCAAGAAAACCTACGCCGGAAACCTACATCAAAGATATCCGCAGAAAAACCAGACGTATATTTACAGCAGAACAGAAGATTCTCATTGTTATGGAAGCATTGAGAGCAGAAACTTCCGTAGCAGAATTATGCCGAAAACACGCCATCCAAGAATCCACATTTTACAAATGGAACAAAGAATTTTTGGAAGCTGGTAAAAAACGACTTTCCGGTGATGTAGTTCGTGAAGCCACTTCCGATGAAGTAAACCAGCTTCGGGAAGAGAATAGAAAACTAAAAGAAACCGTTGCTGATCTGGTCATTCGGTACGATATTATAAAAAAAAGTTTAGACATTATGGATTAACTCATCAATACCAAAAATACATGAGATTATCCGCACATGAGAAATTAGAAATCATCCAAATCGTTACCCAAAGCGAGATTGGTGTGAATCGAACTTTAAAAGAACTTGGTCTTGCAAAAAGCACCTTTTACAATTGGTACCATCTGTTTTTAGAAAAAGGAGAAGCCGGTTTTTTTTCTTCCCCCAATTCTACGCGCAGACAATGGAACAGTATTCCTGAAGAAGAAAAAAACCTTGTAGTAGAAGTAGCTTTGGAACATTCTGAACTTTCCAGTAGAGAATTGGCGCACAAAATTACCGATGAGCAAGGTGTTTTTATTTCAGAATCAAGTGTTTATAGAATTTTAAAAAAACGGTGCTTAATTACCGCGCCTTCTCATATTCTTCTTTCAGCAGCAAATGAATTTAAGGATAAAACCAATTTTGTACATGAAATGTGGCAGACTGATTTTACTTATTTCAAAATTATTGGTTGGGGATGGTACTATTTGAGCACAGTTTTAGACGATTTTAGCCGTTACATTGTTCACTGGGAACTTTGTAAAAACATGAAAGTAAATGATGTAAAAAGAACCGTAGATGCTGCTGTAACAAAGGCTGGATTGAAAAAAGGGCAGGCTCCGAAGTTACTTTCGGATAATGGATCTTGTTATGTTGCCTCGGAAATAAAAACCTACTTGAACGACCAGTACGAAATGAAGCAGGTTCACGGCAGACCAGCTCATCCGCAAACACAAGGGAAAATTGAACGATACCATAGAACAATGAAAAATGTAGTAAAACTTCACTTTTATTATAGTCCAGAAGAATTGGAAAAATCTTTGGAAGAATTTGTAAGTCGCTACAATAATGAGCGTTACCACGAATCTTTGAAAAACCTCACTCCAGCCGATGTTTATTATGGTAGAGCCGATGAAATTTTGAAACAACGTGAAATAATTAAACAAAAAACAATGCAAAAAAGAAAACGAAATTATTATCAACAAAAAATGTTAGCAGTATGAAAAAAGTTATTCTAGAAAATTTTTGAGCCATAAAAGCTCAAAAAAATTTTACGGAAATAACTTTTTATACTATCTTTAAAAATTGAAAACACTATCTAACGAAAAGTCCAAATTCTTTTGACGACATACACAAAATTATCATAATTAATGTTTGATAATGCAAATTTATTAAGCATTGTGTTTTTTTCATAATCAAAATAAAAATAAATGTCTTCTACACTTTCTTTATTCCCTATTAAAGATGTTATTGCTGAAATATTATCGTTAAAAATTATTTTATTATAATAAATGAATTTATTGTTATATTCATTTTTTACGCCTTCTTGCAAAACATACTTTTTAATATATTCTTGTTCAAAAGGATACGTGTTCATATATTGTTGTTCAATATTAATTTCATAACCTTTTTGATTAAAAAGAATGATAATTTCTTTATCTAAATTTTCTATTCCAAAATATGTTTTCAATTTTTCTAAAAAATCTTTTTTATCTATAGTTTTGTAACTATTTTTTAGTAGCAATGATTTCAGAGTTTGTGAAATGTTTTCCATATTTTTTGTTCTTAATTTAAATCGAAACGATAAAATAGATAGGGTGATTTATTTTTACTTCGTGCAGAATTAACCAATTTTTCAGAATTAGATATATCTGGAGAAATGCCATAAAATTGATTATTTTTTTTTAATAAAGTTAATACGAGTTTTTGCTTATTCCCATTAATTTTTAAAGGGAGTTCAGATTTATCTTCATTTTTTTCATATAGTTCAATGGTTTCCCCTTTTATCCAATAATCACATTTATAATTAATAGGATATCCTCCAGGAGATTCTGAAGGAAATTCACTATCCATCCTATCATCATTGGTATATGTAATCTCATTTGGAGTTATTTTAACTTCATACCAACCAATTCTGCTTTTAATTTCTGAATAAGTATTTAATTTTTGATTATCAGAATTAATATACACTCCTACCCATTCATCTAATGAAGAAATTTTAGCGTTTTTTGATACATTTATCTTGGAAATATGGTAATAGCGTGATTAATTCCTGGACACATAAATTAGTAATAACCTTAAATTTGTGTCATGAGTTTACATCGAAAAAAATGGAAGCAAAAAG
>NZ_JABSNO010000030.1 GCF_013294015.1 Frigoriflavimonas asaccharolytica
GGTTTTGTTGTGCAACTCAAAGATACTTTGAGATACTAAACTTTACCCTCTTTTTTTACATTTTTATTTAAACGTTTAGGACGATATTGATATTTCCCTTTATAAAATAAAAAAATTCCTGAAAATATTTTCAGGAATTTTTTTTATTAAAATATGAATTTATGGCTAAGAATTCTTACCAACAATTGTCTTGATATTTACGAATTCTTGTAAAGTGTGATAAGATAATTCTGTACCATAGCCAGATTTTTTCATGCCACCAAAAGGTAAATTTGGGACAGAACTTGTCATTTTATTGATGTTTACCGTACCAGATTCAAGATTTTCTACAAAATATTTTTGGCGTTTTTTATCTCCTGTCCATATAGAATTTGCCAAACCAAAAGGTATATCGTTTGCCATTTTCAAGGCTTCTTCGTCATTTTTTGCAAACATCACCATTCCTAATGGACCAAATAATTCTTCTTGTAAAATTGGGTTTCCAGGTTTCACTTCTATTAAGCCAGGTTTTAAAATTCCTTCCGCAATTTTTTCTAAAGGTAAAATTATAGTGGCTTTATTTTTAAGCGCTTTTTTATATTGCTTCATTAAATCTACGGCCAAATCTGGTCTTGCCATTCCCGCTATTTTGGTGTCCGCTTTTGTAGGATCTGCAGGAATAAATTTCTGATATTCCGCAATAAATAATTTCATAAAATCCTTCGCAACTTTTTTATGAATAATGAATCTTTTTGCGGCAACACAAGTTTGTCCACAATTTTGCAATCTTGCCAATGCACCTACTTTTGCAGCTTCTTGTAAATTAGCATCATCTAAAACGATAAAACCATCACTTCCACCTAATTCTAGCAGAGATTTCTTAATATTTCTACCCGCAGTTGCAGCTATTTTTCCACCAGCGAATTCACTTCCTGTAAAACTTACACCCTGAATATAATCATGCGCCAAAAGCTCTTCCACTTCCTCATGATTGATTTCTAAATGCATGAAAATCCCTTTAGGAAATCCCGCTTCTTCAAATATTTTCTGAATGGTATTTCCGCTTTCTAAGCAGATAGATGCATGTTTCAAAACCACTACATTTCCCGCTAAAATTGCCGGTATCGCAAATCTCAAAACCTGCCAAAATGGAAAATTCCAAGGCATTACTCCCAATATAATTCCTTTTGGTACATAGTGAATTTCGGAAATTGCAAAATCTGTTTTCACTTTTTCTATTTGCAATTGTGGTTTCATATCTGCGTAGTAATTCGCCATCAATGCGCATTTTTTCACTTCTGCAGTAGCTTGGGTAATGGGCTTATTCATTTCTTTGGTAATGATTTCGCCAAAATTTTCTGCATTAAAATCTAGAATATTCGCTAGATTTTTAATTAACTTCTGTTTCTTTTTCCAAGAGGTATTTTTCCAGCTTGAAAAAGCTTGTTGAGATATTTCTAATTTATTTTCTATAGATTTTTTCATAATTAAATTTTAAATTGTCAACCATTCATTCACAAGACTGGCCGCCAATCTTGCTGTTCTTTCTTGAATGTCGTAAATAGGATTAACTTCTGCAATGTCCATTGCAATCATTTTTTCATTTCCCAAAATATGGCGGAAAAAATTCATGAAAGTAACGTCTGCAAAAATACCGTTATAAGCTGCGGCAGAAACTCCAGGCGCAATTGAAGCATTAAAAACATCCATACAAATAGTAAGATACAAAACATCTATTTCTTTGGTAAATGCATCGATGGTTTCATATATATGATGAAGATTTTCGTAATATAATTCATCAGCAATCAGATATTTCATTTTGTTTTGGTGCGCATAATCAAACAATTGCAAGGTGTTGGAATTTTTTTGAATTCCAATGTGCAAAGAATGTAAATCTCCACTTTCTGCTATCTGCGAAAAACCTGTGCCAGAAGTTGCACCTATTTCTACACTTTTCATGCGATTATCAAAATGCGCATCAATATTAATAATACCAATTTTTTTGTTGGGCAAAGCTTTTTTCAATCCAGAATAATGAGCGAACATTACTTCATGTCCACCACCTAAAACGATGGATTTTCCATTTTTTGAGATGATGTTAGAAACAGAATTAGATAATTTTTCTTGAGCATTTTCTAGATTTCCATCTTCACAAATTACATCACCAAAATCTAACAAATTAAAGTAGGGCGAAGTAATTGGAAAATTAGACATATTTTTTCTAATAATATTGGGAGCTTCTGCGGCTCCTACTCTTCCCATATTTCTTTTTACACCTTCATCTACTGCAAAACCCTGCAAAACAAAATCTTTATTTTTTATATTTCTAAAGTCATTTTCCAATTTTACTTTTTGAAAAACTCTTAGTACTAATGGAGAATCTCCATCATTTCTACCTTGCCACATATTTTTTTTCTCTATCTACAAATTTACTCATTTTTTTAAAAATTGATGGAGGCAAATTGTTGAAAATTTTAAGAAAGAAGTTTATTTAAAATAGTAAAAGATTATTCGTAATTTAGTATATTAATTTTTCCGATGTTAAAAAAACTATTATTGCTATGCATTGTTCTATTTTTTAATAGTTATAATGCTCAAGAAGATTGTATTACAGCCATTTCTTTGTGTGGAAATTCAGCAATAAATTATACTCCGTCTGGTGTAGGAATCGTAAACGAAGCTGTGGGAGGATGTTTATCTGGCGAGCATAATTCCGTTTGGTATAAATTTACCATTGCAACAAGCGGAACCCTAACTTTCGATTTAACACCTTATCAACCAATAGATTACGATTGGGCAATATATGGACCAAATAAAACTTGTGGACAATTAGGAAATCCAATAAGATGCAATGCTTCTGGATATTACCTACCAACTGGCATGAATTTAACCAATACAAATACCAGTTCTGCAGGTGGAAACACAGATCCATATTGTAAATATATGGATGTATTAGCTGGGGAAACTTATTATTTATATTTGGATAATTGGGATGCTACTGTTTATACTTTCAATCTGGTTTGGGGTGGAACAGCCACATTTGTTTCTGCTTTTAATAATACAAGCCTTTCTCCATTTCCTTTCATTGCACCGGGAATTTCTAGTTCAAATCCCAATAGTCCGAATGAAATAAATATTTGCGCTACTTCGTCAACTTTTAATTTAAATACCTTAACCTCTGGAATTATAAATGGAAACCCAAATTTCCAAGTTCACTATTATCAAAATTCCAGTGATGCAGCTGCTGGATTAAACCCAATACTGACGCCTATTTCTCCTAATACGAGCAATACTTATTATTATAGTATTAATTATCAAGATCCTACTAACCCCAATAATCCTGCAAATTTTTGTAAACAGAGTGGCTCTTTTGTTTTTGTCCAGAATTTAATTTCATCTATAATTACTGCTAATTCTACAGTACTTTGCCCGAATAGTTCTTTAACCTTAAGTTCTAGTAACGCAACAGGTAATCTTTGGTCAACTGGGCAAACTACGCAATCTATTTCTGTAACTACTGCTGGAACGTATACCTTAACAAATACCAATGGTTTTTGTACCAATCCAACTGCTACTTACAGTATCACAGATGCTCCCAATCCTAATTTGCAAATTTCTGGTAATCTAGTTTTGTGTACAAATCCTACGATTTTAACGGCTACTTCTGCAGGAACAGGAAATACCTATGTTTGGTCCAATGGTTCTACTAGCAATACTACTACAGTTTCTACAGCAGGAAATTATACCGTAACTGTAAATTTACCCAATGGTTGCTCTTTTCAAAAAACTGCAATTGTAACGCAAGGACTCGTTCCTGTTGTACAAAATACAAGCTTAAATCAATGCTCTACAGGAACCACATCAATTTTTAATTTAGTTTCTGCACAAAACAATATTAGTACGACTTTAGGAGCAACCTTCAACTATTATCAAAATTTAGCAGATGCAACTTCTGGAAATACCAATACAATTTCGAACCCGACGGCTTTTTCTTCTGGAAATGCGATTATCTATGTATTAGTTTCTGTTGGAAATTGCACCAAAATTGCACAACTACAATTAATTGTAAATCCGCCTCCAGTTCCCGTTATATCTGCTTCTAATATGACAATCTGCGATGGAAATCCAGTTTCATTAAGTTCAAATTTTTCAACGGGAAATCTTTGGTCAACTGGACAAACTACGCAAACAATTACCGTAAATACTGCTGGAATTTATACTTTAACAAATACAGCTGGAAATTGCACCTCAGCTTCTGCTAATATAAGCATCACTGCAACGCCAAATCCTACTATACAAATCACTGGAATGTTGAATTTTTGCCAAGGTTCTTCTACAACTTTAATCGCAACTTCCTCTGGCATAGGAAATACATACGTTTGGTCTAATGGAACGATAGGTGCAAATAATATAGTCACAACGGGAGGTTTGCATACGGTAACGGTTACAACTGGAAGTGGTTGCACTTTTACAAAAACCGTAACGGTGATGATGGATCCAACCATAATTGTTAATATTGCAACTCCAGCAGAGCTAAATTGTACAAATACACAGGTTACATTAAATGCTTCTAATTCTACCTTTCAACCAGGGTCTACCATAGTTTGGACCGCAAGTGCAGGTGGAAACATTGTTTCTGGTGCAAACACGCTTTCACCCATTATAAATTCTGCAGGACTTTATACTTGTACCATCACAAGTACTCTTGCAAACGGATGCTCGAACCAAGCATCTGTGAATGTTATTAATAATAGCAATCCGCCATTAATTACAATAACCGCTAATATGCTTACTATTTGTAACGGTGAAAGCGTGATATTAACGGCTTCTGGCGCGCAAACTTACACTTGGACAGCTTTAAATGGCAATGGAAATACGCAAACAGTGTCTCCAACTTCTACAACTACTTACAGCGTTACGGGAATTGGAGTTAATGGTTGTAATGCGGTAAACACTGCAACAATTACCATAATTGTAATTCCTAAAATTGTATCTGGATTGATGAGTGGACAAATTTGTAAAGGAGATGCACTCATTTTAGATGCAGGAATAGGTAGCAACTACACCTATCTTTGGAATACGGGAGCTACAACTCAAACTATTTCTGTAACCGATGATGGTAGTTATAATGTAACGATCAGCAATGGTGCATGTTCTAAAGTTTTTACTGCTACAGTTTCTTATAAGCCTGTGCCAGAGATAGAAAATGTAACCTACAGCAATGCTACATTGGCAATATTTGCTACAAACCCAACCAATCAAACTTTGGAATATTCTATAGATGGCGGTCTTACTTGGCAAGATTCTAATATTTTCAATAACGTAAAAGGCAATAGTGGTTTGGATATCTTTGTAAGAATAAAGGGAGAAAAATGTTATTCTACCATAAATTATTTTTCATTTACGATGCAAAATATCATCACTCCAAATAGCGATGGTTACAATGATGTTGTAGATTTTTCTAACATCATAAATTTTAAAAATGTATCTGCAGAAATATATGATCGCTATGGTAAAATTGTTTTTAAAGCAACAAAGAAAAATCCTATTTGGGATGGAACCTACAACAGCAGAAAACTACCAACCACTTCTTATTGGTATATTATAAAATGGACAGATGCATATAAAAATACACCGATAGAATTGACGGGTTGGATTTTGCTAAAAAACAGAGATTAAAAATTGCGTTTAATTTTTAAAATTTTTGAATATCTGCATCTATAAAAATATTTTTTGCCAACAAACTCCCTTGTTTGTACAAGATATTTTGAAAATTATCCGTTTCAAAAGTTACAAAATCGGCTTTTTTACCTTTTTGTAAAATTCCACGATCTGATAAATTTAATGCATGTGCAGCTCTAAAAGTAATTGCAGAAAGTACTTCCGCAGTTGATAATTTTTGGAAAGTTGCGAGAATACTTGCCTGTACCAAAAGATTTCCCATTGGTGCAGAACCAGGATTCCAATCGGATGCGATGGCTAAAATACCATTATTGTCTAAAATTTTTCTTGCCGGTGTGAAGGGTTCTCCCAAACCTAAACTTGCTCCAGGAAGTGCAATGGCAACAGTATCTGAATTGGCTAAATAAACAATATCTTCGTCTGTAGAAGCTTCCAAATGATCTGCAGATTTAGCACCAACTTCCACGGCAATTCTAGAACTTCCAGGCGTAAATTGATCTGCATGAACCGTAATTTCAAAGCCTAATTCTTTTGCTTTCAACAAATAATCTCGGCTTTCTTCTTCCAAAAAAGCAGATTTTTCTATGAATATATCTACTCTTTTTGCAAGATTTTCCTTCGCTACTATTGGTAAAATTTCTTTTATTATATATTCTAAATATTCCTTGTTTCCACCCTCAAAATCTCTGGGTTTTAAATGGGCAGAAAGGCAAGTTGGAATTAGTGTTGCTTTTGTTTGAATTTGAGCTTGCTGTATCACTCTCAACATTTTTAGCTCATTTTCTACATCTAATCCGTATCCACTTTTTATTTCAATTGTGGTAATTCCTAATTTTAATAATGAATTGATTCTTTCTAATAAAGTTTCCAAAAGTTCTTCTTGTGATGCTTCTCTTGTATGCAAAACCGAACTCCAGATTCCGCCACCACTTTCAGCAATTTGCAAGTAAGTTTTTCCACCGTTTCTCATGGCAAAATCATTAGCTCTATTGCCACCAAAGCAGATGTGAGTGTGCGCATCTACAAAAGCGGGCAAGCATATTTGCTCGGTTTCAATTAAATGTAATTCAAATGTATCATTAGAATTTTCTAAATCAATTTTTAAATCTTTAAAATCACCAATCTTTTCAATTAAATTTTCTGAAATTAAAATCCCACCGTTTTCTACAATTTCTAATTGGCTGTCGTCCAATTTCCCACGCAAAGGAAGATTTGCAAGAGTAACGATTTGCTTGAAGGGACCGATTAGTTTTTTCATAATTGCTCTTTGAAATGCACAAATTTTATCTGTGGTTATTGGTGTTCAACCTTTTCGAGGTTTTCTATATTTTGGAAAGCCACGCAGCGGCTTATTTTTCATAAACATAGGTGTAAACGCTGGATTTTGCAGCCAATACTCCAGCGAATATTTGCTCCTCGACTCGAGTGGAAATCCTCTTTGCGGCACGAAGTAGAGCAAAAAAAAATTGCTAAAGTAAAGCGTAAACGAAATTGAAGCGAAGGCTTTAATTGAAGTTTACGAACGAAGTTCAAGGCTCACAAAAAATTAAGAGTTATCTAAAACTGCAAAGCCATTATCTCCGACTTCACTTTTTCTACTTCATTTTGCAAATCTTCTAGTGTTCCGTTGTTATAAATCACGAAATCTGCACGTTTTATTTTTTCCTTTTCAGGCATTTGCTTGTTCATAATGTTGAGAACTTCGCGGTAGGTTTTGCCATCTCTATCCATCACTCTTTTGCTGCGGGCATTATCTTCTGCAGTTACAAGAACGCTTTGGTGGCACTCTTTATCAAGATCCAACTCAAAAAGTAGCGCAGTTTCTTTGAAAATAATTTCTTTATCTTCTCTATTCTGCAACCAATTTTTAAAATCAGATTTTACGGCAGGATGAATAATAGAATTCAAAACATCTAATTTTCCAGGATTGGTGAAAACGATGTTTGCAACGTATTTTCTATTGTATAGACCATCTTTATTGTAAGCGTCTTCGCCCAAAAGTTTAATGATTTCTGATTTTAAATAAGCGCTTTCATTCACCAAATCTTTTGCTCTTGCATCAGAATAATAAATTGAAAACCCCATATTTTCTAAAATTTTTGCAACGGTGGTTTTTCCCGAACCGATACCTCCCGTTAAACCAAAGATCCTCGAATCTGGATCTGGGTTTTCCGCTAAAATTTCATTTTGTTCCATAGTAAAATATTGCTTGCAAAGATATTGAAATTATTGGTAAAAAATTTATAGAATTCACATTTGTTAATATCCAAATACTTCTTCCATAGAAAAAGTTTGGTCTAGGCGAATTCCTTTTTCCGTCATTTTCAAACTTGCCAATTCGTTGTGTGCATCATGCTCAAAGAATAGAAGATAATCATTATCAACACATTGCTGTAAAAATGCAGCTTTCTCTTCCATAGTCAAAAGTGGACGTGTATCATATCCCATCACGTAAACTTGTGGAATGTGGCCAACTGTTGGTATTAAATCGGCAGCGAAAACGATGGTTTTATCTTGATATTTTATTACAGGAAGCATTTGTTTATCAGTGTGTCCGTCTACAAAAATCACATCCATTTTTAAATCTGGTGCAAAACCATAATTACCACTTTGCGGAGTTGGTAAAAAATTCAATTGTCCACTTTCTTGTAGCGGAAGAATATTTTCCTTCAAAAAACTGGCTTTTTCTCTTGCATTTGGTTCCGTAGCCCATTTCCAATGATCTTGATTGGTCCAAAATTGTGCATTTTTGAAGGCTGGCTGATATCCCGTTCTATCTGCATTCCACTCTATTGCTCCACCACAATGATCAAAGTGAAGATGCGAAAAGAAAACATCCGTAATATCATCTTTCACAAAACCGTATTTTTTTAGGTTTTTGTCCAAGTTATCATCTCCCCAAAGTGAATAATGCCCAAAGAATTTTTCATTTTGTTTTTCTCCTAATCCGCAATCTATTAAAATTAATTTTTTGCCGTCTTCTATTAAAAGTGAACGTGTTCCAAGTTCTATCAAATTATTTTCGTCTGCAGGATTGGTACGTTGCCAAAGCGATTTTGGAACTACGCCAAACATAGCACCACCATCTAGTTTAAATTTTCCGCATTGTATTGGGTATAGTTTCATAGGATAATATTAATTTTTGATGATTAAATTTTTACTAAAATACAGAAATTTAGATTAATAATTTGGGCGTGACCACAAAAATTTTCGAAAAATTTTTGTGGTCGGTATCCGGTTCCCAATCTTTTTTTTCAAAAAAGGATTTCCACCTTCTACCTCACGCAAGAGTTCCGCTTTGAATCAAGAATACTTTCAATTTTAAAAATTATTTTAAGTGAAACATTTTTTTTTAAATCCAACAATTTAAATACTATCTTAAAATACCTACCTTCGCTTCATCATGCAAAATAAACCAATCATCATCATCGGAGCTGGTCCATCTGGATTAATGGCAGCACAAATTCTTGCAGAAAGTGGTTTTAAAGTGCAAGTTTTTGAGCAAAATAAAGCCGCAGCAAGAAAATTTTTGGTAGCAGGAAATGGTGGTTTTAATTTAACGCATAGTGAAGAATTAGAATCATTTATCCAAAAGTACGATGCCTTGGAAATTCAAGAAATTGTACAAAATTTTGATAGTAAAAAAGTAATTGAATGGCTGTGCAACATTGGAGTTACCACTTATGTTGGAAGTTCTGGGAAAATATTCCCGACCAAAAATTTTAAACCCATTCAAGTTTTGCAAGCTTGGCTAGATTATTTAAAAAAACTAAACGTTGAAATTTTTTATAACCACACTTTTTTAAATTTTGACGAAAATTATGCCTATTTTAATAACAATGGACAGGAGTTTCAATTCAATTATTCAAAATTAATTTTGGGAATGGGCGGTGGATCTTGGAATAAAACGGGTTCGGATGCAAAATGGATTGATATTTTCAATGAAAAAAATATTAAAATAAATCCATTACAGTCTGCAAATTCTGGATACAATACTGCCGAATATTTGCATCAATTACAAGGTCAATATTTAAAAAACGTAAAAATCTCTTTTAACAATAATGAAAAATTAGGCGAAATAGTTTTTACAAAATATGGAATTGAGGGAAGTCCGGTATATTTTATGAATCGGTTTACTAGAAAATTTGAATTCCCTCTAACTTTAAATATCGATCTAAAACCAAACCTTTCTGATTCTGAAATTTTGGAATTATTGAAAAGCGAACAGAGAATTAATCCTATCCTTAAGAAGAAATTGAAGATTTCTACCACTGGTATAAATTTACTTAAAACTTTGGATAAAGAATCTTTTACGAATCTAGAAAATTTAGCTCATAAAATTAAAAATTTCCCGATAGAAGTTTTAAGTTTCAGACCTATTGATGAAGTAATTTCTACGGCTGGTGGAGTTGATTTTTCCGAATTAAATGCAGATTTATCTCTGAAAAAATTTCCGAATACCTTTTGCATTGGCGAAATGATAGATTGGGAAGCGCCAACTGGAGGCTATCTTTTGCAGGCATGTTTTAGCACGGGAAATTGGGTTGCAAAATCAATTTCAAAAATCATCTGATGAAATTTTTTTTACATAATTATAAGAATTGATTCCATTGTTTGCAATTAAATTGTGCACAATATAATTGTTTACTATCTTTGCACTAGAATTTAAAACAAAAAAATTATGTCGTTAATAGAAGATTTGAACTGGCGCCACGCTGTAAAAGCTTATGATGCTGAAAAAAAAGTAAGTCAAGAAGATTTAAATAAAATTTTGGAAGCTGCGAGATTGGCACCAACTTCGTCTGGTTTGCAACCATTTCGGGTTATTGTTGTAGAAGATCAAGATTTGAAAAATAAAATGGTAGAAGGTGCTTTAAATCCAGAAGTGATGAGAGATTGCTCTCAAGTTTTGGTATTTGCAGCATGGGATAGCTATTCTGATGAAAAAATAGACAAAGTGTACGACCATCATACAGATGTAAGAGATTTACCAAGAGGCAGATTTGGAAGTTATACAGATAAAATAAAGGAAATATACAATGCCCAAACTGCAGAAGAAAATTTTGCTCACACTGCAAGACAGACCTACATTGCTCTAGGTTTAGCAATGGCACAAGCAGCAGAATTGAAGGTAGATAGCACTCCTGCAGAAGGTTTTGATAATGAAGTTGTTGATAAAATTTTAAATTTAAAAGATTTAGGGTTGAAAAGTGTAACCTTACTTTATTTAGGATATAGAGACGAAGAAAATGATTATCTAGCACACATGAAAAAAGTGAGAATTCCGATGGAGGAATTTATCATAAAAAAATAAGCAATTGGAATGGAAAATCTAGAACCACCAAAATTATCAAATCAACTTTGCTTTCCGCTTTATGTAATTTCAAAAGAAATTACGGGAATGTATCGTCCTTTTTTGGATGAATTAGATATTACCTATTCTCAATATTTAGTAATGATGGTATTGTGGGAAAATGATGGATTGACCGTGAATAACATTGGTGAAAAACTCTATCTCGATAGTGGAACTTTAACTCCATTACTGAAAAGACTTGAAGCTAAAAATTATATTTCTAGACAAAGAAAAAAAGAAGACGAACGTGTAGTTGAAATTTTTTTGACAAAAACGGGAAGCGATTTGAGGCAAAAAGCTTGCGCTATACCAAATAAAATCCAAGAAAAATTAAATCTTAGCGAAGAAGATTTGGTGCAACTAAAAGATGCAATCAAAAAATTATTAATAAAAATAGAAAAATAGATTATGAAAAGTTTATATACAACAAGTGTAACCGCAAATGGTGGTAGAAATGGAAAAGTGAAAAGTGAAAATGGAATTTTGGAACTTGATGTAAGATCTCCAAAAGCTCTAGGTGGAAAAGATGATGCGTTTGCAAATCCTGAAATGCTTTTCGCAGCAGGATATGCATCTTGTTTTGGAAGTGCACTAAGTCTTGTGATTGGAAAATCTAAGATTGAAGCAGGCGAACCAACGGTAACAGCGCAAGTAAGCCTAGGACAGATAGAAAATGGTGGTTTCGGATTGGCAGTAGAAATGGATGTAAACATCCCAAATGTTACCATAGAAGAAGCTCAGGAATTAACTGAAAAGGCACACCAGGTTTGCCCATATTCTAATGCAACTAGAAATAATATTGAAGTGAAATTAGCAGTCACAAATAACTAGCAATCTCATTCAATAGAATGAAATTTTCTAAAAAAGACTCAAGGAAATATTTTCTTGAGTCTTTTTTGTTTAAAATAATTCATCTAATCTCTTTGGAACTGTAATTCCCAAATGCTTGTAGGCTTTTTCGGTCACTTCTCGTCCTCTAGGAGTTCTAATGATGAAGCCTTCTTGTATCAAAAATGGTTCATATACTTCTTCCAAAGTTTCTGGATTTTCTGCTATGGATGTTGCCAATGCAGAAATACCGACTGGTCTTCCGCGGAAATTTTCTATCATCACGCGCATTATTTTATTGTCCATTTCGTCTAGACCATATTCATCTACATTCAATGCATCGAGAGCATATTTGGCGATTTTTATATCGATTTCTCCGTTTCCTTTTATTTCGGCAAAATCTCTTACTCTTCGCAACAATGCATTGGCAATTCTGGGTGTTCCTCTGCTTCGTTTTGCAATTTCAAAGGCTGCATCTTTATAAATTTTTACACCCAAAACTCTTGCACTTCTTTCTATAATAGTTGAAAGTAATTCTGTAGTATAATATTCTAATCGATTTTGAATACCAAATCTTGCGAGCATTGGTTTTGTGAGCATTCCACTTCTCGTAGTTGCACCTATTAAAGTAAATGGATTTAATGCTATTTGTACGCTTCTAGCATTGGGCCCGGTTTCTAGCATGATGTCTATTTTGTAGTCTTCCATCGCAGAATAGAGATATTCTTCCACGATGGGTGAAAGACGATGGATTTCATCAATAAAAAGGACATCATTTTCTTCTAAATTAGTAAGTAAACCAGCCAAACTTCCAGGTTTATCTAAAACAGGACCAGATGTTAATTTACAACTTACACCTAATTCATTTGCGATGATGTGTGCTAAGGTTGTTTTTCCTAATCCTGGTGGACCATGCAAAAGCACATGATCTAAAGCTGCACCTCTATTTTTAGTAGCAGCTACAAATATTTCTAAATTTTCCAGAGTTTTTCTTTGCCCGGCAAAATCATCAAAGCTTTGCGGACGGATTTTTTCTTCTTGGAAAAGTTCTTCATCGGAAAAATTATCAGGATCTGGATGTAGAAATTCTGGCATTAATTTTTTGTTTAAATTCAAAGGTAAGTTTTTTATCTATGAAAATAAAAAAGGATTGACTGAAAAAACATCAAAAAAAAATAGCTCCAAAAAATTTGGAGCTATTTAATTATATATAGAACTTAAGTTTATTCTTTTATGAATTTTACTTGAGCATTATCATCTGGACTTTCTACTTCGATAATGAAAACACCATTGATCAATCTACTAACATCCACTTTATTTGCGAAGATAGTTCCCTTCATTACCAATTGTCCGATAGCATTGTAAATTTTATATTTAGTGCCATCTTTTACTTTTGTAATGTTCAAGATATTTTTCACTGGGTTTGGATAAACCATTACAGCGGAATTCGCATCTAATAGATTTTGAGCATTTGGTTTAGAAATTCTTACTTTGTAATCTTCTACTTCACCGTTTTGGAATTGGCCACACATTACTGGTGCACTACCTCTACTCAAGGCAACTCTCATCACTACAAATCTATTGTCTACCAAACTTACAAAAGCATTGGAAGGAACGTTGAAGTTTGCAGTTACTGGTGTAGTTTTACTAGCAGGCGAAGTAAGAATTCTTTCATTATTAGAGAAAATACCATCTCTGTTGAAATCTATCCAAACTGTAACAGCTTCGTCATAAGTTGTAGAACCGCTCCAAGTTTTAGATACAGAGATTACGTTATTTGTAGAACCTTGAACTAATTGAACAACCTTAATTGGATCTCCTGTATAACTAGTATAATTAGAAGCATTAGAATCATTATTCATTTCTGGTTTTCCATTTGGCGTAACTTTCACATTTGAGATATGCTCTGCAGTAGAACTAACAGAAGACATATCACAATAAATAACTGTTGGCGTTGTAAATACATATGGTGCAGTGTAAACTTGAGTAACACCGTTACAAACATTTGCAACTTTTACTTCGTATTGCGTTTGCTCTAGAAGTCCTGTTATGATGTAAGTATTTGTATTCAAATTAACAGTTACCCAATTATTAAATCCAACCTCTCTATACATAAGAACGTAAGTAGCATTTGGGAATGAATTCCAATCTACCTGTGCAGAACTAATTGTAAGATTAGTAACAGTAAGTCCAATAGGAGCCATTTCACAGATTGGTAAAGTAGTAAATACTTTTGGCGTTCCGTAAGGATTTGTAGCACCAGAGCAAATAGAAGCAACTTGAACTTCGTACGTTGTGTAAGGCGTTAAACCTGTCAACTGGAAATTTGTTCCTGGCAATAAAACTGTAATCCATGTTGTACTTCCTACTTCTCTATATTGTACAGTGTAAGATGCACTTAAAGTTGTATTCCAACTTAAATCTGCAGTGTAAGCAGTAATATTTGAAACTGTAAAGTTTCCTGGAGGCGTTGGATCACATCTTGTTGTAAATGTAACTGGAGTGTAACTACCAACTGTACCATTACAAACTGCTGCAACTTCTGCTTCATAAGATGTAAGTGGTGTAAGACCAGTAATTGTATAAGTATTGGTAGCTAAACCAGAATTTGCAACTGCTGTAAAGGCTGGAACCCATGCAACAGTACCTGCTACTCTGTATCTTACTCTATAAGTTGCGCCGCCTGGATCATTATTCCAAGTTAAGACTGCTGAAGTACTTAAAACATTTGATACTGTTACTATTGGTGGAGTGATATCACATCTAACCAATTTCACATTGTCTATAGCAACTGGAGGTTGTGTACCACCAGATCCATCATTTCTCCATTCGAATACCAATCTCATACCTGATGTGATATAAGGTGCTACATTGAATGTTAAATTCTGATAGGATTGCCATGTAGCTTGCTGATTGAAGTTTGCACCAATTTGAACTCTTGGAAGCGTACCACCTGCAGCTGTAATCTGTGTACCAGCAACTGGCACATAAGAAATAGGAACTGCCCAAACTCTTAAATAATCAAAAGAGCTTTCTCCTACCGCTTTCCAATCAAATGATAGTTCAACAGTTGTTGAAAGTGGAACTATATTGAAATCTCTGTAAGCATGCGTAACACTTGTAGTACTGATAGTGTAAGAGTTTGTAACACCAGCATCATTGGAAATGTATAAAGAATTTCCTGTATTACCAGTAGCTGCACCATATACCCATTTATTAACTTGTGTTCCAGTCGTGGTTCCAAAATCATTTGGACCAGTGAATGGTTGAATGTAAGGAATAGTAGCTGGTATTTGTCCAGTTGTGAAGGTTCCTGCCATCCAAAGACTTGTGTCTGTAGTACTACATCTAGATCTTACCCAGAAATAGTAGGTTGTATTTGGCAAAAGACCTGTAAGGTTTGCCGTAGTAGTTGCAGAAGATCCTGTAGGAACAGTAGTACCTATTGGAGCAACATTTACTGTAGATATATAATATTGATATCCAAGTGCAGGAGCTGGTGTTGCTGCTGTCCAACTTATTGTTGCTGTTGTAGATCCTACTGGATTGGCAATTAAATTTGTTGGTACTTGACAAGTTGGGATTAATAAATTAATATTATCAATCGCAACTGGTGGATCGTTAAATACAGATGTATCATTTCTCCATTCGAAAACTAATCTCATTGTTTGACCAGCGAAAGAAGAAATATTTAAAGTTGGATTAAAATTAGTTTGCCATGCAGCTTGCTGATTTAAATTACCTCCAACTTGAATTCTACCAGTACCTGCGGTAATTTGTGTACCTGCAGTTGGTGTAAATGATACTGGAACTAGCCATACTCTGAAGTAATCAAAAGAACTTTCTCCTACAGCTTTCCAGTCATAAAAGAAGGTCGCTAAATTAGAACCAGCTGGTACAATAAAATCTCTATAAGCTTGTACTACACTTGAGGTTGTGCTGTATGAATTCGTAGCTCCATTATCATTAGAAATGTAAATAGAATTTGCAGGATTTCCTGTAGCAGATCCATAAACCCATTTATTATTTTGAGTTCCATTTATAAATACCCAGTCATTCGGTCCAGTAAATGGTTGAGTGTAAGGTATTGTTGTTGGTATTTGTCCTGTTGTGAAATTCCCACCTGGAAACCACAAACTTTGGCTCGTTGTAGAACAAGCAGAACGAACCCAGTAATAGTAAATTGTCGTAGGAGACAATCCTGTTAATGGTGCTGTTGTTGCTGTTGTTGTTCCCGTAGGTACAGTAGTAGCTGTAGGTGGAACATTTGAAGTTGATACGTAATACTGATATCCATTTGCTGGAACCGGTACTGCAGCTGTCCAGTTTAAAGTTGCAGAAACAGCAGTAATTGCAGTAACTGATAAGTTAGTAGGAACTTGGCAAGTAGGTATGATTAAATTAATATTATCAATAGCTGCTGGAGTATTTGTAAATCCAAAACTATCATTTCTCCATTCATATACTATTCTAACGGTAGCACCTGCAAAAGTTGAAAGATTTAACGTTGGATTAAAGTAAGTTTGCCAAGTAGATTGTAGGTTAAAATTACCACCAACTTGTATTTTTCCAGCTCCAGCTGTAATTTGCGTTCCCGCTACTGGATTAAAACTAGTTGGTACCAACCATACTTTGAAAAGATCTGAAGTACCTTCTCCTACTGCTTTCCAATCAAAAAGGAAAGTAGCATTTGTAGTTCCCGTTGGTACAATTATATCTCTATAAGCATGAACTATAGTAGTTGTTCCACTGTAACTATTAGCAAGACCATTATTATCTGAAATATATATGGAATTTGCAGGGTTTCCTGCTGCTGCTCCATAAGACCATTTATTACTTTGAGTTCCATTTACAAAAACAAAATCATTTGGTCCTGTAAAAGGTTGAATATAAGGAATTGTTGCTGGAATTTGTGTTGTAAGGAAAGATCCTCCAGAAGTCCAATAACTGCTATCAGTTGCTGAACAAACTGCACGTACCCAGAAATAATAAGTTGTATTTAATGCTAAACCTGTTAAATTTACAGATGTAGTTGCAGAAGTTCCTGTGGGAATTGTAGTTGCTGTAGGTGCAACATTCGTAGTTGAAATAAAATACTCATACCCATTTGCTGGTACACTTGTAGAAGCCGTCCAAGATATAGTTGCTGTAGTAGTTGATACTGCAGAAGCTACTGGGTTTGTAGGTGATAAACATGTAGGTGCTGGTCCAACAATTAAGGTATAGTCTACATAATTTCCCCATGCTCCAGGACCACAAGAAGTATTGGTTCCAATAAAAGAAGTTGAAAATCTCACTCTATAATTACCAGCAGCTTGAGCAGCTGGTACATTGATAACAGCAGCTCCAGTAGAAGTATATGTTGTAGTAGCAAGAATTGTTTCACCAGCATCTAAGAAATCACCATCATTATTCCAATCTATCCAAACATAAAAATAATAAGTGGAACCACCTGCTGATCCCAAACTTACATTTACTATTCCTCCAGGAATTGAAATAAATGTGTTAGCAGAATTATCAACATACGCAGAGTAAGAACTCGCAGTGTATGCTAAATTCGTAATCCCTAATGTTGTTGTAATATTATTAAGATAATAAGTTGTCGAAGAAGTTCCTCCTGTTGGTATACAATATACAAGACCTGGTGTTGCAAAATTGGTAGAAGGTGAAAAAGATCCTGTAACTCCTAAACAGATTGTTGCAATCTGTACCTCATATTGAGATGAACCTGTAAGACCAACTAAATTTGCAGGTGTTGTTGAAGGATTAATTGTTGTCCAAGTTGGAGAACCGACAATTCTGTATCGCAAAATATAAGTTGCAGTTGGATCTGATGTCCAACTAACGGTTGCAGTTGTTTGAGCAATTGCTGTTACAACAATACCAACCGGTGGATTTGTATTACAAGCAGTAGACGTAACAATGTTTATAGTTTTCACTGCATAAAATACATTATCAACAGCGCTTACTCTTACTATTGCTGAGCTCCCTGAAGTAAGTCCTGTGAAAGTAACCGCTTCTGTTCCATCATTTGGAGTGGAAGCAATAAGCGTAACCCAAGAAGCACCATTATTAATAGTGTAATCTATTTTCACATTGGCTACATTATAAGGTGCAGCTGCAGTATTTACAACATTCCATGTGATAGGAACTGCAGCATTATTTGAACCGGTGGTAGAGGTTACCGTGAAAGGTCCATCATTTCCAACAGTTATATTTTGTACTGTGTTTTGAGTTTGTTGTTGATTGAAAGCAGGACTATTGTCTCTTGCAGTAAGAGCAAATTGCATTGTTCTTGCAACTGTAGGAACTGCTTCCCATAGATTGTTGCTATTATTAAGAACACCAGCTAAAACTGAACTTAATCTTGGGAAGTATCTTACATTACCTCCAGTTGTCGGCAATACAGATCTAAAAGATGGTCCATTTGTTAAATTTCCAATATTTGAATTATTCGTAGTAGTTGTTGCACTATTCACTTGTTCCCAAGTAAACGTCATTGGATCATTCTCTGGATCGGTAGCTGAACCAGTTAATACAAATGCAGTTCCTTTTGGAATATTATAAGCAGGAAGAGCTGTAAATACAGGTGGATTATTAGTAACACTTGTTTCTATATCACATGTTTTACTGATAAGATTTGTTTGAATTTGAGAAATACTAGCAGCATGAAAATATGGATCAGAATTAGCTTGTACATCCGTTGTAGGACCAGTAATTCCTGCATAACCCATAATTGTAGAACCAGAACCTGGTTCCATATTCACACCCGTTCCTTCTAATGCATTGGAAAATGTATGGTTTCCACCCAATTGATGCCCTATCTCATGTGCAACGTAATCTATATCAAAAGTATCTCCTTGTGGAAGTCCACTACCAGGAGATGTAATACCAGAACCTTTTCCATTATTAGTTGGTCCAGTTGGTGCAATACATATACAACCAATACATCCAGCATTTCCACCACCACCAGAAGCACCAAAAAGGTGACCGATATCGTAGTTTGCATCACCCACAACAGATGTTAAAGTCTGTTGAAGTTGGTTGTTCCAAAGATTCATTTGTGCTGCTGGAGAATATGGATCTGTAGCAGTATTTGTATATATTAATGCTGGATAATTTTGAAGATTCATGTGTAAACCAAAATCTTTTTCAAAAACACCATTCACACGTGTCAATGTAGCATTTACTGCAGTAAGAGCTTGTGTAACTCCTCCAAAAGAATTTGTATATTCAGCAGTTACAGACATAGCAAGACGCAATGTTCTGTATTTTTTATCCGAGCTTTTAGAAAAATCTGAAGCGCCAGATTTACCGAAAGAATTGCCTAAAGCAGCTAAATCTTTGATTTGCTTTTGCGCATCCGTATTTTCTTCTGTACTACAAATAAAACTTTTTTTACCTGTGTTGATGGTTTTAGGAAAAACTCTATACAAAGATTTTGATTTATTCAAAGGCTCTATAAATTGAGAAACGCCATTAATAATAATCATAGATTGAAAGTCGCCTGGAGCAAGACTAAATCTTATGTATTTGTTTTTATCATTTTTAGCAACACCAACATAAGAACCTAGTTGGTATTTTGATGCTAATTCTGGCACTACAACTGGTAGACTATAAATCTCAAAAGTTTCAACTCCGCTACCTAAAACAGGTATAGAAATTTCTACTGGTTTGGAATATTGACCAGGCGTCTGTGCTTTAGACAATTGATTCTTTAGCTGATTAATATCTAAAGTATAATATTGATCTCGGCTAGAACCGTTACTAACTTTCTCTCCTTGAGCAGTAGATGAACCCCATTGTCCAAATGAAATGCTAAAAGTGCAGAGAAGTATGAAAAGAGTAAAGAGTTTCTTCATAATATTGGAAATATATTAATTTGTACAAATCTAATCAAATTTTATTATTTAATTTAAAATTTAGCTGTTTAATTTTAGTTGCTTGAATTAATATTCAATGGTTATTGATATTAATAACAAAATCCTCAAAACAAAAGCTTTGAGGATTATATTTACGAAAAATATTAAATTATCGTTTTATAAATTTGAAATTAATCTCGCTTGCTTTGTCTAAAACTTTTAAAATATAATTTCCTATAACCAATTCAGAAATATAAACTTTACCAGCTTTAATATTACCGCTTGATACTATTTGACCAGCAGTATTATAAATAAGGTAGCTAGATCTGTCTGAAACATTGGTGATATTAATAATATCTTGAGCAGGATTTGGATATATACTGATATTAGGTTTTACAGACTCTGCTGTGCTTAACGTGCTTGTTTTAAATCTTACAACATCTTGCGATCCAAAAGACCCTCCTTCATATATAGTAGAAGTTCCATCTACACTCTTTAAACTAAAATATCCGCTTCCATAATCACAACAAATACCATCATCTTCGCTGTCATATATTGTAAATGTATAGCAATCGTTAGAAGGTAAATTCCATGTTTGAGTAATAAGTGGTTGACTTGATGCATTTGTATATGGCCCACCTGTAAATAGGGTAGCTCCAGCACTATTTTTTAGATCCCAAGTCGTTTCTGAACCATAAACATCTCGTTGTAACTTATAAACTACAGTATTAAATTGAAAATTTTGAGCACCGTTTGAAATAAATTGAGCTGAAAAAGTATTGTTACTTGCTCGTGAATCTGTAGTTCCATTCACAGAAGTTAAAGCACCAGTTATTGTGCCAGAAGGAACAGATGCTGCTACTGGTATAGAAATAATGGCTGTTTTATCTTGTGCCAAACTTCCAGTATAATTATAAGTTTGCGTTGTTCCGTTTAGAGTGTAATTTATTATTGCGTTTGATAATATATTCGTACCTCTATTTGTTAATTTAATAGTGAAAGTGGTAGGCAATGTTTCACATGGCAAAGGACTAAGGTTACATCCATTTTCAAATTTAATTTCTGCATCATTTGCGAAAAGTGGAATTGCTACATTTTTTGTACTTGTTTTCAAACTTGCTCTTCTTGGTGAATTGTTCATGACAGCAGTAAATCTCGATGTTTGATCAATCGTATAGATATTCATACAAGTATCTATTGTATAATCCATATAGTTTGCCGTCATAGCAAATTGACCAGCTACACAACCAGCAATAGGACTACTACAAACACTGTTTGCACCTTGTGCTGTTGGAGTATCTGCACAATAATCGTCTCCACAAGTAGTATCTCCCCAAATATGTCTTAATCCTAAAAAATGTCCAACTTCATGCGTCATCGTTCTTCCTCTATTATAAGGTGCAGCCAATAAAAAAGTTCCATCGTCGAAGGCTACACTACCAAATGTAGAATAATTTGCCACAACTCCATCAGTACTTGCTAAACCTCCATTAGAAGATAAACCACTCAAACCAGAACTAGATGGAAATTGCGCATACCCCAACAAAGAAGTGTCTGTGAAATTCACACTCCACATATTCATATATAAAGTAGGATCCCAAATAGTTTGTGGCTTTACTTTAGAATCTATCTCATCGGTAGACCAAGAAGCTTGGCAAAGATTAACTCTATCAATACCATTGGTAGGATTTCCGTTTGGATCTACCTTCGCCAATTCAAACTGAATTTGCGTATCTGCACCTACTGCATTGGTATTAAAACCTGGTGTTCCAGACATTTTTCTGAAATCTTGGCTCATTACCGTAATTTGAGAAATAACTTGATTGTCCGTAATATTTGGTGCAGTTCCAACAGCTTGCCCATTGTGAATTACATGCACCACAACTGGTATTGTTACAATCCCTCCATTTTGAGATTTATTAGCCTTTGCATCAGCTACAAACGGAGCCAACCATGCTTCAAATTGTGCATCCGTCATTCTATCAGGATTTTGTTTTTGAAGAAATGTCTCATATTCTGTGGTTGCACATCGTATGACACCGTTCATCTCTTTCACTTGTTCTTTGGTGTAAGTTTTTCCAAATATCATCGTGTTACTATCCTTTTTCTGTGCAATTAATGCAACGGATGAAAAAAGAAAAATGATAAAACTGAAATGCAAAAATTTTCTATTCATTTTTTTTTATTAAATTAGTACACAAATATATTGCTAATTTCTTATAATTATAGATAAAAGTATTAGATTGGTTAAATATTTGTAAACACAATATTAAATTACTCCCTATGAACTACGTAAAATACATTACCCTTGGATTATTTGCAATTTTCGCACTACAATGTTCGGCACAAAAAGAAACCAAAACTGTAAAAAAAGAATTGACAAACACAACAAAAAATAGTAAAATAAAAATAGTAGAATTAGAGGAGATTACTCGAGGATCCAAAAGGAATGCATCCATATCCGAAACTTCAAAAATGATTGTATTGCCTGGAAAAATAAAAAACACACCTACTACAAAAACCAATTGGATTGATGTGGAATCTACAATAAATGCTATTTCTTTAGAAGAAATAAATTCCTACCCAGCTCCAACTACAGATAGATTTCACGATGGCGCACTTGCGGCAACCATCAAAATTACAACCTCGACTGGAAAGGTATATACATCTCAAACTTTTGATGCTGGAAGTCCTCCAAAAGAATTAGCAAAATTGTATATTTTACTATCAGAAAATTTTAAATAATTTATCTAAAACTTGTACGCTAAATTCCAAGCGAAGCCCATATTAAATTTCCCTGAACTTCTTCCAAATCCTGGAATTATTACTGGATCTACATCTTCCTGCTTTGTGGCGAAGGCTAAATATTTTGGCTGCACATTTAAATCTATATAGAAGTTAGAAGAAAAAAGTTGAATTCTTCCTCCTAAATTTCCTTCCACCCAAATTGCAGTCTGGTTGCTGCTCGGAAAAGCGACAGAAGAACTATCACCATTAAAACCACGCACTGGAATGGCAAAATATTCTTGTAAATAATAACTACCTGCTAATTTTCCGCCGGCATAAAATCCGTTGAATTCATTTTCTGGATCTTTTATCAGCATATAAAAAGCCCCCACTTTTAAATAGGGGCCAGAAACTTTTGCATTATATCCATTCTTTTGATAGATATTTTTTTCAAAACCTGCATCTATTATAGCATGCAAATCTTTCTTTATTTTAGAAGATACAAAACCTTGATAAACTTTTCTATCCGAAGAAAATGAGATTCCAGCATTCACCACATCAAAACCGATAATGAAATTGGGCTCATATTTTTCTTTTGATACTTTTTTCATTTTTTCTTGAGAAAAGCTATTGACAAAGAATAAGCTAAAAAATAAGAAAAATATGTGTTTTTGCTTCATCTGCTATTTGAGTTTGGTTTTTTTCTATACTTTTCACCTCATTAGAAATTTCTAAAATTGGTTCTATATTATTATATATCTTCTTTATACCACAAGCTGTCGAAACATATTCTGAGGTTGTGGTATATTTTATTTTAATTTTAGAAGAAGGTCCTATTTTTGAGGTGCTTACATAAATATCTGTAGAAACACTTTCATCAATTCTTAATGGTATTAATAACGAATCTGTTTTAGACTGTGTAGCCAAAATTTCTTGCAAACCGTTTCCATAGTCTACATTTACATAAACCGAATCCAAGGTTTTCAGTTTTCCTTCAGATGTTTTGAATTTCACCTTCAATCTTGCTGTAGTATCTGCACTTAAGCAAATATCGTCTTCGGAAGCACAACTAGAAACAGAAAAGAAAAAAATTAATAATAGAAAAAAAATTCTATTCATTATTTATCATTATTAAAAGTACTTTCTATTCTATACACCAAATCTTGATAATGGTATTTTGTAATCGTATCATTTCCAGATTTACTTTTCAGTCTTGCCATTAAATCCATTAAATTTCCACGAACGATTGAAGATACATCAGAATTATCTGTGATTGAAGTTGTTTTACTTACCAATTTCAAAAGATTGCTTACGTAATTTCTTTGCAAATTTCTTTGATAAAGATCTGGTGTTTCGCTATTAAAAATAGATTGCTGCACATCTCCCATATAATTTACCAAAGGATAAGCTTTTGAATTTAATTGTTGTGCATTATACATTTTATTCAATACTGCTGAACTTAAAATTCTATCTAATACAGAATTTTGCAAACTCTCTACAATAGAAACCGGTGTTTTTCCTGTTTTATCAAAAATGCTATTTTGCAAAAGCCAAGTTGGTGTTTCAAAAACATTTTGTTCTAAAAATTTCAAAGCACGCTTTTGGTCAGATTCTGAAACTACTTCGTAGACTGGTCCTTTTTGCTCCACAGTTTTTGGAGTTTCCATTTCTCCACCGATGTATTTCGAAACATGACCCAAATATCTTCTATATTGCCCAACAACTTGATCGTACATCATATCCAAATTATCATAATTTTTGTTTGGTTGTTCTGTCCATTTGTCTAAATTATTAATAATCATCTTTAAATTTTTCACACCATAAGTGCTTGCAATCATTGCATCATCTCCTACTTGTTCACTTTGGGAACGCGGATCAAAAGGATTGCTTTCTGTACCAAACCACAATCTTTCATTCTTCAAATTACTGATAACCCATTTGTTTAAGAAAGATTTTTCCAAATCAACTGATGGTAGATTGTAGAATCTTTTGTATCCCCATTCTATTGCCCAATTATCATAATCTCCAATTCTCGGCATCAAATTTTCTGGCGAAATTTTATCTTCTGGTTGTGCTACATAATTAAATCGAGCATAATCCATTATGGAAGGTGTATGTCCATTTTTCGTCAACCAATTATTATCTCTCAATTTTTCTACTGGAACGGTAGAACTTGAACCATAATTATGACGCAAACCGAGAGTGTGGCCAACTTCATGAGAGGAAACGAAACGAATTAATTCGCTCATTAATGCATCATCAAATTCAACTTTTCTTGCTCTTGGATCATTGGGTGAAGCTTGTACGAAATACCAATTTCTTAGAAGCAACATTACATTATGATACCAATTGATGTGGCTTTCCATTATTTCTCCTGTTCTAGGATCTGAGATAGAAGGACCAGAAGCATTAGGAACATCAGATGGTTTGTATACTATTGCAGAAAATCTTGCATCTTCCAAACTCCATTCTGGATCGTCTTTTGCGTTGGGGATTTTAGCATAAATAGCATTTTTAAAACCTGCTTTTTCAAAAGCTTTTGCCCAATCATTTACACCTTGCATCAAAGCTGGAACCCATTTTTTCGGAGTTGCAGGATCTATATAAAACACAATTGGTTTCGCTGGTTCTACCAACTCTCCTCTTTTATACTTTTCTAAATCTTGAGGCTTTGGTTCCAAACGCCATCTTTTTATCAAGCGCACTCTTTCAACTCCTTGTGGGTCATTATCAAAATCTGTATATCCAACTGTGAAATAGCCAACTCTTTCATCAGAATATCTTGCTTGCATCTTATTATCTGGTAATAAAACTAAAGACGTATTTATTTCTACCGTGTAGTTTCCAGAAATTTCTGGTTTGTCTCTTCCTGGAATTGGTTTATAATCTCCTAGAGTTCTGGCAAAAGTTTTTGTCGTATTAATTTCTAAATTTGTTGGAAAAGATTTTACAAAATTTACATAAGATTTATCTTTTTGCAAAGCTCCAACTTTGAAAGATTTTTTTGCGTATGCAGCAAAAGAAATCAAATCACTATCAGAATTAAAAAATGGCGTAACTTCTATTACAGTAGATTTTTTTTCTTTATTATATGCTTTTACTTCGAAAGCTTGTTCTATGGATTGTACATTATTTCTCGTTACAGAATTATACATTTGCGAGGTAGAATCTTTTGCATAATCTACAAAAGAGATGGTTTTTAGAAAAATTTTATCTTCTGGTCCTTTTTCAAAAGAGATTACATTTTGCGAAATTTGATCTCCTGCATATCCTGTAGTTCCAGAACGCATACCTGCAGCAGCTTTGGTTAATCTGCTTACCAAAAGAAATTCTTTTTTCAGCATTTTGTCTGGAATTTCTAGATAATATTTGTCTTCTACTTTATGAATATCAAAAACACCAGCATCTGTAACTGCTTTACTGGTAATGATTTCTTTGTAAGGTTTTATTTTTTCAACTTTTTTAGCGGGCGTTTTCGCACCAGCTTTTGTAGTTGCACTGTCTTTTTTTGCAGGCAAAGTATCTTTCACTTGAGCGTGAAAATTTGCGGTTGAAAAAAGCAAACAAATCAAGAAAGAATAGATGGTTTTCGTCATGTTCAATAATTTTTATAAATATATAGAAATTATTTGAAAGATTTTGGTGTTAAGATTGCATTCCTACGGAATACATTTTTGTAATATTCATTTATACTACAAAGATTATGTTTATAAGGAACATTTATTATTTGATTTAAACTAAAATAAAGTATAAATCCTTACCTTTCATTTAATTTCCATTTGTCTTCTTCTTCGATCACTTCCATACTGCCGTATTTCTTACCTTTATAAAATATTTTAATTGTTGATCTTTTTTCATCATAAATATATGAAAAATCTGATATTTGGAAATCACTAAAGTCTTTTTTCAATAAATCTTTGTAAGCATTAAATCCTTCTACCCATATATTTTCACCTTTACCCGTCATAATTTCTTCAGAAATATCTTTCCCAAATGAATTTTTGAATAAACTTATGGAATCGGTTTTCACTGCAAGTAAAATATCTTCAAAAGCTGCACTTTGCTTAATGTGAAGCTCTTGTGAAAACAATTTGGTTGAACAAATAATTATAAAAACGAAAGTAAGTATTGTTTTCATTTAAAAAAAAATTAAATCCTCACCAACAAAGCAATATTCTCAACATGATGTGTTTGTGGAAACATATCAACTGGCAAAATTTTCACCACTTTATAATGGTCTTTCATCAATGCTAAATCTCTTGCTTGTGTGGCAGAATTGCAACTTACATACACAATTCTCTCTGGCGAAAGTTTCAAAATTTGCTCTACCACTTTTGCATGCATTCCATCTCTTGGTGGATCGGTAATTAGTACATCTGCTTTTGGATGATTTGCCAAAAATTCATCAGAAAAAATATCTTTCATATCTCCACAGAAAAATTCGCAATTGTCTAATCCATTTAAAATAGCGTGCTCTTTTGCCGCATCTATAGATTCTTGCACAGATTCTATACCGATTACTTTTTTGGCATTTCTCGCCATATATTGTGCAATGGTTCCTGTTCCTGTATACAAATCGTACACAACCTCATCCCCTTTTAAATCTGCAAATTCTAAAGTTTTTCTGTATAAATTAAGCGCTTGTTGATAATTGGTTTGAAAGAAAGACTTCGGACCGATTTTGAATTGCAATCCATCCATTTCTTCCATTAAAAAACCATCGCCATAATAAATCTGCACATCTTGGTCGTATAAAGAATCGTTTTGTTTGGCATTAATACAAAACATCAAGGTTTTTATTTGCGGAAAATTTTCTATTAAATAATCAAATAGCTTTTGTTGATTTTCTTTTTCTTCGCGGAATAATTGGAATAAAACCATCCACTCGCCTTTTGAGTTTTGGCGAAGCATCATCGTTCTCAAAAATCCTGCTTGATTTCTTACATCAAAATATTCTAATTGATGCGCATCTGCAAAAACCTTAACTGCTAAACGAATTGCGTTGGAAGGATCTTCTTGCAACCAACATTCTTTCAGATCTAAAATTTTGCTCCACATTCCTGGAATATGAAAACCGAGTGCATTTTTATTATCTATTTCTTCGCCAGAATTGATTTCGTCTAAAGTCAACCATTTTGCATCGGAAAAAGAAAATTCCATTTTATTTCTGTAGAAATATTCTTCTGGTGCGCCTAAAATGGGTTCGCACACAAAATCTTCTATGCCACCGATTCTGCGAATGTTATTTTCAACTTCATCTTGTTTGAAAAACAATTGCTTTTCATAGCTCATATTTTGCCATTTGCAACCACCACAAGTTCCGAAATGGATGCATTTTGGCTCAACACGAAAAGGCGACCTTTCTAAAATTTCTACAGCTTCAGCTTCAAAATATTTAGATTTGGCTTTTTTCACTCTTGCATTAATTACGTCACCGGGAATTGCGCCTGTAACGATCACGGTTTTACCTTCTTCGGTTCTCCCTATTGCCACACCTTTTGCGCCAGCTGCAGTTAAAGTAATATTTTCTAGAATTAAATTTTTGGATCTGTTTCTTGCCATAATGCAAATGTAAGGTTTTGAAATAAAAAAACCGCCGTGTGGCGGTTTTCGATTTATTTTAAATTAAAAAAAATTTTAGTATAAGTTTTAAAAAAAATTCCATCTTTTTCTCAATCAATAATATATTTTTGATATGTAACTTCTTCAAAAACATCTTCTTTTAGGTTGATGTCATATCCTGTTTTTAAGAAGTAAACCTTATCTTTTTTCAAAATACTATTTAAATATGGCAATATTATAGTTTTAAATTTATGCTCACTCATAAAATTGACATAAAAAGAATCTATATAAAAAAGTAAATTTTTACTTACATTATTAACAGATTGTATTCCCATAAAACCTATTGCACCACTTTCAACAACGGGAGTGAAACCTGAATATCTTACGGGTTTTTTGTATATTAAATCTCTTTTTTTTACATATTCAAGATCAATATCGTCCTAAACGTTTAAATAAAAATGTAAAAAAAGAGGGTAAAGTTTAGTATCTCAAAGTATCTTTGAGTTGCACAACAAAACCTTTC
>NZ_JABSNO010000031.1 GCF_013294015.1 Frigoriflavimonas asaccharolytica
TTTACTCTGCACAACTCTTCTGTAGTTGTACCATTTTCGTAATCCTTTAAAATTTTAGCAATTTGCTCCGGACTAAATCTGCTTCTTTTCATAATTTTATTTTACAATTTAAAGTTAGTATTTTTATACTTCTAAATTGTACTGTTTTTGGGGGAGCCTACAAACACATGAATATTAATTTTCAAGATTTTGTAAATAATTATCGCGTTGAAGAATTTGTAAAACGACTGAAAAACGACCAGAATAAGCAATTTACACTTCTTGCAATCGCCACAGATGTAGGCTTTAATAGCAAATCTTCTTTTAACGCTATCTTCAAGAAAACCAAAGGGTTAACGCCAACACAATTCAAAAATAATCTTTCCAAGAACGCCTAATATGTGCCAAAAGGTTAATCTATACTACCATAATTTTTGGCATGCTAAAAACCTTTCGATATTTGCTCATTAATTAAAATTATTACGCAAGATGTCATTAGTTAAAAGGTCAAGTATTTCAACACAATCTATTCAAAAATTAACAATATGGAAATTTATTTTCTGTTTCATTTTTATTAATTTTTCTACTCATATTTCAGCACAAGAAACGGATTCGCTTTCTTTCATAAAATCAAAAAGAATGTCTAATGAAGATTTGGCAAAGAAAAAAGAAGGAAAATTTGTAACAGGAATTCCAGATTTTTCTTCAGATCCTGTCACCGGATTTGGCTTTGGAGTTCGTGGTAATATTTATTGGAATGGAGAGCGGGAAAATCCACTTTTTCCGTACACGCCTTATTTAGCAAAATTAAAAGTGAATGCGGCCTATTATACTTCCAATGCAAGAGAATTGGCGATGTCTTTGGATGTTCCATATTATAAAGGTACAAGATGGAGATTTAAAATAGACTTGAAAGCGCAACAAAATCCCGCAAATTTATACTTCGGACTTACTGAAAATACACTTGGAGATTTAAGTTTGCCATCAGATCCAAATACTACATTTTCTACTTACAAAGAATATGATGAAGCCAGAAAAACACTTCGTGCAGGAGAAATTGGAGAAGCACTTTTTGTGACAGATGCACTCTCGAATAGATTTCGAGAAACAGAATATATGCTCAATTTAAAAGCAGATTACGCTTTGGGCAACGGAAAATGGAGAATAATGGCTGGTTATGAAATTCAGAATTTGAAGTATAAAACATTTGAAGGCGAAGATGCAGAAGCCATAAATACTGCAACAGGCGAAGAAACTACGGCGCCAAATGGATTTTCATTATTAAAAAGAGATTTTGATCAAGGTAAAATTTCTGGTTTAAATGGCGGATGGATTTCGCTTTTACAAACTGCCTTGATATATGACACCAGAGATTTTGAACCAGATCCAACCAAGGGAATGTATTTTGAAATTGCCAATGAATATTCCAGTAAAGCCATAGGTTCTGCTTATAATTTTAACAAATTATTTCTACAAGCACGAGCATATAAAAAATTACCATTTGGAAAAAGAACCGTTTTGGCCGGTAGAATTGGCGTGGGAAATATTTTCGGTACCAAAGCACCTTTTTTTGAATTTCAAGACCAATGGAGTCCGGAAGGAAGCATCAACGCTTTGGGAGGAAAGCAATCTTTGCGCGGATACAGAGCCAATAGATTTTTAGCAAGGTCTATGTGGTTTACAAACTTTGAATTTCGCTACAGGATTGCTGAAACAAAAATCGCTAAGGAGAGATTCGCTTTTGGTGTTGCACCATTTTTTGACGCAGGAACAGTGCGAGACAAATGGCAAGATCTAAATTTTGAAAACATTAAGTTTTCTTACGGTATTGGAGCAAGAATTGCCTGGAATCAATCTACCATAATTTCTTTCGACTATGGAATTTCTAAAGAAGATAAATTATTTTACATCGGAATTGGGCAGGCATTTTAAGAAATTGTACAATTAATCTAGTTGTTTTTTTCCTCACCAGATTAACACAGATTTTTGCTTAGTCCCCAAGTTTTGTGCGTGATCCCCGATTTGTCCCCAAGTTGTGCGCCTAATTCCAAATTATCTCGCTCAACTTTGTAAAAACAAAAAATCTCTTAATTTCTTAAGAGATTTTTTTGCGATCCGGACGGGACTCGAACCCGCGACCACTTGCGTGACAGGCAAGTATTCTAACCAGCTGAACTACCGGATCTTTTACTTTTAACAGAAAACATATCTTGTTTTTTGTGATTGCAAATATACAACTTTTTTGCAGCTCTGCAAATCTTTTTTGAAAATAAATGCTTCCCAATACGGAAAGCACTTATTATCAGCGACATAAATTTACATATGTGCTGCTAATTTTTCTGCAATTAGCTCTTTTGGAGCTACACCTACAATTTTATCTACTACTTCTCCTCCTTTGAATATAAGAAGTGTAGGTATGTTTCTAATTCCATAGTCTTGCGATACTTGCTGATTGTTGTCTACATCAACTTTACCAACTACTGCTTTTCCTTCAAAATCTACAGCTACTTCGTCCACAATCGGTCCTACTGTTCTACATGGTCCACACCAAATAGCCCAAAAGTCTACCAAAACTGGTACTTCAGATTTTAATACTAATTCTTCAAACGTACTGTCTGTTATTTCTAATGCCATTTTTTTATTTTTTTAAATTGTTATACAAAACTACGGTTATTCTTTTAAAACTGTTTTGAAAGCCATCTATATTAGCATTCGGTTTTTTCTATAAGATGTTCCTCTACAATTATTTTTAAATTATCTACAAAATAATCTATCTCATCTTTGGTGGTATAATGGCTAAATGAAATTCGCAATGGTGTTCCGTTACCAATTTGGTCATCGTCCAAAAGCATCATCATCACCATAGATGGCGTAGAAGCGCCGGAAGAACAAGCGCTACCTTGGGAAATTGCAATTCCCTTCATATCTAATTTCATCCCAATCAAAGGCTCTTCAAAGGGCAAAAGAACACTCACCAATGTATATAGACTTTTATCCATTTCACCACTCCTACCATTAAACACAATACCAGGAACAGCTTCTTTCAAGCTAGAAATTGTGTAAGATTTAATTTCTTCCATTTCATTTCTATACTGCTCCATATTTGCTAACGAAAGCTCCAAAGCTTTCCCCAAACCTACAATACCACATACATTTTCTGTACCTGCACGCAGACTTCTTTCTTGTGGACCACCCGTTATCAAACTTTTTAGTTTGCTATTTTTTCTAATAAACGTGAAGCCATTACCTTTCGGACCATGGAATTTATGAGCACTGCAAGAGGCAAAATCTACTGGAATTTTAGAAAAATCCATTGGGTAATGTGCCATTGTTTGCACTGTATCTGTATGGAAAAGCGCTTCATTTTCTTTGCAGATATTGGCCACTTTTTCTATATCCAAAAGATTACCAACTTCATTGTTGGCGTGCATCAAGGTAACCAGAGTTTTCTTTTCGGAGTTTTTTAGTTTCGCTTCCAAGTCTTCTAAATCTATATCTCCCTTTTTGTTTGGTCGAAGATAGACAACCTCAATCTTTTTCTTATTTTTTAATTCCAAAACCGTTTCCGCAACGCATTTGTGCTCCATTGGTGAGGTAATGATCCTTTCTACACCCAAATTCTCAACACAAGATTTGATCACCATATTGTTGGATTCTGTACCACAAGATGTAAATACAATCTCTGCTGGAGAAACGTGAAGATATTCAGCAGCTTGCCTTCTCACATTTTCTATCAAAACCTTGGCTTCTTGTCCAAAACTGTGCGTAGAAGAAGGATTTCCGTAGTTATTTTTCAAAACAGATACCATTGCATCTATCACTTCTTCTGCAAGTGGTGTTGTAGCGGCATTGTCTAAATATACTTTTTGCATATTATTAAGTTCTAAATTAATTGATGATTAGTGAAAAAACTGAAAGTGACTTTCGTCTGCCCATTTTAGCATTGCAGAATCTCCAGAAGTATCTCCAAAAGCGATAGTTTTATCATACTTTTTACCAGAAATTGCCTCTTTTATTCTATTTACTTTCTCTATTTTATTACAATTTGCTCCTGCAAAATTTTTCGTTAATTGATCATTGATAAACTCTGCTTTAGTTGCCAATAATTCCATATTGAAATGCTTGGCAAAAGGTTGCACCCAAATATCTAAGGAAGCGCTTACAATATAGCTTTCTGTATTTTCTCGATCTATATTTTTAATAAAATCTAAAGCGTTTTCTCTGATGATTTGTGGAAATTCTGCCTCAAAAAATAGCTGAGATTTCTTTTCCAAAGATTGTTTTGTCTCATTTTTCAATACCTTAAAGATAAGGCTTTTTTTTACTTTCTCTGCTTCTGCCAATTTCAATTTCAACAATATGAAAAGCGGAACATGCAATGCAAATTGCATATAGAATTTCGTAGGATTACAAAATTTTAAAAATAAAAACATCGTGTCTTTGTACGTCAAAGTGCCATCAAAATCAAAAAAATACAATTTTTTCATTATTTATAATTTTAATTTCTTGAATATAAACTCAGGTATATTTCTGATAATTAGCATTATGATAGCCCAAATTGGCAGTACATACGCTACATTTTTTTTCTTTTTAAATGCATTGTATATAGAATCTGCGGCCTGTTTTGGTGTTGCAGTCAATTTTGGGTTTAAAGGCAAACCTTCTGTCATTTTTGTTTCCATAAAGCCAGGTTTTATTGTTAAAACATGAACATTATTTTTAAATAAAAAATTTCTCAATCCCGAAAGGTATGCTGTAAAACCTGCTTTTGCACTTCCGTATATAAAATTACTTTGCCTTCCTCTTTCTCCTGCAACGGAAGATAAAGCAATGATGGTTCCCGTCCTTTTCTGCTCCATTTTTTTAGCAAAATAAGTAATGAGTGGTATTAATTTTCCGTAATTAATATCTACAATTTTCTGTGTATTTTTTGAATTATACAATCCATCTTCTGTACTTTGCCCAAGATAACCAGTTGCGCAGAATAGCAAATTAGAATTTATATAATCTAATTTAGAATAATCTTCGGATTTTAAAATATCAAATTCTACAATTTCTGTTTGTTGTAGAAATTTAACATCCAGATGTTTTGCAAATTTTTCTGTAGTTTCTACGTTTGAAGTGAAGAGATAAATCTTCTCAAACTTCAATTTTTCTTTTAAAATTCTTTCTACAAAAGCTTGTGCAACTTCAGAATTGCTGCCTAAAACAATCATGATTTGGTATTATTTATCATTAAATTCATCATTGATTATTTATAATTCTTTTATGTTGCAAAGATACAAACTTCGGGTTATCTACATCTTGCAGATAATCTATGAGTGAAGATTTGCTCATGCTATCTTTTGTGAGGTAAATTCTCCCGCAATATCTTTCTACGATGGCATCTAATTTTTGCACTAGTTTTGGTAGCTTTTTATTTACTTTAAAATCTAATGCTAAGGTATAACCTTCTTGTGGAAAGCTGTTGAAAGCTTCGGGATTCGTTTTGCCAAATAATTTTAAAACAGCAAGGAAAGAACCATTTCCACTTTTCGCAATGGTTTGCAAAATTTCTCGCATTCCATCTTTTCCATTCTCTTTTGGTATTACCATTTGATATTGAATAAAACCCTTTTTGCCATAAATTTTATTCCAATCACTTAATATATCAAGCGGATAAAAATAGGGTTCATAATGAACGAAATTTTTGACTTCTTTTTTAGTTTGTTTATTGTAGAACAAAAGATTAAATAATTTTACAGAAAATTTATTTAATATAAAATTTGGAAAATAAAACGGAATAGCGAATGCATTTCCTTTCTTCATTTTCAGCGCATTTCCTTGCAATTTTGCGGGCAGTTCATGCTTGAAAGCATGTTCGCCTCTCAACATAATGCTTCTACCGAGATTTTTTCCTGTTTGCAGACAGTCTATCCACGCTACATTGTAAGTCCAAGATTCGCTATCATCAAAAAGTTGAAAAATTTCGTCTAGATTTTCCGCCTTAATGCTTTCTTGCCTTATGTAAACGGATTCTATATTTTTTAATTTAAATTTTGCAGAAACTATAATTCCCGTCAATCCCATTCCACCGATAGTTGCCCAAAATTTTTCTGAATTCTCTTCTCTAGAGCAAGTAATTAATTCTGCATGCTCATTTATTAATTGAAAAGAAACCACGTATTCTGAAAAGCAACCTTCTGCATGATGATTTTTCCCATGAACATCTGAGGCTATTGCTCCACCGATGCTAATAAATTTTGTACCCGGCGAAACGTAAAGAAAATAACCTTGTGGCACAGAAACTTCTAAAACTTCGGAAAGTAAAACGCCAGATTCGCATTCTAAAACACCGTTTAATCTATCAAAAGAAATCATTTTATTAAGCCTTTTGGTAGAGAAAATATGCTCTCCAAGAGATGCATCTCCGTAGCATCTGCCGTTTCCACGAGCGATGACTTCATTATTAACCCTTACAAATTCTTTTATTTTATCTATTGAATCTTCCGATTTTATTTCTTTTTCTACGACGGGAAAATTACCCCAATTCGTAACTTCTTTTACAAAATTCTGCTTCATTATTTTAAAAAATTTTGATCATAAATTAATATTAAGAAGCTGAAAACCCAAAGTACTATAGTGATTTGTATGTATCTGTCTTTATACACAATTTTGGTTGGCGATTCTGTTTTATTATATACTAGAGTTTGCTGCAGATATCTTAGAAATGCAAAAACCACAAATATTACTGTATAGAAAACCTTTTGCCCAAATCGTTGCTGTACTTCTGGTGTAAGGGTAAACATGAGATAACAAATAATTGCTAGCGTAACGGAAATGGATAATGCAATATCTGCAAACTGCACATTGTATCCATCCAAAGATTTTCTTGTTTTGCCAGAGAGTTGTGCATTTATTAGTTCTCCTCGCCTTTTACCTAGAGCAAGCACTAATGCTAGTACGAACGTAAGTAAAATTGCCCATTGTGATATTGGAATTCCAGTGAAATATCCACCCGCCAAAATTCGCAATACAAAACCAATAGCTATAAGACAAACATCTATAATTGCAACATGTTTTAGTTTAAAAGTATAGGCAATATTCATCACAAAATAGAATCCTACGATGTAAGAAAACCTCAACAAATTGGATTTAAAATAATTTTGCGCAAAGAAAATAAGGGCAATATCTGCTACTAATAACAATATTAAAATAGCGATGGCCGTTTTTTTAGAAATCGCTCCACTGGCTAAAGGCCTATCTTTTTTATCAGGGTGTTTTCTATCTGATTCTATATCCGAATAATCATTAATAATATAAATACTGCTTGCAGCGAGAGAAAAAATAATGAATGCAAAAACACTTTGTAGAAAAAGTGCAGAATTCATCAAATTTGCTGAGAAAAATAGGGGTAGAAAAACGAAAGTATTTTTCACCCATTGTTCTACTCGCAGAAGCTTTAAATATTTAATCATTAAGTGTTTTAAAATAAAGTGCAAAAATAAGAATTATAAATGAAAAAAACCGCCGAAGCGGTTTTTGTATGTATGATATGCGATAGTTCTTATTGTTGAGACTCTTGTATCATTTTTTCGTTGGCGGTGATGGCAAATTCTACCCTTCTATTTTTTGCTCTTCCCATATCTGTGTCGTTTGTAGCAACTGGATCCGCTTCACCCATTCCCATAGAGAACATTCTACTAGATGCAACGCCGTGAGAAGAAAGATATGCTTTTACGGCATTTGCTCTTCTTTCAGATAATTTTTGATTGTAATCGTCTGCACCTTTGCTATCTGTATAACCGTAAATATTAATATTTGTATCTGGATTATTCTCTAAAATGGTTGCTAATTTATCTAATTGTTGCTTTCCTTCGGTTGATAAGTTTGAAGAATCAAAAGCAAAATTTACAAGACTTTCTGGCAAGGTAATTTTGATACCATCTCCTACTCTCTCAACTTCTGCACCTGGCAAAGTTTGTTTTATTTCTTTGGCTTGCTTATCCATCTTATTACCGATTACATTACCGGCAACTCCACCAATTACTCCACCAAGCACTGCACCTAAAGCGCCATTTCCTCCTTTACCTACATTATTTCCAAGGATTCCACCTAATACTGCACCACCAACAGCTCCTGCTGCGGTACCACGTTGTTGGTTGTTAGAATTTTTCACAGCTTCACAATTCGTTAAAGATAATGTGGAAGCTAGAAAGGTTGCTGCTATAATTGTACTTTTTATTTTCATAATATTTTTTTTAATGTTTGTGTTCAGATTATTGTTTCATTCCTGTTCTTTGGAAATTGTAAACCACATTTACAGTTTCTCCTTCAAAAGGGATGCTAGATTGTAGAGAAAATTGGTCTGTACTTTGGCTAATTAAAGTCATTTGGTATCCTACAACATTATTTTTAGCTTTTTCTCCTGCCATAATTTTCTTGAACAAAAAAGTGTTGCCATTTTCTACTTCAAATTTAATTGGCTGAATAATACTTGGACAGTTTCCTTTGGAATTGATGGTATAGGATCCAGTATAATTATTTGGAATTAATGTCCAATGGCTTCCTACGAAACAATTGGCATCTATATTTTCATCAAATGGTTTTATCTTCAAACCTTTTGCGTAGTCTATACTCGTAATTTCCCATTCTCCTTTCATTGCTAAAAATTCTTTTCTGTCTTCTTGTTTGGTTTCCGCTTTCTTCACGGTAGCACAAGAGGTAAGAAAGCTTACGGCAATAATTCCTGATAATAGATATTTTTTCATAGTTATAATTTTTATAGTTTAAAGTTACCGAAAAATTATGCCAAAGAAAGAATTTTTAACAAAAAAAATCCGCTTTCGCGGATTTTTGCAACAATTTTTATATGTTCTATAAAATTATTTTCTTTTTACAGCTTTTTTAGTCTTTGTAGATTTTTTCGCAGCCGCTTTTCTCATATAGAAATTATTATAAGCATATTCTGCAGCTTTTGCTACATCTATTACACCTCCGCTTCTAGAAATTTGATCGAAGGTTTTCTTATCGTCATTTGGCAGTTTAGCATCTACAGTAGATTTATTGCTTGTATTCACTAATGCCTCTATTAATTGATAAGGTTTTAGATTTGGCATATAAGCCAAAAGTACCGCAGCAGCACCAGCTACAACTGGAGAAGCCATAGATGTTCCTTGTAGGTATTGATATTTACCGTCTATTACTGTAGAATAAATTTCTTGTCCTGGCGCAAAAACGTCAACCATTTTTCCGTTGTAATTAGAGAATCCAGCTCTTAAAGATTCCGGATCATCTGTACTCGCTCCTACCGTAATAAGATTTGTAAGAAAAGATTTTTCGTCTGTTGGGCTTTTAAAATTTGTTGGGTAATGGATATCAACCTCTATATCTTCATTATCATTTCCAGAAGCTTTTACTAAAAGAACTCCTTTATCTTGTGCATATTTGAAGGCATCCCAAACATATTGCTTACCTGGGGAAACAGATTTCCCAAAACTCATGTTCAAAATTTTCGCACCATTATCTACTGCATATTTTATAGAATTTGCAACATCTTTATCTCTTTCATCACCATTTGGCACTGTTCTAACGGTCATTATTTTCGCTACTTTGCTTGCAACTCCATATTGTACTTCCCCATCATGTGGCAAACCAGCGATGATACCAGAAACGTGAGTTCCGTGCAATGCATCTGGACCTTCGTAATGGTTGTTCCCGTAGTTTTTCTCAGAATAATCTGCATAGTTATCACCTACCAATTCTGCTCTTGGATCAAAAGTAAGACTGTATTGTTGGTTTGCTTGTGCTCCGTAATAATCTAAACCACCTTGTATTTGTTCCGTAACCATGCTAGAAATTTCCGTAGAATTTTTTCCCATCATTCCAGGACCTTTAGAAATATTGCTCAACAATTCTGCTGCGAAAGTTTCATCAGAGTTTGCTGGCTTTAATCCTGCAATTAATTCTGGTGAAAGCGTTTTGCCATCCATTAATTTTACTATTGTAGGAATAGCAAGATTAATCTGATTCATTCTTTGGTAATTCTTCTTTGCTTTTTCGCCTTCAGTTTCAAATATACCTTTCGCTTTCATATACATTGCGAATTCTTCTGGCATCTTTGCTTGGTTAGCCTTGTTTGTAGCAGTAGCTCCGCCTTCAAACATTGGCTTATATATTTTGTAAACTCTAGTTATTTCTAGATTGTCTGCATCTACATCTCCATTTTTGCCACCAATAAAATTCCATCCGTGAATATCATCTATATAGCCGTTTTTATCATCATCTATTCCGTTATTTGGAATTTCATTAGGGTTTTTCCACATATTGCCAATCAAACCTGGATGATCTACTTCTACACCACTGTCTAAAACACCAACTACTACAGTTTTTGGTTTTAGTCCTTTAGATTCTAAAAATTTGTAAGCGTTTTCGGTATTCACACCATAGATTCCTGTTGTTTTAAAATCTTTGTGATACCAAGTCATCATGTCTTTATCCATTGCTGGTTCTGCTGATTCTTGTGCGAAAGAGAAACCAAATGCTAGAAATGATGCCGCTATAAGAAATTTGTTCATTTTTATATTTTTTTTAAATTATATTTTTAAGATAAGTAATTGATTCTGGTCCTTTGTTACAAACGAGATCTATAATTGATAAATCTTTTAAAAATCCATATTTGTCTGTAAACAGTTGGTAATAATCTTCCATCTGAAATTCTGTTTCTTTTTTTGTAGAAAAATAATTTCGAAAATCTTCAGCTTGTGGAATTTTCTCGTAATCACTATTCAAAGAATATGCCTTTTCTGTTTTTAGCATCTTTTGGATGATGGAAATACTCTTTAAATTTAGATCTAAAAGGAATTTTTCTTCTTTTTTATAAATTTCAATAAGCTGATCTTCGTAAAATTCAAAATAGGGAGAACTTTGGTAAGCACTTTTCAGCGATTTCCAATGGTGTTTTTGCCAATGGTCTGCGTAAGAAATTTTGAGATCTTTAAAAGTTCTGCCACCTGAATGGTCTGTAGGAATAATTAAAGACAATTTTCCATTTGCACCGTAAATATTTGTTCTATTTCTATAGGTTTGCTTCGGGAAATTTTCCATTTGTTCTATAGAAATCTCGTTTTCTGATTGTAGAAAAACTGAAAACCACGAAATTGGTGGAAAATAAAAGGCTGGAAGAAGGATATTTTGCTTGATGATAATTTGGGTTTAAGGTTGGATTTTAAAAGTGTTTTAGAGTAAAATTCTTATTTAGTCTTAATGACACCAACACTTAATTTAAAAACCATTAAGGCATTAAGTTTCATTAAGACTTCAATGTGTCACTGGTAAAATAGCAGATTTTATTTTAAATTATGAATAAAATAACTTTATTTTTTAAAGTTATAATCACCTTTCAATCTGTCTATAACTGCGCCCCGACTTGAATGAAGCTCTTTTTTCTTTATTTTTTACAAAAAAAGAAAAAAAGCGGGAATGGAAGGCGGATAAAGGCGCCCAAATAAATATAAAAAAATGATTAATATTTTTAATATCAATCACTTTTTACCTGCTCTATTCCTCTTCTTCTTTCTTTTTCCAAAGTCTAGAAATATAATCCCAACCGAAGAAAATAACTAAAATTCCTGCAGCCAACCACCAATAGGAAGTTTTGTTGGCTTCGCCGGTATTTGTAGCTTTGAACATACGATCCCATCTAACTTTCTTTCCATTTGCTTGGTAGTCTGAGTTGGCATCATCAAACAAACCTTCTACGGAAAGCCATGTAAACATTGGTTTTCCTACTATGTTTTCTTCTGGCACAAAACCGAAAAAACGCGCATCTAGAGAAGCATCTCTGTTATCCCCAATCATCATATAATAATTTTGACCGATGGTATATTGTGTTGATTCTTTGCCATCTACAAATATCTTCCCACCTTTATTTTCTAATTGATGGTGTTCATATTCTGAAATAATCCATTGATATTCTGGCAAAGTTTCTTGGTTTAGTTGCACTACATCTCCTTTTTTTGGAATTTTCAGAGGACCGTAGTTGTCTGTATTCCAACCTTTATTGATAGGGAAAATGGAATTTGAGGAATCTATATTTTTAGTATAGCCGTTTTTGTCTGCATTTAATTTGTACGTAATTCCACCCTCGTTTTTATCAGAAATTTCTTCTTGTATGGAAACTACCTTATCCATTTGTTTGAAATCTGCAACGCGCTCATCCGTTAAACTTAAGCGATAGACTACGTTTGCTGGATTGAGGTTGTATTTCTTTTGATTATCTACATAATACTGCGTTTGCTGGCTAATCTCACTTACTGGAATAAATTCCATTTGTTCGTAAATAGAAGGAAAATCTAGCTGACTGCTCGCTTGCATTATGTAAGCGTGTTGTCTTTTCTGATCTCCCAAAACCACTTCTGGCTTATTATTCACAAATAATTTACCGGCTTTTATTTCTAAAACATCTCCCGCAACAGCTACACATCTTTTTACATAAGGATCTTTTCTATCTATAGCTGTATGCACAGAATCTTGTGGATAATTGAAGACTACAATATCGTTTCTTTCGACTTTGGACCAACCTGGTAGTCTTAAATAGGGTAATTTCACAGCGTCTACATAAGATTTTGGATCGTCTTTAGGATTTCCTTTTATACCCGTATCTTTTATGGTTCCTTGCAAAAATGGCAATGCTAATGGTCGCATTGGCATTCTGTAACCTAAACTTAATTTATCTACAAACAAGAAATCTCCTACCAAAAGCGTTCTTTCCATAGAACCAGTTGGAATCCCGAATGGTTGCGTAACGAAAGTATGAATAATAGTCGCAAAAACTACGGCGAAAGTAATGGAACCAATAAAGGAATCTTTTTCTTTTTTAGAGACTTCCCCTTCTAATAAAAATTCTGGCTCGGCAATTTCTGTTTCTTTTCCATAATTGACAATCGCCATATAGATAAAAGGTAGAAAAACCGTTAATAACTGTTCTAATGTCGAAACTTTACCAAATTTTCTCATCAAAAATAGGTGAAAAACGGACATCATAATAGGACCAACTATAGGAACGTAAGCTAGAATACACCACCAAGTAGAATGTTTGGTCGTTTTTAAAATTAAAAAATAATTGTAATATGGTACAAAGGCAAAAATGGGATTGTAACCCAGTTTTTTAAATAGTTTCCAAGTAGAAACTCCCATTAAAATACTTAATATAAGAATGTAGAAAGCATATTGTAAGATATAATCCATATTTGTACAAGATTTGGCAATTGCCGATTTTTATTTAATAATTTATGCGATTTTAGCAAAATTTCAACCGCAAAAGTAACAAAACATTTTAGTTGTTCAAAAGCTGACAAAAATTTAATTCAGAAGGAAACTAAACATTTTATCTTTTGGTAATTAGTTTAATAGAAAATTGATTTGTTACAACTGATAAGTTAATTTAAACCCAAAACATCTTTCATAGAAAATATACCTTGTTTACCTTGTATCCATTCCGCGGCGATAATTGCGCCCATTGCAAAACCGTTTCTATTAAAAGCAGTGTGTTTAATTTCTATTTCGTCTACTTCCGATCTATAGAAAACACTGTGTGTTCCTGGTACCTCATCTTTTCTGATGGCTTCGATTCCTAAATTATTTTTCTCGGTTTCTTCCAATTTCCATGAATCAAAAGTAGAATTATTTATGATAATATCTTCTGCCAACGAAATGGCAGTTCCACTTGGTGCATCTTTTTTGTGCGTGTGATGAATTTCTTCTAGTTGAATAGTATACTCTGGAAAATTGGCCATCAGATTGGCGAGTTTTCTATTTAAATCAAAAAATAAATTCACTCCCAAACTAAAATTAGAACCATATAGAAAAGCAGTATCATTTTCTATCGCTATCTTTTCTATTTCTGATTTTCTATCTAGCCATCCTGTAGTTCCGCAAATAACGGGTATTTTATTTTCCAGGCAAATTTTTATATTATTGAATGCTACCTCTGGATTAGAAAACTCTATAGCAACATCAGCATTATTTAAGGAAGATAATGTTGGGGTTTCTTTCAATTTTGCCACGATTTCATGACCTTTTTTGGTTGCTAAATCATCTATAATTTGGCCCATTTTTCCGTAACCAACTATTGCTATTTTCATGAAAATTAAAATTTATAATTTAATACAAATCCAGCTTTTGCTGGCTGAAAACCATATTGATTTTGTATCACTGTCGGCATTATTACAAGATCCGGATCATTTCTACCTTCGTACAAATGGGCATCTACAACAGCATCTACAATATTTAGAATGTACACCAAACTGGTGATTGCAATAGAATAATCTCTATATCTCTTTTGCTGATCTTGAAAATTGCCGAGCGCTTCTTTTGTAATTCCTGGAATATTCGAAAATTCGTGCGGCACGCCATTTAATTCTGCGATGAAAGCATCTCGATATTGTCTATACCTATTATCAAAAAAAATTGTGAAACCCACTCCAGTTCCTATTGCTCCTAAAACAATTGGGATTTTCCAATATTTTTTGTTGTAGTATTGACCCAAACCTGGCAAAACTGCAGAATACAGACCCGCTTTTGTTGGGCTAAATTTTGGTTTTGAGAAAGGCGCATTCACATTTTCTATATCAGAAATTACATCAACTTCTTTTTCAGATTTTGTAGAAATGGAATCTGTCGGAAGGTTTTTCACGCGAATGGTATCATTTCTATTCACTTGTGCAAAAGAAAATGTAGCTATAAATAATATTAAAAATGTTATTTTCATAATTGAAAATGCGTGAGAATATTTTGCAATTCTTCATCGTCTTTAAAGGATAAAACAATTTTTCCTTTATTTCCATTTGCCGTAGATTTTATTTCTACTTCAGTTTCAAAAATATCTGACAAAGATTTTTGCGCTTTTTTTAGATGATTTGGCAAAGATTTCACAGTTTTTGTGATAAGCTTTTTTGGATTTTTAAAAACATTTGCAGCTTGTTCTGCTTGGCGAACATTCAATTTTTCTTTAATTATTTTTTGAAAAATTTTCTCACGATCTTCATCATTATCCAAACTGATGATTGCTCTTCCATGTCCTGCAGAAATTTCTCCACTTCGGATGGCGTTTTGAACAGCAGGATTTAGTCTTAACAAACGTATGGAATTGGTAATGGTGCTTCTTTCTTTCCCAACTCTTTGGCTCAAAACTTCTTGAGTGAGGCCAATTTCATCCAACAATCTTTGATAAGTTAATGCAACTTCAATAGCATCTAAATCTTCTCTTTGGATGTTTTCTACCAACGCCATTTCTAGCATTTCTTGGTCGTTGGCTAATCTTATATATGCCGGAATACTCTTTAATCCTGCTATTTTAGAAGCACGGAATCTACGCTCTCCAGAAATAATCTCGAATCGGTTGTTTTCTTTTCTTAAGGTGATGGGCTGTATAATTCCCAAATTTTTGATGGATTGCGCAAGATCTGCTAAAGCTTGCTCATCAAAATGGGTTCTTGGTTGTGTAGGATTTGCGAAAATATCTTCTATCAAAACCTCCACAATATTACCCACAAATTTTTCTGCACCAGCATCGCTTGCAGAATGTACGGAGGCTTTGGATTCTGCACTTAAAATGGCGCCCAAACCTCTTCCCATTGCTCTTGTTTTATCTTTCATAAGTCCTTCAGCTACTTTATTTAAAAGTTAAAATTAATTCTTAACTAAATGTTCATTTTTAAGCAAAACCTCCTCTGCAAGTTGCAAATATTGTATGGATCCTTTGCATTCTGCATCATAGCTCAAAATACTTTCTCCAAAACTTGGTGCTTCACTTAAACGCACATTTCTATTGATGATTGTTTCAAAAACCATCTCTGGAAAATGCATATTTACCTCCTCCACTACTTGATTAGAAAGCCTTAATCTACTATCAAACATAGTTAAAAGCAAACCTTCTATATCTAAATCTTTGTTGTGAATTTTTTGAACATTTTTGATGGTGTTCAATAATTTCCCCAAACCTTCTAGCGCGAAATATTCGCATTGGATTGGGATTATTACAGAATCTGCTGCAGTAAGCGCATTGATGGTTATCAATCCTAAACTTGGTGCGCAATCTATAATAATGTAATCGTATTCTTTTCTTGCATCTTGCAAAGATTCTTTTAGTTGGTATTCTCGGTTTTCACGATCTACCAATTCAATTTCTGCAGCTACCAAATCTATATGAGACGGTACAATATCTACATTTGGAGAAGTGGTTTTTTGTACACAATCCAATACATCTGCACTACGCTCTAAAAGATTGTATGTAGAAAATTTTACTTCTTCTACTCCCAAACCAGAAGTTGCGTTGGCTTGTGGATCCGCATCAATAAGCAAAACTTTCTTTTCTAAAACTCCTAACGCTGCTGCAAGATTCACAGCAGTTGTGGTTTTCCCCACTCCACCCTTTTGATTTGCAATACCAATGATTTTCCCCATACTATTTGATTAAAAAACAAAAATACGTTTTTTTTGGAAGGACATTTAGTTAATTTAAAGTTAAACAATTTAAAAAGCTAGAAACCAATGCTTTACCTAAAAATAAAATTATCCACAATTTTCAAGTAATTGTGGATAATTATTAATTTAAAGATATAAATTCTTCCTTAGTCAAACTGCATAGAGATTGGCATTTTGAAAGCATAACGCACATTTTTTCCTTCTACTTGTGCAGGTATCCATTTTGCTTTTATTTTGTTAATGGTTTTTAAAGCTTCTAAATTAAAGTACTTATCCTTTCCATCTGCTTTGATATTAGAAATAGAACCATCTTTTTCAACCACAAAAGTAATGCTGGTTTTCATTAATTCCCCGCTCCCTTCAAAGCTTCCATTATCAAAATATTTCCCAACTTGATTTCTAAAAGCATCAATTCCACCAGGAAATTTAGCTTCTACATCTGGTGATATTACTACTGCATTATCATCAATCGGATTTACAAATGGCTTTGGAATTTGAATTTCTGGACCAACTGCCACTTTGATATCGGGCACAAGTATATTTAATTTTGTGTCTTTACCATCTTTGGTTTCAAAACCCAAAGCGGCATTTTCCATCTCAGATTTTTTTGCAATGGTTTTTTCTTTTTCTGCAGATTTGGTAGGAGTCGGAAGAAAAGCGTTTACTACTTTCACATCGGGTCGTGTTTGCTCGATTTTCACTGGTTTTGGCTTTACTATTTCATCCTTCGGAATTTCTATTAAAATTGGGGGAGGTAGCGTAAAAATATCTCCACCATCAATAGGTTTCGAGGAAAGTGAATTAACAATTAGCGGAATTGCAGCTATCGTGATAAAAGCAGATACACCAAAAAAAAGGGCTTTTTTCAGCATATTACTTTCCTCTGTGCGAAGATTGTAGGCACCATAATTTTTGTTTCTGTTTTCAAAAATTATTTCGTTGAGATTGTCTTGATGGAAATTAAATAGTTTCATCATTAATAGGATTAAGTTGGTTAATAAAAAATTAAAAATGATGATTGTTAGTTTTTAGGCTTTCTGCAGAAAGTATTTAGCGAAAATCAATAATCTTGCCAAATATTTATTTACCCTATAAAATTTTAATATTTTTTATGACAATCCTTTTAAAATAGATATTTAAAAAATCAACCAAAAAAAATTCTGCTTATAGCAGAATTTTTAATTTATTTTATTGAAAGTAATACCTAGAACAATTCTTTGCGAATAATATTTTGACTGCGTTCTGGTCCTACAGAAACTAAATAAACATTGATGCCAAGATATTGCTCGATAAATTCAATGTATTTTTTTGCGGTTATTGGCAATTCGTCGTAGCTTCTTACTTGCGTAAGATCTTCGTCCCAACCTTCTAATTCTTCAAATATTGGTTCGTAATTGTACAATTTTGTAGTTGATGAAGTGAAATAATCAATAATTTTCCCATCTTCAGTCTTATATTTTGTAGCAATTTTTAAGGGAAAAATTCCGCTTAAAACATCTAATTTAGTAATTACTAAATTATTGATTCCATTGATCATACAAGCGTGTTTCAAAGAAACCAAATCCAGCCAACCCGTTCTTCTTGGTCTTCCTGTAGTTGCTCCAAATTCCTTACCAATTTGTCGCATTTTTTCGCCTAAATCATTGTCTAATTCTGTAGGAAATGGACCTTCACCAACTCTTGTTGTGTACGCTTTAGCAACTCCAATTAAATTTTGCAAACTTGTAGGCGGAACTCCTGCTCCACTGCAAACTCCGCCTGTAGAAGGCGATGAAGACGTAACGTAAGGATAGGTTCCGAAATCTATATCCAACATTAATGCTTGCGCACCTTCAAACAAAACATTTTTTCCGCTTGCAATTGCTTGGTTCAGTTCTACTTCTGTATCTACAATTCTATCTTTTAGTTGATTTCCTAATTCTAAATATTCTTGGTAAATTTCTTCTACATCCAAGGTTGGTTTCTCAAAATATTTTTCGAACAAAGAATTTTTTACTCTTAAATTTTTTTCAATTTTTTCTCTTAAAACTTCCGGATTCAAAAGATCCACCATTCGGATTCCAACTCTGGCAATTTTATCTTCATAACAAGGTCCGATTCCTTTTTTGGTAGTTCCAATGTGCGTTCCGTTTTCTTCTTCTTCACGATACGTATCCATCAAAATATGATACGGCATTATTACGTGTGCTCTTCTGGAAATAAAAACATGATCTGTACGCAAACCTTTATCCGCAATTTGCCCAATTTCTTTCAAAAATGCTTTTGGATTTACCACTACTCCATTTGCGATGATACATTTGCCTTTGCACTGCAAAACTCCAGATGGCAAAAGATGCAACACAAATTTTTCTTCGCCCGCATAAACGGTATGTCCCGCATTATCACCACCTTGAAAGCGTACTACATAATCTGATTTTGCAGAAAGCACATCGGTGATTTTCCCTTTTCCTTCGTCGCCATATTGAAGTCCAACTACTACATAAGTCGCCATATTTTAGATAATTTAATGATTTTTACAAATTTAGTTTTAAAAATTTGGGTGGGCAAAAAATACTTGTATAGATAATGAATGATTTTGGAGACTGGAGTTTTAAATTGAAAATTTTCAATACATTTGAAAATACAATTTTATTAAAGAATTGCTAAAATATATTAATTTTCAAAAACAATATTGGAATTTTAAAAATTAAATAAATCTAAAATACATTCAAAATAAAATGCAAGAAAAAGCCAAAAATAAATTGATGAAAATAGCAGAAGAATATATACTAAAAAATGCTGGAAATCATGTTGAAGTAAGCAATACGGAGGATCATGATGATATCTTTGTTTTTGGCTACCAAGCTAAAGATAAAAAAGTATGTTTAGTAGGTCAAGGTCCAATACTTCTCATAAAAAAAGATGGGAGAATATTTGAATTTGGGAGTGCTACAGGAAAAAAACAAGCTTTAATTATTGTAATTAAAAAATTAAATAAGGAGAGATTAATAAGACTTTTTCAAGAAGATTATAATATTCAAAACAATAATTATGATTTGATAATTACTAATTTAGACAGTGATGATGATGAAGAACTTAACGATTTAATAACTGTTTTATTAAGAAACAAAATCTATTTTCTTGTACGTGATGAGAATAATAATGTGACACGTGAATATTATACTAAAGAGAAACTCGAAGAAACTTTAAAACAAACCCCCGTGAATTTGGGTGGTAATTTTTTTGAAAATTTAGAAGATGTTCTTATTGATTTAATAAATACTAGCATCTATTTTAGGTGGAAGCTTTCAGAAATTAAATAATTGATATTACACAAAAAGTTACTACCACAAAAAGTTCGCAATTAAAACTATCTTGCAATACCACCCAATTTTAAATTTTTCCCACTTCCAAAATAGAAGAATTTACAACCTAAAATATTCTAGTAAATTCTTTTTGAAATAAGTTTTTATAAACCTGACCGACCTCACAAAAATCTTTCATCAAAATTCTTTAACTTTGCAGATTATTAAAAATATATGGAAAGCATTCAAATCCACGATAAAACTTTTGTACCTTATCTTAAAGATGAAGAAATACAAGAAATTGTAAAAGCAACTGCCCTAAAAATTCACGAAGAATACAAAGATGAAACGCCCATATTTATTGGTGTTTTGAATGGGGTAATAATGTTTTTTTCAGATTTATTGAAACATTATCCCGGAAATTGCGAAATCGCTTTTATACAAATGAGTTCTTATTCTGGTACGGAATCTACGGGAATTGTTTACCAAAAAATGGAATTGACAAAAGATGTGAAAGATCGCCACATCATCATCGTAGAAGATATTGTAGATACGGGAAATACAGTAGAAAGTCTGTTTAAATATTTCCAAGAGACGCAACGTCCGAAATCTGTGAAAATTGCTTCCTTATTATTAAAACCAGAAGTTTACCAAAAAGATTTCAAAATAGATTTCATCGGGAAAGAAATTCCAAACAAATTTGTGCTTGGTTACGGCTTGGATTATGATGAGTTGGGCAGAAATCTAAAAGATTTATATCAATTAGAAGATGGCAAAATAAACCATTAATAAAAACTTTTTACTTTTTACTTTTTACTTTTTACTTTTTACTTTTTATATAAAAAAAATGACAAACATTGTTCTCTTTGGTCCTCCAGGAAGCGGAAAAGGTACGCAAGCTCAAAATTTAATAGAAAAATTTAATTTGAAACAGATTTCTACAGGAGATCTTTTCAGATTTAATATTAAAAACCATACAGATTTAGGCGTTTTGGCAAAATCTTATATAGATGAAGGCGAATTGGTTCCAGACCAAGTAACCATAGATATGCTGCGCGAAGAAGTACAAAAACCAACTGATGCTGCAGGATTTATATTTGATGGTTTTCCAAGAACTGCAGACCAAACAGCAGCGTTGGAAAATATCGTAAAAGAAGATTTAAACTCGGAGATTTCTTTATGCTTATCATTGGTTGTAGAAGACGAACTTTTGGTAGAAAGACTTCTGCACCGCGGAAAATCTAGCGGAAGAACAGATGACTCCAACGAAACCATCATCCGTGCGAGAATACAAGAATATTATAAAAAGACTGCGGAAGTTGCAGAATTATATAAGAAACAAGGGAAATACGTAGAAATAAATGGTGTTGGAGAAATATTAGATATTTCTGAAAAATTATATAATGAAGTAGAAAAAATACTTTAATTTGAAACTTTTTGCGTTGCAAATTAAAAAAAATCAATAACTTCTTCTTAAATCTTGATTCTTGAATTTGAATTCTTGAATCATCAAAAAAATCCTGATTCTTGGCTCATTGTGCTTGGATCTTAAAAAAAATATATGTCAAATTTTGTAGATTACGTTAGAATAAATTGTAAAGCTGGACACGGAGGTGGCGGTTCTGCCCACTTGAAAAGAGAAAAATATATGCCAAAAGGCGGTCCAGATGGTGGAGATGGAGGAAGAGGTGGTCACGTAATCATGAAAGGAAATGCCAACCAATGGACTCTTTTACCTTTGAGATATACAAGACATGTGCATGCACAACGTGGTGTGAATGGTGCAAAAAGTCAATTGACAGGTGCTTTTGGAGAAGATGAATATATAGAAGTGCCAATTGGTACGATTGCGAAAAATGAAGAAGGCGAAATTCTAGGAGAAATCATGGAAGATGGCCAAGAAATAATCATTTTGAAAGGTGGAAAAGGTGGGAAAGGAAACGAATTTTTCAAAACTTCTACCAACCAAACGCCAAGATACGCACAACCTGGTGAAGCTGGTGAAGAAGCAATGGTTGTCTTTGAATTAAAAATTCTTGCAGATGTTGGTTTAGTTGGCTTCCCAAATGCTGGAAAATCTACCCTTCTCGCTTCTATTTCTGCGGCAAAACCAAAAATTGCAGACTATGCTTTTACAACCTTGACACCCAATCTTGGAATTGTAGAATATAGAAATTACCAATCTTTTGTGATGGCAGATATTCCGGGAATCATAGAAGGAGCATCGCAAGGAAAAGGATTGGGACATCGTTTTTTACGCCATATAGAGAGGAACTCTATTCTATTATTTATGATACCTTCAGATTCTGAAAATCATTTTGAAGAATTTAAAATTTTGGAAAGAGAACTATTGGCTTACAATCCAGAAATGATGGATAAAGAATTTATTATTAGTATTTCTAAAGCCGATCTTTTGGATGATGAATTGAAAAAACTAATCTCTGTGGAATTCCCAGAAAATAGAAAACCTATTTTCTTTTCCGGAGTTTCTCAAGAAGGATTGATGGCTTTGAAAGATGTGATCTGGGAGAAATTGCATGGGTAGGAATTAATTTAAACATTAAGAACTTGTTTAAATTTTTTATAAAAATATTTTTAACGACAAAAGGAACAAAAGAATGAGCTTAAATAATTCTTTTTAAAGTGAAAATAAGGCACAATACACTTATTTTTACTTTAAAAAGTGTTTAATTTTCTTAAACTTTTGTTCTTTTTATGGTTTTAATATAATTTTAAACAGGCTCTAAATAAAATTAAAATAGTTTTACGTTTGAAGACAAATTAAATGAGCTACAAGTTTACGAAACTTTATAAAAAACTTTATCAAAGCAAAATGATTTTTTTAAAACCGACTATAAAGATGAACTTCTGGAACTAATTGATTTTGGAATTGATAATGAAATTCAATTATATGAATTACTTTTGAAACATATAGATGCCGTTTTAAAAATTGATACTGAAGATTTAGATGAATTTCATACTAAATATTATATTCAAGAATATGGAGAGGAATATATGAAAGAGCGAATTAAAAATAAATTTTGGTTTGCTTATCCTGCTTTATTAAGAATTACTTTTGAACTTGAATTTGGACAAAAATACATTGACTTTTCCGCTAATAGAGATAAAATTTAAAAGCATTAGGTTTTTTAAAAAAAATTGCTAAACTGCTATACTATTCCATTGTTAAATTAATAAACTATCTTTGCAAAATATTTCGCGGCATTCTTAAGCCAAATAAAAAGCGCAAAGAGTTTCTAACTCGGTAAACGCTCGCTAAAAATGAAGAAGTAAAATACTTCATCCGCACCACAAATTTAAAACATAAACATTTGTTATTTACAGACTTACAATTGATTGAGCCTATTTTGAAAGCGCTCAAAAAAGAAGGGTATGAAAAACCAACCCCAATTCAACAAAAAGCAATTCCATCCATTTTAGAAGGTAAAGATCTTCTCGGAACTGCACAAACCGGAACCGGAAAAACCGCAGCATTTGCAATCCCAATGTTGCAAAATCTTTCTAAAAACAACAACAATCATCACCACATAAAAGCATTAATTCTTACACCAACAAGAGAATTAGCCATACAAATTGAAGAAAGTTTCAAAGCTTATGGTGCAAATTTAGACTTAAGAACGAAAGTGATTTTCGGTGGTGTAAAGCAAGGTTCGCAAGAACAAGCCATAAAAAGAGGTGTAGATATTTTGGTAGCAACACCAGGTAGATTATTAGATTTCATCTCTCAAGGAATTGTGAAACTCAACCAATTAGAAATTTTTGTGCTTGATGAAGCCGATAGAATGCTAGACATGGGATTTGTGCATGATGTGAAACGCATCATCAAATATTTGCCAGCAAAAAGACAAACCTTGTTTTTCTCTGCTACATTTCCTACAGAAATAGAAAGTTTGAGTAATTCTATACTCAATAATCCTGTGAAAGTAGAAGTTGCAGCCGTTTCTTCTACCGCAGATACCATCAACCAAAAGGTATATTTCGTAAAAAAAGATGACAAAATAGATTTGCTCACGCACGTTTTGCAAGAAGACATTTCAGAATCTGTGTTGGTATTCGCGAGAACGAAACATGGCTCGGATAAAATTGTGAGAAAACTAAAATCTAGCAATATTTCTGCAGAAGCTATCCACGGAAATAAATCTCAAAATGCACGACAAACTGCTTTATCAAACTTTAAATCTGGACGCACCAGAATTTTGGTAGCCACAGATATTGCAGCTAGAGGAATTGATATTGACGAATTGAAACACGTAATCAACTACGAACTTTCCGACGTTTCTGAAACCTACGTTCACAGAATTGGTAGAACGGGAAGAGCTGGTGCAGAAGGATCTTCCATCTCTTTTGTAGATGAATTGGATCTCTTAAACCTGAAAAACACGGAGAAATTGATTGGTAAAAAAATACCAGTAATAAAGGATCATCCTTATCACCCAGAAAATTTGGTTGCGGAAAAAAGAGACAGCAACAACAAATCTTTTGTACCAAGACCAAAAGCGAATACTGGCTTCAGCAAACCAAAAAACAAAGGTTTTAGTAGGCACAATTAATTCTTACTTTAAAATTAATTTTATAGAAAACTGCAATTTTTGATTGCAGTTTTTTTTTGTTCAGCAGAATTACGATAAAGATTGAGATGCATTTATTTTATGGAAAGATTTTTACTCATAGTTTATTTGTTACATTTGAAATTAAATAAAGTTTGATGATTGTCATACATATCTCTACTAAATTGGGTGGATATGTATAAGTTTATCATACATATAAATAAGTTGTAGGAAACCATTTCCGAACATTACGCTAAAAACCACATTTATGAAATTTGAACAATTACTATTTCTTTTAAGAAAATATGATGCAATTTCAAAAGATGAAGAAATGAATATTAAAAAATATTTCGTTTCTCAAAATATAAATAAAAAGGAAATATTAATCAATCAAAACAAACCTTGCAACAAATTGTATTTCGTGAATTCTGGATTGTTAAGAGCATATTATGTAAATGATAAAGCAAATGAAATAACGAGAATGTTTGCTTGGGAAAACCGATTTTTAACTAACATAAGTAGTTTTAAGAATTTTTCAGATAATATTGAAACTATTGAATGTGTTGAAAAAGCTGAAATTTTATATATTTCAAGAGAAAATTTCGACAAATTAATGCTAACATCACGAAATTTGAAAAGTATTTATGGAGATGTTTTAGAAGAATATAATGCACTCCATATCAAAAGATTCCATCATTTAAATTCTACAAATATCGAAGAAAAAATAAAACACCTTAAAAATGATTTTCCTTATATAATTAATAAAGTAAATGATAGTTTACTTGCATCATTTTTGGGTATCTCTAGAGAGACATTTGTCAGGCATAAAAAAATTTTATGAGAAAAATAAAAAACTGTGATTCTAATCACAGTTTTTTATTTTTTAAATTAACAATTTTGGTACAAGTTAAAAGCATAGAATTTAATAAACTATGATTTTAATAAATTCAGTAGCTACGAATTGTGAGTTTTTATTTCTCTAAAAAAAATAATAGTGAGACTATGCGAACACGAAAAAATTTGTATAAGGTCGCTTTAATGTTCAAGACCAAATGGAACGAAATAAAATTAATATTATGAAAAATAAAATTTTCAAAAAAGGAGTGATGTTATTCTTATTGACTTTAACCATCTTTCTCAATGCAAAAAATTATAATCCTTCAAGTGAAGTGTTCAATGTTTTTGAAACTAAAGATTTTATTCAAAGTAAAGTTGAAACGAAGACATTTTTTAATGAGAAATACGGAGTTACTTATGATATAAGTTTCGGTTCGGACAACTTTGGAAATATTACTTCAGTAAACATAAAATTTGCTACTGAAAATATGACAAAATTGCAGAAAGAAGTGTTCATTCAGAAGTATAAAAATATGTTGCAAAAATTCACTAAACTTTCAAAAGACAATAAAAAATTATTGATATATCCAGAAGAAAGTTGCATTTCCGGTTGTATTTCGGGATGGCAATGCTCTGATAAACCAACTAATGCAGGTGTAGCATTGTGTACTGGTGATTGTATCGAAGAATGTTATTTATAAACTTAAAATTTTAAATTATGAAACTTACAAAATTTTTATTTCCGTTATTTGTATTATTTTCTTCACTATTATTTGCAAATAATAAAAATGGAGACCCAATAAAAGATTTTTTCAGAACTGCAAAATATAATCAAAGTCCACCAAAAATTAAATTTGAATCTGTTCTTGCGACAGAAAATTTTAAAAAGGGACAAAAAGAAAATTATGTGGTCATTTATACTGAAAAGTTTTCTAAAGATGGTGTTTTTATAAAATGTTTTTATAATAAGGGAGCCCAAATTACACGAGTTGAATACTTTTCATTTGGAAATGGAGCAAATGCAAAAAAAATTCTGGTAGATGCTTTCAGTAAAATGGTTCCAAGTTGTGAAGTAAATTGCGACAGAGAAAAAGGTTGTTATGATAAAGAAACAGATGGAGGAGTCCTTCTCTGTGCCTTTGAATGTATGATGTCTTGTGCATAGAATTAATAATAAATTAAAATAATGCAGAATCTTACAAAGATTCTGCATTTTAAAAAAATAGTTATGAGGAAAATATTATTAGGTATCAACTTATTTGTATTTATGTTTTCATATTCACAAGGAATAAAATTTACATACGATTACAAATTAAAATTAGGCGATTCTATAACTTCTCAAAATGTAGAATTATATAATGAAAATGGCAAAAGTTATTTTTATAGCGATGCAAAATACAAAACTGACTCAATTCTTAATGATAGAGAAAAAAAAATGGAATTAACAGGAAATAAAATGAATTTTAAAAATCTACCAAATGATGAACTTGTGTACTTTTTAGAAAAGCAAAACTCTACAGGACAAGTTGATTTTTTTTCAAACGAGTTTGAAAAAAATTTAAAATACAGTGAAGAGAATAAATTTGACTGGATTTTAGATGATGATGGGGGGAAAAAAATATTGAATTATACTGTTAAGAAAGCGACTATAAAAAAATATGGAAAAACATTTATTGCTTGGTATTGTCCAGATATCCCAATAAATGATGGTCCCTACAAATTTTACGGACTACCTGGATTAATTTTTGAAATATATGACATTAAATTTAATCATCATTTCACTCTTATTGGAATAGAGAAAGGCAATATTGATATAAATTTACTTTTTAGAAAACAAAAATTTATTGAAGTTGATAAAAAAAAATATTCTGATTTTAGAAATCAATATAAAAAAGACCCTTTTCAAAAAATAAAAAGTTTAATTGCATCAACTGGTATTTCCGAGGTCATAGGAAGTAGTGGCAATAATATAAACATGACAAAAATAATCGCAGAACGAGAGAAAAAAGTTATTGAAAAATATAAGAAAGATAATCAAATTGAACAATAATCAAAAAATGGCATCCTACAACATGGTATTTGCAAAAGAAGCCCCGAAATCACATTGTGAATAGGGGCTTCCTTCGCAAATACCCAATCGTTGTACTTTAAATAACGACCTTTTGCACTCAGTCACGGGTAAAAAAGGGTCGTTTTAATTTTGATAAATTCAAAATCGAGCCTAAAAGACTCGATGGCGAGTATAAAAGAGTGAATTGTCAGATTAAAGTGTGGGTAGGTCAGCAAAAAGTGTGGATGGTGAGCCTAAAAGACTCGATAGCGAGTATAAAAGAGTCAATTGTCAGATGAAAGTGTGGGTAGGTCAGCAAAAAGTGTGGGTGGAGAGCCTAAAAGACTCGATGGCGAGTATAAAAGAGTCAATTGTCAGATGAAAGTGTGGGTAGGTCAGCAAAAAGTGTGGGTAAGTCAGTTGAAAGTGTGGGTAGTAAAGGTAAAAAGCTTGCTTATAAGTCTAAAAATAGGATGAGTTGTTCAAAAATTTTTTTATTAAAAACGACATGGCTTGGTTGTAGGCTCCCCATTTTCAGTACGACTCAAAAGTAGTAATTTCATCTGATATTTCATTTAATATTCCGCTGTTGTTGTTGGCAAATGTGGGAAAGTGGTCAGGAAAAGCGTTGGCCTTTGAAGTGGCTTGCTGTCCACTTTTCCACATTACGGGTGATAGGCCTTTCAATGCATCATGTGGTCTGTGATAATTATAATCTTTTATCCAGATCTGAGTAATTTCCCTCACTTCATCCAGATTTGAAAATAAATTTGCGTCCAGAACTCCTTCTCTGAAAGATTTATTGAACCTCTCAATTAGTGAATTTTGTGTCGGTTTACCTGGCTGTATGTAGGCAAATTTTATATCGTTCACATGGCTCCAGGTTTGTATTAGATGGGAAATAAACTCCGGACCATTATCCATTCTTATTTTTTGAGGTTTTCCATATCTGTTAATTAAATGTCTTAAAATCCAAACTACACGACTGCTTTTTATTGAATAATCTACCTCAATGTGTAAAACCTCGCGGTTAAAATCATCAATAATATTGAAAGTCCTGATCTTTCTTCCATTCTCCAGTGCATCGCTCATAAAATCCATGCTCCAGCTTTGAGTAAAGCGTTCTGGAATCTCTAAAGGTTCTTTGATTCTGGTAATTTTTCGCTTTTTAAACTTCCTCCTTAAAGACAGACCAGATTCTTTATAGATTCTGTGAAGCTTTTTATGATTTACTTTTTCGCCTTGATTTCTCAACCGAAAATAGCATTTCCAAAAGCCCTC
>NZ_JABSNO010000032.1 GCF_013294015.1 Frigoriflavimonas asaccharolytica
ATTCTTAAAAAAAATCGGAATAGATATGTCGGATAAAGAGTCCTTAAATTAAAATTCAATTAGAAAAAAGTGTCCAGTTATTTGCGTTTAAGACAATACTGCAATTGTAGTGTAAGATGCTTTTATTTTAAAACACTTAATTCCATTAATTATTTTTTTAGATTTCCTGAATTCTTTAATTTTTAGATTTGCAATTTTCTTATAAGATATTTTGAATGCAATATCATTTGCTGGATAAGGATAATCATAAAATTCTTTAGAAATTTTGGTGTTAATAAAAATACTGCTGTCTGGAAATGGATCTTTGTTTGAACCACGTTCTATGATGCTGTCATTTATTTTTTGGAAATAAAAAATCGTTTTTTCCTTTTCAACACTTTTCTTAGAAAAATTATTTATTAAACTATCTTCTAATTTTTTCATTTCAACTTTATCTTGTTGAAAATCCTTTTTTCCTAATGTTTCTGAAAATCCTATAAATAAAGGCGTAAGCGTTTTATCCATTTCTGCGAAACTTCCTACCATCCCCTTTTTATAGTCTTCTATATTGGTAATAGAATCTTTTTGAATAAAAGTAATTCTTTTAAAGTTAAATTTACTTTGTGAAAAAGTAGAGATAGAAATTAAAAAAAAGAGTATCGCGTAATTTACTTATTAGTATCTCATATCATTTCATTTTTTTATACAAAATATAATATTCAAATTCTGTTCCGTCTGTAGGACTATTTATACCATAATAATAATACAACCCAGTTTCTTTTGATTTTTTAAATCCCAACATGTATATATTTGCATTTTTTATTTCTAAATTTGGAGATAAGCCAAACGAATTTTTTCCAACTTTTATTTTTCCTGACAAATTATTTTTTAATTCTCCTTGATTAAAATAAAATTTATTGAAAAAATAGGTTGAATCTTTTTTTATTTCTAAAAATAATGTGTCTCCTTTTTTCAAATTTAAATATTTGTAATCATCTCTATTATAAAATTCATCTTTTTTAGGAACAAAATAGTATTTTCCAATCGCCTCATTTAATGTAGGTCCATAATCGGGTAAGGCGAATATTGCCTCTTTTTCATTTCCTCCAATACAATGTACAAGTGCTATCAAAGCAACACTTGTAAATATAAATTTTAAAAATTTATTGTTTCTGTCCATGTGAAATTATTTGTAATTGTACCTCCTAGATGCATGCGTGATCCAACGGGTTTATTTCCAATTACACCTTGATTTCCACCGCTATTTGTACCTTTAATATATCCTCTTTCTGCCACATAAAATCATTTAACTTTTTTATAAAATAATTGATATTCATAATTTTCATAATGTTCCATACTTAATCTAGTATAAAAAATTGTATCTTTATTTGTGGTTAGAAATCCTTGGACATCGAATGACCCATTAGGAAAAGGTATAAAAATTTTATTTTTATCTACTAAATTTTTAATAATTTTACCTTTATAATTATCAATTCTTCGCATTCTATCATGATAGAAGTAATTATATATAAATGTCGAATCAGATTTAATTTCGAAATATAAAGTATCACCTTTTTTAAGACTAAATGTTTTATAATTTGGATTTTGGTTGTCACTTAAACTAGGTACGAAGTAATATTTTCCCTTCGCATTATTTAATGTTAAAAATTTGCTTTCTGTATCATATATATTTATGTCTTCTTTAATCTTTTTATCATTACAACAATTAAAACCGAACAAAATCACAATAATGTATAATGATTTTTTTAAAAGGTGATTGTTTGCGTCCATGTGAAATTGTTTGTTATAGTTCCACCTAAATGAATACCTGTTCCTACATCTTTATCATCTATAACACCTTGATTTGATAAACCATTTTCTCCTTTTATGAATCTTGTCGCAGAATCCCAGCCTAAATCATTAGTGATTGTAAATTGAACTAAAGCTGAATTACCAGTTTTTGAAATTACAAACGCAGTTATTGGATAGGATCCTAACATTTGTATCCCAATGTTTTGATTTGATAATGTTGAATAGAATGCGTTTACATCGTAATGAAAATATCCCGTCGCAGTTTGGAACATCTGTAAACCATTAGAAAGTTTTTGTTTTATATTTAGCAGTCCAGTTGTATTCCCTTGTGGAAAATTACTTACTGCATTTGTTGCAGGATTATAAATATTATTACCACTTACGATATTGGCGCCACCTGTAAAATTTACCGAACTGTAAGGAAAATTTGAAGGTGTCAGCTCAAAAAGCCAAATATTAAATAAATCTTGCCATTGCATTGTGTTTGTATTAAAATTTACTAAAGGAGTTACAGCATCAATTCTTATTCTATCAACGGCTTTATTTGACCAATAAATTGAGGATGGATATTTGGCTGCAGCTTTTGCCATTGGTAAATATAAATAGTTTCTTGCATGTTTTGCAGTTGTATAAATACCATAGGAAATAGCTTGTTTGACTTGTTGCTTCAAAACTTCTAAACTTGGCCAAGAAGTATCTAAACTAGAAAGAGTCCCATTCTCTTGATTGATTAAAATGTCTAATATTACATTTGCAGATGCATCTGCAAAATCACTACCTGCCGCATCTATATTCTCCATATAAAGAATATTAAAATCTGTCGGATGTGCCTGTAAATAAGAAAAATTTGAAGTATTAGAGATAATAAGATAGTTTAAAGCCCAATCTGCATACCTATAATTTTCTAATTCTTTTTCTGGGCTGCTATTATCCTGTTGTACAAGCCAATTTGCTATTAAAGTTAGACGATCCTTCAAAAAGATCTTATCGGCTTCACTAAAATTGTTAAGTCGTAAATAGTCGCCAACTCTTTTTAGAATAGGATTATATCTTGCTAGTATGCCTAGATTATTTTTATGTCCACTGAAAAATTCTTGCAATTGAGCATTAAATGCTCTTTGCTCTACACACACTATATCTCCTTCTGCACAAGAAAAATTTGCATCTCCAAAGGGTAGAAGCATAAATGTATTATAAGGATTTTGTGGTGTATAAGCTGTGTCGCCACCAGCTCCACCACTAGGTGAACCACCAGGTGAACCAGAAGATGCACCACCACCAGGAATCACTGGTGGTCCTGGTTCATCTAAATCTGGACAATTATTAATAACTGCAACCAAAGTATTTGGCTGTGCAGCATTTGCAGGATTAGAACCAGGTAAACAAGCGTGTCCATAAGCATGACCGGCACCATTTGTACAAGGATTTGCTTGATAAACCAAAGTCCAACAACTCCAATCCTTTGCAACTTGAGATTGACCTGCAATTGATAGATTATTAATTTTATATACATCAATTTTCCCAGTAAAATCTGAAAAACTGCCATTGATGTATTGTGCTTTTTCGGCTGTTGTTAAATTGTATTGCATCAAAATACCAGAAAAACTATTATCTGCATTTTTTCGCAAAACCAAATTCTCTACCCTGTTGGTGTAGAAATTTCTAACGATTGGAAAAGTATAAGAAATTTTTGACCCCTCCGTAATTTCTAAAACGTTTGAAGTTAAAATAACTGCACCCTCCAAAAGCGAATCTTGAACACTCATGTTTTTATTCATAGGACCAGATTTCTTAAAGACATTTTCTGAGATATTTTCTACTGTAGAAGCAAGAACTTTGTTTTTAGAAAACTCGCTATTATTTAAGTAGGCAACTTGATATTTAAAATGATGTTGGCTATCCTCTTGCAATAGAATGTTTTCCTGCCTACAAGCGTTAAAAATTAATAATACGAAAAGAGCAATACCCCCATTTTTAAGAAAATTGAATTTTTCATACTTTGTTTGTTTTTTTATAATTTATGCTTGCAATATAAAGGAAAATATATAGAATATAAAAATTTGCACTTTAATTTCTAAAAAAAGTTATAATTTTTATCGTTTTTAAAATTAAATTTTTGTTATAGATTTTGCTTAAATTTCAGCTGCAAAGATACTATTTTAGAATCATTTTTGGAATGGAAAAGCGTTGTTAGAGCTTCAAGCTCTAACAACGCTCTACATTAAAATATTTTATTATTTCAAGGTTTGAATTCTAATAAATCTCCTGGTTGACATTCCAAGGCTTTGCAAATGGCTTCTAATGTTGAAACTTTTAAAGCTTTTGCTTTTCCAGTTTTTAGAATGGATAGGTTGGCTTGGGTAATTCCAATGATTTCTGCCAATTCCTGACTTTGCATTTTGCGTTTTGCAAGCATGACGTCTATGTTTATAATTATCGGCATATTTTATATTGTTAGATCACTTTGAGATTGTAATTCGTATCCTTTTTTAAAAAATTGGACAATGAAAAGCACGATAATTCCTAAAAATGTGAAAGCGAAAATTGATATAATTGCAAATCCGTCAACTCCGTAAAACATGAACATTTGGCATAATGCTATCATTGCATAAGCAAGATTTAGGTAAGCAAACATTTTTAACCATTTTATTGCATTAGAATTGAATAGTTTATCGCTTCCCATTTCTTTAAAACTTTTAAAAGAAATATAAAAGAATGCGCCACCAAATAGAAAACCGAATAAATTGCTTATTATTTGGTTAATGTTTCCATAAATTCCTGTTACCATTTGAGTCTCCGTAAATGGATAGTTCATTTTGAATTTCAGAAGATCATTCATTGGTTCGGTGTATTTGTTTTTTGACCATCCGACATCATTTCCTAATTGAAATGCGTTCGGAAATAAATTGCTTCCACTTTCATGTTTGTAATATAAAAGCAAATGTCCAAGGCCTTGATAGACTAAATGTAGAATGAAAAATACAGAAATTGTTAAAAACAAATAACTGAGATAAAATGAAACTGAGTTTTTGCCGATTAATTTCATGTGATTTAATATTTTATTACTGCAAATTTATAATTAATTATTGAATTACAATAAAAAATTGTTTTTATTTAATATTTTTTTCAATTGGAAAAGCGTTGTTAGAGCTTCAAGCTCTAACAACGCTGAGATAAGGAAATTCCATTTCTTTTATAAATAAAATTTCAATCAAAGCGAAACTTTGCGTGAGGGATAGAAGTGGAAATCCCGGAATGCAGCGTAGCGAAATGAGGAATTGCAACGGATAGCCCGACCTTTCCAATGCGACAGCATTGGAAAGGGCACGCCCAAATTATAGATTGTGAAATTATCAATGGCTAAAATTGCTTAATAGAAATTTAATTCGTAATTTTCTCGAAATTAAAAATAAAATATTATGGGAAAAGGAGACAAAAGATCCAGAAGAGGGAAAGTTACCAATGGAAGCTACGGAAAAAAGAGATTGAGAAAAGGGTCTACACCACTTTTTGCTAAAGCTGAAGCGGCAGTTGTAGAAAAGAAAGAAGAAAAAAAGCCGGCTTAAAATAAAAAAAGCTCCTGCGAAAAAAGCTGAAAAAGTAGAAAGTTTTGAAGCTATTGCAGAAAACGAAGGATAGAACTTTCGCAAACAAATAGAAAATCGTCCTGATAAATGTATCAGGACGATTTTTTTATATTAAATTCAGAAATTATTTTCCGCCAAGAAGGCTGCCTAATAAGCCACCAATTCCGCCTTGTGGTTGATTTCCACCACCAAGTACACTTCCTAAAATGCTTCCTAATGGATTTCCAGATTCTGGACTAGAACCTCCATTTCCCAGAATTCCTCCTAAAATATCGTTAATAGGATTGGTGTTTTCTCCTTGTGCTTGCTGATTGGCACTTCCTAAAATGCCACCAAGTAAATCTCCTAATCCACCACCAGAAGTTACGCCGCTAGATTGTTTTTCTTTTCCAATATATCCCATGATAACTGGTGCCAACATTGCTAAAATCGGTCCGATTTTCTCCATAGAAATTCCAGTATTTTGAGACAATTGATTTTCTACAGTAGATTTTTGTCCACCAAAAATATGGTCTAATATAGAACCTCCTTCCGCTTGTCTTGCTTCTGCTTGCGAAGGATCATTCAAAATGCTTCCGTTGTGATCGCGATCCAATGCATTATTCAAAGCTTCTGCTTCTTTAGCATCTTTGGATTTATTTTTTAAATAAGAAATTACTAAAGGTGCTGCAACTGCCAAAAGTGCAATTACTTGTCCTTTGCTGATTCCAAATTTGTTTTCTGCTTGTGTAGCTACTTGATTTCCGGTACTTCCTGTGATTAGGTCGATTAAACTCATAATTTTTTAAAATTTTTTAAGGTTATTTGTAAATTTGAATAATAAAGTTAACAAAAATTGCTCCAATCGGTTGTATGGATTTAATTTTTAAATATAGGAACGTTGGAACAAGCCTCGCCAAACATCAACGATTTTACAAGTGGTTTCAATTGTTCTACCAATTCTATATATGCATTAAGAGGAATGTTTTCTTCTGTGCAACCCTTTACTAATACTCTTTTTCCCATCATTTCTGTAAAATCATAGGTTTGGATAGCGTTGTGCATCAAAAGGACTTCCAAATCTTCTCTGTTTCCAAAAATTATTTTTTTTGTAACGTGCGTTATTTGCGCTGTGATAAGGAAATATGCCCAAAGTGGAACAATGGCATCTGCAGAATTGTAGATGTAGATGTAGCAATCTTTATAATCATCTATATTTAAAGCGGCAATTTTTTCTCGGAAATCTTTCTCCTTCAAAATCATTTCTTGAAAGAGAAAATCTTTTAAATCTATACCAATCCTTTTTCCTTTTGGCAAAAGTGTAGCAATATCAAAGTTTACCAATCCGCTTTCGGCTATTTTATTTTTTATTTCTAAATCAGACATTTTTTTATTTTATCTTTGAAACAAATTTAAGGATAATTTTTGTTTATAATAAGAATTGTTCAATTTCTAGAATTAACATTTATAAATTTGAAATACTACATCATTGCAGGCGAAGCTTCTGGAGATTTGCATGGAAGCAATTTATTAAAAGCATTAATTAAGAAAGACAATACCGCAGAGTTTCGATTTTGGGGTGGAGATTTGATGGAAAAAGCTGTTGGCTTTCCACCAGTGAAACATTATAAAGATTTAGCGTTCATGGGCTTTTTAGAAGTGGCAAAAAACCTAAGAACTATTTTTAAAAATATTAAATTTTGCAAAGAGGATATTAAAAATTACAAACCAGATGTTTTGATTTTAATTGATTATCCTGGCTTTAATTTAAGAATTGCAGAATTTGCAAAAAGTTTAGGAATAAAAGTAGTTTATTATATTTCGCCGCAACTTTGGGCTTGGAAAGAAGGGAGAGTAGAAAAAATAAAAAAGTATGTAGATGAAATGCTTGTTATTTTGCCTTTCGAGAAGGAGTTTTACAAAAAGCATCATGTTGATGCACATTTTGTTGGCCATCCGTTATTGGATGCGATTTCAGATTTGCCAGAATTATCAATTGATACATTTAAGAAAGAACATCAACTAAATGATAAGAAAATAATTGCACTTTTGCCCGGAAGCAGAGAACAAGAGGTAGAGAAAATGCTCCAAATAATGTTGTCTGTAAGAAGTTACTTTACTGATTATCAATTTGTAATTGCTGGGGCGCCAAGTTTGCCGAAATCTTTTTATCAAAATTTTGTAGATGAGAATGTGCATTTTGTTTCTAACAGAACTTATGATCTTCTGCGTTGTTCCGAAGCGGCATTGGTTACTTCTGGAACGGCTACTTTAGAAACTGCGTTATTAAATATTCCAGAAGTGGTGTGCTACAAGAGCAGCCAAATTTCTTACGAAATCGGTAAAAGAGTTGTAAAAAACATTAAATATATTTCTTTGGTCAATTTGATAATGGATAGGGAAGTAGTGAAAGAGCTGATACAGAAAGATTTGAATACCAATAATTTAGTTTCGGAATTAAATTTAATTTTGGACGAAAATCGAACTAAGATTTTAGAAGAATACAAACAGCTTCGAGATAAATTGGGTGGAGCTGGCGCAAGTGAAGTTGCCGCAGAAATAATTATAAGTAATTAAATAAAATTGTAGTAAATTTATTTTAATTTACCACTTTGCAAAAACAGCCTTTAGTCATTTTACTTCTAAGTTTTATTTTGGGTATTCTTGCTCAGGAATTCTTCGGCTTGTCCGTAAATAAAGTTTGTATTGTTTTGGTTTTGTCTGCATTAGCCTTAATTATTTTCTTCACAAAAAATATAAAACTTCTACGATTCAAAAATATATTTTATGTGATAATTGCTTTTGGCTTGGGTGTTTTTATGCATTTTTTTCAAAACCAAATTCCAAGATTTCCGAAATTAGAAAAAGAGGAAACGCTGATTTTTAAATTAGACAAAAAATTAAAATCCAACGATAAAAATAGGAAATACGAAGTGATTGCTTGGAAAAGCGCTGCACAGAAAATTGCTGATTCTCTTAGTTTTAGAAGTATCATCATCATTCCAAAATCTGAAGAAGAACTAGATTTTAAAAATTTTTATCAAGCTACTGGTTTTGTTTCCAAAATAGAGCCGCCGCAAAATGATTATCAATTTAATTATCAAAAATATTTGCAGCGAAAGGGGATTTTCTATCAAACTTATCTTCCAAAAGGTTTTAAGAAAAGCAGTAGGAAATCTTTAAATTTCGCCGAAATTATCAAGCAGAATAGACTAGAATTATTGCAGAAAATTGAAAAATCTAGTATTTCTTACAATACAAAAGAACTTATAAAAGGGATTATACTCGCAGATAGAACGGAAATGAACTCTGTTACAGTTTCGGATTTTCAGAAAACTGGTTTGGTGCATATTTTGGCAATTTCTGGTACGCATATCGCCATTATTTTTGGACTTTTTTATTTTATTTTCATCAAAATATTCCCACCGAGATGGAGAAGGTTGGCAATTATTTCTAGTATTCTTTTTATTTGGATGTTTGCGGTATTTATCGGTCTTGGAAGTTCTGTATTTCGTGCTTGTTTGATGTTGACCATTTACTTTTCTTATGTGATTTTGCAAAGAAAAACTGACTTTTTACATTCTATTTCTCTGGCAGCATTTGTGATTCTGTTGTTTAATGTGAATCAATTTTTTGATGTTGGTTTTCAATTAAGCTTTTCTGCAGTTTTGGGTATATTTTGGTTTAATCAGCCTATTTTGCAATGGTTCCCGAAATGGCAAAATAAGGTTTTGAATTTATTCAAAAATATTTTTTCCGTTACTACTTCTGCTCAATTGGGCACATTGCCGTTGGTTTTATTTTATTTCCATCAGTATTCATGGATTTCTATTTTGGCAAATTTAATTATACTTCCTGCCATAGAAATATTAATAATTGGGGCATTATTTATTACTATTTTAGTCGCTTTTGGTCTAAAAACTTTCGCAATTTTTAACGTCTATGATTCTGTTTCCAATTTTATATTAAAAATTATACATTGGCTTTCTAGTTTTGATTTCTTTCTGGTGCAAAACATCGCAATGAATATATTTGAAGTCGCTATTTTATGTGTATTTCTATACTATTTGAGATTTATTTTCACAAAATTTAATTTAAAAACCATTCTGAATCTCGGCTATATTTTCATCTTTTTCTTGGCTGTGCGTGTTGGCTTATATTTTTATTTTCAACAAAAAGAAGAGATTGTTACGCATCAATATTACAAGCAAAAAATAGTTTCTAGGAAGAAAAATAATTCAGTCGTTTTTTATATGAAAAACAATGCAGACGAAATGAATGTTAAGAATTTTGTTGTTAATCCTTATTTAACCTCCATTCGGACATCAGATTTTCAAATAAAGAAAGTGCCACAATCCGTAGATTCTATTGTTCTGGGAAATAAAAAGTTTGAGGTGAAGTAAAGTTTAATCTTTTTCAATGATTTAAATTTTTTTTAAGAGTATTCAATAATATTCTTATATTTGTTTTTAACAAAACCTTAACATATTTATTTTGAAAAATCTGTATTTAATTTTTTCATTAATCCTTGGTTCATTATTTCATTCTCAGGATATTAAAATAAGTTCTATTTCTGCAGATTTACAAAAAAACGCTTATGCCGTTGTTAGAAATCATTCTGAAATCTACACCATAAATTCAGTAAATGATATGGAGATTTCTGAGGAAACGACCATTAGTATTTTGAGTTCTAGTGGAGATGAATTTGGTGCGATTGGCATACCTTACAATCCATATTCCAAAATTAACGATGTAAAAGTATTCGTATTTGATAAAGACGGGAAGGAAATAAAAAAATATGCTAAAAAAGATTTCACAGATGTATCTCATAATCCTTCGAATGCTTTGTATGTAGACGATAGGATTTTATTTTTGAGACCGTTGGTTCATACTTATCCTTACACCATAAAATATTCTTACATCACAAAAACATCCAATACCGCTTACTTAAATTATTTTCGACCTTTGCAAAATTTTAATTTGGCGGTAGAAAATTCTGAAATTATTATCGAAAATAAATCAGGCATTATTCTAAATACAAAAATATCTGACACTTTTTTAGCAAAAGTAAAATCGTCTATATCTGGAACAACATCAAAATATTTTTACGAAAATATAGCGGCAATAGAAAGCGAGCAATTGACGCCAAGCATAGATTTTTTGGTGCCAAATATTGATTTTGCGTTGCAGAAATTTTCTTTAGCAGGCAATATTGGAGATAATTCTAATTGGAATACGTTGGGGAAATGGTATTATGAGAAGCTTATTTCACCACAATCTGCGATAACTCCAGAAATTAAAAAAGAAATAGAAGGTTTAAAATTAACTGGCACAACTTCTGAAAAAGTGAAAAAAATTTATCAGTATATGCAAAGTAAAACGCACTATATTTTGGTAACGATGGGTATTGGTGGATGGCAACCAATGGAAGCAGAAGATGTAAGAAAAAAAGGATACGGAGATTGCAAAGCACTTACAAACTACATGAGGACTTTACTAGCTGCAGCAGATATCCCTTCTTATTTTTGTGTAATTAATGATAATCCCTCTGCCAAAAGCTATGATCCAAATTTTATTGAATTATCTGGAAATCATGCAATTTTGATGATTCCCACAGAGAAAGATCCCATTTGGCTAGAAAATACTTCTCAAAATATTGCGTACAACCACTTAAACTATACCTCGCATTACAGAAATGTTTTGGCCGTAAGTGAAAAAGGTATAGAATTAATAAATACACCGATTTACCAACCAAAAGATAGTAAAGAAGTTTTGAAATCTAAAGTAAAAATTCAAGAAAATAATGGTATTTCTGTAGTCTCCAATTTTAAATTTTCTGGTGGTCAATATGATTTAAATATTCCTCTTTTTTATTACAATGCTGTAGACTTAAAGCAAGCAGTGAAAAATAAACACGGCAACCTGAAAATAGAAAAAATGGAAGTAATTAATCTCAAAAACAATAGAGATATTGCAGAAATTGATTATGATTTAGCCTTTGAAGCTGCCGATTATTCCAAAAAGTTGGGCAATGATATTTTTTTCCGGGTGATGCCTTTTTATAGCGTAACTATTATGGAAAATGGGGAAGAGAGAAAGCTGCCATTCGAAACAGCGTTTCCTTATGAAGACGATTATGAAGTTGAATTTGATATTCCTGCAGGTTATCAATTTTCAGAAATACCTAAAAATCAAGAATTAAAATCAGAATTTGGAAACTATACGATATCCTTTGGTAATGCAAACGGAAAATTGCAAGTTCGTAGAGTATTATCGATAAATAGAGGAACCTATCCAAAAGAGAAATATCAAAATTATGTAGATTTTCGAAAGAAGGCTGCCAACTTTGATAGTACCAAAGTTCTTATTACAAAATTATAATTATCTTAAAATTTAATAAAGCGTATGAAAAAAGCTATATTTTCTGTCCTGTTTATGTTGATTGCTCATCTGGTTGCTGCACAAAAACCAGAATTTTTAAAGGTTCCTGCATTAACTATTGAAGATTTGCAAAGCAAAAAATCTAATGAAAAAGCTGAGGCTTCTGCAGAAATATTGTATGCATCCTATTATTACAGAGTTGATTATAATGGAATGATGTATGTAGAAATCATCAATCGCGTGAAAATATATAATAAAGATAAAGCTTCAGATTACTTAGATCATCAAATTTCTCTTTATGATGGGTACAACGGACGAGAAAAATTGATGAAGCTCGAAGCTTTCACCTATAATTTAGTAGACGGCAAGATAAAAGCTACGAAAGTTGAAAAAGATTCCAAATTTAAATCAAAAGAAGACAAAGACTATAGCATTACAAAATTTGCATTTCCAGAGGTGAAAGATGGATCTATTGTGGAATACAAATATTCTGTAGAAACTCCATTTTTCTATTCAATACCAAAAGTGATGATTCAGCGAGAAATCCCTATTAAATATTTGGAGTATGTATTAGAAGCGCCCACAGAGATTTCTTACACAATAAACTACACCGGAACTTTAATACCAGATTATAACTTTTACGAAAAAAAAGAAATATTTGGAGGAACTCACAATAGTTACACTTACGCTTATAAAAATGTAGCGGCATACAAAGACGAGAATTTTGTTGGCAACAATTACAACTATAAATCTTCTATAAAACCCGAGGTAAATTCTACTTTCTTCCGCAGCGGACTCACAAAATATACCCAAACTTGGGAAGATGTGAGAAAGACGCTTTATCAAAATGAAAATTTTGGCAGCGAGTTGCGAAAAACGAATGTTGTGAAAAATTTTTTGCCAGCAACTATAAAATCTAATACCAATCTAGAAGAGAAAGCAAATGCAATATTGCACTTTGTGCAAAGTAACTATAAATGGAATAATGAAGTTGGAGTGGTTTCTAATGACGGGGTTAAAAACCTTATATCTACCAAAATTGGTAATTCTGCAGAAATTAATTTTTTATTGATTCTATTATTAAAAGATGCAGGTTTAGAAGCTAATCCCGTCGTATTATCTACCGTAGGAAAAGGTAGTTTGAACACCGCTTTTCCATCATTATATCAACTTAATTATGTGATCGCCCATGTGCAATTAGGAGAAGAATCTTTACTATACGATGCAACGAGCAAATATTCTAGTAAAAATAGTTTGCCACCAAGAGCATTAAATTATATAGGATATTTAATGACTGAAAAAAATTCTAAACAGATAGATATCACCTATAAAGATAAAAGTGAAACGATTTTGTCTATAGAAGCAAATCTGAATAAAGATGGTACATTTAGTGGGCAATTTTCCGATTTTGACAGTAATTTATTTGCCATGATGGGCAAAGAAATGTATGAAATGAATAAAGAGGAGTATCAAAAAGTATACAAAGATAAATATGCTTTTCCACTCAAAAATATTAAAAGTGAAAGCAAAGGAAATAACGGTTTTGAAACAACGTTTAATTTTGAATCAGATTCTTTTGTTGATGCAATTGGAAATAAATTAGTATTTAATCCACTTCTTTTTCTACACGCCAAAAATCATGATTTTAATCAAGAAGAGGAGCGCAAATCTGCCATAGAATTCTTGTCCGCCTACACAAAAACCAAGAAGGTGACTATTCAATTACCAGAAGGTTATCAATTTGAAAATATTCCATCATCAAAGAAATTTCGGACAGATGATAATGCTATTTCTTATTTGTACTTTGTGAATAAAGAAGGTAATAAATTAATTATAGAAACCTCTACAACTATCAGTTCTGCAATTTATCAAAAAGAATATTATGAAGCATTTAAGCAAATTTTCGATAATATTACCAAACTAGAAGGTCAAGTTGTAACCGCTGTAAAATCTCAAAAATAGATTGTATAAATTTTTAAGAAGTAGGTATTGTTTTTAATTCGCAGATAATTGGCAATACAAACGCCCTATTTAGAAACATTACAAACTACAATATTCTGACTTCTGTCATTTTCAAAAACGTTAACAAATCGTTAACTTTGTACAAATTCAAATTAAAATAATTATGGCAAGTTTAACCAGTTCTTCTATTGGAAGAAAATATGCTATGGCACTTTCAGCATTTTTTCTGCTGTCTTTTCTAATATTGCATCTCGTTGTAAATTTACTCTCACTTTTCGGGCCAACTGTTTACAATAATGCTTCGAATTTCATGGGCTACAATCCTTTGGTGCAATTTGTAATGCAGCCGATTCTAGTAGCAGGTGTTATTTTCCATTTCGTAATGGGTTTTGTATTAGAAATAAGAAATAATGCAGCTAGGCCTGTAAAATATGGAGTAAATAATCCATCAGAAAATTCCACTTGGATGTCTAGAAATATGATTATCTCTGGTCTAGTTATTTTGGCTTTCTTAGGTCTTCATATGTACGATTTTTGGTACCATGAGATGAGCTATAAATATATAGAAGGTCTTCCTGTAGAGCAAGAAAGATTTTGGACAGATCTTCACAGTAAGTTCCAAAGCCCAATTAGAACCGGTATCTATATAATTTCCTTTATACTTTTAGGATTGCATTTAGCGCATGGTTTTCAATCTTCATTTCAATCTGTTGGAGCAAGACATCCAAAATATACTCCTGCTTTGAAAGCTTTCGGAAATTGGTTTTCAATAATCATTCCTGCAGGCTTCATCGTTATTGCTTTGTTTCATTTTCTAACTCAATAATTTCATAAAATTATGAACAAATTAGATTCAAAAATTCCAGAAGGTCCTTTAGATCAAAAATGGATTAATCATAAAAACCACATGAATCTTGTTGCGCCTAATAATCGTGATAAGATAGATATTATTGTAGTAGGTACAGGTTTAGCCGGAGGTTCTGCCGCAGCTACACTTGCAGAGCAAGGCTATAATGTAAAAGCATTTTGCTACCAAGATTCTCCAAGAAGAGCGCATTCTATTGCAGCTCAAGGTGGAATTAATGCTGCAAAAAATTATCAAGGAGACGGAGATTCTACTTATAGATTATTCTACGACACTATAAAAGGTGGAGATTACAGATCTCGTGAAGCCAATGTATATAGATTGGCAGAAGTTTCTGCAAATATTATAGATCAATGTGTTTCTCAAGGTGTTCCTTTTGGTAGAGATTACGGCGGTCAATTAGACAATCGTTCTTTCGGTGGTGTTCAAGTGAAAAGAACATTTTATGCAAAAGGCCAAACTGGTCAGCAATTATTATTAGGTGCATATTCTTCTTTATCCAGACAAATTGGAAAAGGAAGAGTGAAAATGTACAACCGTCATGAAATGATGGATTTGGTACTTGTTGATGGTAAAGCTAGAGGAATAATCGCAAGAAATTTAGTAACCGGAGAAATTGAAAAACACTCTGCACACGCAGTTGTTATTGCTTCTGGTGGTTACGGAAATGTGTATTTCCTTTCTACCAATGCAATGGGATCCAACGTTTCTGCCGCTTGGAAAATTCATAAAAAAGGAGCGTATTTCGCAAATCCTTGTTATGTGCAGATTCACCCAACTTGTATTCCAGTTCATGGTACTGCCCAATCCAAATTAACCTTAATGTCTGAATCTCTACGGAATTCTGGACGTATTTGGGTGCCAAAAAATTTAGAAGATGCAGTTGCAGTTCGCGAAGGCAGATTGAAAGCGAAAGATATAGCACCAGAAAATAGAGATTATTATTTGGAAAGAAGATATCCAGCTTTTGGAAATTTAGTTCCTCGTGATGTTGCTTCTAGGGCAGCAAAAGAAAGATGTGATGCAGGTTTTGGGATAGAAAATAATGATACCAATGAAGGTGTTTATTTAGATTTCTCTACAGAAATTACCAAAAAAGGGCACGAATCAGCTATCGAAAAAAATATCCACAATCCTACAGATCAGCAAATTTATGATTTAGGAAAAGCTTGGATAGAAGAGAAATATGGAAATCTATTTGTAATGTATGAAAAGATTACAGCAGAAAATCCTTACGAAACACCAATGAAGATTTATCCTGCCGTACACTATACAATGGGCGGAGTTTGGGTAGATTACAATTTACAATCTACAATCCCAGGTTGTTTTGTAGTTGGTGAAGCCAATTTTTCAGATCACGGCGCCAATAGATTAGGTGCATCTGCATTGATGCAAGGTTTGGCAGATGGATATTTCGTGTTGCCTTATACCATTGCAGATTATCTTTCTGCAGATATCAGAACCGGAGCAATTTCCACAGAAAGTGCAGAGTTTACACAGGCAGAAAAAGAAATTCAAGATAAAGTAGATTTCTTTATGAATAATAACGGAGCACATTCTGTAGATTATTTCCACAAGAAATTAGGACTGGTAATGTGGAACAAAGTAGGAATGGCAAGAGATGCAGAAGGTTTGCAGCAAGCTATTGCAGAAATAGCAGAGATAAGAAAAGATTTCTGGCAAAATGTACGCGTTCCAGGTGATAGCGCGATGAACGGAGAATTAGAAAAAGCTTTCCGTGTTGCAGATTTCTTAGAATTAGGACAATTAATGGCAAAAGACGCACTAGAAAGAAAAGAAAGTTGTGGCGGACATTATCGTACTGAGTATTCTACACCCGAAGGTGAAGCTCAAAGAGACGACGAAAATTACAAATTTGCCGCATGTTGGGAATACCAAGGTGCAGACATCAACCAAGAGGTCTTGCATAAAGAAGAATTGATATATGAAAATATCGAAGTTAAAACAAGAAGTTATAAATAATCTCCAAAGAATAATATTATGAGTACACAAAAAGGATTAAACCTGACTCTGAAAATTTGGAGACAGAAAAATAATAAAACAAAAGGTCAGTTTGAAACTTACCAAATTGCAGAAGTTTCTCCAGATTCCTCATTCTTAGAAATGATGGATATGCTGAACGAGCAATTGATCAACGATGGCAAAGATACAGTCGCTTTCGATCATGATTGTAGAGAAGGTATCTGCGGAAGTTGCGCAATGTACATCAATGGTCGTCCACATGGTCCAGATACTGGTATTACAACTTGCCAATTGCACATGCGTCATTTCAAAAATGGCGAAACCATCACCATAGAACCTTGGAGAAGTGCAGCTTTTCCGGTAATTAAAGATTTAGCCGTAGATCGTTCTTCTTTTGATAGAGTAATGGCTGCAGGAGGTTTTATTTCTGTAAATACTTCCGGAAACACTTTAGATGCAAACGCAATCTTGGTACCAAAAGAAGATGCAGATCACGCAATGGATGCTGCAGCTTGCATCGGTTGTGGAGCATGTGTTGCCACTTGTAAAAATGGTTCTGCAATGCTATTTGTAGGTGCAAAAGTATCTCAATATGCGCTATTGCCACAAGGTAGAGTAGAAGCAAAAAGAAGAGTTCTAAATATGGTAAAAGCAATGGATGAAGAAGGCTTCGGAAACTGCTCAAACACTGGAGCTTGTGAAGTAGAATGTCCAAAAGGAATCTCTTTAGAAGTAATCGCCAGAATGAACAGAGAATTTTTCGTAGCAAACGCAGATCGAGGATAATCTTTTAAAAATATTTGTAAGAACGCGCTTCATAGCGCGTTCTTTTTTTATAGAAACGTGTCAAAAGGCACGTTTTTTTTCGTTAGGAATGCGCCACAATACGCTTTCTTACGAGATCGCTATTATTTTTTTGGAGCTAATTGACTACTTCAATTAGTTATTTTAGTTTTTTTTGGAGCTATTTCCCGCTATCCGCTATATTTTTTTTGCTATTGAAGGTCATCGCGAGGTACGAAGCAATCTCCAGGCAAAAAAGGATGCCGCTTCTATCGGGGCTATTAGATTTTAGCTTTGATTCCAATTCAATTCTAGTTTTGAGAGCGTTGCATAATAATTTCTTCCTCAAAAACGCGTATCTTTATTATCCAAAATACTTTTTAAAGATGAACCCAGATTATATCGTAATTGGCGCTGGAAGTTCTGGTGGCGTACTTGCAAACCGATTGTCCACAAATGCAGAAAACTCAGTCTTACTGCTAGAAGCTGGAGGAAAACCCACATTTTTATCCAAAATTCCAGGGTGGTATAGTTTGCTAAATCGCAGTAAAATGGACTGGGCTTTTTCTACAGAACCCCAAAAATTCGTAAATAATAGAAAAATATTCATCCCAAGAGGTAAAGCTTTAGGAGGATCAAGTGCTACAAATGCAATGGCTTATGTTCGTGGAAGTGCAAAGGATTATAATCTTTGGAAACAACTAGGAAACAATGGTTGGGAATATGCTGAAGTTTTAAAATATTTCAAAAAATCTGAAAACAACCATTCTTTTAATGACCATTTCCATGGGAAAAATGGAGAATTAAACGTCTCATTGCGGCAAAAATACCACAAATCTTCCTATGCTTTTATAGCTGCTTGCCAAGAATTTGGACTAGATTTCAACGAAGATTATAATGGGAAATATCAAGAAGGAACTTCATTCCTGCAATATACTATTCATAATAACATCAGACAAAGTACATACGAAGCTTTTCTAAAACCTATATACCAAAGAGAAAATTTAAAAATAAGAACTGGAGCCGAAGTAAAAAAGATCATAATCAAAGATGGGAAAGCAGTTGGTGTAGAAATTTTCACAGGCAGAAATACAACCGAACAAGTTTTTTGTAGAAAAGAGATTATTTTGTGTGCAGGTGCCATAAAATCTCCACAAATATTAAAAATTTCTGGCATCGGCCCAAAAGATGAATTAAAAAAATTCAACATAGAAGTTCTAGTAGACAATCAAGCTGTTGGAGAAAACTTGAAAGATCATATCTGGACAGGTTGTAGCGATTTTAGCAAAGAAAATGGCTTAAATTCTATCACAAAACCAAGCGGTTTTCTTCAAAATATGTTGCAGTACATGAGAAAAAAAGAGTCATTGTTTAATCATTCTATTATAGAAACTACTTCTTTTTTCAAATCTTCAGAAGAGGAAGAGGTTGCAGATTTGCAATTTCATTTTTCGCCTTTACATATAGGAACAGATTATCAGGCAGATTTGTACAATCCGTTTTCCTTACCAAAAACAAATGGTCATACCATTTTAACGGTATTGCTGCATCCAGAAAGTTCCGGTTTTATAGGGCTTAATTCCGCGGATAGTAGAATTGCGCCTAAAATTCAGCCCAATTTTTTATCTAAAGAAAATGATTTAAAAAGATTAATTTTTGGCTTAAAAAAATCTCTACAAATATTAGATTCTCCACAATTTGATGAAGTACGAGCTTCGAAGATGAATTGGCCACCAAGAAATTCTTCTGACGAGCAATATGCAGAACACATCAAAAAAACTTTGGAAACACTTTATCATCCTGTGGGAACTTGCAGAATGGGGAATGATGAAAATTCTGTGGTAAATAGTAATTTAAAAGTTCATAATATAGAAAATTTAAGAATTGCAGACGCATCTATAATGCCAGATATAGTCACAGGAAATACCAATGCTGCATGCATTATGATTGCAGAAAAAGCAGCTGATTTAATACTTGAAAATTGATTTTTTGCAATCTAAATGTTTGAAAATTTATTTATATATTTTAATAAAAATTTATAAGTTCAAATTTCATTTAAACAAAACAAAAACTTATTTTTGCGGAAATTAAATTCACACATGAAATCGAAGATTCAATCTTTTGTAAAAAATAATAACACTAAAATGATTAAAAAATATTTGTTAATTTTTATTCTCTCAATTTTTGCAACATCTTGCTCCAAAAAAGTAGATTTTACGGCAACTATAAAGGGAGGTTCACCTTTAGAAAGAATAGAGTTTATAGAAGCATCTGGAGTTGCTACCTTGCCTTTGGTAAATGTAGGAATAGGGAAGGATGGTAAATTTACAGGTGGTTTTGACGCGCCAAACGACGGAATGTATGTAATTACCTACGCTGGAAAAGAAAACATCATCTACCTAAAACAAGGGCAAAAATTAGAAATTTCTGGTAATGGAGAAACATTTCCACAGGAATTTAAAATCGTTGGAGATGCAAAGAATAATAATGATTTCTTGCAAGCTGTTCAAAAATTTATGCAGAACTATACCAAAAATTTAGATCTACAAAGTAAGATGAGTAAAGATGAAAAAACTTTCCTTGCAGCTTTGAAAAAAATTGAGGCAGACCTCATGAAAAGCATAGACGAAAACGGTGAAAAATTTAGCGCTGATAAAAAAGTTATTGAGTGGAAGAAAAATGATATCAGAACTGGTATGCTTTCTATCTTTCCACAATACGAAGGTTTTAAAAAACAATCATCTGGAAATCCTGCTTTCAAAATTTCTAAAGAATTTGCAGACTATGAAGAAAGTTTGCAAAAAGATAAAGAACTTCTTGTAAAAGAACATCCTGCGTACAGAACTTATTTACTAACGAAAATGAGTGAAGATTTTTCAAAATTTGCAGAAGGAAAAACAAAAGGTCTTACAATACAACCTACAACTTCAGAACTTTTTGCAGAATATCTTAAAAAAAGAACAGAACTTTCTGATACTGCAAAAGATTATCTTTTAGCATATATCATTTCTCAAGCAGATCTTCAGCCAACGGCAACCCAAGAAGTACAAGACAAAATAGGAAAGATCATAGATGCAGATATTAAAGATGCAAGCATTAAAAAAGATTTGAAAACGATACAATTTGCTATTGGCGGTTTGAAAGTTGGAGAAGCATTGCCAGAAGCAAGTTTGATGACTGCAGATGGTAAACCTTTCAAAACTGCGGATTTTAATGGCAAACCAACATTGCTTATGTTTTATGCATCTTGGACTCCTTATATCAAAGATCAAACGGTTCCAATTTTAAATCAAGTAATTGGATTCTACAAAAAAGATATGAATTTTGCCTTCATCAATTTTGATGATAATAAAGAGCAATTCACCAAAACAAGCAGCGCTTTGATGAAAGGAATTCCAGGAACAAATTACTATGCTGAAGGAGGATTAACGGGAGATTTTGCTAAGAAATTTGGCATTTACGGTTTCAAATTACAACCAAGTTTTGTGATCGTAGACAAAAACGGAAAAGTTGCCAGCAGATTATTCTTCAATCTTGGAGATCCAGAAATGGTGACAGCTTTAGACAAAGCAACCGGATTGACAGCTCCTGCAGTACAGCAGCCAGAAATTCAATTGCAAAACGACATCAATGCACCAAAAGCAGAAGCACCAACAGCAGAAGCACCACAAAATGCTCCTGCTCCTGCAGCACCAGCAACGAAATAGCTTCATTAAAAATATGTATTCTAAACCTCATCAATTTTGATGAGGTTTTTTTTATTAAATATTTTATAAAAAATCTGTATTAAATCAGTAAGAATAATTTTATATTCTTTTCTATATTTAATTAAGTTAAGATTTGTTTAAAAAATTTAGGTTGTATTGTCTAGATGTGCTTGATTTGTCAGGTTGAGTTAGCCAAAACCCCTCGCTACACGTCCCAGATATATCACTTGAGGTTATACAACCCAAAATTTGAGGTTCAAAAGTGAAATTTTGGGGTTGCGAGACCTTATCTTGGGGTTCTGCAACTATATTTTGGGGTTATACAACCCAAACGTTTGGGTATAAGATACCGTGAGTTGCCTTCAAGACCTCAAAATACCACTTTGGAAGTATGTCATTAGGGTTTTAGCAACTCATCATTACACTAAAAAAGTCCAAAATAGGAGTTTTGGGCTTGTTGATTCTAGTTTTTTATTATGATTTATGTAGTAGGTGGTATTTCACTAATCTTGGGTGCTTTGGTGAAAAATTGTTTTAGTTCATTTTGTTTTGTTTCAAAACCTGGTGATGCTGTTCCGGCTTTGTAAGATGTGAAACCATAATCTATAAGCGCGGCTTGATAATTATCATAATCGTGAAGAATTTTTGCATTTTTCAAACTTGTCGTAATGCTTTCTAATCTTGCGATGATGTCTTCATAGATTTGGCGAGATGTAAAATCTTTCTCAAACTCCGCCCAATCTACTTCTGCTGCGCTTAAAGAAGATTGGTTTTTGTTGAAATCTGAAACCTTATTCACGAATAATTTGTTTTGCTCGTTGATGCTTCCATACTTTTGGCGGTCTTCAACAGAAAGATTTACGTTAATGCTTGCCAAAGCATTTTCTAATTCTGGAAGAGCATTTTGTGCAGTGGTTAATTGTGCTACAGTAAGATGCGTGCTGTCTAAGTTTGTGATTGCCATATCGATATATTTTAAGGTTAATGAATTAAAATTAAGAAATTTTTGTTAATAATAGTTGAAATTATATAAAAATTATTTATCCTTGCAACATAATTAACTAAAAACATAAACCATGTGAAGAAAAAATTATTTAAAAGCATTTTTGCTTTTTGCACACTTTTACTACTTATAGTAAGTTGTAGGCAAGACATCATGCTACAAGAGGAAGAAAAATATAATGCAAGTACCTCAAAATTTAAGGTAGTTCAATTAAAGGACATACCTCACGTTACAAAATTTATTAAGAATAAAACAGGGCGAACCGATCTAAAAATCCAGGTGAAAAGCAAGTTTAAAAATTCTTCTTTAGCAAAAGGAAATATTAATTTTGCAAATTTAGAAAGCTCTTTTATTTTGAAAAAAACAGAAGATGAAGATGTAGCGTATTACATTTTTGATTTAGTGAATACGGGAGATGAAAAAACCATTTACAATTTTGAAGCAAAAGAAGTGCGAGGTATTATTGTAGATGCAAAGGTTTTGGAATATGAATCTGATGTAGAATATGGGGAAAAGCCCGAAAATGTATTTCAAAATTTTAGTGGTAAAGTAACGGCATACGGATTAGATGAGAAGGTAATTGGGATTACAGCATTTATCGGTGGGGAAGGTCCTTGACCACCATATTATCCACCATATCCTCCAACAGAAATTCCACCAGGTGGAGGAAATCCAATAGGCGGAATTGGTATTCCTCCAAATAATCAACCACCTGCAAATCCACGCAACCCTAATTGGCCTTCTTTTCCTCCTAATGGAGGTAGTTCTGGTGGTGGTTCTAGTGGAGGTGGTGGAAGCTCTGGAGGAGGCGGAAGTTCTGGAGGCACAGGTGGATCTAACAATTGCGGAGATTGGACAAAAAGTTATGATATACGTGAAGGACCGTGTAATGGCCCAGTTTGTACAGGCCCTGTAATCGCCACTGTTTATACAAATGCTTGCGATCAAATTCAAATAAAAGTATTAGCCATAGAAGCCAATGCGAACAAGGTTGCACCCAAGATTACCTCGCCTTGTGATGATGGTTCGGGAGTGATTGTTTTTCCTGTGAAGCCAAAACCAATATTGATTGATGAAACATTAAATAATACTGACGTAAAATGTATTTTACAAAAAATATCTGGTGATACTAACTTATCTGATAATAAAATAACTTTACCAGCAAACCCTGCAAATGATAATCTTTTCCAAAAAATGTTAAGAAAATTTAATGGTACTAATGCTCCTTCAATTGCTTTTAAAGGAGAAAATTTAGGAACAAATTATTTAGGACAAACAAGGTCATTCGATAATGGAAATATTTTAGAAATTGTTATTAATACAAATAATACTTCAAATTTATTTAATGAAGCAACCTTGATACATGAACTTTTACATGCATTTATGTTGAATGACCTTAAGAATTGGCATATGTTGCAATGGGATCCTGCTACTGGTGTACCAACACTTGCATATAATCTACCAACTATATGTGAAAATAATGATTTTAACAGTAATATTCCTGAAGAACATTTAGCAGCTGTTATTTGTATGCACATAAAAAAAATTATGAATTTACAAACAGGAGAAATACACCCTTACTGGATGGAAGAAATTTTTGGTTTACCATATTTTGATACACAAACATATGCAGACGCTTTAGCAAATTTTCTACATCAAAATCATGATTGGAATAATGAAACACAAGGATGGCAAACGAATATGGCAAATCAATTTGGATTTAATTGGAAATATGAAGTAAGCGAATATGCAACAATGACAGCTTTAATGAAAACGAATTATTTTCACAACTGGCTAAATACTAAAGACATTGCAAATTTTCCTTTACAAGTGAATGATAGATATAAAAATTTCCCTTACTATACTCAAAACTTTATACCTAAAGGAAGTTTTGATTTGAGTGTGTTAATTCCTGCAAAAGACAGTTGTAATTAAGATGAAAAAAATAGTTTTTACAATAATAATTCTAATATCAAATTTGCTCTTTTCTCAAAATTTTGAGAAAAGAGCAAAATATCTTGATTCTATAAAAAAAAACACTGATACATTAGTTATTATTTCAACCTTTGCGGGTAATCCCTGGTATAATAAGGAAAAAAAGGATTTAATAATTAAATCAAAAAAAATTGGAACTTATACAACATATACCTTTAGTAAAGAATTTTCCTTTGTGTCGGAAAATAAATTAGGCAAAAAATTAATTTATCGTTTTGTTCATTATGACATAAATGATGAACACATGGATGAATATAAAAATAAATCTGATAGTTTACGCAAAAATTTAATTGCGTCATTTAGATATGAAAGTCTCAAAAAGAATGTGTTTGTGTGCGGCAACCCTTTGGGAGAAATAAAAATTCATTACAAAGAAATAGATAAAAAATATCCTGCAATAGACCCCTTTCACCAAGTCGCAGAAGGTTACATTGAGAGGAATAGAATTTACCCATATAAGTTAGCTTTCGATTTTGATATAGTTTTTTTCTTACCTGAAAAAACAAAATATTTTATTTATGATAAAGGGAATAAAGATGGTATGGTTACATTTAAAGAGGTGGAAGTAATATATTCTTTATAAATGGGAGAAACGGGTAAAATTCTATTTTAGCAAGAACAGTATTCAGAGGCTGTCTCTAAATTGAGGTAGCCTCTTTTCTTTTTCGTAATTTTGTTTAATGCAATTCAAACTTCAATCCAACTACAAACCAACCGGAGATCAACCACAGCAATTGAAAAATTAACGAACGGTATCGAAATTGGGGAAAAATACCTATTGGTGGGGAAATATTACTATTGGTTTATTTAATGACATTATTGAAGATATTATCGAAAAAGGTAAATTTGCAGGAAGTAATTAGGAGTACCCATTGAATTCAATTTGTAATTAAAATGAAAAAGATAGTTTTAATAATTTCTTTAATGATTTTTAATATGGTATTATCACAACAAAGTGATTACGAAAGGAAATCAAAATATCTGGATTCTGTTGTTTCTAAATCAGATACTATTTTTTTGGTTTTTAATAAAGAAATTAATTTTGTGCAATCCGAAGTTCCTATTTACGAACATCAAATAGATATTCATAAATTCAAAAAATTTGAAAGAATAATTTTTGACACCTTAAAAGATGGCAGAATTGTTCCAAAAAATCTTCCAGGAGAATATGATAGACAGATATAGAATTATAATGTTGTCAAAAAAATAAAGCAACCTTTAATATTTGAGAATAATTATTTCAGAAATTATAATCAAACACCTATAAAAATTAATAAAAAATTAATTGGTTATGAAAAAAGAACCTGTATAAATGATAACAATAGAGTTTACGAGAGATCTTGTGGTGGCGATTCTTTCTATAAATTTGTATTTTATCATAGTTCTGTAAAACCTGAATTTCAAAATAAGTATCTTGAATCAATCCTGTCCTAAACAAAATTGTTTGTTGTAAAAATGCGTTATTTTATTGAGTTGATTGATATAAAATTACGTTCTTTAAAAAAGAACCCCTTGTATAAATTTTGGTGGCGGTTCTATGTGCTCTTCAAAAGGTTTATCCAGCCAATATTGTAGGTCAATTTTTACAAAA
>NZ_JABSNO010000033.1 GCF_013294015.1 Frigoriflavimonas asaccharolytica
TACATAAAGATACGTTTTCTTGCAGATATAAACAAACTTTATAACTTCTAAATAACTATTAATCAGTTGTTTAAATAGTTTTTAATGGCTGACTAATTAAATTGACTATTTCGCTCCTGCAAAGTCCTTTGAAAGATTTTTATCTGCAATTTCACAGAATAGGGCAAAAGTTTTTGAAGCAATTTTCTCATTTCCTTTGTAAAACTACAATATTATAAGACGCCCATTTTTTAAAAAATGTTTTGCAAAGCAAAATATCCAAAGGCAAGAATAAGATTCTCAATTTTTTTGAAATTTGATGAATTGGAAATAATAAAACTCCTTTTTTTTCAATTATTTTCCAATCGTTTTCCACCAAATTAAATATTTCTACCTCTGAAAAAGTGTTTTTTGCATGCCAATTATTCTCCCCATTTTCCTTTTTACTTCTGGATTTTGTAGGATAATCGAAAATTAAAAAACCATTTTTTGTCAAATTTCTAGAGCATTCTTTTAAAAATAATCCAGTTTCTTCTTTCGTTTGGTGCATAATCACATGAAAGCAAAAAATACAATCAAACTTCACATCAAAATCAAAACTTGAAATTTCTCCTACTTTCAAATTTTTATCAGCAAATTTTTCTTTTGCAACTTTCAGCATTTCTGCGCTAAAATCTAAACCATGCGTCGCAAAATTCAGTAATCGACCCGTTCCGCAACCTAAATCTAAAATGTTAGTACGATTATTTTTACTGAAAAATTTATTTAAAAAATATCTTTCTTGTGCATCAATATATTTCCCATAAGAATTTTCAAAGCGATTTTCGTCGTAAGTTGGTGCAAGTTGGTTGTAATATTTTAGGAATTTTTCTTTCATCTATTTTTTTAATTTCTATTTCTGCGCAATCAGCCTTGTTAGAGCTTTAAGCTCTAACAAGGCTATCAAACCGATTTCCTAACAAATTCATCAGAGTTTATGATGGCTATTCAAAACTCCTCCAACTTTCGTTTTTATATATTCACACTTTTACGCAATCAGCCTTGTTAGAGCTTAAAGCTCTAACAAGGCTCTTTAACGCACTCCCAATCAAACACCAAAGTTCTTCAATGCAATTCTTAAATTTATTTCGTCATCAAATAAATCTATGACTTCTTTACTTTCTACAAAGAAATTATTTTTAGATAAAATATTTTCAATCGACGAATAAGGATATTTAAAAAAATCACTTTCAATCTTATGTTTTGCCGGATTTTTATTGATGTACAAAATACAATTCACCAATTGTTGTTCGGTTATTATTTTTTTCCTTCTAAACGGAAGTTCAAATAATTTCCCAGTTCTTCCAAAACGTTTATTTATTGCTTGAGAATAACTATTAAATGTATTAGAAAATTGCCGACTAATTATTTTTTCAATTTCAATATCATTTTTATCCGGGAAACCAGACCTTATTTCACCTTCACTATTTATTCTTACTAAAATATGAAAGTGATTTTTCATCAAACAATAACTGTATATTTTTGCAACGGGCTTTACTTTTTCTGTTAGCAGTTTTAAAAAATAAAAATAATTCTGCTCTTCAAAAAATAATTCTCCACCGTTTATTCCTCTATTATAAATATGATAGAATCGTTCAGTTTCTAGCGGAAATACATTTGTTTTCATTTTATTACTTGTTAAACTCATCATTGAAAACCGTGGAAAGCGTTGTTAGAGCTTAAAGCCCTAACAACGCTCGCTCTGATCAAATTATCACTAAAACAACCGCTCATGAAAATCCTCAATCTTATTCACTTCCTCAATTTTTATCGCAAAATTTTTCTTCGGAATTTTATTATGTCCAGACACAAAAATCTTGTCATATCCCATTTTTTCAGCTTCAGAAATGCGTTGTTCTATTTTCGTCACAGGACGAATTTCGCCATTTAAACCAATTTCTCCCGCAAAAACGATTTTTTCAGAAATAGAAATATCTTCATTACTTGATAAAATTGCCGCGATAACTGCCAAATCTAATGCTGGATCTCCCGTTTTAATTCCGCCAGTAATATTCAAAAAAACATCTTTTGCACCCAATTGAAATCCTGCTCTTTTTTCCAAAACTGCCAATAACATATTCAATCTTTTCGCATCAAAACCAGTGCAACTTCTTTGCGGCGTACCGTAAACAGCGGTGCTTACCAAAGCCTGAATCTCCAAAAGCATGGCGCGATTTCCTTCCAAAGTTACGGCAATTGCATTCCCAGAAAGGTCTTCTCTATTTTTAGAAATCAAAATTTGCGACGGATTTTTCACCTCTTTCAAACCTTGCGAAACCATTTCGTAAATCCCAATTTCTGCCGTAGATCCAAATCTGTTTTTGTCTGCACGAAGCAAACGGAAAAGATGATTTCTATCGCCCTCAAAATTCAAAACCACATCTACCATATGTTCCAAAACTTTCGGACCCGCAATATTTCCATCTTTCGTAATGTGACCTACCAAAATAATCGGTGTATTCGTGTCTTTCGCAAATTTTATAACTTCATTAGAGCATTCTCTGATTTGGGAAACCGAACCAGGCGAACTCTCAATAGTTTGAGAATAAATGGTTTGTATAGAATCGATAATCATCAAATCGGGTTGCAATTTCTTGGCTTCGTGCAATATTTTTTCCACAGAAACTTCCGTGTACAAAAAGCATTCAGGATTTTGAATATCCGTCAATCTATCTGCGCGCATTTTTATTTGGGAAGTGCTTTCTTCGCCAGAAACATAGAGAATTTTCTTCTTCATTTTCAGCGCCAATTGCAACAAAAGCGTAGATTTTCCAATTCCCGGTTCGCCACCAATCAATATTACAGAACCCAAAACAATTCCGCCACCTAAAACACGATTCAATTCATCAGAAATGGTTACAATTCTTGGTTCGTCTTGCGTTTCAACTTCAATAATGTTGATTAGATTTTGCTTTTTCTTGGTAAATCCAGCAACATTTGCCGCTTTTTTCTCCACCACTTCTTCCACCAAAGTATTCCACTCGTTACAATTTTTGCATTGTCCCATCCATTGTGCAGATTGCGCTCCACAATTCTGACAGAAATATGCCGTTCTCAATTTTGCCACATTTTAAATTTAATCTGCAATTTATGAAAATAGAATGAGTTTCTCCCCGAATTTTTTGGGTATCAATGGCTTTTCCGAAATGTCAGTTTATGTTTTTTTTGGCGCGCCAATTTGACTTCGTCGAATGTGTAATAATTTCTTGTGGCGCACATTTCCGCCTTCCGTTCCCATTCTTTTTTTTACTGGCTTCGACAAGCTCAGCCACCAAAAAAAAGGAATTCCACTCAAGTCGGGGCGCAGAGTATATATAAAATCAAAGGTTTTTAACGATAGAAGATCTGTGTACCACTTCAATTATCTTCAAAATCAAATCACTTTTCAACCATCCAGAAATTAATTATCAAAATTCAACAAAAAAATCTGTGAAAACCTGTGCAATCCGTGAGTCAATTCAATTATCTTCAAAATCAAATCACTTTTCAACCATCCAGAAATTACTTATCAAAATTCAACAAAAAAATCTGTGAAAATCTGTGAGTCAATTCGATTATCTTCCAAATCAAAACACTTTTCAACCATCCAGAAATTAATTATCAAAATTCAACAAAAAAATCTGTGAAAATCTGTGCAATCTATGAGTCAATTCAATTATCTTCAAAATCAAATCACTTTTCAACCATCCAAAAATTAATTATCAAAATTCAACAAAAAAATCTGTGAAAATCTGTGCAATCTGTGAGTCAATTCGATTATCTTCCAAATCAAAACACTTTTCAACCATCCAGAAATTAATTATCAAAATTCAACAAAAAAATCTGTGAAAATCTGTGCAATCTGTGAGTCAATTCGATTATCTTCCAAATCAAATCACTTTTCAACCATCCAGAAATTAATTATCAAAATTAAACAAAAAAATCTGTGAAAATCTGTGCAATCCGTGAGCAAAATCTCATCACAAAGTTTATAAAACCTAGCGCAAAAAAATCACCACCATGAAAATAATGCAAAAAAAAATCTGTGAAGATCTGTAAAATCTGTGGGCAAAATTTCATCAAATATTTCAAAACAACCTTGAGCAAAATCTCATCACAAAGTTTATAAAACCTAGCGCAAAAAAATCATCGCCATGAAAATAATGCAATAAAAATATCTGTAAAATCTGTGGGCAAAATTTCATCACGTATTTCAAAAAAACCTCACGTAAAAAAAAATCAGCGCAGCCAATCCATCAATTCAAATTCACAAAAAAAACAATCACCACAAATTTTCCCTAAAGAAAACATTATCTTTGTTTTCATTCAAAATTGCAAAGCCAAAACATGGAAAATTCAGATATAAAAAAAGAAGAAATCAGCAAAACCGACAAAAGATTATATTTAATAGATGCTTATGCCATGATTTTTCGTGGATATTATGCATTGATCAGAAGTCCAAGATTGACGAGTACTGGAATGGATACATCTGCAATTTTTGGCTTCACCAATTCTTTAATAGAATTAATTCGCCGAGAAAAACCATCGCATTTGGCTGTCGTTTTTGATGTAGGAGAATCAACCGTTCGTACCGTAGATTTCGCAGAATACAAAGCCAATAGAAGCGAAACACCAGAAGCTATAAAACTCTCTATTCCTTATATTCACAGGATTTTAGAAGCCATGCACGTTCCAAGTTTGAGCGTACAAGGTTATGAAGCAGATGATGTAATCGGAACCATCGCTTGCAAAGCTGAAAAAGAAGGTTACGACGTTTTTATGGTTACGCCAGACAAAGATTTTGCGCAATTGGTTACGGAAAAAATAAAAATCTACAAACCCAGCATGAAAGGCAGCGAGATTGAAATTTTGGGTGTTGAAGAAGTAAAAGCAAAATTCGAGATTGAAGACCCAAAACAAGTGATCGATTTTCTTGCAATGATGGGAGATGCTGTAGATAACATCCCTGGTTTGCAAGGTGTTGGAGAAAAAACCGCCAAAAAATTCCTGAAAGAATACGGAAGTATAGAAAATCTTTTAGCAAATACCGCCGACATCAAAGGAAAACTAAAAGAAAAAGTAGAAGCAAGTGCAGAAATGGGAATTTTATCTAAAAAATTGGCAACTATTCTTTGCGATGCACCGATAGAATTTAAGCAAGAACAATACGATCTGGACGAGCCAAATTTTGAATTGGTAAAAGAAATTTTCGATGAAATTGAATTCCGGAGATTGTATGAAAACTTGTATCGCGCATTTCAGAAGTCGGAAGATGGAAGTCCGAAGTCCGAAGAAAAAAAAGCAACTACACCAGCAATTCAGACAGGACAGCTGGATTTATTCGCCAATTTTGAAGAATTAGATCACGCAACCACGACCAAAAATACCATTGAAGGAACTGATCATTTGTATCAGTTTGTAGATTCAGATAAGGCATTATATACTTTGGTAAAAAATCTTTGTGCCCAAAAAGCCGTTTGTTTTGATACCGAAACTACATCTCTAAATGAAATTGAAGCAGAATTGGTCGGCATTAGTTTTTCCTACAAAAAAGGTTTGGCGTATTACGTTCCCTTTCCAAAAGATCAGGCGGAAGTTTTAAAAAAATTAGAAATTCTCGCACCATTTTTTGAGAAGGAAGACCTTATCAAAATTGCACACAACTTTAAATATGATTTTAAAGTGTTGCAGAAATACAATGTAAAAATCAAAGGAAACCTTTTTGATACGATGATTGCGCATTATCTTCTCAATCCAGATGGCAGACATGGCATGGATTATCTTTCGGAAATGTATTTGGATTATATTCCCGTTTCCATAGAATCCATCATTGGTAAAAAAGGAAAAGATCAAGGTAATTTCCGAGATGTAGAATTATCTGAACAAACCAGATATGCTGCAGAAGATGCAGATGTTACCTTTCAATTGTACGAACTTTTCGCACCTCAACTGAAGAAAGAAAGTCTGGAAGATTTATTTTACAAAGTAGAAATGCCTTTGATGCTCGTTCTTGCAAAAATGGAACTCACAGGAATCAGCATTGATAAAACTTGGCTAGAAAAAGAAAGCATCGATCTTGAAAAAGATTTGCGAGAATTAGAAAGCAAAATTTTCGAGATTTCTGGTGAAGAATTTAATATGAATTCCCCAAAACAACTCGGCGAAGTTCTCTTTGACAAAATGCAATTAGATCCAAAAGCCAAGAAAACAAAAACCGGACAATACAAAACGGGCGAAGATATTTTGCAAAAATTAGCACACGATAATGAAATCATCCAATATATTCTGAAATACAGAACTTATCAAAAATTGAAATCCACTTATGTAGATGCTTTGCCAACGCAGATTGAGCCAAAAACCAACCGAGTTCACACCAATTTTTCTCAAACCACGGCTGCAACAGGAAGACTTTCCAGTGTAAATCCGAATTTGCAAAATATCCCAATTCGTACAGAAAGAGGACAGCAAATTCGTGGTGCTTTTGTGGCAAATGATGGTTTTGAATTAATTTCTGCCGATTATTCTCAAATAGAATTACGTCTGATTGCAGAAATTTCTGGCGAAGAAGTGATGATAAAAGCCTTTCAAAATGGCGAAGATATCCACGCTTCTACCGCTGCAAAATTGTACGACATTCCGCTTGAAGAAGTTACAAAAACCCAACGAAGCAATGCAAAAACGGTCAATTTTGGAATTATTTACGGACAAGGTGCTTTTGGTTTAGCAGAGCAAACCGGACTTTCCCGAAAGGAAGCCAAAGAAATGATAGAAAATTATTTTGCCACCTATCCTCAACTGAAAATTTACATGGCAAGTCAGTTAGAATCGGCAAAAGAAATGGGTTATGTTTCTACAATTTTGGGTAGAAAAAGACATTTAAAAGACATCAATTCCAACAATTTTGTAGTACGTGGACAAGCCGAAAGAAACGCAGTGAATGCGCCAATACAAGGAAGTGCAGCAGATGTGATAAAAATTGCCATGATTAATATTGATAAAAAAATAACCGAAGAAAATTTAAAATCAAAAATGCTTTTGCAAGTTCATGATGAACTTATTTTTGAAGTTCCCACCGACGAAGTTGCCCAAATGAAAACCCTCATTAAAACCGAAATGGAAAACGCCGTAGAAACAAAAGTTCCGCTTTTGGTAGAAGTTGGCGAAGGGAAGAATTGGTTGGAGGCGCATTAAACTATTTCTAAAATAATATAATAATTTTGTAAATTTGAAAAAAAAGAAAATTGAAAGTATATAATTTGAACAAATCAGAACTAATTGAATACTGTGAGTTTATTGGAATTGACACCAAAGGCAAAAACAAAGCTTTACTAATAGAAGAAGCAGAAATATTTGGAACAAGTGAAATTGAAAAATCAAAAAAAGACGGAACAGACTACGATTTACTCTATTCAAAAATCGAAGAGTTATCAAACTTATATGCCGAAACTCTAAATACCAAAATTGAGGAAAGAAAAGAAGAAATGTTGGAGGATGATAATTCACATTATTTAATATATCGTGTTTTAGGAATTTCTAACAAAGACGGGCAATTAATAGACGAATACCAAAATACTGGTCGATTCTTATATAAATATGCTGGGTCATTTTTAGAGGAAGCTGCCGTTCTTTGTTTTCGATTTAATAATTTGAAAGGAAAAAGAACACTTGTTAAAAATAATGTCGGTTCAAAACCCAAAACATTTGAAATTGATTTTTTAGACAATAATAATGCGATTGAAATAAAATGGCGAGATGCTACAACTGATGGAGACCACATTACCAAAGAGCATACAAGAGTTGAGTGTATTACAAGTTATGGTCATAAACCTATCAGAGTAATGTTCTATTATCCACAAAGAACGCAGGCAACTAAAATTCAAAAGATTTTGGCAACTTACTACAAAGGAGTTAAGGGTGAATATTATGGTGGTGATGAAGCTTGGGCTTTTGTAAAAAAATATACTGGATATGATTTATTCAAAATTTTAACTGATATAGCAGACAAAAAGACAAAGTAAATGGATGTTAATGAAATTTATAAAGGGAACTGTTTAGAAAAATTGACCGAACTCAAATCGAATTCTGTTGATTTAGTATATTTTGACCCACCTTTTTATACGCAAAAGAAACATTCTTTAGTTACTCGTGATTCTAGTAAAAAATATGAATTCAGCGACAGTTGGGAATCTTTAGATGATTATTTATTCTTAATTGAGTCTTGCTTAATTGAATGTAAAAGAGTTTTAAAAAACACAGGAAGTGTTTTTCTGCATTGTGATAAAGTTGCTTCGCATTATATCCGAGTTACCCTTGATAAAGTTTTCGGAATGAAAAACTTTAGAAGTGAAATAATTTGGAGTTATAAAAGATGGTCAAATTCAAAAAAAGGATTATTGAATTCACACCAAAACATTTATTTTTATTCAAAATCTGACGATTTTAAATTTAACCAATTTTACACTGACTATGCACCAACCACGAACATAGACCAAATCTTACAAGACAGAGAAAAAACGACAAATGGTAAATCTGTTTACAAAACAGATGAAAACGGAAATATAGTTTTGGGTAAAGAAAAAAAAGGCGTGCCATTATCAGATACTTGGGAAATCCCATATCTAAATCCAAAAGCAAAAGAACGAGTTGGGTATCCTACTCAAAAACCTGTATTACTATTAAAAGAAATTATCAAAATAGTAACAGACAAAGGGGATTTGGTAGTTGACCCATTCTGTGGTAGCGGAACTACTTGTGTTGCTGCAAAATCTATGGATAGAAATTTTATAGGAATTGATGCCTCAACTGACGCAGTTGAACTAGCAAATAAAAGGTTAGAAGATATGATAATTACCGAATCCGCTCTTCTAAATAAAGGTTCGGATAGTTACCTTGAAAAATCAGATTACGAAATAGCTCTTTTAAATAGTATAGATGCTTTACCAGTACAAAGGAATTCTGGCATTGACGGTTTTCTAAAAAATCACGTTAATGAAAAACCTGTTCCAGTAAAAATTCAAGGAAAATACGAAACCGTAAATGATGCAATAGAAAAACTTGAAAGGTCTTGCCACGGAAAAGAATATCATTTAAAAATACTAATCCAAACTAGAAATGAATCAAAAGGAGATAGACTATTTGATTTGATTTCGGATGTTAAAATTATCAAGTCAGCAGAATTAAAAATTGAAGAATTGAAGAACGAATTAAATTTCAAGATAAATATAAAATAAATTTGAAAAACATAAAATCCCTAGAAAAAACTCAAACATCTCAAACCTACACCGATAAAAACAACATTTCCTACACCGCAATTCCAGACGATCAATATGGTGTGAGAACCTACACTTTGGAAAACGGATTGCAAGTTTATCTCGCCAAAAATGACGAGAAACCTGGAATTCAAACCTATATTGCCGTTAAAACTGGTTCTAATCGCGATCCAAAAAACAATACTGGTCTTGCACATTATCTGGAACACATGATGTTTAAAGGGACCAGCAAAATTGGAACTGCAAATTGGACCGAAGAAAAAAAATTGCTAGACGAAATATCTGATCTCTATGAAAAGCGAAAAAATTCTGAAAATTTAGAAGAGAAAAAAGAAATTTATACTAAAATAGATGCACTTTCTACCAAAGCCGCAACGTTCGCAATTCCCAATGAATACGACAAACTTCTTTCTTCCATCGGTGCAACTGGAACCAACGCGCACACTTGGCTAGACGAAACGATATACAAAAATTACATCCCAAAAGATGAACTGGAAAAATGGCTTCTAATAGAAAAAGAACGTTTTTCTGAACTGACTTTACGACTTTTTCACACCGAATTGGAATCCGTTTACGAAGAATTTAATAGAGCGCAAGATAATGACGGCAGATTGGTGAATTATGCGTTGATGGAACTGCTTTTTCCCACACATCCAAACGGACAACAAACCACGCTTGGAAAAGCCGAGCATTTGAAAAATCCTTCTATGAAGGCAATTCATCAGTATTTTGATGATTTTTATGTACCAAATAATATGGCAATTGTTTTGGTGGGAGATTTAGATTATGAAAAATCCATTCAATTAATTAATGAAACTTTCGGAGAATTGAAACCAAAAGAAATCATTGCTAAAGATAAAATTATAGAAAAACCTTTCACAGAGAAATCGACAATTACGGTACAAAGTCCAACCATGCCGAGATTGCAAATTGCATGGAGAACAGACAGTTTTGGAACGCACGAATCTCGATTATCAGAATTGTGTTCGCAAATTTTGTGTAATAATGGCGAAGTTGGTTTGGTGGATATTAACCTCAACCAAAAACAAAAAGTATTGCGAGCAGGAGCTTTTAATGCGAGTTTCAAAGAATATGGCTATTTTTCTATGGTCATTATTCCGAAAGAAAATCAGACTTTAGAGGAAGGTGAACAGTTTTTGTTGGCTCAAATTCAATTATTAAAAGACGGAAATTTTGCAGATTGGCTTTTGCCAGCTATTTTGAACGACATGAAAATGCAACGTTGGAAAGCTTGGGAATCCGCAAACGGTTTGGCAACAACGCTTTATGATAATTTTATTAAAGACACGAATTGGGAAGAAGAATTGCAGGAAATGGATTTGTATTCGGAAATTTCAAAAGAAGATTTGGTACAATTTGCCAATGAATTTTTTGATGAAAATTATGCAGCCGTTTATAAAAACCAAGGCGAAAATGAAGATTTAATTCGAGTAGAAAATCCGAAAATCACGCCGATTAAAATTAATAGAGAAGCAGATTCAGAATTTTATCAGGAGATTCAGAAAATTCCATCAATTCCTGTAGAACCTGTTTTTATAGATTTTGAAAAAGAAATTCAAGTGGAGGAAATTCTGGGTAGAACCATTTCTTTTGTTGAGAATAAATACAGCGAAATTGCACAAGTTAATTTTTTATTTCCTATTGGTAAAGACCATGATAATCAAATAGATACTGCTTTTAATTTGTTGGATTATTTGGGGACAAATACGCAATCTGCGGAAGACATCAAAGCGGAATTTTACAAATTGGGAATTACGCATAGTTTTCAAGTTACGTCAGATCATATCAGTTGGATGCTTTCTGGTTTGGAAGAAAATATTGCAAAAGGAACACAGCTTTTGTTCAATTTTATTCAAAATTTAGCTTCAGACGAAGAAATTTATCAAGAAGTGGTAGAAACTGTTTTGGAAGCGAGAGCATATAATAAAAAAGACAAGCAAAAAATCATCAATGCGATTTCCAGCTATGCGAAATTTGGCAAAAATTCCCGTGCTTTAGATTTTCTTTCTGCGGAGGAAATGCAAAATTTGACTTCAGAAAATTTAATTAAAATCATTCAAAATCTTTTGCTTCAAGATTATGAAATTTTCTTTTATGGTAAAAAATATGCAGCATTTAAGAATGAAATAGCAAATTTAATTCAAGCAAAATCTTTAGAAATTTCATCGCCAAAAATTTATCCTGAACCAGAAACTACGGGAAAAATCTATTTCGCAGAATACGATATGGTGCAAGTTGAAATGCTGAAAATTGCCAAATCTGCGACTGTAAATCCGTATGAATTTGGAAAAATAAATGTTTTTAATGAATATTTTGGACGAGGATTATCTTCCATTGTTTTTCAAGAATTACGTGAAAGTAGATCTTTGGCGTATTCTGCTTATGTATCATACAATGCATCAGCTATAAAAGATAAGCACAACTACATCATCGCTTATATCGGAACGCAACCAGATAAATTGGTAGATGCAAATGATGCAATCAAAGATTTAATGGAGAATTTTCCTTTATTAAAACCTCAATTTGAAAATGCAAAAAGCAATATTTTAAAACAAATTGCTTCGAGCAGAATCAACCGTCAGAATATTTTCTTCAAAAATTACAATCAGAAAAAGTTGGGAATCAATCACGATTTGCGAAAAGATATTTACGCTCAAATAAGCGAAATGACTTTAGCCGATTTAGAAAATTTCTACAAAATAGATATTGAAAATGCAAAATACAATACTGCGTTGGTTGGTAATTACAAAGATGTGATAAAAGCAGATCCGACTTTGGAAAATAGAATGGAAGTATTGAGGTTGGAGGAGATTTTTGGGTATTAACCGCGTAAATTTTTAACACATAAGTCACATAAGTTTAGTTTTATCAAATTGAAAATATTTTAGAATACATTATTAAAAAAAATAAATTTTTTCGGGTTGTTGGAAGTTTTATCTGTGTGAATCTGTGCAATCCGTGGGGATAATTTTCAATATTTTAGATGTTTTTGAGGATGTTTTTTGGTATTAACCGCGTAATTTTTTTAACACATAAGTCACATAAGTTTAGTTTTATCAAATTGAAAATATTTTAGAACACATTAGAAAAAAAAATAAATTTTTTTCGGGTTGTTGGAAATTTTATCCGTGTGAATCTGTGCAATCCGTGAAGATAATTTTCAATATTTTAGATGTTTTGAGTTTGGAAGTGATTTTTGGGTATTAACCGCGTAAATTTTTAACACATAAGTCACATAAGTTTAGTTTTATCAAATTGAAAATATTTTAGAACACAATAGTAAAAAAAAATAAATTTTTTCGGGTTGTTGGAAGTTTTATCCGTGTGAATCTGTGCAATCCGTGGGGATAATTTTAAGCATTATTAAAAATTTTCAATAAATCAAAAAATCTTTGATTTTTAAAACTAATGTTTACTAATGTCTAACTTTTATGCAATATCATAAAGAAACTTATCCCGTTTTCCACGGGACAGGTTGTGTTAAAAAAATTCCCACATCTGCCAAATTTTCCGATTTAAAAATATTAAATCTGACAAATATTGTTAATTCAAACATATAATCCAATGGCACAAAATTGGACAATTGCCTCACAAGAATTTAAAAAATATAAATAATATGTCAGTAAATTTCAAACCTTTAGCAGATAGAGTTCTTGTAGAACCTACAGCTGCAGAAACTAAAACAGCATCAGGAATCATCATTCCAGATAGCGCAAAAGAAAAACCACAAGAAGGTATTGTAGTAGCAGTTGGTCCAGGAAAAGTGGACGAACCTACCACTGTAAAAGTGGGTGATAAAGTACTTTACGGAAAATATTCTGGTACAGAATTGAAAATTGGAGGTACAGATTATTTGATCGTAAAGGAAGCAGATCTTTTGGGAGTTTTATCATAGAATAAAAGCATTAGGCGATAGGCATTAAGCATAAGCCTATCGTTATTTCAAATTAAATTAATAATTGCTTAAAGCATAAGGCTTAAAGCATAAAGCAAAAATAAAATGGCAAAAGAAATAAAATTCGATATAGAAAGCAGAGACGCACTAAAAAGAGGTGTAGATGCTTTGGCAAATGCAGTTAAAGTAACATTAGGACCAAAAGGTAGAAACGTAGTAATCGAAAAATCTTTCGGTGCACCACACGTTACCAAAGATGGTGTTTCTGTAGCAAAAGAAATTGAGCTAGAAGACAAAGTAGAAAACATGGGCGCTCAAATGGTGAAGGAAGTTGCTTCTAGAACCAATGATATTGCTGGAGATGGAACTACTACCGCTACAGTTTTGGCTCAAGCTATCGTAAGAGAAGGTTTGAAAAACGTAGCAGCAGGTGCAAACCCAATGGATTTGAAAAGAGGAATCGACAAAGCTGTGAAAGCAGTTGTAGAAAACCTACAATCTCAATCTCAAGAAGTAGGAAACGATTCTGAAAAAATAAAACAAGTTGCATCTATTTCTGCAAATAACGAAGAAACTATCGGTGCATTAATCGCTGAAGCTTTCGGAAAAGTAGGTAAAGAAGGTGTAATCACTGTAGAAGAAGCAAAAGGAACAGATACAACGGTAGATGTTGTAGAAGGAATGCAGTTTGATAGAGGTTACCAATCGCCATATTTCGTGACGAATCCGGAAAAAATGACGACTGAATTAGAAAATCCTTACATTTTATTGGTAGAGAAAAAAATCTCTTCTATGAAAGATTTGCTACCAGTTTTGGAGCCAGTTGCACAAGCAGGAAAAGCTCTTTTAATTATCTGTGAAGAAGTTGAAGGAGAAGCATTAGCGACTTTAGTTGTAAATAAATTGAGAGGTTCTCTAAAAATTGCTGCCGTGAAAGCGCCAGGTTTTGGAGACAGAAGAAAAGCAATGTTGGAAGATATCGCAATTTTGACAGGTGGAACCGTAATTTCTGAAGAGAAAGGTCACACCATGGAAAATGTGACTATGGAAATGCTTGGAACTGCAGAAAAAGTAATGATTGACAAAGACAATACGACAATCATCAACGGAGCAGGAGAAGAAAGCCAAATCAAAGGTAGAGTAAACCAGATCAAGGCTCAAATGGAAACAACAACTTCCGATTATGACAAAGAAAAATTGCAAGAAAGATTGGCTAAATTAGCTGGTGGAGTTGCAGTTCTTTACATTGGAGCAGCTTCTGAAATAGAAATGAAAGAGAAAAAAGACCGTGTAGACGATGCACTTCATGCTACGAGAGCAGCAGTAGAAGAAGGTATTGTTGCAGGTGGTGGTGTTGCTTTAGTTCGCGCAATTACGGCTATCAATGTTGAAGGCATCAATCAAGATGAAAATACAGGTATAAAAATTATAAAAAGAGCGATCGAAGAACCATTGAGACAAATTGTTACCAATGCAGGTGGCGAAGGTTCTGTAGTTGTAGCAAAAGTTGCAGAAGGAACTGGAGATTTCGGATTCAATGCAAAAACAGACGAATATGTACAAATGTTTGCAGCTGGAATAATCGATCCTACAAAAGTGGTTCGTGTAGCCTTAGAAAATGCAGCATCTGTTGCAGGTATGCTTTTGACAACGGAATGTGTGATTACAGAAGTTGCTAAAGAAGATGCCGGACATGCACACATGGGAGGTGGAATGCCAGGAATGATGTAAAACGTCATTGCGAGGTACGAAGCAATCTCTAAAATATAAAAGATCCGTTCAAGAAATTGAGCGGATCTTTTGTTTTCAGGAGCATGAAGATCTTCGCTTTTTCGAAGACCTCGACCAGCTATCCGTTATATCTTTTGCGCCACTTCGTGTTGCAAAAGGATGCCACTTCTATCTGGGCTAAAATAAAAAATATCTTTTTTTTGAAGATCTGCAATTACTTGTTTATTAAACCTCCGAGGGTCCAAAACCTTCGAAGAACTTTGATAAAAAATACATTCAAGGAATTTCATCAGAATTGCAAAAAATTATTTAGAGATCAGCGATTAGATCTTGTCTTCGTTTTAATTGGTTTTTTAAAAACTAAAAAGTTGAAAATTAATTACATTAGATGCAATTACAATAATTTACATTTCGTTTTCAAAATCATTTAAATCTTCATAGCTTTTTACAAATTTACCTTCCTCAAAATACAGATATCTATTTTCGACTTGGATTTCTGCAGATAAATCATTTAAAAAACTATTTAAATACTTTTTTGTAACATTAGTTTTATAATATTCAGTATCAATTCCGAAAATTGGGTATTCTATATTATATTTCTTATCCATCATTTCGGAATCATAATATTCTGCAACAATATATAATTTAATATTTTTTTTAGTGCAAATTTTTTGAACGATATCTAATGGAATACAAATTTTGCTTGTACATTTCGGACCCCAAATATAAATAAGACTTTTTTCTTTATTTTTTAAACAATTGCTCAGTTGCTTACCATTAGTAATATATACGTTCTGACAATTGGGAAGACTGCAAATATTACCTTCATTTTTTATAAATAAATTTGGATTTTGCTTTCTAGTTGTCTCATAATAACTGTACAAACCTTTAAAATTACCATTAATTTGACAAGAAATCATAGATAAAGAGGTAAATAGGTAAAATATTGGTTTTTTAATCATAGAAGGTATTTAAAAATGGAACATTATGTGATACATAATGTTCCATTATTAGTTTATTTAACTGTAATAGCAATTTTATATCCACCGAATTCACCAATACTTGAATCAAAATTGTAGGCACCTTGATGCAAAGTTGCGATGCTATTATCTATATCATTATCTACGTAAAAAACAGAATTTCCAATAATTGCATCATTTTGCACTAGATCATTTGGATCTAAAACAACGAACAAATAACCTTCTTTAGTTACAGAATCAACTTCAACTTTACCAGAATATTTACCTGTTGATTCACAAAACCAACAAGAGTGAAAATTACACAAACCCCAACCATTACATTGTTTAGATGTTCTTCCCCACTCATCCCAACTTGCCTGAAAAATAACTTTTCTCGCCAACGCATCATCTGTATTTGTACTTTCGATTTTTGGGCTATTTTCTAATTGTGAATTTAATACATCAGATTCACAAGAAAATAATGCTAAAACAGCAATTCCATAAATTAATTTTTTCATTTGTAAAAGTTTTAATTAGTAAACTTTTTTTTTCATTTTGATGTAATTATCAAAATTGCTTTACAAAGCAAAAAAAAAAAATACTGTGCAAGTAAAAATTAATAAATATTTAAATTAATTATACTTTATCTTAGAATATCACTAAATATAAGGGTTTTGTCTGAATTTTATTTAATATTTTTATACAATCTAGTATTTGTTTCATCTTCTTCACCAATCAACTGACTTTTATACAGCGTAGAATAATATCCATTTTGTGAAAGCAACTCTACATGCCTTCCCTCTTCCACAATTTTTCCGCCATCCATCACGATTATTTTATCTGCATTCACAATCGTAGAAAGTCTGTGTGCAATGATAATGGAAGTTCTATCTTTCGTTATCTTTTCTGTAGCTCTTTGTATTAATTTTTCACTTTCTACATCTATGGACGAGGTAGCTTCATCTAAAATTAGAATTTTCGGATTTGATAAATACGCTCTAAGAAAAGACAACAATTGTCGCTGACCAAGGGAAATAGAAGAACCTCGTTCACTCACAACATAATCATAACCACCCGGCAAACTTTCTATAAATTCATCTACTTCAATATCTTTTGCAACGCGTTTTATCTGTTCCAGCGTGATACTTTCATCGCCAAAAGCTAAATTTTCATAAATACTACCGTGGAAAAGGAAAACATCTTGCAAAACTACACCAATATGGCTGCGCAAATTGTACATTTCGTACTCAGGAAGATTCACATCATCAATTAAAATTTTACCAGAATTGATTTCGTACAATCTTGTAATCAAACTAATAATCGTAGATTTTCCAGCGCCAGTTGCACCTACAATTGCTACACTTTCGCCAGGATTTACTTTAAAACTGATGCCTTTCAATACTTCCTGCTTTTCATCATAAGCAAAATGTACATTTTGAAATTCAATTTTTCCTTCAAAATTTTGCTTAGATAAAGTTCCATCATTAGTCATTGCTAAATCTTGATCCATCAAACCCAAAACTCTTTCTGCACCCACAATTCCACGTTGGATATTATTAAATCGATCGGCAATTTGACGTAATGGCCTGATTAACATGGAAATATATTGAATAAAGGCAATCACAACGCCCGCAGAAATCGTAATGTAACCCCCATAAAATAAGATAAAACCAATAAACAAGGAAGAAATTAATTCTACAACTGGGAAAAATAATGAGAAGATAAACACTGTTTTCAAAAGTGCGCTTTCCAAAGTTGCATTGATGTTATCAAACTTCTTGTATTCTTGTCTTTGTCTATTGAAAACTTGAATGAGCTGCATTCCTTGCAAACGTTCTTGTACAAAAGAATTTTGATTAGATGTCCAAGTTCGTTCGTCTCCAAAAGCTTTTTTCAATCTTTTTTGGAAGAATCTGGTGATAAAAACCATCAATGGCAAAATAACTAGGGAAATGTAGGATAAATTGACATCAACCTGAAACATGGCGATTAAGACAAAAACAATTCTTAAAACATCGCCGAAAACCATTAAAAATCCGTCTGTATATACTACGGCGATGGTTTCTACATCTCCTACAGCTCTAGTTACCAATTGGCCGATGCTTGTTTTATCAAAAAAAGAAGTTTTGAAATAAATAAGTTTTGCATACAACTTCTGACGAATCTCACGAATTACATTTTGAGAGATAAAGTTTGAAAAATAAACCAAGAAAAAGTTCAAAAAAGTTTCTGCAATCACCAAACCAATCAACATATAAATATGTTTCATCATCAAATCTTTGTCGCCGAGTTTTATGATATCGTTATCTACCACTTGCATCGTAAGATACGGACGATAAACGGAAACCAACGCCAGCAAAATAGAAATAGCCAAAGTAAAAATGAACCAATTGCGAAAGGTCATCCCAATCGTAAAAAGTCTTTTAAGCAGTTCCCAAGTTGTTTTTTCTTTCATTTACAATTGTATGTTTAATATTGTTTGATTTAGTTTGATTTGGTTTAAAATTGTTTAAAAAAAGATCAAGTAAAAATTAAAAGTTTAGAAAATCTATTATCTATCCGTCTATCGTCTTTTATCTTCCCAATTATATCCCACATCTACCAAAAACAAGCCTTTTGCTGGTGCGGAAGTTCCGGCGGAACAGCGATTGAGGTCTTCTATTATTTTCTTTAAATATGCTGGTTCGTATTTCCCAGCGCCAATTTCTACCAAAGTTCCCACAATTGCGCGAACCATATTTCGTAGAAAACGATCTGCTGTGATGGTAAAAATAAGTTCATTATTTTGCAATTCCCAATTTGCAGTAGAAATTCTGCAAATATTTGTTTTTGTTTCGGTATTTACTTTAGAAAAACTGGTAAAATCTGAATACTCTAATAGAATTTTACTCGCCTCATTCATTCTATTCACATCTAGAATTCTGCGCCACAATTGCCAAGACGAATCTTCTGTGAAAGGATTTTTCTCTAGAGAAATATGATATTGATAGGTGCGAAAAGTAGCATCAAAACGGGCGTGAAAATCTTCATTTACTGCAAATAAATCTTGAACCGCAATATCTGGTGGTAAAAAAGAATTGAGTTGGTGAATGAGTTTTTTTTCTAAATTTAGTTCTGCATCAAAATGGGCAAACATTTTTTTCGCGTGAACTCCAGTATCTGTTCTTCCAGCAGCAGTAATTTTTACTTTTTGCTGAAGAATGGTAGAAAGTGCTTCTTCTAAAACTTCTTGCACAGAAATATCATTCGGCTGAATTTGGTAGCCAAAATAATTTTTTCCGTGGTAAGAGAATTGTAAAAAGTAGCGCAATGATTTTAAAAATATTTTGCAAAAATACGGAATTTTTCACGCATTGCCGCAATGGTTTTCGCGCAATACTCGGAAAGGATTTTATTCATGTTGCCAAAGTTGAATCCCGATACTTATCGGGATTGACAAAGTTTTTAATTAAATTTTAAAAATAAAACTAAATTTGCTTTCATAAAATTTAAAGAATGAAATTCAAAACGATATTAATTTTCATAATGGTTTTAATATTTGAAACTGGTTTTGCACAGGAAAAATATTATAAAATAATAGGTCAAACCACTTTAAACGAACTGCAATTTGCAAATTTTGAGAAAGATTTAATTTCACAAGATAAAAATGACATCTATAAAATTAAAACAGATGTAAAAAAAGATTCAATTATTAATTACTACAAAATTGAATCTCGCTCTCTATTTTCTAATGGATTTGATCCTTATAGCGATGCCAAAAAATTGATAGGAATGAAATTTCCCATAGAAAATTACAAAGATGCGAAAGGTAATTTCTATACTAAAGATTTCATGGTAGGCAAACCAACAATCATTAATTTTTGGTTTACGAAATGCATGCCTTGCGTAGAAGAAATGCCCATTTTGAATAGTTTTTCAGAAAAATTTGGCGATAAAGTAAATTTTATTTCTATCACTTTTAATAGTGAAAAAGAAGTGCAAGAATTTTTGAAAACCCATCCTTACGATTTTTTACACATTACTAATTCTAAAGACGAAATAGAAAAACTAAAAATATCTGCATATCCTACTACTCTTTTTTTGGATAAGGATGGAATTATAAAATTGGCAACTGGAGAAATCTCTGAATTTGAAATAAAAGAAATTGATGAAGTTTTGAAGGTGTTGCTATAAATAATTTATAAATTCATTTTTTAAAAAACTAGTTTTAGAAAAAACACTTCTGAAAAGCGTAGTTAGAGCTATAACAACGCTGATGCATGAAGCCTTTCAATGATTATAAATTTTTGAATAAAGCGAAAATCTGCGCCCCAGCTTGAACGAAGCTCCTTTTTTTTTATAAAAAAGAGCGGTAGTGGAAGATGGAAAAGGCGCCCTAAAAATTATTATGGCTGAGATTGCTTCTCCCGATAGTTGTCGGAATCGTAGTGAAAGGACAGAATTGAGATTGCTTCTCCCAAAAACTGTCGTAATGAGAATGCTGCAAATTTCTGACAAATTATAGCCAAATTTTCGTTAAAAAGTCTTAAAATTATTTTAATTTTGCAGGCTTATGAAAAGATGGTACCTCTACCCTTTTGCGATGCTTTACAATGTGATCACAGGGACAAGAAATGTTTCTTATAATATTGGTTTGCAGAAATCTACACCTTTCAAAACGCCCATCATCAATGTGGGAAATCTTTCGGTTGGTGGTTCTGGAAAATCTCCGATGGTGATGTATCTTGCAGAATTATTGTCCAAAAATTATCGAACTGGCGTACTTTCTCGTGGATATGGCAGAAAAACAAAAGGATATGAAGTAACCAACTATGAAAGCAACTACAAAACTGTTGGTGATGAAGCAATGCAACTTTTTCAGCGATTTAAGAATAAATTTGTGATTGCCGTTTCCGAAGATCGTGTTGCTGGTGCAAAAAAATTAATCTATGATATGGATCTGGAAACATTAATTTTGGATGATGCCTACCAACATAGAGCCATAAAAGCGGGATTTAATATCTTAATGACGGATTATAATGATCCTTATTTTAAAGATTTTTTGCTTCCTGCAGGAGATTTGAGGGAGAGCAGACAAGGCTCCAAACGTGCAGACATCATCATGGTTTCTAAATGTCCACCAGATTTAACGGATGAAAAGAAGCAATATTACATTTCTAGAATAAAGCCAAGCAGAAGCCAAAAAGTTTATTTCTCGTCTATCAATTATGATGAAAATGTCTATTCTCTCCGAGAAGAACTGCCGGATAATAACCTTGCCTATTACGATATTTTGCTGATAACTGGAATTGCAAATCCAAAACCTTTGGTAGATCATCTTGCAAAATATTCGCAGAAAGTGAAGCATTTAAAATTTAAAGATCATCATAATTTTTCTAATGATGATATCCAAAATATATTGAAAGAATATAAAAAAATGGGCGAATACAAAATGATTCTTACCACAGAAAAGGATTATGTGCGTTTAAAATCTTTTGATTATATTCGAAAGTTGATTTATTATTGGCCCATCAATGTACAAATAGATCAACAGCAAGAGTTTAACAAAACCATAGAAGATTATGTTCGAAAAAATTAAAGAAACCGCAGATTTTATAAAAAATATTATACAAGAAACTCCAGATTTTGCCATAGTTTTAGGTTCTGGTTTGGGAGCTTTGGTAGAGGAAGTGGATGCTATACATACTTTAGATTACTCCGAAATTCCAAATTTTCCGCAGACTACCGTTGTTGGTCATGGTGGGAAATTGATTTATGGAACATTGGAAGGCAAAAAAGTATTGATGATGAGTGGCAGATTTCATTACTATGAAGGCCACGATATGCAAACTGTAGTTTTTCCTTTTCGCGTTTTTAAACTTTTAGGAATTCAGAATTTAATTGTTTCTAATGCTTCTGGCGGCGTAAATCCAAACTTTAATGTTGCAGATATTATGATTATCAATGATCATATCAACATGATGCCTGAACATCCTTTGCGCGGAAAAAACATAGACGAACTCGGACCACGTTTTGTAGACATGAGCGAGCCGTACAACAAAAAAATGATAGAAACTGCGGAGCAAGTTGCGAAAGATCTAGACATCAAAGTACACCAAGGTTGCTACGTTTCTTTGCAAGGACCAACTTTTGAAACTCCTGCAGAATACGGAATGATACGTGCAATTGGAGGCGATGCTGTAGGAATGAGCACTGTACCAGAAATAATTGTAGCGAAACATCAAGGAATGGATTGTTTTGGAATCTCCATCATCACAGATGTTGGCGGGCCAGAAATTGCATTTTCTGTTTCTCACGAAGAAGTTTTGCAAGCTGCAAACAAAGCGATGCCGAACGTAATCCTATTGGTGAAAGGTTTGGTGCGAGAATATGAATTGGGATTTAGCACCTTTTAGAATAATTGATCAGCGATGATTGATGGTTGATATAAAAAAGTTTCCAGAGTTTGGAAACTTTTTTTGTTTATAACTAATTGCTTATTGCTTAAAGCCTATTTCACTTCCACACCTTTCCAGAAGGCGACATAATTTTTAATGTTTTCCGCTTTTTCTTTTGGACTTGGGTAAAACCAAGCTGCGTTTTCATTTTTCTTGCCGTCTACTTCTATGCTGTAATAGCTTGCCTGACCTTTCCATGGGCAAGAAGTGTGATGATTCGTCAAGATGAAATAATCTTTATCTATACTATCTTCTGGGAAATAATGGTTGTTTTCTACCACAATGGTATCGTTGCTTTCGGCGATTGTTTTTCCGTTCCAGGTTGCTTTCATAAATTTTATATTTAATTTAAAGGTAATTCTTTTTTTCTTACAATTTCTTAGCAATAAAAATAAGGTTTTACAAGATTAATAACTACATTTGACACTATACAAAGTATGACGTTTATGATACATATCTCTACAAATTTGGGTGGATATGTATTAATTTATGATACATATATAAAAGTTAGCGGTAATACTCAAACAAATGAATAGAAAAGAAATCATCAATATAAAATTCAAGGTTTTTTTCATATTTACATTAATTCTTTTGTTTTATTCATGTAAAAAAAATAGTTCTAATAAGGTAGAAGATAACTTTCAGATAATTTCAAAAAATAAAAAGGAAACGAAATTTGAATTAGATACAATAACGATTGAATATTTAAATAAAAATTACCCATATACTTTTGATAAAACAAGTTTAAAAAACGGATATAATTTAGATTTTAATTATTTCCGAAAAAATAAAAACAGTACGATAGAAATGTGCCTAAATTTAAGAAGGGGCAATGAAATAATAGATACGTTAAACATATTGGGTTACGCAGCACCTCACAAAAATTTAGGTTACGTCTTTGGTGACTTCGACAAATATTTCGCGTTTGTTCAATCATTTGGTAGCGGAAATCCCCATGAAATGCAGTTATTGAGAAAGCGGGATGCGAAAGAAATTTTAAAAGGTTTTATTGTTGACAAAGATGAAAAAAATAATCTTTTACTTTATTGCAAAGGTGATGATAGTTTAATGCTCTACGACATTACAAAAAATAAAAATAATTATATTGAGAATTTAAGAAATTCAAAAGAAATTGATTGTAAATTTAGTGAATTGTCGGATTATTTAAAAATAAAAAAAGTCAATTCTAAATATGTCTTTATTGATATTTCAAATACAAGAAATAAAACAATAACGAAAAAGTACTAATAACTAAGCTTTCGTTTTGTCTGAAAGACAAGAAATGAAAGCCCGTTGAACGGAACCTTCGGTAGCTTTTGCTCCCCACTTGGTAACCTTA
>NZ_JABSNO010000034.1 GCF_013294015.1 Frigoriflavimonas asaccharolytica
GGGGTTCTTTTTTAAAGAACGTAATTTTATATCAATCAACTCAATAAAATAACGCATTTTTACAACAAACAATTTTGTTTAGGACAGGATTGATTTAAAACATAAAATTTAATTTGCCTTCATAAATAATGTATTCCTCAAAATTTAACTAATAATAGATTGATATTAATTGAAGATGAAAAATAACCAGTATATATGACAGTAAAAAAATATTAAAATTTTAGTCCCCGTTTCCAAAATCGGGGACTAAATTGAGTGTTGTTTAGGATTGTTTAGGGATATGTAGTGTTGGTTACAATTTCTTAAAGCGCTTAAAATCAAATAAATGATTGTTTATGATGCCGTAGTGTTGTTTAACTTTAATCCCTGTGGGTCTACTTTTAACAATAACACATTGATTTTCAGTGTGTTATTTTATTTTTTGACAGTTTTGAAAATATTCTATGAACCCTAAATTTTTTAATTGATAGAATATAATGCATTTTCAAATATAAATTTTTGTTAAGTTTTTTATATCACGTAATACTGGTTTTTCGGTGATCACAAAAGTTTCCATAGATTGTTGATGAGATGCGCGGTGAATTGCAGCTGCCGAAATTAGACCCAAGTAGTAAGCAGTACTTTTTATTTAGTGATAGCATCATATCATCCAAATACATCGCCGTAGGAATAATGCCATTATTTGAGTATTCTACTGGAAGAATTGTGTAAAACCTTTTCGGATTTGTACAATTTTCTTTTTAGTTTTTAATCGATAGAGATTTTGGAGAATTGCTTTATCTGTTGCATCAAATGCATCCTTTAATTCTTCTAATGTAAAAGAATATCTTCCTTTCATCGCACGTTATCGATGTATTCTTCTAAATAATTATATGCTTGAACTCCTTTTATCACTTATATACTGTTTGCTATCTACTACACAATGCGTAGTGTTACGCAAATAAAATATCTATTCAAAAAACGAACTGATTAAATCATTCAATTATACGTATGATAATTTGTTAAAACTTGGCGGAATTTCACTTGAAAATTTTACACTTGAAAGTACTGAATCTAAAAAATAAAATATGGAATTCACATAACCATGCTCAATTTTTGCTTGATAAAGAAAAAGATAGCCCAACTGGTAAAATTCGATTTAGAATAAAATGGGATAAAAACATTGTGGCTTTTGGCGTTGGCTACAGAGCAGAATTTGCAAAATGGAGTATCGAAACGCAGCGATGTAAAACTAATTCCACGCACGGGATAAAGAAAATCTCAGCAAGTGTCATTAATAAAAAGATTAGTGATTATGAAGCAGCATGTGAACGTGTCTTTAATAGTTTTTATTATGAGAAAAAAAATCCAGATCAAAAATCAGTTAGAGATCGTTTTAATTTAGAGATTGGTAAAAAAGTAGAAAAAGAAATAGAGCCAGAAAAAACATTGTTCGAAATTTTTGATTTGTTTGTATTGGAAGAATCCAGAATCAACCTTTGGACTAATACCACTTCTGCTAAAATGAAAACTTTCAGAAAACATCTTAAAACCTTTGATTCGAAATTAAATTTTGAAAATATTGGTGAGAAAAAACTTTTACAATATCAATACTTTTTACAGGATAAATTACAACTTCAAAATTCAACAACTTTAAAAAATTTCTCTTTTTTACAGTGGTTTTTAAAATGGGCAACGAGAAAGGGATTTAATTCTAATATGACTTTTCAAAATTTTAGACCTAAATTAAAGACAGTGCAAAAGAAAATTATTTTTCTAACTCAAGCAGAATTGAAGCATGTAAAAGAATTCAAGATTCCAGCAACTAAAAAATATTTGGACAGAGTGACGGACGTTTTTTTATTTCAATGCTTTACAGGATTGCGTTATTCTGATGTTGAAAATCTAAAGCGTAGTGATATTAGTGAAAATTTTATCGAAATAATTAGTGTAAAAACCTCTGACAGTTTAGTAATTGAATTAAATGATCATAGTAAAGCAATTCTGAATAAATACAAAGATTCGCAATTTGAAAATCATAAAGCATTACCCGTAATTAGTAATCAAAGAATGAATGAATATCTGCGTGAATTAATGGAATTAGCAAAAATTGATGAACCCGTGCGAGAAACGTATTACAAGGGCAATCAAAGATACGATGAAGTGTTTCCAAGATACGCGTTAATGAGTTCACACGCAGGAAGAAGAACTTTTATTTGCAATGCTTTATCGCTTGGCATTCCACCGCAAGTTGTTATGAAGTGGACTGGTCACAGTGATTATTCTGCGATGAAACCTTATATAGATATTGCGGATCAAACTAAAATTAATGCAATGGAAAAGTTTAATTTACTGTAATAATAACACCATCTAAAAATTGAAATAAAGTACCATATTTAATAATCAGGAACGAATGTTTTTAATTTTTGTTATTAAAATTAATTTTTCAAATCATTAATAAAAAGTTTTTTTCCTAACTGAATTGTTATTTATCCCTATTAAAATTAAAAAATTTTTCTCAAAAAAAAGCGCAAAACTATTTTATTAGTTATCGAGAGAATAATGGTTTTTATAATATTAGAAGTTCAAAAATAGTATTTATTTAAAAATTTTATGTTAAAAATCCTGCAAAAACTTTTCTAATTGAACGCCTTGTGGAATTTGAAATTTCTTTCTAATGCGGTACTTTCTGCTTTCTACAGAACGTAAACTAGAACCCATTGAATCAGCTATGTCATTCAAATTTAAATTAAGTTTTATTAGTCTACAGAGAAGTAAATCCTCATGCAATAAACTTTTATTTTTGCTTTCTAATGAAGTTTTAAAATTAGGGAATTGCTCATCAAAAACTAATATAAATGCAATATTTCCTTCTTTTGCCAACACAATTAATTTATCAAAAATATTTTTCGAAATCAATTTTCCTTTTATATTTAATACATCTATAGATCTATGATGGTTTTTGAATAGGTGAATATGTTTCTCGCGAAGGCATAATTTGGACAATCTACTATTCAAAAAACTTTTTTGTACAATAAAGTAAGTTGTAACTACAGTAGAAATGAATGCATAAATTTCAATAAATTTTTGGAAAATTTCGTAACCATCTTTCTTGTACATTAATTCATTTCCGACACTCTTTGTAGAAAGAAATATAGTTCCAATATAACTTATAAAAGTAAAAAGGCTGACGATAATTATGTATTTATTCTCATTTTTATAATTAAAAAAAAGCGGAAGAGAAATAATTACGACAAAATAAAAGTATTCTATAGAGAAGGCTCTATTCGTACTGATATGAAAAAAAGTAATAATTACAGATATTGTGAGAAGTACAAATACAATATAATTATTGATATTCTTAACAGATTTATTTTGTAAAACAATAATAAGTAAGCACCAAGCAGACATTGCTGCTATTATTGAGATATGAGTTGTAAAATCGTCATAAAAATAGATAACCCCGATTGTATAAGTTGAGAATATAAGTTCGAGTGTAATCACGAAATTTTTCAACAACTTTCTATGAAATGTTTTTACAACACTTGTAACCTTATTTTTTTGATAATTAAGGTTATTATTTTTCATTAGATTGATTATATGATTTAGAAAAAGTCATAGAGACTTAAGGATTGCGAGAAAAACGATCTTATCTAAACTTTATTTTTTAATTTAATATAAATTCCATTATAAATATATATATATAATAATAAATAAAACGGGAGTTTCTGTTGCAAAGATATCAGTTTATGATTTTTTAAATAAATTTTCGAGGGTTTCATTTACCATTTTTTTAAGATTTTTTAATTAACAATTATTTTTCATTTTTCTTAGACAATTTTTCAATTTTGTAGAATAATATCTACAAAACTGTAATTTTTAAACATACTCCAGGTTAAATTCTGATTTAATTAATTGAATTTTAATAGGTTATAATTGATTTTGGAGAGATTTTTTCACATGTAAAAACTAGTTTCGAGTTGTATTACGTATTAATTATGCTTACATAATTAAGCATATTTGTTTTATTTAAAAACAAATTGTAGTTTTGCGAGAATATTATAAAATTTGTATTCTAAATACTAAAAATACAAATGTTGAAAAATTTGGAACTAATTGTCAAAAAAATTTAATGTTTTGTTATCTTTTTTAACATTTCGAATTTACGATTAAAGTATAGCATTCATTATTAATTTTTTAAAACAAGAAGAGACAAATAATCTAAAAATTGTTAATGTGAAAGTAGAGGAAACAAGGTTATAAATTATTTTTATAATACAAGCCAATTTGCATTACTTATAAAATTGCATATCTCAAAACACAACAAAAATAAATAGTGGATAAAAATTATCTTGATATTTTTATTTCGAAACATTTCAAAATTTGTAAAACATTTTTGACGTTTTTTGCTATTCTTTTTTTTGTAAACATTTCAGCACAGATTAATTTTTCTGGCAGTGCTACTCTTTATGATAACACCCAGAGTTCAACAGTTGCTAATCCAACATCAATTATAGAAAAAGCACAAATAATTATTTTGGAAGGTGGTGAAATGCATAATAATGACATTCTAACCAATATTGCAGATGTAAATATTATAGAAATAAATTCTAGCCCCATTTATAGAGAGGGTAAAACCCTTGCTAAAAAATTGCAATCTGTAGAAGAAAATCAATCTCTCGAAGAAATTGTATCAACGAAAGATGTAAAAATGGAATCAACAGAAGTAAAAGTAATATTTCAAGAACACCCTAGTAAAGATAGTTTTCAATCTTCTACCAAACTTATTCCTGTTTCCATTTTCACTTCTAAATTTGTATTAAAAATTGTTTCTGCAATTAATTATACTGAAAACATTACTATTCAAAGTGACAAATGTTCACTAAAAATTCCAAACTATTCTAGTGTAGCTTTCTCTTATTCTTTAGAAAAAGCTAATCTTTTCAACCGTCCGCCACCCAATTTTTCCTAATAGGTTTTATTATTCCACAATATAATGGATGAACTATTTAGTTTGTCTATATTCTGTTATAAATAACATTCCTTTTAGCATATATTTTTATTTTAATACGATATACAATACTAATTAAATACAACAAAATGATAAAAAATTTACTGAGCTCTAAAAGTTACTTCGTGCTTCTTTGGCTTCTACTTCTTGGAGGAGTAATGCAAGCGAATACCATTAAAGAAAAAATTGTTGGAACACAAGTTTCACAATATAGCCTACCTTCATTCGGTAATGAAAACTCTTCAAATACAACTTCCGATGGCTGTACAACCGTATCAGGAGATGTAAACTGTGTAATATCAGATTTCAATTGTGGTAGTTCTTACAACTATGCCAATAATTTAGTTGGAGGATGGGATGGTTATTACGCTAAGTTTTATGATATAGGTGACTATGTTACATTAAAACTTGAGCATACATTGTCTCCAGGGCAAATTTTAAAAATTAAATGGAAACAGAGAGACTACAATAGTTCATACTATCAATCAGATAGTAAAATGAGTATAAGCCTTTCTGAAACTGGATCAAGCTACAATTTTTTATCGAATTATACTACATCCAACACTAATGCAGTTTTTACTACAGTTACTGTTGATCAACCAACTCGTTACATTAAAATTCAGAATTTTAATTCTATTTCTAATCCTCATTTAGATTTCTTGGTAGATGGTATTACTTACTCTAATACAACTTGTCCTACTACTCCTATTGCTACTTGTGCAGGAAATTTATTAAGTAATCCAAGTTTTGAAGATGGATTTACGGGATATACTCCATGGTCTTCAACAACAGCCAACATTCAAAGTGATTGGGTTAATTCCGGAAACAAAGCAGTTGTACTTTCAAGTGGTGGAGGTTTTGCAAGATATATTACGGATAATTTAACAATCGGAAGTACATATACATTTAAAGCGTATGCAAAGATTCATGGTACCATAGATGCAAAATATATCCTCAAAGCAAAAGATTCTGCTGGAAATGTAATAGGGAATGAATCTATTTCAATTGCGAAGAACTCTGGATACAATTTATATACACTTTCAATAGTTATCCCTGCAGGAACTACCACATTAGCACTTGTAGCACAAAGAGATAATGATCATGGTAATGTATTTTTAGACGATTGGTGTTTAACATACCAGCCGCCAAGTAGTAACCCTGTAGTTTCTTGTCCTGGTAATTTAATGGCTAATTCAAGTTTTGAAAATGACTTCACAGGTTGGGCACAATGGACTCCAGGTTCTTCTGCCATTCAATCTACTTGGGTTAATTCTGGTGCAAAAGCAGCAAAATTAACTGGGACTGGTGGTGTAGCACAAAGCTTTCACAACCTTACACCAGGTCAGGTTTATACCCTAAAAGCTTATGGTAAAATTCATGGTAATGTTAGTTCATCTATTGGATTAAAAGTTTGGAATAGCGATTATACAAGCGTTCTTGACCAACAATATTCTGTAATTGCAAATAATTCTGGGTATAATTTATATACCGTAACGCTTACAATTCCTGCAGGTGGTGCTCATTTAGAAGCATTTGCCTGGAGAAATGATAGCAGTTCGAATACTGGGACAGTCTTTGTTGATGATTTTTGTTTAACAAAGGTAAATGCAACAATTACAATAGTAGCAAATAATGATACCTTTAGTATTCCTATGGGAACTACAAATACAACATCGGTTCTTACTAATGATACTTTAAATGGTAATGTAGCAACTTTAACTAATGTAAATATTACACAAGTATCTACTACAAATCTTGGTGTAACTTTAGATCCAGCGACAGGTTTAACGTCTGTAGCAGCAGGAACTCCTGCCGGAACTTATACTATTAATTACAAAATTTGTGATAAAACATCTACAGCTACTTGTAATAATGCAACGGTTACCGTTACTGTTCCTTCATTATCAATTGATGCAGTTACAGAAACCTTCCCTGCAATCAATGGAACTTCTGGTGGAACTACAGCAACATCAGTTTTATTGAATGATACTTTAGGAACGCAAGCTGCAACATTAACAAACGTTAATTTAACAGCAATAACGGTTCCTACAGGTTTGACATTAAATGCAAGTGGAACTATCACGGTAGCTCCAAACACACCTGCTGGAAATTACAATGTTACTTACAAAATATGTGACAAAGTAAATCCTGCAAATTGTGATACGGTTACTTCTACAGTGCCAGTTACTGCACCTGCTATTGTAGCAGTGGACGATGTTTACACTATTTTACCAGGTGACACAGGAATTCCTAATGTACTTGCTAATGATAAATTGAACGGAAGTTCTGCAACTTTAGGAAATGTAAATATTACACAGTTATCTACTACAAATTCTGGCGTAACATTAAATCCTGCAACAGGTTTAATTTCTGTAGCAACAGGAACACCAGCTGGAATTTATACAGTAAATTATAGAATTTGCGATAAAGTAAACCCAGCTAATTGTACCACAGCAAACGCAGTAGTGACTGTAGAAAATAGTACAGAACCAGATATGACGGTAAAAGTTTCTGCTTCTGCAGCAACTTATAGTGCGTTTAACGATATAGACACCTTTTACAAAGTAAGTAATATTGGAAATGGAAGAGCTACAGGGCGAGTAACTTTAACAGTTATGATCACAGCGGAAGCAGGTGATATTAGTTTTACATTACCGCAAGGTTGGAGATTAGAAACTCAAGTAGGAATGGTTTTAACGTTTGTTACCAACAAAAGTTTCGCACCATCTGCTAATGATACCATTGTAGTTAATTACACTTCTTATGGTGGTTTCAATGCAAATAACGCTGCAGTGTTTAACGCAATAGTGTCACCTGGATCTGGTGGCGAAACAAATACTACTAATAATGCTGCTAATGAAGTAATACAAAGGATAAATAACTAATCAAAAATTGTATTGCGAATGTCAAATGTACATTCGCAAAACAATATTTTTATATGCAAATTTGCACCAAATTAATTTAAAAAAAATGAAAAAAAATAATTTTTATAAAATTCGATACTGCACATTTTTAATGATGTTTATAAGTTTTGTTTCGGCTTCTGCAGTTACTTTACCTACAGGCGGTATTCTGGTAAACCAACCAGATCTAAAAGTTGAAGTTTCTTCGCAAGGAACTACTTATACTGCTTTTAATGAAGTAGAAACGATGTACAAAATAAGCAATACAGGAGATCAAAATTCTACAGGATTGATTACTTTAACAGTGAATATTAGAGCTGAAAAAGGAAGTTTTACATATACTTTACCTGCAGGTTGGTCTTTACAATCTAAAACAGATATGTCTTATATTTTTGTTTCCAATAATATAATTGCTGTAAATACAAGTGATACCATTACCATTAATTATATTTCTAATGGTGGTATGAATAAAAGTAATCAAGCAAGTTTTTCCGCTAAACTAAACAATGGATCTGGTGGAGAGAGCAATTTTGATAATAACATGGGTTCTGTAACATTAGATAGGATAAAAAATTAGCGATGAATGATATATCTCAAATCTCGGTTTGTAAAATATTAGTTGTTGTAATTAAACAATCATATCATTAAAGTTTTTTCAATTGATTTTTTTCGAGAAAATAATTTAAAAGAAACGACAATAAAGATTTTAAAAAAAATAAATTAAAATTATGAAAATCATAAAATATTTAATGCTAATATTTCTCTGCTTTGCACAGAATTTAGTATTTGCACAGCAGGATTTAGAACTTAATAGGAGTTCTTACACGAATAATGCTAAAGGGCCAGTTTTGGAAACAGCAAATTTCAATTTTCTACTAAATACAGACAATCCTACAGGGACTACATTCACTGCACCATCAAGCGCATTGGCTGTGAAGTTTACAATTTCAAATTCACAATTTAAAGGAACAAATTCAATAACAACACCTACAGGTAACAGTAATATTGTTTTTGGTGGTAACGGTGGTGGCCCAGCTAATATTAATTCTTCTTTTCCGCCACTTCTTGCTCCTGGTCCTTTTTCCCCAACTTGGTACACTTCTTCTGGCGCTACTACTGTTGGTACAGGAATTAGCCCAAATTTTACTGCTACAGATACTTTTGGAGCATATTTGTTTATTGGTACACCTGCATTGGCTGCTGCTGGTATTGCAACTAATTCAAGGGTTTATGTATCCGATCTTACAATAACTTTTGATAGGGCGGTTAATTTCCCACGTTTGCATTTTGTAGGATTAGGATCAGACATCGGTCTTGTAAGATCGAACGGAGAATTTGAACTTTCAAATATTAATGGTGCAGCTGCACCTGCAAATGTTTTAACGCTTATATCTTCACGTCCAGAACTTGCAGTCGCAAATAATTATATTGCTGCAACTGATAATGGTACTGGAAACGCCTATGGTGGCGAACTTAATAGTGGAACTGGTACTATAGAAGTAAATGCAAAAAATATAATGACCTTAAAATTCAAGGTTTATTTTAAATCAAATAATGGGAGTTCAGGTGATGTTTATGATTCTGATCCAGGAGTTGGAGATGCCATTATCATAAGTGCTACAGTTCTTCCTTGTGATGTTACGGGTGCTGGTCCAGTTATTAATTAATAAAAATAAAAACTAATGTTGATAAAACTATATTCATTAAATAAAATTTACAAACATAGCTGGAATAGGGTTCTTTTTCTATTCACTATAGTATTGTTGTTTTTTAGTTCTGCGCAACTTTCTGCGCAAAACATCACGCTTTTAGGTAGCACTACAGCTTCTGCAAAGGGAAGTGGTACAGCAGGAAAACCAACATTGACGTGGAATATTCCTGCGGGAAATTCTCGGATAATGATTGTAACTTTCTTTTTCGAAAGAATGATGGCGTCACCAAACGTTGGGAACAACTGGCCTTCTACTAATTCTGGAGCAGATTTTTTCAACGTACAAGTTGGAGGATTTAACATGACGGGAAGAAGTGCCTTAAGATCACAATATAGTGTAAACAATACAGCTACATTCACAAATTCTGATTTTGGTACAGATACTTTTATCTATTCTTTACGTGATGTGGGTGGTTTGCCAACAGGAAATACTACATTTGATTTTTCGGCTATTTTAAATCCCAAATTTTCCAGTGATGAAGTATTGGTTTCCATAGAAGTTTATGGAAATGTGGGATCTACTATTTTAACAGGAACTAATACTTTAGGTTACGCAGGATTTGATCTTGTAACCCCTTACGATAATAGTTCATCAACAATGACGGTTTCTAACAGTGGTTTTACACTGCCGATTGGGAGAACAGCAAGTGAATTGCTTTACTCTTCCTACGGTATGACGACTAAAGATCAAGCTCAAACTGTAAACTCTGGATGGACCGTTGTCAATAATTTTAAAATTACAAATGCAGATAACACGGGAACTACTGGTTGGCCTTTTGATCGACCATTAAATGAAGGAGATGGAATCAACTTTATAAGTGCTTATCAGACAAATGTTGCCAATCCTTCCAATTTTACGGTGACCAGATCTCCAAGTAGTGATACGGAAAGAATTCATGCTATCCGTATGCAATCGTTTGCATTGGCGCCATTGGCAAAACCATCTGTTTCTGGTACTGTTTTTTTAGATACAAATGGACCTGCCAATATTGGCGGAACTGGTACCAATGGTGGCGGTTTATTCATCAACGTTGTTGATGCTGCAGGTAATGTAGTCTATGTAGCAACTGTAGCAGCTAATGGTACTTATACAATCCCTACAGGGAATGTAGTAGAAGATAGCATCTATAAATTTCAACTTTCTAAAACGGCAGGAACTGTAAATTCTACTCCACCTCCAATACAACTAAATCCAGGCTATTTAATTGTAGGAGAAGCTACCAATCCTACAGGAAATGATGGTTTAGCAGATGGAATGATAAGTGATAAAATTGGAACTTCTAATCTTTCAGGTTATAATTTTGGTATTAATACCTGTACACCAACTGCTATTTCCGCACAACCACAAGTTACACAAACGGTTTGTAAAAATGCCGCACCTACAAATTTATCTGTAACTGGTTCTGGAGCAAGTTTGACATACCAATGGTATAGCAACCCTACGGATACTAATGCTGGAGGCACTTCGATTGCTGGAGCAACTTCTTCAACTTATACACCACCAACTACCACACCAGGTACAACATTTTACTATGCAATTGTAACTGGAACTTGCGGACAAGCAACTTCAAATACCTCTCGGGTAATAGTTAGTGATCTTACTGCAGTTTCTGGTCAACCATTAGCTACTCAAACAGTGGTACAAAATACTTCATCTACCACTTTTTCAGTTTTAGCAAGAGGTTTAGGTTTAACTTACCAATGGTATAGCAACGCAACAAATAGTACAACGGGAGGAACTATAATATCTGGAGCAACTTCTTCTTTTTACATTGCACCAACTTCGGTAGTAGGTACAAGATATTATTATGCAGTTATTACAGGAACTTGTGGTAATGCAACCTCTGCAACAGCTGCTGTAATTGTAACCGCTGCTTGTACAGCTGGAACAATGGCACCAGTATTAACTACTAATGCAACAGGAACTGCACCATCAGTAGATCTTAGTTCTTTAGTATCGAGCACAACTCCCACAAATTCAGTATTGGAGTGGCATACCGTAAGTGCACCAGTAGATACTACAACTAAATTAGCAAGTAATACAGTTACTTCTACTACTACACTTACCAATTATTATGGGGTATATCATAGCACTTCAGGTACAAATTGTTATAGCCCAAGCGCAAAAGTTTCGGTTATTGGTAACACTTGCCCAGCTACAACAGTAGATATATCAACTGTTACAAACTCTACGATACCAGCTGGTAATAATTCTGTACGATGGTTTACCAATAGTGCAGGTACAGGTACCGCTTTAACGAATGCCCAATTGCAAGCAGCAGGAGCAGGTACGTATTGGCCATTCTTTTATGATGCAACCAATATGTGTTATTCTAATGCTGGTTCACCAGTAGTGGTAAGTATTAGAAATTGTACTATTGATGCAGTAAATGACATCAACCAAGTTCCAAAGGGCGTAACAGCAATTGGAAGTGTATTGACGAATGACGAAAGTTTAAGTGGACCTATTACTGTACAATCTGCAACTTATTTAAATTCAGCAGGAGTATTAACAGCACTACCTTTAGGAACAGCAACCAATGTATATGATGCCGCAGGAACATTAGCAGGATCAATGACATTAAGAGCAGATGGAACTTATACATTTGTTCCAACAGCAACTTATGTAGGAAAAGTACCTGTTAATTATGTAGCAGTAGATGCAAATGGAAATACAGATCCAGCACAATTAACTATTATTGTGATCAAAACTGTTAGCACTAATTCTAATAACAATCCAATTGCACAAAATGATACAGGATATACAGAAATAAATACAGCAGTATCATCAAATGTATTGGTTAATGATAGTGATCCTGATGGAAATACATTAACTGTAACAGGAGCAACGCAAGGTGGAACCGCTTTAACAATAGGAACTTCAACCACAGTTTCAGGTGTAAACTCTGCGGGAGTTGCCGTTGCGAATGCAGGTACAATAGTACTAAATGCAAATGGAACTTACACTTACACTCCTGCCACAGGATTTGTAGGTACAGTGAATCCAATACCATATAGTATTTCAGATGGAAATGGTGGTACAGCAACAGCAGTATTAAATTTAAAAGTTCTACCAAATGTAGGAAACCAAACTTTTGCTAATGATGATGCTAATACAGGAAAAATAGGAACTACTCTTACTGGAAATGTAAAAACAAATGATACAGACCCAGAAGGAAATCCTACAACTGTAACCGGCGCAACTTATTTGAACTCTGCAGGAGTTGTAACAGCGCTTCCGATAGGAACAGCAACCAATGTATATAATGCAACAGGAACATTAGCAGGATCTATGATGCTAAATGCCAATGGAACTTACACATTTGTACCAACTGCAACCTATACAGGAACAACCCCCATTATTTATACTGTATGTGATACTGTTGGTTTACCACAAGCATGTGATACCGCAACATTATATTTAACGGAATTGCCAAATTCAAATATTGATGCAGTAAACGACATCAACCAAGTACCAAAAGGCATAACTGCTACTGGAAGTGTACTAACAAATGATGAAAGTACAAGTAACCCAATAACTGTACAATCTGCAACTTATTTGAATGCAGCAGGAGTTGTAACAGTGCTTCCATTAGGAACTGCCACAAATGTATATGATGCAGCAGGAACATTAGCAGGATCTATGACGCTCAATGCAGATGGAACTTACACATTTGTTCCAACAGCAACTTATGTAGGAAAAGTACCTGTTAATTATGTAGCAGTAAATACTGTGGGAAGTACAGATCCAGCAACTTTAACAATTGTAGTGATCGAAAATCCAGCAGGTGGAAATGACAATCCAATTGCACAGAATGATACAGGATATACAGAAATAAATACGCCAGTAAGTTCAAATGTTTTGTTAAATGATAGTGATCCAAATGTAGGAACTACTTTAACAGTAACAGGTGCAACGCAAGGAGGAACCACTTTAACGATAGGAACTGCAACCACAGTTTCAGGAGTAAATTCTTCTGGAGTTACCGTTGCGAATGCAGGTACAGTAACACTAAATGCAAATGGAACTTACACCTACACACCAGCAAATGGTTTTGTTGGCACAGTAAATCCAATTCCTTACACAATTTCTGATGGAAACGGTGGAACAGCAACAGCAGTATTAAATTTAAAAGTTCTACCAAATGTAGGAAATGAAACTTTTGCTAATGATGATGCTAATACAGGAATAAAAGGAACTACCCTTACTGGAAATGTGAAAACAAATGATACAGACCCAGAAGGAAATCCAACAACTGTAACAGCAGCAAATGTAGGTGGAACTACTTTAACAATCGGAACTGCGACAGTACTTCCAGGAGTTGGAACTCTTACTTTAAATGCGATCGGAACGTATACTTTCGTACCATTAGCAACTTATGTAGGTACAACAAGCGTTATTTATACAGTTTGTGATAATCAAAATCCACAAGCATGTGATACTGCAACCCTATACCTTACAGAATTACCTCTTGGCGTTTGTTATGAATTACCAAATACAACTGGAACTGCAATAGATACAAAACATGGTATTACTTTATTACAAAGAGCAGGCGCAGACAATGGCAATTGGCCAATGGTTAGAAAATCTGCACACACGGTTTTAGAATCTAATACAAAAGGTTTTGTAATTACAAGAATGAGTACTGTGGATATCCAAGGGCAAACATCACCAGCAATTGCTGCAAAAATCACAAATCCGCAAGAAGGAATGATGGTTTATGATACTACAGTAAATTGCTTAAAATTGTATGCAAATGGAGTTTGGAGTTGTTTCAGTACACCTACTTGTCCTTAATGGTATTTAATATTGAAGAAGATAGGAGAATTTACTTTCAATCATCTTCTTCATTATAATATCTAAAATTTAAAATAAAATAAAATCAAAGATTCATACATCACCCAATAAACATCAAAGAATCATGTATAAAAAAATATTTACAATACTAACTTTAGCAGTTATTACAGGAGTTAATGCTCAAGTAATTATCGGAGATAATGTGGGAACTGCTTCTAATAAAACTTCAGTTCTTTTGGAATTTGCAAATGGACAAAACAAAGGAATTATTTTACCATATGTAAAAACTTTGCCAACAGGGTCTGCATTAGTAGGTGGCACAATAATTTTAGATGCTACAACTTCGCCTGCAAATAGCCCAGTTACAACAGCGAGAGTAAAATATTATAATGGTACAAGTTGGATAGATTTAAGCGGACAAGATGCAAATCTTTCCTCTCCAAACAATTTTATGGCAGATCAGCCCTCTGGTGTTACAGAAACTGGAAAAGCTATAATTGGAGCCGAAACGAGTATTGCAGATGGTGTATTGGTTTTAGAATCTAATACGAAAGCAATGGTTTTGCCACAAGTGGCTAAAGTTGGAGACATTCCAAGACCATCACCTGGTATGATGGTTTTTGTAACTGGCGTAAGTCCCGATTTTAATAAAAGGCTTGCTGTTTTCAATGGAGCCAAATGGAGTTTCTGGAAACCGTAAATTATTAAAAAAATACTTACAATAAATTTTAATAGTACAATTGTAATATAATTTTTCTGTAGAAGATTTGTTGTGTTTGTATTTTTTTGCAAAACAAATTTGTACATTTGGAATTCAATTTTTTTTCATCGAAAAATTGTGTTTCAAGGAAACCCTCTTAATTTATTTAGAGGGTTTCTTATTTAATAAAAAAAATGAAATTAATTTTTTGTGCCTGATGCTATGAAAACACCTCTTTTTGTAGAAAAGAATGTATAATTAGAAACATTTCTTTTTAAATAAGAATGTATTGGTCTATCTACTTCTCCCTTCCCTATCCATTTGATTATTCTACTCGCTAATCCAGGATTTTCTATATACCAATCTAATACTACTATTCTACCATTTGGTTTTAAAATAGAAAAAATAAATGTATTTGAAACGCCTTACAAAATTGACTCAAAGTCTTTGAGAATTTTGGAAAAATACTCGAGTAAACTGCTCAAAATTTCGCAAATATAATGAGTTTTCATCTCCGAGAAAGTGATATTGTGCTTCACAATCCAATTACCACTGTGCCTCTAAATTTCAAGTTGTTTGTTCTTTTTTAGAGCCCTTCAAAATTTTGATATTACTGCTATTTTACAAGTTATATTCATTTTCTGAAAGATTTAAAGCCTAAAATGGATAATTGCACCATAAATAGAAATCAAACATGTTTAATTATAATAGTGTATGAATATTTGTCTAAAATGCTAAAACTGAACTGTGAACTCCTATGAAAAATAATCAAAGAGATTATTTAAAGCAACCCTATACTTTTATGAAATCAAGAAAATAAATAGAAATTTATTGTTCGTAACTATGTGACCAATTTAAAATCAGAAAAAATTATTCGAAATCATTTAACGTATTCAAAACAGGAGATTTAAGTGTAAAAGCGGCATTAAAACTTATTCAATTGTGAATGAATTTGTTTGTAACAGAATAATAGGTAATTTGAAAGCTTGCTTATTTTGTAATGTACCATAAACTAAATTGAACTTAAAAATTATTATAACCTATAATATTAAAATTTTATTTGATCACATAAAAAATCCCTCTTTTAATTAAAAAGGAGGGATTATAATTATATAAAATAACTTTTATTGTTTTAGTACTTTTATTGTTTTGCTTGATGATGCTGTCTTTATTTTGACAAAATAAACTGCTTCCGGCAAATTAGATAAATTTACTTGAACCTTATTACTATTAGTTTTATCTGATTTTACAATTTGACCCAATACATTAGTTACTTTAATTTCATTGATCACATCAGGTGATTTGATATTTAAAATACCAGTTGTTGGATTTGGATAATAACTAAAGCTTACATTGTTATCAAAACTATCAGTCCCCAAAGTTCCTGCAAGTACTGTGTAAGAACCGTTTGCAGTTGATCCTGCGGCATCCGTAACAGTTACAGAATAAGTGCCGGCAACTAAACCATTAATTGTAGCAGTTGTTGCACCATTACTCCAAGCATAAGTAAAACCATTTTTCGTATAAACTACGGTAATATTTGCACCAGCAACTGTTGCGTCAGGCGAAGTTCCACTATCGTTATCAGTTTCTGACAACTGAAGATTAATTGTTCCTCCAGCAGCAGGAAAACCTGATAAATTAATTGAAGGATCAGGAGTAACGGTAAAATTAGGTGCATTTTGAGTAGATAATTGCGTTGCTCCTAAAGTGTACGCACCAGACAAAAGAACTCTTAATTCACTTATGAAAGATGCTCCGGTAGACTTCACGTTTGTAAGATTTAAAGTTGCTGAAACGAAAGTTGCTCCACTTGGAATAGCAGGTACAACAATAGTACTAACTGTTGCAGGCACATTATTTCCTGGAACTACTCCAGAACTAAATGGTGCACCAGTAAATGTATTTACATTATTATAATTAAAAGCAGTAGAACCGCCAATTGGTGTTGCGGTAGCTGAACCATCTGATCCAGTATTCACATTTGTTCCTGTTACAGAAACATTTAACTCGGGAACTATTGTAAAGTTGGCATTAGAAATATCGAAAAATATATTTCCTACTGATTCCACTTTAATTCTAGCCGAAGCTGTATTTACATTTGGAAAAGTTACTGATTGTGAGCCGTCGTTTGGAGTAGCAGCAACTAAAGTTGTAGGGAAAGTTAAACCTCCATCTGTTGAAAGTAAAATATTTACAGTTGGTGTTGCTACATTAGTTCCATTTACGCTCCATGTAATGGTTTGCGAAGTAGAACCTGTATAAATTCCTGATAAATTAGTTGTTTCTAAAAATGGACCAATAGCACCATTAACAGTAATAAAAACTACAGCGTTTGCAACTCCACCACCATTGGCATTATTATCTCTTACCGTTAAATTATGTGTTGTAACAACACTTACAGAAGGTAATTTATCGCCAACGCCATAATTGGAACCATCTAATATTCTCGCTAATAAAGGATATGTTCTGGTTGGTGAAGTGGAAGGTGGATAACTTCTAAAGAATGGTGGTTGAGCAGTATCCGCTAAAGTTGCGACAACAGGAGTCATTGTTCCAACATTTGTTCCTTCCCAGCAGTAAGTCATCGCATCGTTTTCTGCATCTATTGCACTTCCTGTTAAAGCAAAAGGTGTTGATTTTGGAATTGTGTAATCAGATGGCACTGTAACTGCAGGTGCAGAATTATTAGTTGCTGTATTTACTTGACAGTTTATAGATGAAATGAAATTTTGAGCCTCTTCATAACTCGTAGTATGATACTGTAAAATTGGACCAGTTTGCGTAGATTGAAAATAATCATCCGTTCCGCAAGTAAATCCATAACTCATAATTGTTGCACCAGCTCCTGGCTCAACAGAGGTTCCTGGATTTCTAGTAGTACAAACAGGAATTGAACTATTGTAAGAATGATTCATTCCAAATTGATGACCCATTTCATGTAATACCAATTGATCAAAAAATACTTGAGCGTAGAAACTACTATTACCTTCGCCAGAGACTCCTTTTCCTTTTGCAGTAGTATTACAAACAGATCCTAAAATTGCAACACCACCACCAGAACCATTAGTTTTTCCCCAAACATGACCAAGATCATAATTAGCATTTCCTATAACTGTATTCAAGTTATCGTGATTTTGTTGAAGCATCAAACCTTGATTGCTATTATCGTATGGATCTGTAGTAGCGTCAGTATAAATTAAATTTGTGCCACTAACTAAAACTACATCAACTGCAAGTTCGTTTCTAAAGAAACCTTTTATTCTATTTACATAAGCAACGACAGCAGCAAAACCACTTGCTTGCGTTCCTCCATTTTGAGCAACAAATTCTGCATTTGCTGGCATTGCTAATCTAAAAGTTCTTAATTGCGAACCAACTGGTGTAAGTGCGTTATTAACGACGTTTTTTTTTAAAGTATTGTCTAATTCATTTAAACCTACACCACAAGAACTTTGTTTTACACCGTCTGGAACGACAACATCTTTGGTAAAATAATTAAAGTAAAAATTACTTTTTTCTGTAGAATAAGATTCGAAGTACACGTTATCATTTCCTACATTTAGAATAACTGCATTAAATCCTGAAGACGTTAAACTTAATCGGATGATGGATTTTTTATCTTTCACACCATTTCCCGAATAGGTTTTGATGTCTGGATTTTGCGCAGCAATTTCTGGTGACAAAGTTGGTGATTCTACCATATTAAATGTAGAAACAGTTCCATCTGGCATAGGAATTTCTAACGGAATCGTAACTCCGTTATTTTTAAATTCCAATGGTGCATTTTTTAAATAAATGCGCATTGCTTGTTCATCAAGTTTAAAAACTTTGATGTTTTTGATTGTTTTTGTCAATTCTCTAGGATTTTTCAACTCTGCATTTCGAGCTGCATCAAAGAAATTATTCTGACCAAAAAGATTGGCGCTAAATAATGACAAAATAAAAGTAATTAGTAACATTTTTCTCATAGTAAATTTTAAATTAGATTGCGTTAAAATTTTATATACAAAAATAAGAATAATAAAAATACAAATGGAACTTATTTAAGGATTTATTTTGAATTACAACCATTAATAATTTTCTTAAAAATTAATTAGAATATTTATATTCTTTATGTATGTCCGTTTTATATCATAATAGTACCTGTCATACAGAATGACACGAAGTGAAGTATCTATTTGACTGTCAGCAAGCTTCGTCCTTCCTCAAAATAACAAAACGTCGTGATCTGAAAGTTATTACACAAAGCGGACATGCAAATATTTTTTAAAGAATTTAGGAATATGAAATAGCATTTGAATTAGTTTTTTCTAATTTTGATTCTTTTGTTTCTTAAAAATCGCTTTATTATATTAATCGGGCTTTAATTTTAGGGTTTCCAGAAAGACCATTTAGAGCCATTGAAAACTGCCAATCTTTTTCCGCCTGTTTTATTCACATACACCATCATTCCTGCGGAAGGACTTGGGATGTTTTGTACATCTGCTACAGTTGGTAAAAGCATCGCCTTTGTATCAGATTCTAAAACCAAAACACCATCTGCTGTACTGCTCGTTGCTCCTATAATTGCTTTGGAACTTGCCGTTTCTGGTGCTAGTGCTATACTTGGTTGAGCCGTCATAAAATTAATAGGCGTGGTAAGATTTGCATCTTGTCCGCTTAAATCTATCCAGCCAATTGGCGCTACATCTTTGTAATATTTCATTCTCGCGGTGGTTGCGGTGGTGGCATCTAATATAATAGAACCACCAACTAAAGCGGCGCCTGTTGGTAATGCTCTTACATAAGGAACAATGATGCCCTTATTTCCTGTAGCAAATTCTAATAATACAGAGGTCTTGTCTGCTGCTGTTCCTGTGGCATCGCCAATAATCACTTGCGCGTTGGCTACAGAAATTGTTGCTAATGCTATTATTGTTAATATTTTATTATACATGATTCTTCTATTTTTATTAAAGGATGTATGAATTTTAGATTTCATTTTTTTGAATATAAATTATTAAAAAAGTGAGGTATTTAGAGTTTTTAATTAAAAATACCTCGCCTTATTTGTAATTGATAGTTTCTATTGTGGACAAGTTGGTGTGATAAAGCATTTCCAGCCTGTGTTTGCAGCCATTGCTGCATCTGTAGTATAGATCTTTAAACATCCAACCGTGGTATCATACACCATCATTCCATCTTGCGGTGTGGTAATGTTCACAAGGTTGGCTGTGCTCATTCTTGTAATTACAAAACCTTTGGTATTGGATTCTAACACCGTGTGTGCAGATTTCCTGATCATTGGCCAATTGCCGTTGTCTGCACCTGCTCTTTGTAATAATGTTATACCATGCTTGGTATCTACGCCGGCTGTAGCAATATTTGGATCATTGTAGCAAATACATCCATTGATTGCAGCGTTTATAGATGAACCTATTGTTTGTCCTGTTGAATTGCTATATCCTGTTGGTAAGGATGTAAATTGAGGGATACCATTTGTATTTACATTGGTGGTTCCTAAATTTTGCAAAACTGCTTGGTTAAAAGTTCCACTTGTGGGTGGTGTTGCAGGATTTACTCCGTTTCCACCTTGCAATGTTCCACCTGCGGTTACGAGTTGATTTTCAATAATTAATGCACCACCTTCGATAGCATCTGAACAGCCATCATTATCAGAATCTAGATCCAAATAGTCTGGAATGCCGTCTCCGTCTGTGTCTCTTGGTGGAGCGCAACTTCTTAAGTAAACATCCTTCCAAATAACCTCTCTATTAGAAGTATCTTTTAAATCTGTAAATGTGAAATATTTTACATCTTGCAAAGGTGTAGGAAAAGTTATTATAAAAGGAAAAGTAACACTTGCTGATGGTATATTTACATTGTTTTGTTGATATATCAATACATTAGCACTATTGTAATATTTGATAGAAGAGATAAAATTTAACTGTCCATCATTTAATACACTTCCACCATTGGAATATATACGGAAATCTGTTACATTATTAATTGGCGTTGTGTAATTATAAGTGACTGTACCATCTAAAGTTCCTACTCCTAATAAGGTTCCTCCAAAGGTATTTAGATTATTATCATGCGTATTTGAAACTGGTCTTCCTGCCCCAAATGCCATAGTAGCTGAAGATGTATTTGGTGAATTTAGAACACAAGATAAAAGTGGCGCTTCTACTGTATCCAAAATCCCATCATTATCATCATCAAGATCACAAACATTGGTAACACCATCTCCATCAGAATCTAATAAACCTGATGCTACTGGATCACAACGGTCTATAGTGGTCAACGTTGCTCCGTTGCTTGTAATTGAACATTCTCTATTTGGATGTTTTATAACTACGGTATAAACTTTACCATTAAGACCAGTTACATTAGATATATTTAAAGTAGCAGTAGTTACGTCTGCATACACACCTGTGTTGGTCAGATTCACACCATTTTCTTGCCATTGGTAAGTTAATGTAGAAGTTACATTGGTTCCTGGTGGCACCGTATAATTTGGTGTTCCTGCAGCAAATGTAGCAGTACTTGTTCCTGTAGCTGCTACTGTAAATGTAGCTGGACTTCCAGTAAGTACAGATTGACTTGCTGGTTGTGTTCCTATTGCAATTTGTAATGCTGTAGTCACATTTGCCGTAGTTGCTTGTCCTGTGCTTCCTCCTACTGTTCCTGGTGGAATTGGGATTCCGTTTGCATTTACTGTGGTTCCTAAATTACCATTGCTTCCGCCATTACTTCCTCCTGCTAATGTAGCAGTGGTTACAATATTATTTGCAGCTTCAGTTGCATCTGGACAACCGTCATTATCAGAATCTGTATCCAAAAAATCTGGAATGCCATCTCCGTCTGTGTCTCTACATTGATTTATAGATACATTATCTAAATACCAATCATCTAAACCACTTGTATGGGCAAATTCTAGTAATGCTGCAGTACCTGGATCGGGTACTATTATACTTATTGATGCGGTACTTTGTTGGGCTAAACTACTTGGTGTTCCAGTAGCACCATTAGAATAGGTAATAGTTACAGGCACGCTTCCTGGAACTGGGTTATGAACAGATGCATATAAAACTCCATTAAATTTTATCTCTAAAAGTGCATCTGCACCAGGTATATTATTGCCATTAGCTGCAGTCAAGTCAAACTTAATTTCTACCTTACCATTTGAGCTGAAAGTATTTGGTATCAATTGACTTAAAACTTGATT
>NZ_JABSNO010000035.1 GCF_013294015.1 Frigoriflavimonas asaccharolytica
GATATGGAAAATGACTGGATTATCGAAAATAAAAAAAAAGAAAAACCTTTACCCATCGAAGTTTTTGAAAATGGAGATACCAGAAAACAGCTTTTAACAAGAAGCCGGTATTTGCTTTATAAAAGTCAAGAAAAATGGACAGAAACTCAACAAGAGCGCGCAAAAATCCTTTTTGAAAACTATCCAGATTTAGAGAAAGCTTATAGTTTAACGAATGGATTACGGCAAATTTACAATCAAAAAACCGTGAAAGATGTTGCGATGTTAAAATTGGCGCATTGGTTTAAAGATATAGAAAATGCTGGTTTTAAATCGTTCAATACATTGGTGAGAACCATTACACAACATTACAATGATATTCTAAATTATTTCATCAACAGAAGTACGAATGCGAGTGCCGAATCTTTTAATGCAAAAATAAAAAACTTCCGAATGCAACTTCGTGGTGTAACAGATCGGAAATTTTTCTTGTTCAGATTAACACAGATTTTTGCTTAGTCCCCAAGTTTTGTGCGTGATCCAAATTTTTCTTGTTCAGATTAACACAGATTTTTGCTTAGTCCCCAAGTTTTGTGCGTGATCCCCTTTTCATACATAGTCCCGTATTTCTTCCCCCTTAAACACAAAAAACCCTCACAATCAAAAGATTATGAGGGTTTAAAGTACCTCGGACGGGACTTGAACCCGTACATCATTACTGATACAGGATTTTAAGTCCTGCGTGTCTACCAATTCCACCACCAAGGCAAGTGTGAGCGAAAAACGGGGCTCGAACCCGCGACCTCAACCTTGGCAAGGTTGCGCTCTACCAGCTGAGCTATTTTCGCGTAGAAATTTTTTTAAAAAAAATTAAAAAATGGTGCGGATGAAGGGACTCGAACCCACACACCTCACGGCACCAGATCCTAAGTCTGGCGTGTCTACCAATTCCACCACATCCGCTTTAAATTGAACTTCTTTTCTTTTTTTGTGAGTGCAAATATAGTACTTTTTCTTAATAAGAGCAAGGTTTTCTTTTTTTATTTCAAAATATTTCTATCTATTCTATTTGGTTTATTACAAATCTATTTACTATTTTTACACTTTAAGAAATTTAATTATGGAATTACAAGGCACAATAAAAAAAATCTCGGAATTACAGACTTTCCCAAGTGGTTTTCAAAAAAAGGAATGCGTATTGATGACACAAGAACAGTATCCTCAACCGATAAATATAGAATTTTTATCAGAAAAAGCTGCAATATTAGATGGTTTCAGCGAAGGTGATGAGGTGAAAATAGGCATCAACATCCGAGGTAGAGAATGGACGAGCCCTCAAAATGAAGTAAAGTACTTTAACTCTATAAATGGTTGGAGAATAGAAAAATTAACAGCAAATTCATCAGAACCTACGCAAGCAGCACCTTCTAATTCTGCTGCAGCACCTGTAAAAGAGGACAATCCTTTCGCTGATGATAATGATGATGACGATGGATTGCCATTTTAATTAATATTTTATTCAAAACAAAATCAATTTAATCCTGCCAATTTTTAGCAGGATTTTACTTTTATAATAATGATAAGACTTTCACCAGACGAAATTTCTTTCCCAGATCCTAGAGCATACAATCCAGACGAAGGCATTATCGCATTAGGTGGAGATTTGAGCACAGAAAGAGTGCTTTTTGCTTATGAATGCGGGCTTTTTCCTTGGTACAATCCAACTGAAGAAATTTTGTGGTGGTGTCCAGATCCAAGATGTGTGCTATTCCCTCAAGATTTGAAAATTTCTAAATCTATGCGAAAAGTTTTTCGAGATGGTGTATTTACCTTTACAGAAAATCAATGTTTTTACGAGGTGATGGAAAATTGCCAGAAAATCAAAAGAAAAGATGAAGATGGAACCTGGATTTCTTCAGATTTTCTAAAAACTTATCATGATTTGCATTTAATGGGCATCGCAAAAAGTGTTGAAGTTTGGCAAAATGGAGCATTGGTTGGTGGTTTTTATGGATTAATCATCAATAAAATATTCTGTGGAGAAAGCATGTTTGCCCACGTAAGCAATGCTTCTAAAGCAGGGTTTATTTATTTTGTGGAGAAATATAAGGATGTTTTTAGTTTGATAGATTGTCAGGTAAAAACAAATCATTTGGTTAGTTTGGGTGCAACAGAAATTTCAAAAATAGAATATTTAGATAATTTGGATAGAAAGTGAAACTTCAAAATAATTAAAAACATTTAACCTAGAATATTAGCTTAAATTTGCACTTTAGAAAAATTAGACTTACACCAATGAATAATCAAAAAAAAAGCGCTGGAAAAATTTCTGTAGAACGAGAAAAATGGTTGCTTTTAATAGTTTTAAGCATTATTTGGGGCTCATCATTTATATTAATAAAAAAATCTCTTGTCCACTACAATCCATACGAAGTGGGTGCTTTGCGGATTTTAATTGCAGGTATAATTTTACTTCCAATTGCAATTCTTAACATCAAAAAATTCCCAAAAAAACAGTTGAAATGGCTTTTGATAGCCGCTTTTTCTGGTAATTTTATTCCGATGTTTCTGTTTCCAGTTGCGCAAAAAATGGTGAGCAGCAGCATTGCGGGCATCATCAATTCTATGTTGCCTATTTTAGTAATAATGGTAGGTGCAATTTTCTGGAAATTTAAAACCACAAAACGCCAATTGATAGGTGTTGGTATTAGTTTTTCTGGTGCGTGCATCATCGCATTAAGCAATGGAAGTGGTGGAAATATCAAATTTTTTCCGGTGCTGCTTTTATTAACAGCAGTTTTAGGATATGCCATCAACGTTACTACTGTGAAATCTAAACTTCAAGGGATTTCTGCGAAAATTTTGAGCAGTTTTGTCTTTTCTTTCGTACTTCTTTTACCATCATTTATTGCATTGTTGTCGGCTGGTTTTGTGAGAGATTTTGTGCCGGATGAAGGTCATTTTATTGGTTTAGGATATGTTGCGCTATTATCTATTTTTGGGACGGGTTTCGCGATGATGCTCAACTATAGATTGCTGAATATTTCAACACCACTATTTGCTTCTACGGTTACATTATTGATGCCAATTGTCGCAATTATTTGGGGAGTTTTGGACGGTGAAACTTTGACAACAGGACAGATAATTGGCGGAATAGTAATTGTTTCCGGCCTTTTATTTTTACGCGCAAAAAATTTAGAAAAGAAGATTTTGTAGGTTTTTGAGCAAAAAAAAAGCTGCATTTATATTACTAAATGCAGCGCTTTAAATGCGTAAAATATTATTTTCTCTTTATAAAAGGGTATTTCTGTTCCATTTCCGAAGCAATTGTCGCATCCAAAGTTTTTGCTTTTTCAAGATAAACTTCGCCTTCTTTTTCTTGTTTCAAAATAAAATAGCAATTGCTCAATTGATATAGCAATTCTGCTCTTTTATGATTTTTCAATCCTTCTTTTAAAAGAGTAATTGCATCTTCATATTCGCCCAACAGCATCAAAACTTCTGCAAAAGCGTACCAATTGTAAAAGCGATCTGGCTCTATTTCTATTAATTTTTTTAAGCAAACCAAACTTTCTTCCAATTTTCCATCATCTATTAAAAGAAAGGCCACTCTTTTCTGATAATCTACTTGATTTTCATTTAAATTAAGTGCCTCTTTTGCGAAATACAAAGCTTCCTTCATACCGCCCATTTCTTCGTAAACCTTGCTTTGTTCCATCATAGATAGATAAAATTGTGGATCTTCTATCAAAGATTTTTGAAAAGATATCAATGCAGGAACCCATTGTTTTAGCTGTTTGTAGGCCAAACCAATTTTGTAAAACGTGAATGCTTTGGTAAATTCCAGTTCCAGCATTTCTTCGTAAACCGAAATTGCTTCTTTGTATTTTTCTAGATTTTCTAAACAAACCGCTTTGTTAGAATATACACTTACGGCTTCAGAATTTATTGCCAAAAGATAATCAAAACCTTTGATGGCTTCTTCGTAATTTTTTTGGTTGAAGTAGAATTGTCCATATTCGTACCAAGCAATTTCTGAAAATGGGTAATCGTCTAGATAGGCATTTAAAAACTGAATTGCCTCTTCAGATTTTTTAAGATCTATGAAGCATGCCATTATGTTTTCTAGCGCATATTCGTCTTCTGGATCTTCTTCCAAAGCCAAACGATAATGCCTTAAAGCTGTAAATGGATCTTCTAAATTCACACATTCATCAGCAATAAAATTGTGTAGAAAATTTAATTCTTCACCTAATTCTATGGCTTTTTTGCAATATTCAATAGCTTTCTTAGGATTTCCAAGGTTGGAATAGAATTTTGCGCAACAAGCAAGATAGTCTGTACTTTCTCCAGCTACAGCTTGTAATTCTTTCAAAAGTTCTTTTGCGGGAGCATAAAATTCAAACTCTATGAGAACTTCTAGCTGTTTTACTTTTATTTCGATAGAATTGGGATGCAGTTTTAATCCATAATTTACGACGTTTTCTGCATTTTTCAAATCTCCTAATTCTAGATAATAGATAATAATATCTTCTAGCTCTTCCGTATCAAAGTAGAGCTCTAAGTTATTTTCTATCATGTCTTCGAACTTTTTTACAAGTTCATTTTCAAAAAATTCTTCCAATATATTTTTTTTGATTTTCAGTTTTCAACATATAATTTTAGTTAAAAATCCGATTTATATTTAATAGTTTGCCTTGTCTGGATGCTGTCGATTAGAAAAGAAAGACACTATTTCCACTGTTTCTCCAACAATTTTGTAATACATTGTATTATATTTTGCTATGACTATTTTATGAACACTTTTTTTGATAGAAATTTGAAAAGCCAATGGGTTTTTCGCAATTATAGAAATTACTTTTTCTATCTCGTTTGCCAAAAATTTTAATTCTTTTTCACCAAAAAACGTTTCTAAATATTCAAAAGTATCAGCCAGTTCATCTAAAGCAAAATCTGTCCAAATTATTTTATAAATATTTTCCATATACCTTTCTGGCTTCAGAGTGAGGTTTTGTTTTCCCTTCTCGAGAATCTTCTAATCCTCTTTCAATGGAAAGCTTTTCGGCATCTGCAATTTCGTCCCACCAATCATTTTCAAACTCATTTTCTACAAATTCAACCTCATTAGTTACTAAATAAGCTTTGACTTTTTCGGATTCTTGTTCGTCTTTCGGATTTATGGTAATCGTCATCTCTCAAATTTTAATTAAAGTTAAGAAATTTAAAATTAAATTAAACTTTTAATTTTTTCTATCATTTTATCTCCCAAATCATCTGCTTCTTCTTGAGAAAATGCTTCGGTATAAATTCTGATTATTGGCTCTGTATTAGATTTTCTAAGATGCACCCAATTGCTTTCAAAATCTATTTTTACGCCGTCAATAGTAGAAATTTCTTCGTTTTCGTATTCTTTTTCCATCTTTTTTAATAGAGAATCTACGTCTATTTCTGGCGTCAATTGTATTTTCTTTTTACCCATGAAGTAACTAGGATAAGTAGCTCGCAATTCTGATACCGTTTTGTTTTCCTTTGCCAAATGCGTCAAAAATAAAGCCACACCTACCAAAGAATCTCTTCCGTAGTGCAAATCTGGATAGATGATTCCACCGTTTCCTTCACCACCAATTACGGCGTTTTTTTCTTTCATTAAATTCACAACGTTCACTTCGCCAACTGCACTTGCAAAATATTCTGAATCATGTTTTATCGCTACATCTCGCAAAGCTCTGCTAGAACTTAAGTTTGAAACTGCCACTCCTTTTTTGTGCTTCAATAGATAATCTGCAACGGCAACCAAAGTATATTCTTCTCCAAACAAATCTCCATTTTCATCTACCAAAGCCAAACGATCTACATCTGGATCTACCACAATTCCTACATCTGCTTTTTCCGTTTTCATCAGTTCACAAATATCTCCCAAATGCTCCTTCAAAGGTTCTGGATTGTGTGGAAAATGTCCGTTTGGTTCGCAATATAATTTTACGGTTTCGCAGCCCAATTTTTCCAAAAGCATCGGAATTGCAATACCGCCAGTAGAATTTACAGCATCTAGAACTACTTTATAATTTTTTGCTCTAATTGCTTCTGCATCTACCATCGGCAAATCTAAAATCTGCTGTATGTGAATATCAAAAGCAGTATCATCTACTTCATAACTACCCAAATCGTCTACTTCTGCGAAATTAAAGGCCTCATTTTCGGCCAATTTTAGTACATCTGCACCATTTTCACTATTGATGAATTCTCCTTTTTCATTTAATAATTTCAGCGCATTCCATTCTTTGGGATTGTGCGATGCTGTTAAAATTATTCCACCGTCTGCATTTAATTTTGGCACCATTACTTCTACCGTTGGCGTGGTAGAAAGTCCGAGATCTATTACGTTTATTCCTAAACCTTGCAAAGTAGCACAGACCAAAGAATTCACCATTTTACCAGAAATTCTGGCATCTCTACCTACAACAATCGTTAGGTTTTTTTTATTTTTATTGGTTTGCAGCCAGGTTCCGAAAGCTGCAGAAAATTTTACTACATCTAACGGTGTAAGATTATCGTCTACTTTTCCGCCGATGGTTCCGCGGATTCCTGAAATGCTTTTAATTAATGCCATAGAATAAATTTATAAAAAATTGCTTTTGCAAAAATACGGAAATAGTTTTGCTTTGAGAATTTGTGAAAAAATCAAAATTTCCTAGGCTAGATTGCCTCAAATTTTGTTTTTTTAGAGGATTCAACGAAACTCTTTCCTCGTTTGGAAGTGGAAATCCTTTTTTGCTAAGCTCAATGTTTAAATAAAAAGATTGTAATGGATAGTCTGTAAATTGTTTTAAAAGGAATTATTTCTTTTTCAAGAACATCCACAATCGCTATCGCAGCCTGTTTTTTTAGACTTAAATTTTTGCGGTGAAAAATTTTTACTGATAATTTTATATAGGTAATAGATTGCAAATAGCACTATTAATGCTACCAAAACATATTGAAATATTAAAGAAGTTCCCATATTATTTAAAAATTTGGTAAACAATGAGAGAGGCAAAATAGGCTAAAACGGACATTGCACTTGCTTGTATGATTGTCCATTTCCAAGATTTTGTTTCTTTATATACAACGGCAATTGTAGAAACACATTGCATGGCAAATGCATAAAATATTAAAATAGAAAGACCGGTTGCAAATGTGAAAACAGGTTCTCCATTCGGTTTTTTGTCATTCCGCATTTTGTCTATTATTTTCGTTTCTGGCTCATCATCTCCCAAACTATATAGCGTAGACATTGTGCCTACAAAAACTTCTCTTGCCACAAAACTGGTGAGGATTCCAACTCCCATTTTCCAATCATATCCGAGTGGTGCAATGGCAGGTTCTATGGTTTTTCCCATTTTTGCCAAATAGGAATTTTGTAGAGTTACATCTGTGGAAACAAAATCTTTATCATTTGTAGTTGGCCCAATATAGCTGAAAAACCAGATAACGATGCTTACCAAAAATATTATTTTTCCGGCACCTGTGATAAATTCCCAAACTTTACCTAAAACTAATTTGAAATCATAACCAAAAAGGGGCATTTTGTATGTTGGTAAATCCATTACCAAAAATGTTTTTCCTTTATTTTTAATTACAAATTTTAGAATAAAAGCTGCAACCATAGACATTGCAAAACCTAATAGGTACATTGCCATAAGAGCAATTGCTTTGTGATTGATGCCTAAAAACGTATCGTCTGAGATAACTAAACCAATGATGATGCTGTAAACGGGAAGCCGTGCCGCGCAAGTCATAAAAGGAGTTACCAAAATTGTAATTAGTCTTTCTTTTACGTTTTCTATATTTCTGGTAGACATGATTGCTGGTATTGCGCATGCTGTACCGGAAACTAATGGAACAATGCTTTTTCCATTCAAACCAAATGGACGCAAAAGCCTATCCATCAAAAATACTACTCTAGACATGTATCCGCTATCTTCTAATAAATAGAGGAAGTATAATAAAATTCCGATCTGTGGTGCGAATATGATAATTCCGCCAATCCCAGGAATTATTCCGCTGGAAATTAAACTGTTTATAGGACCTTCTGGCAAAATTTCGTTAGCTGTTTTTGCTAGCCAAAGAAAGGTTTCTTCTATCCAACCCATCGGATATTCTGCGAGGAAAAATACACTTTGAAATAATAATAATATAATAACCGCAAAAACTACATAACCCCAAAATGGATGCACCAAAACACGGTCTAGTTTCTCGGTAAGTAATTCTTTGAATTGCGCTTTTTTGTGCACAACTTGGGAAATAATTTTGTCTATATTTTGGTAGCGTCTTATGGTTTCTTGCGTCTGCAATCTTTTGGGAACAAGACATTTAGCATCTTCTTTAGAAATTTTTTCTTCTACTGATTCTAATTTACCTAAATAAGTATCGGAAGCAAGCAAAGTCCAGACTTTGTATTGGTTGTGTTCTTTTGTATTGGATAAAATTTTGAAAATTAATCCTTTTTGCTCCAAAGGAATTTCAAAAGAGACTTGGCTCGCTTTTCTAAATTCATTATTGAAAATTGATTCTCGCAATTCATCTAAACCAATATTTTTCTTTGCGTTGGTGCGAATTATTTTTACATTCAGTAGTTCTGCCAATTTTTCTACTTCTAGTGTTACACCGCGTCTTTCGCTTTGGTCTATCTGATTTACAACTAGAATTACTGGAATTCCTAAATCTTGTATCTGTTGAAAAAGTAATAATCCTCTTTTGATGCTCAAAGCTTCTAGCATATAAACTACACCAGAATATTCTTCCTGTTCTTCTATTAAAAATTTTGAAAAAATGGCTTCATCTTCGGAAGTGGGATAGATGCTGTAAGAACCTGGTAAATCTACTACTTCTACATCTTCATTTTTGTAGGAATATTTTCCCAAATGACTAGCAACCGTAACACCTGCATAATTTCCAGTTTTTTGTGTTTTGTTGCAAAGATGATTGAAAACGGTAGATTTTCCTACGTTTGGGTTTCCTACAAGCAGGATTTGTTTTTTGGAAGTGTTTTGCGGCATTTTATTTTAAGGCAAAATTTTGGAAAACTGATTTTTTTTAATCCATAAATGAAACAAAAGCATAAATTATAGAATTGCAATTTAAAGTAAAAAAGATAAAATATTTAAAACTTAAATATTTTTAAATTTCTTCTACGATAATGTATCTTGCTTCTTCTTCTCGCAATGCAATTCTGCACTTTTCATCGCCAAATTCTATAAAAAGTGGACCTTTGAAAGGTGCTTGATACAAAATCTTGAAACACGTCTCTGGCAAAAGTCCCATTTCAATGATTTTGTTGGGCATTTGCAGATGTTCATTTTCATAACCAGCGATTCTACCCAATTTATTTTTTGGGAAGCAACATAGTTTATTAGATATATCTTGTTTCAATGCTTTGTTTTGTAGGGCAAATATAGGTTATTTAAATTTAATCTAAATAAGGGGTAAACATATTATTTGTCATAAAAAAATCCGAAACGTAAATTTCGGATTAAACTATAAAAATTATTTTTTCTTTTTTGTTGTAATTGCTTGCATTTCGATAGGATTATCTACTGCACTATACAAATCCTTCAACATTTTTTCTTGTTCTTTCACCATTTCTCCTACTGTTTTATCACTTCCAGGCATCTTGTATGCTAATACTTCTTTCGACATTTGACCACGAACTGAAGCAAAAGGATCGTTTTTGTATTCAATTATTTTATCTTCAAATTTTGCTCTATCCATATCTATGGTTTTCGGCATTCCACCAGATTGTAGTTTTTGGAAGTAGGTGTATTCTACAAAATCTTTCACGGGTCTGTTCCCTTTTAATTCCCAAGAATAGTTTTGATCTGCATCTTCTATTTTCACTATTAAACCAGGAAGTCCAGAAAATTTGTAAGGTCCATCTTGAAATGGAATATCTTTGCTAAACCATGCTGTCCAAGTTCTGCCACCAAATTTTGTGGTTGCTTTTTGAGTTTTATATTCACCGATTTTCATGGTTTCAGCTTCTATTTTCCAATCGAATTTTGGAGTTTCTTTGTATGCCATATACAAGGTTGATCTTCCATTTACTACTTCTTCAGAAAATTGCATTTCCATAGAAGGATATGCTTTGTCTATTTTGAAAGAAAATTTTGGCATCGTATAATCTTTAGAAAGATCTTTGAAAACGCCTGCTTTTTGCATCGCTTCTACTTTTATTTGCAAAAGAGAATCTTGTGCTATTGCGGTATAATCTCTAAAAATTGATTTTTCTGGCGTGATATCTAAAGACATCATCACTTTTTCTACTTTCGCAGAGTCTTTTTTTGGTTTGTAGGTCAATTCATAGAAGAATCTATTTGCCGTTACTTGTGCTTGTGCTATGAATGAGAACGCTAAAAGCGTAAGGATAAAATATTTTTTCATTTTGATTATTTATTATTTTTTATTGAATTTCAATAGGATTGTTATTTGAATTAAACATTTCATTTGCCATTTTTTCAGCTTTTTTCAGCATTTCAGCCATCGTCATTTCGCTGCCAGGTAATTTCATATTCATTACTTCCTTATTGCTCATCATTGGTCTTGCCTCTGCCAACGGATCTGCTTTGTAGTTTTGATAAGCTTTCTCGAATTTTTCTTTTGGAATAATGCTCACCTTTGTTGAAAGTCCGTATTGGGATGCTTTTTTCTCTAATTCTTCATCTGCAGAAATTACTTCTACAGTTTTGTTGCCCTTTAATAGCCAAGAATAATTTTTTTCAGCGTCTTCAATTTTCACAATTAAGCCAGGCAGTCCACTAAATTTATAGGGTCCATCTGAAAAAGGAATATCTGTAGAAAACCAAGCTGTCCATTTTCTTCCGCCAAAATCTACAGTTGCTTTTTGTGTATTATATTCTTCTATTTTTTGTCTTTCTGGGAGAATTTTCCAATCAAATTTTAATTGTTCGTCATAACCGAAAACTTTCATACTGATTGCATCTTGATACGTACTTTTCATCGAAGGATACTCTTTCGAAACACGATATGTAAATTTTGGATTAACCACGGAATTCATCATTTTATCAAAATTAAAATCTCTTTCTAATTTCTTAGCAGCGATTCGCCTTACAGAATCCTGTTCTACAATAATATAATCTTGGTAAACAGATTTTCCAGGGACAATATCTAAAACAGTCATCACATTTTGAAGTTTTGCAGAATCTTTTTTTGGTTTGTAGGTCAGTTCATAGAAGAATCTATTTGCCATTACTTGTGCTTGCGCTGTGAATGCAAATAGGAGCATCAAAATTGTAATCTGTTTTTTCATTTTGATTATTTATTTAATTAGTAAGATTGTGCTGTAGTTTGTTACAAATTTTTCCTGATTTTTTTGTTTGAGATAAAGTATTTTTTGAAATTAAATCCAGGTTTTTTTATTAATTTAAACATGATTAAACAAAAAAAATGCCGTTCAGAAATTTCCGAACGGCATTAAGGGTATTTGTAAGTTTTTATTTAAAATTAAATTTCACAGTTGCCATTATTTGGCTTGGGCGAATTTGTATTCTGCTGATGCTGGTAGAAAATGCACCATCATCTATTCTTTCAAATAAATTTTTGTTGGCAATATTTAGCCATTTTAGTTCAAAATCTATATTCTTTTTGCTCCATGCAAATTGGTAGGTAAGATCATAAAATGCATTTTTGTAGGTTTGTCCAGCTAGTGAACTGTTGATCTGATCCCAATTAAGAGCTATAGAATGATTTTCTATTGGGTAGAATATTAAATTCAAATTATGATTGAAACTTTCATTGCTCGTAGAGGCGAAGATACTTTCATTTGTACTCCAACCCATCGTAAAATTGTAATCAAAACTCATCCAACTAAAGAAAGAATTGTTCAATTTGAAACCCAAATTTTGGGAAGAACTATCATTATCATAAAAATCTCCTAATCTTGCCAATTCAGAAGTAGAATCTGAATTTCTGAAGCTCACAGAAACGTTGGATTTGTATTTCGGGAAATATTTTCCTACTTCTACATTTTGAGAATTGCTCACAAACTCGTTGTCTCTTTCTACAAATTTTAAAACTCCAAAACCAGTTCCGTCTCCTGTAAAATCTGAAATCAAATTATTTTTTGTGTTGGAGTAGTTGTAATTTACATTAAAAAATAAATTATTCAGCGGGTTTCTGTATTCTAATCTACCACCTGCACTTTTACTTAAATTTTCTGATACAGGATTTGTAAAGTCATTTGAAGATATATTGGTAGGGTTTCCTAAAATATAACCTGCGTACAAATTATTAACATCTGCAAATCTGTAGTTTACATTCCCAAAAACAGAAGTTTTGAAGAAAGATGCGAAACTATATTGTACAAAACCAGAAGGCTCGAAAGTAGTTTTACTAAAATCTTGGTTCAAATTTCTTAAAGGATCTTCTGCGGTAATATTGGTAAAGTTTGCTGGTAAACGGATGCTTGCACTCCAGTTTTCATTTTTATAATTCAACCCAAGATTTGCATAAGGTACAGATTGGCGAAATTTCAAATCATTATTAAATGCTGGTCCATACCCAAATTGATTGCCTGCAGATATTTGAGTTAATTGAGAATAGACATCATTGGTTAAAAAATTATAGCCTATTTCTGGGGTGATTGTCCATTTTTTATATGTAAAACCCATTGTTGCGGAATGATTTGCCTCAAAAGTTTCTATATTGAAATACTGATTGATTTTCTCAGCATTTTCAAATAAATTTTGAGATGGAATTGTTCCTGGAAAAAACAAATAATTACCTGGGGAACTTCTTAAAGTTTGATCATCATTTTGATAACTGATAAAAGACTGTAAATTTAGCAATTTGCTTTTCCAAGGGATAATGGTGCTTAAGGAGTTTTGAAAAGAGGTAGAAGGGGATTCTAAAGCTTGTTCAGAAAATTTTCTTTCGTTTTTAGCGCCATCAAAAAGATTTACATTTGCTCTGTCTGCATTCCAATACTGATTGAATGTTGTAACGTTTTTAAAGAAGCCCAATTTTGCATTTTTCGTAAAAATTAATTCACCTTTTGCTTTGTTTGTAAAAAAACGATTGTCTCTTTCAAATGTTGATGTTTGGTTAAAAAGCTTATCAAATCTTTCTGTGTACGAAGCTCTTTCTACATCATTATTCGTATAAGATCCAGAAGCTTTTAGCTCCCATTCTTTATTTTTGAAAGGCGTTGTTAATACATTTGCGGAAAAATAATGTACTCTATTAAACAAATATCTAGATATAGGTAGGTTTGGTGTAGAAGCTTTTTCCACATCTAGCCAGCTATTTTGTGCATTGCTTCTTCTTGTTCCTTCAAACCTACTACCGAAAGAGAATAAATTTCCTTCATTTTCAACAGGATCTCCGACATTATTCGCTTTATAATTAACAACCCATTGGTTTTTTTGCCCGAAGAACATGGGAGTTACTTTCGCATTAAAAAGTGCATCATCACCTAAAGCAGATTCTCCAATATTGGTTCCTGCTCCTATTTCTGCACGACCCGTCATCGTCACTTGTTTTTTCAATTTAATGTTAAATGCAGCTTGGTCAGACGGTACTTTGTCTTCCAAAATTTTCACAGGTTGATGGTTTTCCAAAACCTGAACACTTGCTACAGCATCTTTCGGTAGTGCTTTATTGATGATGCCATATCCACCTTCCATAATATCTTTCCCGTTTACATAAAATTTTATCAGCGGCTCTCCTTGATAAAGTACAGAACCATCTTTGTTTACTTCAACACCAGGAATTTTTGCAAGAACATCTGCTAAAGTTCTATCATTTTTATTTTCAAATTCCTTTAGATTATACTCAATGGTATCTCCTTTTTTGGTAATGATTCTCGTTTTTAGCTTTACTTCTTCAATTTCTGTAGCTTCCGTCTGAAGATTGAAATTGTAAGTTTGGGTATCATTTTTTATTTGTTGCGTTGTAGCTTTATGGTTGAAAGCTTTTATTTTCACGTCTACATTTGCAGCAGATGAGGTAAAAGTAACGGTATATTCTCCCTTAGAATTGGAAATTGCATAAGCAATAATGGCATCTTTGCCTGGTTCTTCTACAGTTACACTTGCACTCGGAACTCTTTCTCCCTCGTTATTTTTTACTACACCAGAAACTGTTTTCTGGGCAAAAGCGTTTATCATCAAAAATAGAAAAAGGAAAACGGATAGATGTTTTTTCATGGTAGAAAGTTTTGGTTATTTTTACGTAATATAAGTACTATAGATTAGCAATTTGTTACAAAGTTAAATCTCAAGCAAAAATATTATTGAAAAGCGATAACGAAAAAAATAATTGTAAGGTAAAACCAAAGAATTGAGAATAAAATATGGATGATGGTTTCAAAAGTTTTGCCGCGCCACAATTTTGGCGAATAAACGAAAAACTGAAAAACAGCTCTCAATCCCCAGAAAAATCCTAAACCGAGGCAGATTTTTTTCCCGAGATTGGTATTGACCAACTCTACAGATGAGGTGAAAAATAAAATCCCCAATAGAATTTCCATCATCATGATGAAAACCACGTGTACTTTGAACATTTGGCGGTTAAACAAATTGAGACCGGCAAGATTATTTTTCCAATCAAATCTTTTTGGCAGATCAAAATGTACTAGTGAAAGTAGAATAAGTAAAACGCCGATAATTTTAAGGTGTATTTCCATTTTTATTTAAATAAATTACATTAACGAAAGGGTTTGGTTTTGAATGCTTCACAATATTAAAATTTGAATTTTCAAAATTTTTTTTCCATGTTTTGAGCGACAAAAAATGGAAAAACCCGATATTATAAGCTAGAAAATTGGGCAAATCTCGAAGATGCTCCACGATTATTATGCTTGAATTTTCTTTCGAAATCCTATTTAATTCCTGAAAAAATTTAATTCTTTCTTCATTACTTCTAATTTCGTGTGCGGCAAAAATGAGAAAAATAGCATCAAAATAATTATTGGGAAAAGGAATTTCTTTGGTATTTATTTTAAGGGTTTCTGGAGAGTTTGGGTATAATTTTCTAGCTCTTTTTATAGAAACTTCGGTATGCACTTTTTCATCATAAAAATCCAGCATTTCTATTTTGTTCAATGAAAAATTTTGTTTTAAAATCGCCGAAGTTTCATCAAAACCAGCGTTGATATTGGCGATTTTCGCTGCTCCATTAAATTTTAAATCATTTAAAAATGAAAAATTGTAGAGTTTAGAAAAATCGTAAACGTAAGCAGAAACAAGAAGAGAAATTCCAACAACCGATGCAATGATTATATTTAAAAATGAAATCAAATCAGCAATCAAATTTGGAAGTACAACAATTTTAAACAAGAAAAAACTCAAGATAAAGTAGCTCAAAATGATGGCATAAAAATGCCAATTGAAGCGGACAATATTTGCAACACCTTGCAGTGGTTTTCGTTTTATTTCCATTGTTCTACTTTCCCTTTTTTCCACCAATATGGAATATTCGTAATTTCAAAAGCGTTTGCCAAAACTCGATTTTGAAAAACATTTTGTTCCAAAAATTTGAAATGAAAATCTACAACTTTCACGGGTTTTGGTGTCCAATTTGAGCGAACACCCTCAATTATTAGCACAGATTTTTTTTCATCATCATAAGTAAATGTGAAAGGTAAAGGTCCGGCAAATCTGCGTGCTGCTTTCCAATCTGGGAATGGTGAGTTTTCCGGTAAAGCAATTTCTTCCTCTGTGGCTTCAACTTTTACATGAAAGTCTGATAAAGAGGATTTTATAGTTTTAAATTTTCCAGAACTCTGTTGAGAAATATCTGTAGTTTTATAATTATAATGCGTAAAAATATTGCCAAAAAATTCCATTTTTTTCTGGTCTGTTTCAGATTTGATAATGTATAAACCGCGTAATTTTTTTCCCTTATCATTCGTATATCTCACGAAAATTCGATAGCCGATTAAGAAGAAATTGTTTCCCATAAATTTTGGGAAACCTTTTGGCCTCAAATGTTTCGTTTGTACCATCGCAACGGCTACAAAGGCAAATTTATCCTCAAACAAATCCAATTCCAAGCATTCTGGAATTAAGGTTTGCAACTGCTCTTTTGGCACTGCGAAAGTGAGTACCAAAGAACTATCAAAATGGGCTTCTACAGCAAAAGGATGATTTTTTAAGTAATCCATACACTTCAATTTATTTATGAAAAAGATTAAAATTCACTACCAAATTAAAGTCCCAAATATTCTTTGGATTCTGGTAAATTCCTGATTTTATGAAGCGGATACACAAAATCATTGTCCATCGTATTCATCGCATTGATGATTTGAAAGTGAGAAAATTCTTTCAAATTTTGGAGCGTAATTTCGGTTTCTTTTATTTTTTTAGATTGCAAAAGATGTTGCCTTTGCACGCCATTTAATAAAAAAGTAGTGGGTGCAAACCATTGTTTTTCTTTCAAGAAAAGTAAATTTGCGTAAGAAGAATCTGTGATGTGATTGTTCTTCACGATGATGATTTCTTCTGCTTTTGCAGTGTTTTTCATCTGATCAAACACTTTTCTATCTTCAAATTTGAAGGAGTAATCCAATGTATTGTTTTCTACTAATTGAAAAGTTTCTATCTGCGGAAAAGCATACGGAATCAGTTGTGAAGTAAATTTTTTTTCCAAATCATACACGATTCTCAATTTATACAAACCATTATCATCATGATTCAAATTTTTGTAAATTTTTTCCAAATCTAAAGATCCTTCTTTACCAAAATTGGCAAAAGTTTCGTTCATCCTTTTTTGATGAAGATCTAGCAAATAAATTTTTTGATCTTGTATTTTTATACTTTCAATGAATTGGTACATATATTTTGTTTTTTACTTCTTCGTATTCGTCTTGCATTTTGCTTTGATGCGTAATTCCACCACCACTTTTGAAAAATAATTGGTCGTTTTCTTTTTCTATAAAGCGAATCATTACACAAGAATCTAGATTTTCACCATCAAAATAACCGCAAATTCCAGTATAATATCCACGATTAAAATCTTCTGCCTCCAAAATTATCTCTAGCGTTTTTTTCTTTGGTGCGCCCAAAATAGATCCTGCTGGAAGTAAGGTTTGCAATATACTTCCAATTTTATTGTGAAATTCAGGCTTCAAAGTTCCAGAAATTTCTGAACTCATGGCGTAGAGATTTTTTTGATGTGTTTTCAAAAAATCTATCCTTTGAAATTCGTCTACTTTCACATGATTTGCAACCATGCTCAAATCATTCCTCAATAAATCTACTACAGTGTAGTGCTCGGCTTTTTCTTTTTTATCGTTTTTCAAAACCTCAATTGCATTTTCTATTTCCGCATCAATGGTCCCTTTCATGGGATGTGTAGAAATTTTTTGACCATTAATTTCCACAAAAGTTTCTGGTGAAAAAAAGACAAATTCATTTTTGCAAAGCACTTTATATTTTGCTTTAGCAAGGTAGAATATTTCTTCTAAAGAGTAGTTGGTTTCAATTTTTGTTTTTCTGGTGTAGTTCGTAAGATAAGAATTTCCCCTTTTCAAATTATTTTGAACAAAATCAAAACCAGGAAGGTAATCTTCTATAGTTTCTGGGAAAGACATCAACTCAATTTCTCTACATAAATCATTCGATTTTGGATAAAATTCAAAATTTGGGAAATCAATCAATAAGTTTGAATTTTCTAAATCATGATTTTCATGAACGATAATATTCTCCATTAAAAAATCTATCATAAAAAAGAACGGCTTTTTCTGGAGAGAAAGGTCGTCCATTCTTTTAAAATTAGAATTTTTATTGATTTTCATATTGCAAAAATATAGTTTTTAAACCTTATTTTTGCAAAAATTTAAAAATGAAGGAAGCAAATTTGCCAGAAATTGGTGCGGACGAAATATTAAGAAAAGCCTTTAAATATTGGAGCAAAACATTGGTTTATCAACTGATTTTCAGCCTTGTATATCTTTCAATTTTGCTATTTGTTTTGACGTATTTTGCGACAGATTATGGTTTGCTAGATCAATATATATCTGCAATTTCTAAGGCAAATGAAGATGTGGTAGTTTATCAAAATGAAGTTAATAAGATTGCGGAAAACCCGAATTTTATTTCATTTTATTACATCATCTTGGGAACTTTGGTATTTCTTTACCCTTTAAACATTGGCTTTTTTCAAATTTATAGGAAAATGGATCTTGGTGAAAAAACCGAATTAAAAGATCTGTTTGTTGGATATTTAGGAATTAATTTTTTTAAATTTATTAGTTTTTATTTATTTTGGTTCATCATATTCTCTTATACTGCACCTACTATTATTTTGGGATTGATGTGGATTTTGATCACACTTTTCACAGGACCTTTGATGTTTTTTATGAATAAAAGAATTTTTGAAACCTTCTCGCTCAATTTTCATGCAATTAGAAAATATCCGATGATCATCTTTGTAGGCTTATTGGTTGCTTTCATTTTTAAAATTGTTGGCTCTTTGCTTCTGCTACCCTTATTATTTGTGTTGCCTTTTTCAAACGCGATGATTTATACTTTATATTCTCAGATTTTTCATGAGAATAATGAAAAGAATGTCGTTTAAATATAAACTATTTATCAAAATCATTATTGTATTTTTGAAAATCTTGAAAACTAGATAAATACCCAGAAATTATGGAAAATAACGAGCAATTGAATGGTTTAAAAATTAAACAAATATTCTTAATTCTTATAATAAGCGCATTAATAATACTTATTGTTTATAATCTTGCGCTCTTTTTGCCATCTGTTTTAGGGGCGATAACTTTGTATGTAATTTGTAGAGATTTAAATTTTTATTTGATAGAAAAAAAAGGATGGAAACCTTGGCTTTCTTCTATATTCATTATTGTTATTAGTTTAATTATCATTGTTTTGCCAGTATATTTCATTGTTGATACTGTGATTGCAAAAGTGGGTAATGCATCTCAATATTTAGAAAAACTAAATGTGTTTGTAGATAAAATCCATGATTATATTATGCAGCAAACGAGCATAGATATTCTGAGTAAAGAAAATATTGATAAATTAAAAAGTAATTTAGGGTCTATATCTACCGCTGCATTAAATACAACTTTAAATACGGCAACAGTATTATCCTCAATGTATTTTTTGCTTTATTTTATGTTTGAAAGACCTCGAGTTTTTGAGAAATTAGCAATAAATGCATTACCATTTAAAAAAGCAAATAGAGCAAAAATCGGTCAAAAATTCAGAAAATTACTAACTGCAAATGCTGTTGGATTGCCTGTAGTTGCTGTTGGACAAGGTATTGTAGCTGTGGTAGGTTATTTCATATTTGATGCGCCAAGTCCCATGTTGTTATTTGCACTTACTTCCGTTACGGCAATGTTGCCTATTGTTGGCGGTTCTATTGTATTTGTGCCAGTTTGTATATTTATGATTGCCGAGGGAAATACTTTTGGTGGAGTAGGTTTGTTAATCTATTGCATTGTAGCAGTAGGACTTACAGATAATATTTTGAGATTTACATTATTAAAAAAGCTTGAAAACATACATCCTTTGAATACTGTTTTTGGAATTATTATGGGGATAAATATTTTTGGATTTATGGGATTGATTTTCGGGCCAATATTGGTTTCCATGACGGTGCTTTTGGTGCAAATATATAAGGATGAATTTAATGATGAAGAGCAACCTCCAGAGTTGCAATTGCCATCTGAACAAGAAATTGAACAAAAAATAATTTTGGAATTGTGATGGAAGGATTTCGCCCAGAGATTTTGGAAGAGATAATGGTAACGAAAATGCCATTTGGAAAATACAAAGGAACTTTGCTTATCAATCTTCCAGATTTTTACCTAGAATGGTTTCAACGAAAAGGAATGCCTCCCGGAAAGTTAAGAATGCAAATGGCTACCGTTTATGAAATAAAATTAAATGGTTTGATGGATTTGGTGAGACCTTTGATGAAGGGGAAATAAGACCTTTAAAAATCGATTTAAATAATAATTTAGTTACATCATCAAAACTTTTTGATGCGTGATTAATTACCTTCCTTTTTTGCTTGTCATGTTGGTATATTTCCATCAATATAGTGTCTTTTGTTTTAAGAGAAAGTAAGTCCTCTCATATCGATTAATATAAAAACTAATTTACCTGTCGCCAGAATTTGTCTTCTGTGCGGCATTTTCTTTTAAAATCAAATTTAAAATCAAATTTCAAGGATATTGAATGGTCGATAAAAAAGAATTTTTTCAAAAATAATTAGAATAATTTTCACTAAAAGCACTTAATATTGTAGAAATATTTATTTAATTTTATTTTTCAAAATATCGTATAACGGATCACGCACAAAACTTGGGGACTAAGCAAAAATCTGTGTTAATCTGAACAAGAAAAATTTCCGATCTGTTACACCACGAAGTTGCATTCGGAAGTTTTTTATTTTTGCATTAAAAGATTCGGCACTCGCATTCGTACTTCTGTTTATGAAATAATTCAATATATCATTGTAATGTTGAGTGATGGTTCTTACCAATGTATTGAACGATTTAAAGCCAGCATTTTCAACATCTTTAAACCAATGTGCCAATTTTAACATCGCAACATCTTTCACGGTTTTTTGATTGTAAATTTGCCGTAATCCATTCGTTAAACCATAAGCTTTTTCAATGTCTGGATAGTTTTCAAAAAGGATTTTTGCGCGTTCTTCTTGAGTTTCTGTCCATTTTTCTTGACTTTTGTAAAGCAAATACCGGCTTCTTGCCAAAAGCTGTTTTCTGGTATCTCCATTTTCAAAAACTTCGATGGGTAAAGGTTTTTCTTTTTTTTTATTTTCGATAATCCAGTCATTTTCCATATC
>NZ_JABSNO010000036.1 GCF_013294015.1 Frigoriflavimonas asaccharolytica
TGCATCATTAAATATACGAAAATAGAAGCGAATTATTAAAATTATTTCCCTATTTTTGAATATAATAAACGAAGGTTTTTTCACAGACTGACGTTGGGTGCAATTAAAAAACTGATAATTAATGAAAATATTTATTTCACATTCCTCTAAAAACGCTAATTACGGAAATGCTCTTGTAAACCTATTAACGGGAATTGGAATTAGTGGTGACCAAATAATTTTTACGAGTAATGATGCATATGGAATCCCAATCGGACAAAATATATTTGATTGGTTGAAAAATCAGATAATTGAAAAACCCTATGTTCTATATCTTCTATCACCAGAATACTATAAAAGTGTAGCTTGTCTAAATGAAATGGGAGCAGCTTGGGTTATAGAAAACAAGCATACTATGATTTTTACGCCTAATTTTAAATTGGATAGTTACGAATTTCAAAATGGAGCAATCGACCCAAGAGAAATCGGTTTTTACATTAACAATAATGACAAATTAATTGCATTTATAGATTCATTAAGAGCAGACTATAATGTGACAAATAACCAAGTTTTAATAAACCAGAAAATAAGAGAGTTTTTAGATTCAATCAAAGATTTTCATATAACTACAACAAAAGAAATAAAGACCGAGTCATTAAAAAAGTCAGTTATTGCAGATGCAAAAACTGTAATTAAGAAAGAAACTCTTAAAACTGAAAAGAGTAATATTCAACCAAAAAAGTACGTTGGAAAATCTCGCTTTTTTAATGACTTAATGAACGGAAAACTAAAGGATGAAGAAGTCATTTTAACTCACTACATAATTGATACGGCAAAATTCAGATTGTTTACAGGTTGGCAAGAAGAGGAAGAAATTAAAAATATCAAAGTATGGGAAGACGTTAACGGAATTAATAATACATTATCTACAAAATATGAAAGTGCCTTGAGAAGATTTGAAATGAAAAAACTAGCAACGGTTTCCGCTGTTACAAGTGGTGGAAACCCAAAAGAACTGCAAATATCTGAAGAACTTCAAGATGAATTACTTGACCTTCCGGAAATTATTGTTGAGAAAATAAATGAAATTATTGAGAATAACCCTAAGGTTGAATCAGAGCAATCAGAAGTTGATTTGTGGTAAAAAAAAACTGCACCCAACAATGCATAAAAATAATAGCCTAAATAGCAGTAAATACAAGGGCTGTAGCCCGCTTCAGTTTTCTTGTAATTTGACAAGTTTAAAGCCCGCAATCGGCTACTATTCTTATGCGAAACGTTATACAAAAAGCAACTTAAACCAAGTATTTAAATGAATTTAAATTTATCAGATTTAGAGAAATTGTCTGATTTAAGACAAAAAGGAATTCTGACAGAAGAAGAATTTCAAACTAAAAAAAAACAAATTTTAGGAGATACACCAGCTAAACCACAACTGCCACAAGAAAATCTATCTACTAATAAAACACCTAAAAAAGAGTCCGATGGTTGTCTCAAAATTATAATTTTCTTATTTATAGGTTCGTTTGTTATAATATTTATATCTCTAATATTTGTTTTTACAAATACAAAAAAAGAGGCCAAACCAGTAGATAACGAACTTTTAATATCAGATAAACCAAAAACCGATCAACAAAAAATTGATTCAGCGAAGATTAGTAATGAAAATTTTGAATCTTTAAGTCCAAAAGATCAAATTGCATCTTTAGAAAAAGAACTTGAAAATAAAAAACTAACAAAAATTCAAAAAGAAGAAATTAATATCGAAATTAAGAATATTAAAGAATTAGAATTTGCTAAAAAAAATATATCTGCATGGGATCGCTCTAATCCAAAATTAGTTCGTGCAGTAAAAAAAGCAATGAATGACCCAGAAAGTTTTGAACATGTAGAAACAACTTTTGACTATAAAAAAAATAAAGTAGTAGCTACAATGATCTATAGAGGAAAAAATGCATTTGGCGGATTAGTTCTTGGTACAGTAAATGGCACATTTGATTATGATGGTAATCTACTTGAAATTCAAGATAGTAATTAATAAATATTCAATAATAACTAATAAACATGAACCCATTCCATTACGCATTCAAAGTGAAAGACATCAGCTCAACTCGGCAATTTTATGTGGATATTTTGGGTTGTGAAGAAGGTAGATCTACAGAAAATTGGCTAGATTTCAATTTCTTTGGCCATCAATTGTCGGCTCATATTTCTAATGATTTCCCGAAACTAGATTTCTGCGGAAAAGTAGACGGTATTGAAGTTCCTATTCCGCATTTTGGTTGTTTGCTAGAGAAAAGTGAATTTCAAAAAATTCAACAAAAATTGGAAGCTGCAAATATAGAATTCATCGTGAAACCTCAACTGAGATACGAAGGAAAACCAGGCGAACAAATGACCATGTTCGTGTTTGATCTAAGCGGAAATCCTTTAGAATTTAAGTATTTTTCAGATGAAAGCGAAGTATTTGCTTTGTAAAGCATTCTTTCTTGGGGTGAAAATAATAAACTAGAAAACAATACCTACCAAAAATCGCGATTGCTACGTTTGAAATAGAATAATATATTTTTATTAGTAAGAAAATAAGTGTAATTTTAAAATAAAAATCATGATGATTGTAGATTTATCTTGCCTTGTTCCTGCTGCACTGCTGCTTTTGAGAATAATAGTTGCCATCGTTTTTTTCTCTAGTGGCAAAAGCCACGCGATGAATCCTGTAGAAAGGGGCGAAAGTGTAGGGCTTTCTCCTGCGGCAACTAGAATTTTGGGTATTGCAGAAATTTTGGCGGCTGGTTCTATTGCTTTGGGCATTTTTCCACAAATAGGTGCGGCAATTGTGATGCTTACCATGCTTGGTGCCATGCAAAAGAAGATATTTGTCTGGAATACAAAGTTCTATGAAGATAAAGGCTATGGTTGGCATTATGATCTTATTTTCTTCCTTGCAGCATTCGTTATTCTGGCAACAAATGGCGGATCTTATATTGTACTTTAAAATTTATAAAAATGAGTTCTGATAAAGATAAAGGTCTTGCAATAATTCTCGTTTCTGCATTGGTATTTTTTTCCAACTCAGGTGGCTTTTTGATGGCTAATGTAGTTTTAGGTGATATGGGAGAGGTAGACTTTATGCCACCAATATTCAATATCGTGTGTGGTGTGATGATAACACTTTCCATTGCAGGTATGTTGTATGGTTTTCGCCTTCGGAAAGAAAGCTAGCAATCGCAAGGTTTGCAACATCGTGACTGTACAATCTGCGAACATAATGAGCAATAGGTAGAAAATGAGTATAAAATAAATTTTCTTATATTTAAGGTATGAGAAATTTAAAAATACTAGCATTGCTTTCGCTTTTTGTTTTATTTTGTAGTTGCTTTGAACATGAAGATGAAGTGACCATTAGTAAAACTGGCAAAATAGATATCGTTTCTATTATAAAAGTTAATTCCAACGAATCTAAAGCTGAAGTGCAAGAAGCGCTTAGTCATGAATTTACTCAATTGAAAAAAGCAGGTTGGAATGTTTCTTATCGATGGATGACTGCAACGAAACCTTATAAAATTCAATTTGTTGGCAGCAACACCCTAAATAATATCTACAACTACATAGAAAAAACCAAAGGTGAAAATCCTTCCGGTATCTACGTTTCTAAAAAATATTCTGATACAGAATTTGCCGTAACTTTTGATCTTCTAACCGATGCAGATAATAGAATTGTCCGCTTAGGTAAAAAAAGTTTACCCTTATATTCTTTTGCTGATAAGGACAAATTGCAAAGTGTGAGAAATATTGAAAGCAAAAAAAATTACATTGTTATCTTACAATAAACTTTGTTTTTTAGTATAAAATAATGATCGCAAATGAAGAGTTTGCGATTTTTCTTTGGAATAAAACTCTATTTTGGCAAATAATATTTTGCTATATTTAAAAAATCAATAATCCTATGATATAATTCAACCTTATAAAAAATAAATGCTAGAATTTCTTACCACTATATTTTTCATTTTCGCAGTAATAGACCCAATTGGTACCATTCCAGTTTACTTAGAAGCTACAAAAGAATTTGACCAATATCACAAAAGAAAAATTGCCATACGAGCTTCTTTGATTGCTTTTGGAATTCTGTTATTTTTTATCGTCATTGGGCAATTTATATTGGAAGGTATGTCGGTTTCATTAGATGCTTTTCAAATTTCTGGTGGCGTAATTCTGTTTCTTTTTGCCTTAACGATGATATTTGGAGACGGAAAACCAGATATAGAAAAGAATCAAATTACGGATTACAAACATGTGACGATTTTCCCTATTGCAATTCCTTCAATTGCTTCTCCCGGCGCAATATTGGCAGTTGTACTCATGACGAACAATCATCTTTATACCATACAGCAACAGGCGATAACTACAGGAATCGTGCTCATCGTAATTGGGATGACTTGTGCTATTTTGCTGGCTGCAAATCATTTCCAGAAGAGGATAGGAAATTACGGCATCACCGTTTTAAGTAAAGTGATGGGAATGATATTAGCAGCTTATGCCGTGCAAAGTATTTTAACGGGTATCACCAGTTATTTTTAATACAATAGAATTAATAAAAAATGATGAAAAAATTGATCTTAGCCTTATTTGCCACATTCGCAATATTTGCAGCAAATGCACAAAGTCCTATTGGCGCATGGGAATCTTTTGAAACACTAGAAAGTGGACAAAAAATAAGAATGGTAGTGATATTCACAGAAGATTACCAAGTATTGACGACTTTCGATGCCGAAACAGGTGCATTTATAGATACCAACGGAGGATCTTGGTCTTTGGATGGCGATGTAATGACGGAAGTTGCTGCCTTTAACTCTGATAGTTCTACGGCTGTAGGAAAGAAATCGAGTTTCAAAATTATCCTCACAGATGCAATTTTAGAAATACCGAAATTCGCGCTTAAATTTACAAGAATAGACGATGGCAAACCAGGTGAACTGCAAGGTGCTTGGCTGATGTCTGGCAGAATAGTAGATGGAAAAGAGCAAAAGCGCGATATAACCGGCCCCCAAAAAACAATGAAAATACTTTCTGGAAAGCGTTTCCAATGGATTGCTTACCATACAGAAACCAAGGAATTTCTTGGAACTGGCGGCGGAACATACACTACAGAAAACGGGAGATACACAGAAAATATAGAGTTCTTTTCTAAAGACAATACCAAAGTTGGTTTGAAATTAGGTTTTGATTATCTATTAGAAAACGCAGTCTGGAAGCATTCTGGCTTTTCTAGCAAGGGAGCTCCTATCAATGAAATTTGGGTTTTGAGAAAGTAAAATTTATTTATTTGAAATATTTCCACTTCGGGATAATCATCAATAAACCTACGCCTACAAACAAAAACATATTGGTAACATCTGTATACAAGAAGGTAGAAAGATAGAATTGGTGCAAGTAGAAATGCAAAATCACAAATGTTGGGAATGTGAAAACCGCTATTTTTCTAAATGTTGCAATACCGATGAGAGATAAAAAGGAAAAAAAATCTACGGTGAAGATGAGATAAAAATACCAATCTGGGATATTTAATGTTTCTCTTTGTAAAAATTCATCTCCATCTATACCTAATCCCATAAAAGTAAATAAGGCTAAAGCGCCAACACTCAAATAAAATCCAGTGGATTTTTTGGGTTCGTTTTCAAAATAATTGGTTTCCATATTCTGTAAAATTAAAAAAACTTATGATTACTCATAAGTTTTTTGTTGTTTTATATTAATGATAAATAACATTAAATAGTAACTGCGCCTATCAATCTGTTTTTATCCGAGATAAATTCTTCCATAGAGATCATACTTTCTGTTCTCATTACGTCTGGGATATCATCAATTTGATAGATAATGCTTTTTGCATCTTGTGTGTTTCTAGCTTTCACTTTGCAGAAAATATTATATTTTCCAGAAATTACGCTTGCTTCTATCACATTTGGAATCGTGGTAAGATGCTGCAAAACGTCTTGAGTTTTGTTGGATTTCGTTAACAAAATACCGATAAAAGCGGTAAAGTGATAATTCAATTTTGAATAATCTATGTTTAGAGAAGAACCAAGGATGATGCCTGCATCTTCCATTTTTTTCACTCTCACGTGGATTGTTCCTGCAGAAACGTCCATTTGTTTTGCTATTTCTGTAAAAGGCATTCTTGTGTTTGCAACAAGAAAATCTAGTATTTTTTTATCAATAGCGTCTAAAGAATAAGTCATAATATCTAATTGTATTTTTTTTAATAAATCGTTTAATAATTTGCAAATTTACGAAAAAAAAGCATATTACAAAATTTTACCGATTATTTTATAAATGTTTTAAGTAATTATGAAGTTATGTTTAGCATTCTTATTTTATAGTTTCTATTATAGTAGAATCTTTATTCAAACTATCTTTTTTACTAGTTTTAGCAGCTTTATTTTTATTTTTTCTCTTAAATAATCTATTAAAACTCTTGCTCCATACGATACCAGCTCCAAATGCTTGGTTGGCTGTTCCGCTAGACGCTGTAGTACTTCCCAATCCAATATTCATTGGTTTGGAATATCCACGAAGAAGTAAAGTACCGTCGTTTTTCTTAGAAACATCGTATTCTACGGTACCTTCGCCAGATAGATAGTTTTGGTTGGCGCTTCCTGCTCCATTGGAAAGAGGAATTCCCACGCCAGTTTTTACATTAATTCTCGGTGATAGAGCAAAATTTAAACCTGCGTTGGCACGATCTCCAGTATTGGAATTTATATCTCCGCTCACATAATTTAAATCTATCTGAAATTCATTGCTTATAGAGTTAATAACGGAGCCCAATTGTTTGAACACCAAATTTATCCCAGAATCTTGCGCCAATCCGCCAACACTGATATCTAAATTATTGTTCACAAATCTATTTAACAAAAGTATAGAACCTAGTTGCACAATTTTTTCATCTTCTTGGTTCATTTTCATGGCCAAAGTTTCTTTCACTTGGCTAGATACATCTTGCGCCGTCACATCAAAATCTATTTTCGGATCGTTAAGTGTTTGCGATATTTTTACTTGCAGCAATACATTTATTGGTTGCAAATTGCCGATATTTAAATAATCTCCAGCATTAGAAACTGTTCTCATGTAGTTTGCGGTAATGCCTAAAGATGGCGCCATTGCATCTCCATCCCAACTTATCTTGCTGCCTTTTTCTATTTGGAAAGTTCTATCCAAAAGGGCTTTACTTAAGTAGGTTCCATTGTCTACAACGTATGTTCCATTCATGGTAAGGTTTCCTGATCTAGACATTTGGAAGCTCAATCTATCTGAAACTCCGCGCACAGAAATGTCTCCCACATCGTCTCCCACTATCACATTCACGCTTGTTCCTTTATCTACATTTAAATTGAAATCTATATTCATATTCGCTCCAGACTTTTTGCGGTCTTCTAGCGTTATTAATCCTGTATCGTCTCGTTTCAGAAACCTCAACATTTTAAATTCTTCTACACTAGAAGTGGAATTAGAATTAAAAGTGAAAACGCTGCTATTTAAAGCTTTCATATTGGGTGTAGAAATATTGAGTGCTTTCACTGGACCATCTATATAGAGATCTCCTTCCCCGAAAACTCTACCCCAAAATAAATCATAATCTTTTTGTGAGGTATCTAGAAGCATTAAATTATCTGCTCTCATTACTAAATTGACACCCATGGAAGATAATGTTTCAAATTGTATCGCCCCAGAAATTGTTCCTTTAGAATTGCTTCTGCCATCTTTAACTCCAATGCTATTCAATACCGCCAAACCTCTAGAAAGGTAGATAACGGTATCATCAAATGCATAATCTACTCCCGTGAAATCTAATTTTAAACCGAATTCTTTCAAGCCGATATCTCCACTGTAGTTGATGTCGTTCAAAGTACCAGATACATTTAATACACCGTTTGCTTTCCCTCTCAGATTACTAAAAATACCTTTCACAAATTGATTGGTAAAACCGAGATCAAAACCTTGCATATCTGCTTTCAAATCTAAAGTAGGGCTTTTTGTATTGTTATCTACCGTTCCCTTCAAGGCAAGATTATTGGTACCGATAATTCCGGAAGACGTAAGATTGGCTTCTATATCAAAAACATTGGGCCTTTCGCTATTTTTTGCGTTGATTACAAAATTTCCAATTGCTTCTTTATTTATAAAAATATCGTTGATGCTTACGTCTATTAATGGTTGCAAATTGCTTTTGTTCATTGTCAAATCTATGCTACCATTGGCTACACCTTGTATATCTAATGAATTGCCATCATCAAACATATCAAATATTTTCGCTAGTTGTAAGTTTTTCACTTCTGCATCTGCATGAAAATCTTTCGAATCTTTGAAAACGGCTTCTTTCACAAATAGCTCACTTTCATCTGAATAAATCTTAAGGTTTTTGATAAGAAAATCTTTAGTTTTCTTTCTATAAGTGATGGAATGATCTAGCGCTGCACTGGTATCAATAGACCATGTGATGTTATTAAATTCTACATTTGTAGGATCAAAGCGAACAACATAATCTCCCTCCACATTGGTGCTTTGGTTGAGGTTGATGGCATAAGCTTTCATATTGTTATACTGTTCATCTTCTACCGAACCATGGTTGAAGTTTGCCGCTATTTTCAGAACGTCATTGTTGATGTTTTTTCCCGTGAGCAAAACATCTGTGAAAACATTTTGACTATACTCCGCTCTATCTATTTTTGCATAAATTTGCTGATCTAGATTTGCTGTATTTATTTTGATAGATATTCCCTTCACTACCGCGCTATCTATTTTTATCAAATCTTTTGGGTTTATTTTGTAGGCGCTGTTTACGCTTGCAAGTGCTTGATCTGCATCGGAGATTTCCTGCTTTTTCGTTATTAAATATTTTAGCCGTGCTGCATCAATATTCAATACTAAATTATTTGCATTTCCATCATAAGAACCTTCCACTGTAGCACCACTAGCAATTTTTATATCTGGAGAAAAATAACTAACCAAACCTTGGCTGATATCAAAATCCATTTGAAACTGCTGCCCTTTGTATAATTTTCTTGGAGCAGGACCTACCAATATCTTGTTCAGTCCATTTTGTATCATCCCAGAAAGATCTGCAAGATTGTATTTACCAGAAATTTGCCCATTTACTGCACCAGGAGCATTTACAGCGATGACGCGATTGCCATTTTCAAAATAGGTTTTCAATTTAGCTTCTGGAATTGCGTATTTTTCTACTCCATTAGAGAATGTAAATTGATTGATGGAAGCATCCAAATTTAAATCATTGATATTGGACATTTGTACTTTTCCAACGATATTACCTGTTACGATTTGGTTTCCAGCTTGTCCTGTGAAATAATTTACATTTAAATATTCTACATCCGCTTTCACATCGGCCAAGATTCTAGAAGTTTTGAAATCGATCAAACCTTCTACACTGGCTTTGGCTTGCTCATCATTCACCCGGATAATTCCTTTGTACACTTTTCTATCTAAAATTCCATCTAGAAAAACATTGTTGATTTCTTTATTTAGAATTTCCACTTTAGCAATTTGAGATGTGGTTCGAATTTTCATCGTGTTTACATCAAAACTTTGCCCGTCTACTTTAAACTTCCCGGTAATTAATCCTACTTGCGGACTTTTAGAAATAACAGCAGAATTTAAATCTTTTACGTCCGCAAATCCTTTATATTTGGGTAGATCTGTACTAAAATCTGTAAGATAAAATTCAGTAATATCTGCTTGTCCTATTCCAGTGATTAAATTTCCTTTGGGTATATAAATTTCTTTGGGCGTTACTCTAGCTGCACCAGTATATTTAATTCTTCCAAAATCATCTGCAAAGTTTTTCATCTTTGTAGAAATGAAAGTAGGCATCATTTTTTTTAAACCTACATAAGTGAAATCTGTAGATATCGTTTTTGTTTCTATTAAAAAATTGCCATTCAATAAATTTTTAAATTTTGCGGTGTTGGTGGCAATACTCACTTCTTTGTTCCCAATTACAAAATTGCTCACAGAAAAATTATTTAAAGGCCCATTGAGTTCCCCAGAAAAATTGATGGCATCATAATTATCCCAATTCGTAACGAAATAGCTGATGTCGTATCCACTAATATTGCTCCCACGCTTTAAGTTTAAATCCCAGCGAACTTTATTGGTGAAATCTGCCCAAGATCCATTATTTAAATTGAAAACAATATTACCATCCAACAAAGAATGATCTGTAAAAATGGTAGCATCTTTTAAGGTTAATGCCTTTTTGGTTAAAGATAAATCTCCAGAAAAAGTATCTACAATATGCTTCTTTCCGAATCTTTCTGTGGTGAAAGACATGTTATTTATTTGTGCAAATACATCTGGACCAATTACTTTTAGTTTTGGAATTTTAATGTTTACATCGGTCGCACTTAGCCATTTTCCAGCCTCACCTTCAGAATTTTGATTGATGATTGAAATTTTGCTATCCAAAATATTCACTCGAGAATTTAATTGAAAAGCTGGCTTGTTCGGATCTCTTTTTTTGCCATTATCAAAATTATTAACAAACCTAATGAAGTTTGAGATGCTATCTTTTTTATAAGTAACAACTTTTATGTCTGCATTTTCTAGCGTCAAAGAATTAAAACTTAACGAGTTACTTTTGCCAGAAATAGCATTATTTGCGAGAGAAATCCAATCTGAATTTGCTTTAAATATTTTTGCTTTTATAAAATCATTTCCTTTGTAATCCTCAATTTTCAGCCCTTGAATCGTAACATCTCCAAAAAAATCTACCGCTACATTTTCGGTAGTCATCTTCGCTTTAAAATCTTGATTTAAAACTTGAAGTGCTTGGTTTGCTGCCCAATTTTTGGTTACAGAAAGATTGATGATGATAAAAAAACAACCAACGATAAAGAGCGAAGACCAAAATATAATCAGTAATAATTTTTTCCACCATTTTAGGCTCACTACATCTTTCGCTGCTTGTTCTGCAAATTCACCAGCAACTTCACCAGGATGAGTAACAGCATCTTGCACAAAATCTTTCGTTTCTTGCACGGCATTTTCTACCTTTTCAGAAATAGATTGGTGGTCTTTATCGTTATTATTTTCTAAATTTGCCATTGTTATGAATCAAACTATAATTTTGGGGATAGAATCCTCTTGTGATGATACTTCTGCTGCTATTATCAAAGGAAATGCCATCCTATCAAATGTGGCAGCTACACAAGCAATACATGTAGAATATGGTGGTGTTGTTCCAGAATTGGCTTCCAGAGCGCATCAGCAAAATATTGTACCTGTTGTGCATCAAGCATTATCCAAGGCAAATATACAACAAAATACCATCTCTGCTATCGGTTTCACAAGAGGTCCAGGATTATTGGGTTCGCTTTTGGTAGGCACTTCTTTTGCGAAATCTTTGGCGATGAGTTTGGATGTTCCGTTGATAGAAGTCAACCATTTGCAGGCGCACATTCTTTGTCATTTTATAGAAGATGCCAATCCAAAACCACCTGCATTCCCTTTTCTATGTTTAACGGTTTCTGGCGGACATACCATGATTGTCTTGGTGAAAGACTATTTTGATATGGAAATCATTGGTAAAACGATGGACGATGCTGCAGGTGAAGCTTTTGATAAGATTGGCAAAATGTTGCATTTGGATTATCCAGCTGGCGCAATTATAGATAAACTAGCAAAAATAGGAAACGAAAATGCTTTCACTTTTAATAAACCAAAAGTAGACGATTATCAATATTCTTTTAGTGGTATAAAAACTTCTGTGCTTTATTTTTTGCAAAAAGAAGTAAAGAAAAATCCAGATTTTATTAAAGAAAATTTGGAAGATATTTGCGCTTCTGTGCAAAAATGCTTGGTAGAAATCTTGATGAATAAGCTAGAAAAAGCCGCAAAAGATCTCAACATCAACGAAATTGCTATTGCTGGTGGAGTTTCTGCCAATTCTGGTTTGCGAACTGCAATGAAAGAAAATGAAGAAAAATTGGGCTGGAAAACTTACATTCCAAAATTTGAATACACCACAGATAATGCTGCGATGATTGCGATGGTGGCACAATTGAAATTTGAAAGAGGAGAATTTGCACCGCTCAATATTTCTGCAACGGCGAGATATGATATTGAGGGAAATTTTTTTGAATGACGAAAAGATAATAGACAGATAGATAATAGATAATTAGTTTTTGAGTTTTATTTAATTTGAAATACTTTAAGCGTTTAATTCTGTAATTTTCTAATCTTTTAATCTTTTAATCTTTTAATTTAAGTAGTATAATATGAAACTATTCTTTGGAGAAATTTTTCCGGAAATAAAAATTGACGAACCAGAACAACAACACATGTTGAAAGTTTTGCGCCTGAAAAACAGCGACGAAATCTACCTTACAGACGGAAAGGGAAACGCCGTGAAAGGAAATTTAATAATAGAAGGTAAAAAAATATCATTAGATAATATAGAAAATTTACCATTTGAAAATAAAAATCCGCAAGCTTTGCACATCGCAATTGCACCCACAAAAAATATAGATAGAATAGAATTTTTCTTAGAAAAAGCTATAGAAATGGGCGTAGATGAAATCAGTTTTATACAAACCGACCATTCTGAGCGCAAAAATATTAATTTTGAAAAACTACAGAAGCAAGCTTTGGCAGCATCTAAACAAAGTTTGAGATTCCAGTTTCCTGTATTAAATGACTTACAAAAACTAAGCGATTTTTTAAATAATAATGATCTACAAAATTGCGTAGTTGCGCACTGCAATGAAAATTTAACAAGACAAAATCTATCAGAGATTTCTAAAGAAAATTTAACATTTTTAATTGGTCCGGAAGGAGATTTCTCTGATAGGGAAATTCAACTTTTACAAGATAAAAAGATACCCGCAGTTTCTCTTGGCGAACGCAGATTGCGCACAGAAACTGCAGGTATATTTGCAGCAGCTTGGCATTATTTATCCTATCCCTAAATCCTTTTTCAAAGGAAAGCAAATTTTGATTCGCTAAAGTAAGAATTCGCCTCAAAGGAACGTTCTTACAAGAATTTTCTATCCGCAATTGCAGTTTTAGTAAGAAGATGAGAGCATTTAAGCTTTAAAAAAAAATAACTTTTCGGAAATGTTTCACCATTTAAGTTTTTTTAGAAAAATTTAATTTAATTTTCTTTATTCCTGGTAAAATGTTTTACATTAAAAAATCCTTTCCTTTTCGATAAAATTCGAGAAGAAAAGGATTTTTTTATTTTGAAAAGTTAATCGATACATTTAAATGTACAGCCAAACTTGCGATGAATTACTCTTGGTAATATGTTTTAAATTTTTGATTGCCTGCATCATAAATGATTGCAATTTTTACATCTTCTCCTTGCACGATAACGCCATCATTTGGTGAAGGTGTAAAATCGTCTGTATTCATAAATACTGAGGCTCCTTTTTTGAAGGTATTCACCTTTATTTTATCAGAATAATTTTCTGCGTAAGCTAAATATGGATCTTTCGTCGCCTTGTTGGTGCAAATAATCAATAATCTAGAAACTTGTTTTTCATTATTATCCAAAACAATGGCTACATCCATCACACCATCTTTATCATAATCACCGTAAGACAAACAGTTTTTTGCACGATCAACATTTTGAGTAACTTTATAATCTACTCCATCGTTATAAGCTTTTTCGATAATTAATTTTTTCGTTTTGGAACCTAAGCCAGAAAATGGTTTAATAGAAAAATATTCTTTAAATTCTTCATACTGGTATTGAGAAACTGCGGTAGATTCCAACAAATAATAAGGTTGCTCCGTAATGTTTTTCTCGTTGGCTGGCTTGCTAAGATACACCGTAGAATAACCATTGATGTTTTCGGAATTTTTCACGTAAATTTTATCGCCAAATTTCATAGATTTCACCATAGATGCTGCATCTGAAGAAGGTGTACTTCTTAAATAGGCCTCATTTGCAATCACATAACTTTCTGTCACATATTCTTCTTCTTCACCATATTCATCCGTATTTCTTTCGGTATTCATAGCAGAATTAGTAGTATCTACAATTGCTGCACCAACTTCAGACGTATCTTTTATGCCCATTTCCGAGTTACTAACTACTTCTTTATCCTTCTTATTAAAAAAAAGAAAATAAGCCGCAATCGCTAAAAATAAGGTAGCAATAACTGCGATTATGATATTCCGATTGTTGTTGTTCTTATGGTCTCCTCCTATATTTCCACCGTTTCCATTTCCAGTGTTTCCGCCGTTTCCATTGTCGAAATTTCCGCCGTTATTTTGGGTATTGCGATTGTTTGGGATATCATTTGCTCCCATATTCCCTCTATTGTAATCGTTTTGATTTTCGTAGTTATTGGCATTTGGATTTACATTTTGATGCGAATTATTTCCTTGATTTTGATAATCGCGATCGCTGTAATTTTGATTGTTTTGATTATTGTTGTTATGATTATTTTGATTATAATCTCCGCGATTTAAATTATTCCTGTTCTGATCTTCATAATTGGGACGCTCATTCTGCGGATTAGAATTTTGATTCCTCCTACTCTGCTCCTCACGAAATTGATCATCTTGCGGATTTCTAGAATTCTGATTGTCGTTATTATTATTATTTTGAAAATCGCGATTTGAGTTTCTCTCGTTTGGAAAATTGTGATTGGAATTATCATAATTTCCACGATCGTTTTGATGGTCAGAACTTTGATGTCCCGAATTTTGATGATTTCCAAATTGATCATTATTCCTACTCACATCATCTCTTCTATCGTTGGTTTGATTGTCTTGATTGCTAGAATTGTTTTGACGCTCAGTATTTAAATTTCTTTGGTTTTGCTCATCTCGATACGAATTTTCGTTCTCTTGGTTTAGACTATCACTTTGCCTGTTAGCATTGTTACTTTCTCTATTTTGGTTTCCGTTGTTCCCATCGTTATTTTGATTAGGATTCTGATTGTTGAAATTATCGTCGTTCATGTTTTTTAAAATTTAAAATCAAATGTACTGATTTGTAGAAGAGCAAATTTATTTTTATTCAGAAATATCTTTCAAAATTAAATGGGAAACCTTCTATTTTTTTGCCACCACAGCTTTTATAAATGCCGTGAATAATGGATGCGGATTTGCGACAGTACTCTTGTATTCTGGGTGGTATTGCACGCCAACATAAAATGGGTGATCTCGCAGCTCTATAGTTTCTATCAAGTTCGTATCTGGGTTGAAACCGGTTGCCATCATTCCATTTTCTTCAAATTCTTGTTGGTATTCATTGTTAAATTCAAAACGATGGCGGTGCCTTTCTGTAATGTTTTTTGTGCCGTAAATTTCAAATAATTTAGAATTAGATTTTAGGGTACATTTCCAAGCGCCCAATCTCATGGTGCCGCCTTTTTCTACCACGTTTTTTTGGTCTGCCATGATGGAAATTACAGGTTGTGGCGTCTCCGTATCAAATTCCATAGAGTTGGCTTTTGGGTAATTGAGCACATTTCTTGCAAATTCTATCGTCATTATTTGCATTCCAAGGCAAATACCTAAAATTGGAGTTTTATTTTCTCTAGCAAATTTTGCCGCCAATATTTTACCTTCTATTCCACGATCTCCAAAACCTGGAGCTATTAAAATTCCACCAACTCCAGCAAAGGTTTCTGCTAGATTTTCTTCCGTCAAATCTCCACTATACACCCAACGAATTTTCACATCTGTCTCTATAGATGCACCAGAATGGATAAATGATTCTACAATAGATTTGTAGGAATCTTGTAAAGATACATATTTACCAACCAAGGCAATTTCTACCGTTTTTTTAGGGTTTTTGTATTTCTTTAGAAAGTTTTTCCAATCATTTAAATCAGATTCATTGCCTTGCGGAAGATTTAATTTTTTAATAACTACCTCGTCAAAATTTTGTTTTTGCAGGTACATCGGAACTTCGTAGATGGTTTCTAGATCTATACTTTCGATCACATTTTCGTAGCCAACGTTGCAAAATTGCGCCAATTTAGAGCGAATTTCTTTCGTCATTTTATGTTCCGTTCTGCACACCAAAACATCTGCTTGTATGCCACTTTCCATCAACAATCTTACAGAATGTTGAGATGGTTTCGTTTTCAATTCGCCACTAGAAGCCAGAAACGGCAACAAAGTAAGATGGATAACCATAGAATTTCCTTCGCCCAACTCCCATCGCAATTGTCTCACAGATTCTATGTAGGGCAAAGATTCTATATCTCCCACAGTTCCACCAATTTCTGTGATGATGATGTCGAAGTTTTTATTGCTCAACATCTTTATCCTGCGCTTTATCTCGTTGGTAATGTGGGGAATAACTTGCACCGTTTTTCCTAGAAAATCACCTTTACGTTCTTTTTCTATTACGGTTTGGTAGATTCTACCAGTAGTTACATTGTTGTTTTGCGAAGTTGGAGAATCTAAAAATCTTTCATAGTGTCCAAGATCAAGATCTGTTTCTGCACCATCTTCTGTTACGTAGCATTCGCCGTGTTCATAAGGGTTTAGTGTACCAGGATCTATATTGATGTAGGGATCTAATTTTTGTATTGTCACTTTGAAACCGCGGGATTTTAGGAGCAATCCAAGAGAAGCGGCAACAATTCCTTTTCCTAAAGAAGAAGTTACACCGCCAGTTACGAAGATGTACTTTGTATTCTTTTTGTTCATTTATTTTAGGTTTTCGCAAAGTTAAAAGAAAAAGCGATGCTAGGCAAAGTTATTTTCGTGTTTCTCAGATTTTCAGCCTTCGTTTTTTGATTTCGCCGATATTTTTTGAAAAAATTTGATAGGGGTTTCGTTCGGGTCTCGTTCGAGATTCGTTCGGGAAATGGGTGTATATATTTCTGGTTTGAGTTGAGACATTTATCCGGAAATTAAAATTTTGAAAAATAGCTTGTTTACAAGGAGCAAAATGGGTAATAAGAAATTTTTTAAAAAGATGAAGCGTGTTTGAGATTTGGGCGTGACCCCAAAAATTTTCGCAAAATTTTTGGGGTCGGTTTTCGGTTCCCAACCTGCCTGTCGGCAGACTGGTCTTTTTTTGCAAAAAAGGATTTCCACCTACAACCTCACGCGAAGTTTTGCTTTCAAGGAAGAGTTTTATTAAAATTGAAAGGTTTAAAACCTAATATACAGAAGATTAGAAATAAAAATTGGTATCTTTATATAAAATAGATCTTTTGCGCATTTAGAAATATACTTTTAACACAAAGAATTTCAACCATGTACATTTACTTACAGAAAGCAAAAAATGGAATATTCGCATTTCAGGCGAACGCTTAATCAAATCTGCCTGCAGATTCCTCTTTGCTAACTTAATTATGACATAACTAAAATAACTTTGCGTCAAATCTTTTTTTAATTAATTGATATGCTGAATTTTATAATTAAAAATCTAAATACGCCATAGGTAAAATAGATCTTTTGTGCATTTAGGAATATATTTTTAAACGCAAAGAATTTCAATCATTTACTTTAAGAAAGCAAAAAATGGAATATTCGCATTAGAAGCGAAAGCTTAATCAAATCTGCCTGCAGATTCCACTTGGCTAACTTAATTATGACATAACTAAAATAACTTTGCGTCAAATATTTTTTTAATTAATTGATATGCTGAATTTTATAATTAAAAATCTAAATACGCCATAGGTAAAATAGATCTTTTGCGCATTTAGAAATACATTTTTAAACGCAAAGAATTTCAGTCATTTACTTTAAGATAGCAATAAATGGGATATTCGCATTTCAAGCGAAAGCTTAATCAAATCTGCCTGCAGATTCCTCTTTGCTAACTTAATTATGAGAAAAGTAAAATAACTTTGCGTTTAATTTTTTTTAATTAATTGATATGCTGAATTTTATAATTAAAAATCTAAATACGCTATAGGTAAAATAGATTTTTTTCGCATTTAGAAATACATTTTTAAACGCAAAGAATTTCAATCATTTACTTTAAGAAAGCAAAAAATGGGATATTCGCATTAGAAGCGAAAGCTTAATCAAATCTGCCTGCAGATTCCTCTTTGCTAACTTAATTATGAGAAAAGTAAAATAACTTTCCGTCAAATTTTTTTTAGTTAATTGATATGCTGAATTTTATAATTAAAAATCTAAATACGCTATAGGTAAAATAGATCTTTTGCGCATTTAGAAATACATTTTTAAACGCAAAGAATTTCAGTCATTTACTTTAAGATAGCAATAAATGGGATATTCGCATTTCAAGCGAAAGCTTAATCAAATCTGCCTGCAAATTCCTCTTTGCTAACTTAATTATGAGAAAAGTAAAATAACTTTGCGTTTAATTTTTTTTAATTAATTGATATGCTGAATTTTATAATTAAAAATCTAAATACGCTATAGGTAAAATAGATTTTTTTCGCATTTAGAAATACATTTTTAAACGCAAAGAATTTCAATCATTTACTTAAAGGAAGCAAAAAATGGGATATTCGCATTTCAAGCGAAAGCTTAATCAAATCTGCCTGCAGATTCCTCTTTGCTAACTTAATTATGAGAAAAGTAAAATAACTTTGCGTTTAATTTTTTTTAATTAATTGATATGCTGAATTTTATAATTAAAAATCTAAATACGCTATAGGTAAAATAGATTTTTTTCGCATTTAGAAATACATTTTTAAACGCAAAGAATTTCAATCATTTACTTAAAGGAAGCAAAAAATGGGATATTCGCATTAGAAGCGAACGCTTAATCAAATCTGCCTGCAGATTCCTCTTTGCTAACTTAATTATGAGAAAAGTAAAATAACTTTGCGTTTAATTTTTTTTAATTAATTGATATGCTGAATTTTATAATTAAAAATCTAAATACGCTATAGGTAAAATAGATCTTTTGCGCATTTAGAAATACATTTTTAAACGCAAAGAATTTCAATCATTTACTTAAAGGAAGCAAAAAATGGGATATTCGCATTAGAAGCGAAAGCTTAATCAAATCTGCCTGCAGATTCCTCTTTGCTAACTTAATTATGAGAAAAGTAAAATAACTTTGCGTTTAATTTTCTTTTAATTAATTGATATTCTGAATTTTATAATTAAACAGCTAATATGAAATGGTCTGCAAAAACAATAAAATATAAAGGCGAAAACCGAATTGCCGTTACATTTGAAAAAAACACCGAATTAATTCGTAGAATAAAACAAATAGAAAACTACAGGTGGAGTCCAAAAATGAAATTTTGGCATATACCAGATACTGTAGAAAACAGAACCCGTTTTAAGATCATACAGCTGGAAGATACCATTCCATCCGTAGAAGGAACAGCGCAGATAAAAAAATTTGAGCAATGGTTGCAATCAAAACGATACAGCCCAAACACTGTAAAAACTTATGCAGACGCACTGAGATCTTTTCTTGTATATTACAGAAAAAAAGAAATTTCTGAGATTACAAATGAAGATGTAATTAGCTACAATAATGGTTACATTTTGGCAAATAATTTCTCAGCTTCTTATCAAAATCAAATCGTAAGTGCTATAAAACTCTACTTTGCAACTATAGTAGAAAAGAAGATAGAGATTGCAAAAGTACACAGACCAAGAAGAGAAAAATTGCTGCCAAATGTATTGAGCAAAGAAGAGATAAAAGCGATATTAGAAGCACACAGCAATATAAAACATAAAACTATGCTGAGTGTAATCTATAGTTGTGGGTTGAGACGAAGCGAACTTTTGTATCTAAAACCAAGCGACATAGATTCCAAAAGAAACATCGTAATCATCCGCCAATCAAAAGGCAAAAAAGACAGAATCACGCCTTTGTCTCCAAAGATTTTAGAGTTGTTAAGAGAATATTATAAACAATACAAACCCAAAAATTATCTATTTGAAGGACAAATTGCAGGAACTGTTTATTCTGAACAAAGTTTGCAACATGTTTTAAAACAAGCGTTGACAAAGGCGAACATAAAAAAGCCCGTAACGCTACATTGGTTACGCCACTCTTACGCAACACATCTCTTAGAAAGCGGCACAGACTTACGATATATACAAGAACTTTTAGGGCACAATAGCAGTAAAACAACCGAGATTTATACTCATGTAAGCACAAAAAGTTTACAACAAATAAAAAGCCCTTTTGATGATTTATAAGATATTATTACTATATTTGATATTAAATAAAGTATCACTGCTATGATACATATCACTCCGATTTTGGACGGATATGTATCATTTTATGATACATATATACAAGTTGTACGCCATTTATGAAAAGTACGCTAAATAAAATAAAATTTATTTTTTGGGAGAAATATTACTACCAAATCTTACTATTCGTAGTTTTGGGTACAATTCTATTTTTTTTCTTTCTATCGAGAAGAAACTCTGAAACAATAAACGAAAACGCTAAATTTACAATTGCGACAATTATTTCTGAATGGCATCATAAAAATAATAGTGGCTTCGGAGTTGATTACGAGTATTTTGTTAAAGAAAAAAGATATAAAAAAACCGTTAACCTAAATGTTGAGAAAGAGCAAAAATTTTTAATTGTCTTTGATTCTCTTAATCCACGGAGAAGTCATTTATTAACAGATTATGAAATAAGTAAAACTATAAGTTTAAAGCCTCAATATTTAGGATGGACATATTCTCAAGTACCATTTTCATTAGATTCAGTAAAAATCATGCACGAAATAAAACAGACAAATGCTTTTACAATTTTTTCACCTTAGAAAAACGTCGTACAATAACTAAGCTTTCGTTTTGTCTGAAAGACAAGAAATGAAAGCCCGTTGAACGGAACCTTCGGTAGCTTTTGCTCCCCACTTGGTAAC
>NZ_JABSNO010000037.1 GCF_013294015.1 Frigoriflavimonas asaccharolytica
TTTCCCACATTTGCCAACAACAACAGCGGAATATTAAATGAAATATCAGATGAAATTACTACTTTTGAGTCGTACTGAAAATGGGGAGCCTACAATATAAACAAGAGTTTAGAAATTTTATATCAAATCAATTGGAAAATATTAAGGAGGATATATCATTTTTAGATGATCATAGAAAAAATTCTTTTGGTGGTTTTTTGCATCGTCATAATTTTGCGATTTTTAAAGAATATATTACTTTTTTATGTCATTATAAAAAAAGATTAGTAAGAATAAGTTTCAATCAACTTATTCCACTTTTTGAAGAAACTGATTTTGCGTTGATCTTACCTACCAATGTTAGTTTTTTTGGTTATCATTATGATGAAAGGGATAATTTACAATTATTAGATAATGTCCTTTATATTTTACCTTATTTTAATGATGAATTACTAAATACGGATGAAAAAAACTTGCTTAAGTATGGCAGTTTTATATATTATCTTAAAAAACAATACAATGTTAAAGTCACTTATGATGAAACAATAATAGGACATGATATTAGACATAACAGAGATTTAAAAACAATAATTTTACAAAATTTAGATAGGTAATATTTTATTACTACAATGGATGAATTCAATAAAAATTATTTGTTAAAATTCTTTATCAAAATCTCCTTCGCTTTTTCCCAATATTCATCCATTTTATCTAAAGATAAATTTTCTAAAGAAATTTCATCTTCCAAAGCTAATGTTTCCATCAGTTGAAATCTTTTGATGAATTTATTATTCGTTTTTTCTAAAGCTGTATCCGGATTGATGTTGGAAATTCTAGCATAATTGACGAGCGAAAAGAAAACATCTCCCAATTCTACTTCTTTTTTTCCGAGATCTGTTTCTGCATGAAACTCTTCCAGTTCCTCTTCCACTTTTTTCCAAGCATCTTCTGCATTGGCAAATTCAAAACCTATTCCACGTACTTTATCTTGAATTCTGTAAGCTTTTATCAAACTGGGTGTACCTTTTGTTACGCCGGAAAGTACGGATTTATTGCCCTCCTTTAATTTTAACTTTTCCCAATTTTGCTTTACTTCTTCTTCATCTTGAACTTTCACATCTCCGTAAATATGTGGGTGACGAAAAATTAATTTTTCGGTTAAAGAATTAATAACATCTGCAATATCAAAATTATTTTTCTCCTCCCCAATTTTTGCATAAAAAACCAAATGCAGCAAAACATCGCCCAATTCTTTTTTTATTTCAACTAAATCTTCAGAAAGTAAAGCATCAGATAATTCATAGACTTCTTCCAAAGTCAATGGTCGCAACGATTGCAAAGTCTGCTTTTGATCCCACGGACATTTCTCCCGAAGTTCGTCCATAACGTCTAATAATTTAGAAAATGCGGCAAGTTTTTGTTCTTTGGAATTCATTGTAAAGTGGGACGACGTTGGTCGGAAATTTAAAAATTAAATAATTAACATATTGGCTTTGTACAAGTACTACACTTTATAAATGCAAAATTTTATTATCTTATAAAAAGTAATTATTAAGCAACGTTACTTAGTAAAGGATTGTACTTTTCTAGCTAAAAAAATTTTAATATTGCTAAATTGTTTTACTGCTAAATTGTTACATTGCTATACTGTTACATTGCTAAATGGATACATTGCTAAATCGATACATTGCTAAATTGTTCCCTTAAATAAGTTCGATCATCTCTGTAACTTCCACATCATATCCACCAACAATAGGTTTCAGATTTGGACTTTGAGAAATAACCTTGAATTTATTGATGCCTAAATCTTTCAAAATTTGAGTTCCAATCCCGTAATCTCTGAAGTTGGAAGCCAAAGTTGGTCTTTGCTGTGCACCATCTTGAAAATCTATAAATTGTTGCAATTTTCGCATCGTATTTTCTGCGTTGGAAACATTATTAATAAAAATAATTGCGCCTTTTCCTTCCTCGTTGATCATTTGAGTTACCTTTTCTAGCAATGGTTTTTCGCCAGAGTTTAATCTACTCAATACATCAAAATAAGAATTGGAAGCTTGAACTCTCACCAACACAGATTCGTCTGCAGACCAACTTCCTTTCGTTAAAGCAAAATGAATTTGCTCCGTATCTGTAGTTTCTTTAAAAGCGTAAAAATCGAAATCTCCGTAAAAAGTTTTTACTTTTCGCTCTTCAATTCTTTCTACCAAATCGCCTTTTTTCAATTGATAATGAATCAAATCTTCTATGGAAACAATTTTTAAATCATGCTTCTCAGCAATGATGAATAAATCTGGAAGTCTAGCCATACTACCATCATCATTCATTATTTCGCAGATTACTCCACCAGGTTTTAATCCTGCTAACTTCGTCAAATCAATGGCTGCTTCTGTATGACCAGCTCTTTTTAGGACTCCACCTTTTTTTGCACGCAATGGAAAAATATGACCAGGACGCATAAAATCAGAAGGTTTTGTTTTATCGTCCATCAAGGCTAAAATTGTTTGTGAGCGATCGCTTGCAGAAATTCCGGTAGAAACTCCCTCGCCTAATAAATCTATAGAAACCGTGAACGCAGTTTCTTTTGGATCGCTGCTTCTGCTTACCATGATATCTAAATCTAAGGCTTCGCAACGCTCTTCTGTAATTGGTGTGCAAATTAATCCTCTTCCATAAATCGTCATAAAATTGATGATCTCTGGAGTTGTTAATTCTGCTGCAGAGAGAAAATCTCCTTCATTTTCTCTATTTTCATCATCTACTACAATGATAATTTTTCCATCTTGCAGATCTTTTATCGCTTCTGGTATTGTATTTAATTTTCTTTCGAACATTTTAATTTCTTTAAAGGCAAAGATACGATTTTACGAGGGCAAACTAAAAATTTACCTTAAATTTACATATTCAATAATTAATTAATTTCATGATTTTTAAAACTGTTGCGGCTTCTCCGAAAAAAAAATTCAGCGTTGGTAAATTCCTTCTTCTACTGCTTATTTTAGATTTTTTAATAATAATTGCATTGGCAATAATAGCCTATCTTCCACAATATCATCGTACCAAGGATTTGATTTTGCAATCTACCTTTGGATTTAATATTGGTTTGGTGGTTATTTTATTTTTGCTTGGAATTTATTACATCTTTTTTAGAAATAAAGACAAGGAAGCAATAGGCACTTTGCAAATGATGGAGGAAAAAATTATGATCAATGATACAACTTTTCCTATTTTTGAAATTGAAAACCTAAGAATTGTTGGCAATGATATTCTTGGCGAATTTCGAGGTTTTAAAAGTAAAGGTACTAATAATGAGATTTTTATAATATTAAAAAACGGAGAAGAAATTTCTTCCAATTTTGTACAGACAACGGAAACAAGCTTGAAAAATGCTGAAAATATTTTAAATATATATCACGAAAAAGGGCTTCTTACAGAATCTAATTTAGAAAATATTCTGAATAATACGAATTATTACTAATCTAGAAGCTTTTAGTTGATCAAAATTAAATTATTAAATAAATTGACAAAATTATTTCGCGGCTTCTTCCAATTTGGCTAGATCAAATTTAGACATTTGCATAAAAGCGTACATCACTTTTGGTGCTTTTTCTGGATTGTTCATCAATTCGCCTAAAATTTTTGGAACTATCTGCCAAGAAATTCCAAATTTGTCTGTGAGCCATCCACATTTTCCAGGTTTTCCATTTTCAGAAAGTTTTTCCCAATAATTATCTATCTCTTCTTGTTCATCGCAGCTTATGACGTACGAATTTGCGGGAGAAAATCGATATTCTGGACCTCCATTCATCGCCATAAATTTGGTTTCGTTCAATTCAAAAATCACTACCATTGGATTTTCTGAAAGTATTTTTGAATTTTTGAAAATTGTGCAGTAAAAATCTACGGCTTGTTTTGCATTGGATTCAAACCAAAGGCATGGGAAAATTGGGTGTGTCATAGCTTTTAATATAATTTATCTATTACAAATTCTAATCGAAAATCTTTTGACCAAAAAAGAAACAATAGAAATAGCTTGATAGCTCTTCGTAAATGAAGAATTAAGATTCAATTCTGTTATTTTCATTTTAAAAAGCATTATAATTCTTTAAACTTATGTTCTTTTTCTAGTTTGAATATTAATTTAGAGCGTTTTTATAAATTTAATCCTGTTCATTTTTCTCTTTCAAATAAGTAAAATGATTTAACAACAAACGAATCTCATTAAATTCAAATTCTTTCGGGAGTGCATTTTTCCAATCTCCTAGCGTTTCTGTTTCCGGATTTTTTTCAAATATTTTTTCGAAGTTTTTTAATTTTTTATCAGAGAAAATTCTCGTCATATCCAATAATCCTTGTGAAGCAAATTTCGCCAAATGTCCGAATGCAGTTTCCTTTAAAAAACCTCTTACTTTGGCAATGTCCGAAATGGATTTGCCTTCTTCAAACATTTGAAAAGTAATCACATGGCTTGGAATTTTTGCAATATTGGTATCTAAATTAATCTTTTTTTCTTCCTTGAAAAGCGGTAATTCTAGTAATTTCAACTGCTGCAAATCTTTTAAATATTCTCCAACATCATCCAAAAATGTACTCGCAGTTTCATTATAGGATTTTAAACCTGCAACACCTTTGGTTTCGGAATATAATTGTTTGAATTGTTCAAAAATTTTATCGTGCACATTTTGAAAAAAGAAAGCGGTTGCTCCAATAGTTTTCTCTTCAATTTCCTTCCAATTCTCTTCTCCCGAAGTAAATTTTTTAGTTTTGGAAATTAGCACTCTTTTAAATTTATCAAAAATTGGAATTAAAATTTCAGCATCTTTTTTCAAAACTAAATAAAGATCTTGTACTTTTTTTGCATCTATTTTTTTGCTCATTTTTGCGGCAAGATTCCAGTTTTCTATATCTTGTAGAAGCCAATTAATGTCTATCTTATGTAAAACTTTGCCAATACTATAATCAAATTTTTCTGTGCTCAAAATTTGCGCAACTTTTTCGTTGGCATTAGTTTCACCTTGAAACTTGGAAATTCTTTCATCCTTAAAAATAACGTTTGCAGAGATTTTTGATTTTAAAACAATTCCCTCCAAAGTTCGGCATCGCGAAAGCGCTACATAAACCTGACCGGAAGCAAAGCTTTTTCCAGCGTCAATTATTAATCGATCAAACGTAAGACCTTGAGATTTATGAATGGTAACTGCCCAAGCCAAACGAATTGGATACTGTTCATAACTGCCCAAAACATCTTCTACAATGGTTTTATCTGCTCCAACAGCATATTTTTTCTGTTCCCAAATTTCTCTTTTCAGTTTAAAATCATCATGCTCTCCTTCCAATTTTACGAAAATTTCGTCGTCGACAATCGATACTACTTCTGCTAATTTTCCATTGAAATATTTTTTTTCTCCAGATGCATCGTTTCGGATAAACATTATTTGCGCACCAACTCGCAATTCTAAAGATTCTTCATTTGGGTATTGGTTTTCTTTGAAATCGCCTTTAATATTGGCATCAAAATAATGAGATTCTGAAGGCAATTCGTCTAATTTCTCACGGTTTATTTCATCTGCCATTCTATTGTGCGAGCAGAGATAAACATAAGGTTCTTCTTTTGCAACGAAATTTGGAAGATATCTTTCGTTCAATTTTTCAAAATCGATATTGGGAACATCACCTTCTCGTATTGCATTTAATAGATCTAAAAAATACTGGTCTTTTTGACGATAGACTTTCATCAATTCAATCGTCAACGGTTTTTCTTCTATCAAGGAATGACTATCAAAAAAGAAGGGAGATTTGTAGTATTTATTTAAAACATACTCATCCCGAACAACTGGTGGAAGTTGATAAAGATCTCCAATAAAAAGCATTTGTACTCCCCCAAATTTCTGTGGATTTCTGCGTACCGTTCTCAACGCAAAATCTATCATATCCAAAACATCTGCTCGAAGCATGGAAACTTCATCAATAATAATGACCTCCAACTCTCGCAATAATTTGATCTTATCTTTTCTAAAGCGAAAATGTTGTAACAAATCTGAGATATTATTGGCAATATTTGCATCAATTCTATCTGTAGTTGGCAAAAATGTGCGCAATGGCAAACCGAACATAGAATGAATGGTAACGCCACCAGCATTGATAGCCGCAATACCTGTTGGTGCTACGACAATATGTTTTTTCTGTGTTTTTTTTACAAAATCATTGAGGAAAGTAGTTTTCCCAGTTCCGGCTTTTCCGGTGAGGAAAATATTTCTTTGGGTGTGTTCTACCAATTCAAAAAGTTCGTTGTTCATGCTTCAAATTTAATAAAATAGGTTTTAAAAAAGATATAAAACGAGATTTATTACTTAAAATTAATTATTTTTGAAATTGAAAAAAAATTTATATGAAAACTTGCGTTATCTTATTCTTATCTGCACTCACAATTTATTCTTGCAATAGCAAAATTAAAAATCCAGAAACATTGCCTAAAGATATTATAATGAAAAAAGTTTTGAATGAAAATTATGCTTCAGATTCTTCGATGGTAAAGGGTTTACAATTAGAAATTGAAAATATTATTGCTGAAAAAACTTGTAGCGATGCTTCTAAATGGAAAATATCTCCAATTGGCGCAAAACCTTGCGGTGGAGCAGCATATTATATTGCCTATCCGAAAGAGATTGAGGAGGATATTTTGCCAAAAATAAATATTTATACCGCGCAGGAATCTGGTTTTAACGAAAAGTACGGCATTACTTCCGATTGTTTGGTGGCAAATGAACCAACAGGTATTTTGTGCGAAAATGGTAAAGCAGTTTTACAATATTCTTCTTTGGAGGAAAGTTTAAAATAATACATCTTCCTTTAAGATATAATATTTTTTTACATCTAGAAATTGGCCATCTTGCAGATATTCCTGCAATTGCAAACCTTCTAATTTCATTCCTGCGTTTTGCATGGCTTTTCCGGAAGCGGGATTGAATAGAAAATGGGTGGCTACTATTTTGTTGAGTTCTAATTCTTCGAAGCCAAATTTAATAACGGCCGTCAACCCTTCGGATATATAGCCTTTTCCCCAATAATTTTTGCCAAGCCAATATCCTAATTCCGCTTTTTGATGTTCTTTGTTGATGTGAATTCCGATAATACCAAATAATTTTCCCACTTCTTTTTCTCTGATTGCAAAACGAATTGATAGACCATTTCGATTTCCTTCTTGACATTTTTCAAACCAATTATTTGTTTGTTCTGCTGAAAAAGGATAAGAAATACTGAACAAATTTTTGGAATACGCATCGGTAGAATTTATTTCAAATAGAAAACTTTCCAGATCGTTTTTTGTTGGAAAATTTAATAATAATCTGGAAGTTTCTATGGTATAATTTTCCATTTTTAATTTAATTCATTTACAAATGAAATAAGTACTTTTAAATAATCAATACTTTGGTTTGGAACGTAAAACTTCGCAGCCCGACTTGAGTGAAGCTCTTTTTGTGTTTTTGTCAAAAAACAGAAAAAAGCGGGAACGGAAGGCGGATTAAGCTGCCCAAATATAAAGAATGAATTCCCTCTTCTAACATGGATTTTTTTTAGTCTTTATACCAACCAGAATATTTCACATAATTATCTGCAATTCTGTTCACTTCGCCTTCCAACAATTCTGGGGAAATATCTTTTAATTTTCTTGCAGGAATTCCGCCCCAAACTTCGCCAGATTTAATGTGAGTTCCTTGTGTAACCACAGATCCTGCACCAACGATGGAATTGGATTCTACCAAACAATCGTCCATCACGATTGAGCCCATCCCGATTAAAACATTGTCTTGAATTGTGCAACCATGCACGATTGCATTGTGACCAATAGATACATTGTCCCCAATTATAAGTGGAAATTTTTCGAAAGTGCAATGCAACATGGCATTATCTTGTACGTTTACTTTATTGCCCATTTTAATATAATTTACATCGCCACGAATAACTGCGTTGTACCAAATACTGCAATCTGTACCCATTTCTACATTGCCAATAATGGTAGCAGTTTCTGCAAGAAAAGTATTTTCGCCGATGATTGGTGTGTGGTCTAGAAGAGATTTTATTAATGCCATAGAAAATTTTTGATAAATGATTATTGATAAATGATATAGAAGTGATTGGTAAAATTGCCTTTGCTTTTTTAACTCACCCTTTTTCTTTCCCTCGGAAATCCGTATTTTTGTAGTACCAAATTTAATAATAAAATGCAGAATATAATAATAGAACCAACAGAAAATCCGAAAGTAATGAAATTCGTGACGGATTATCAAATAATTCCGGGCTCGATAGAGTTGGACAGACAATCAGATGTTTCTGAAATGCCATTGGCAAAAGAACTTTTTAATTTTAATTTTATAGAAAAAATATTTATCACTTCTAATTTTATTGCAATTTCTAAAAAAGAGGATGTTAAATGGGAATTTTTGGTAGAAAGTTTGAAAGATGTGATTCAAGAACAGTTGGAAAAAAACCCGAGAATTTACATTCAGAAACAAGCGAAAACCAATAATGTGTTTGCAGAAATGACGCCAAATCCTTCGGTAATGAAATTTGTTTCTAGCACCAATTTACTATCAGGTTTTGTAGAAGTGAAAAATAAAGAAAATTCTGACGATGTTCCTTTGGCGAAAGCAATTTTTGAGGAATTCAGCTTTGTGAAAGAAGTATTTATTTCCGACAATTTTGTGGCTGTAACCAAAGATGAATCTGTAGAATGGCACAAAGTGATGATAGAAATGCGTGCATTCATCACAGAATATTTACAAAATGGTGGGAAAATCTCTAATCTAGTAGCTCAAAATCATGCTGCACCAGTTGAGCAAATTATGAATAGAAACTACACCGAAACTGAGCAAAGAATTTCGGATATTTTGGTAGAATATGTTGCACCGGCAGTAGAAAATGATGGCGGAAAAATATCTTTGATGGAATATGTAGCCGATACTAAAACGGCAAAAATGCTACTGCAAGGTGCTTGTTCTGGTTGCCCAAGTTCTACGGCGACATTAAAAAACGGTATTGAAAATATTTTGAAACAATTTTTACCAGAAGTGGTGGAGAATGTGGAGGCTGTGAATGGGTAGGGAGTAATTAAATGTTGATTTTGAAAACTTTTGCTGCATTAGTACTTTCTATTATTCTTTTGAGTTGTAAAACGACTACGATTGCAGCTGTTGAAACAGAAAATCTGGAAAGATATGGAGATTGTGTTGAAAACCTAACGTTTAAAAAGAAGTATTTTGAAAATATTTCGAAAGTTGACAGTCTTATGAATGTTGGTGCATCTCGTTTAGGTAAGGATAAGTCGCTAGGTTTTATTTCCACTTATACATATGTTGATTGGGCGAGCATGGCAAACTATTCAAGAAGTTACACTGGCGGAGCTTACGAAAAAGATAGAAAAGGATGGATACTTTGGTACGATTTAAAAAAATGCATTAATATTCAATTTAAAAAATGATAAAAATCCATAGAAAATTTAATCATAAAAAAATGCTCAAGAAATATCTTGAGCATTTATATTATTAATGAGATTAAGTATTACACTTTCTCTACCTGCATAAAACTTAATTCCATTGGAGTTTTTCTTCCAAAAATAAGTACAGATACTTCGATTTTTTTCTTTTCTTCTAAGATTTTTTCTACCGTACCATTGAAGCCGTTGAAAGGACCTTCGATTACTTTTACGCTTTCACCAACGATGAAAGGGATTTCCATTTCTGTAGGGAATTCGGAAAGTTCATCCATTCTTCCTAACATTCTGTTTACCTCAGATTTTCTCATTGGTACAGGATCACCACCTTTTGTAAGGCTTAGGAATGAAATAACACCAGGAATATTTTTGATAACGTGCGGAACTTCTCCAACAAGATTTGCTTCCACCATTAAATAACCAGGATAGTATGCTTTCTCTTTGTGTACTTTCTTGCCGTTGCGCATTTGTATTACATTCTCTGTAGGTATTACAACTTGCGTCACGAATGCTTCCATATTATTATGGATAATTTCGTTTTCTATGTAAGATTTTACTTTATTTTCCTTCCCACTGATTGCTTTCAGCACATACCATTTTAATTCACTCATCTTGGAAATAATTTTAATTGAATAGATTTACCAAAATTTGAATCATATTTTTGATGGCTTTTGAAAATAATTCATCAACACCAAATAGAAATATTGCCAAAATAATAGTACCAACAGTAACCACTACTGTAGAAGAACGCAACTCGTCCCACTTTGGCCATTCCACTTTTTCTGTAAATTCTACGTAAGAACCTTTTACAAAATCTACTAAACTCATATTATTATTTTGCACGGGCACTAGGATTCGAACCCAGATCAACGGTGTTGGAGACCGGTATCCTACCATTGGACGATGCCCGTAGATTAAAAAAGTTCCGTAAGTTTCCCTACAGAACTTTATAATTTTATTTAGAAATTAATCTAAGATTTCAGTTACTTGACCAGCACCTACTGTTCTACCACCTTCTCTAATTGCAAATCTAAGACCTACGTTTAAAGCGATTGGCTGCAACAATTCTACAGTAATAGTTAAGTTATCTCCTGGCATTACCATTTCTACACCTTCTGGCAAAAAGATTTCACCTGTAACGTCTGTAGTTCTTACATAAAACTGTGGACGGTATTTGTTGTGGAATGGAGTGTGACGTCCACCTTCTTCTTTAGAAAGGATATAAACCTCAGCTTTTACTTTTTTGTGTGGAGTTACAGAACCAGCTTTCGCGATTACCATACCTCTTTTGATATCGTCTTTTTCAATACCTCTTAAAAGGATACCAACGTTATCACCAGCTTCACCTCTATCAAGTATTTTTCTAAACATTTCAACTCCAGTTACAGTAGATGTTAATTTTTCATCTCCCATACCTACAATATCAACAGCATCACCAGTATTGATAATACCTGCTTCGATTCTACCTGTAGCTACTGTTCCTCTACCTGTAATAGAGAATACATCTTCTATTGGCATAAGGAATGGCTTATCTTGATCTCTTACTGGTTGCTCAATCCAAACGTCTACTGCTTCCATTAATTCATTAACGGTTGCTACCCATTTGTCTTCACCATTCAAAGCTCCTAAAGCAGAACCTTGGATTACTGGAGAATTATCTCCATCATATTCGTAAGTTGATAAAAGGTCTCTAACTTCTAATTCTACTAATTCAAGTAGTTCAGCGTCATCTACCATATCTACTTTATTCATAAATACAACAACTCTAGGTACATTTACCTGACGACAAAGCAAAATGTGCTCTCTCGTTTGTGGCATTGGACCATCTGTAGCAGCTACAACTAAAATAGCACCGTCCATTTGTGCAGCACCCGTAACCATGTTTTTAACATAATCCGCGTGACCTGGACAATCTACGTGAGCGTAATGTCTGTTTGCTGTTTCATACTCAATGTGAGCAGTGTTGATTGTGATACCTCTTTCTTTCTCTTCTGGAGCAGAATCAATAGATGCGAAATCTCTTGCAGTACCGAATCCTTGATCAGATAATACTTTACTGATCGCAGCTGTAAGTGTTGTTTTACCATGGTCAACGTGACCAATAGTACCAATGTTCAAGTGGGGTTTGTTACGATTAAACGTTTCCTTTGCCATGATTTTAATATTTATTTTATTAACTAAATTGATTTTTTTTCAGTGCGCAAATATAGCGAAATTTTGAATAAAAAAAATTATTTTTTAAATAAATAACTTTTTAATATTCAAACTCTTCACAATACGCAGATTCAAAAAATTTCGAATTGCAAATTTACAAAAAAAATTCGGCATATTAAAGTTAATAAATTTTATAGAATTTTCAACTGCACCACAAATTCATTAAATATCAGATAGGATGAAATCTAAAAATTATTTTAAGTCGTATTTGACAACAACAAAACCCATTTTATTAATTTAAATAAATAAAACTATGAAAAATCTATTAAAAACAATCATTGCAACATTTGCAGTAGTAATCACAGTTTCGTGTAATAACGACGACGACATTTTCCAGATTGAACCAGGTGTAGTTGGTCCTAATGTTCAAGTGTATGGTCTCTCCTCAACGAATGAACTTGTTTCATTTAATGCCAACAACCCTTCTACGTTTACTAGTAAGATTGGTATTACGGGTATTACAGGTGCAGAAAAACTTTTGAGTATTGATTTTCGACCAGCAACTGGAGAATTGTATGCCGTTTCTGATGCCAGCAAATTTTATATTATTAATACTTCGACCGCATCTGCAAGATTGGTAAGTACTACTCCATTTGTACCTGCTATTTCTGGTTCTATTGCATCTATAGATTTTAATCCAACCGTCGATCGTATTAGATTGGTTACAAATACTGGGCAAAACCTAAGATTAAATCCGGAAAATGGTGCAATTGCAGCTACAGATGGAAGCATTTCTGGTGGAGCATCTCCTGTAATTTCTGGTGTAGCGTATACCAATAGTGTTTCTGGAGCATCAAGTACTACACTATATGATTTGGACGCAACTTCTGGAAAATTATACAAGCAAGACCCACCAAACAACGGAACTTTGGTAGAAGTAGGAAATACTGGTATTAGTTTTACGGGACAAGCGGCTTTTGATATTAGCCCTGATAATAGCATCGCCTTGATGGCAGCTACTTCTTCTTCTCAAGAAAATCTTTATACGCTAGATTTAGCAAATGGTAAGGCTGTAAATATTGGCAAACTTCCATCGAAAGTTATCGATTTAGCAATTCCTACAAAATCTGTAGCTTATGCAGTAAACGCTGCAAATGCTTTACAAATATTTGATCCCACTAATCCAATTCCAGTTACAAAAGCTATCACAGGATTACAAGCTTCAGAAAGTATTTTAGGAATTGACTTCAGACCTTTGAATGGACAATTATACGCTTTAGGAAGCAGCAGTAGAATTTATACCATCAACTTAGGAAATGGTGCTGCTACGGTAGTTGGAGGTCAGTTGACGACTTTACTTTCAGGAACAGATTTCGGTTTTGATTTTAATCCAACCGTAGATAGAATTAGAGTTGTAAGTAATACGGGGCAAAATCTTCGTTTAAATCCTATAGATGGATCAACAATTATTGATGGAACTATAAACCCAGGAACACCGGCTCTAAGCGCAGCAGCTTATACAAATAATTTTGCTGGTGCAACTACTACCACTTTATTCGTGATAGATGCTACTACAGACAGACTATACCAACAAAATCCAGCAAATAGTGGAACTTTGGTTGATGTAGGTGCTTTAGGAATAAATGTTGTTTCTACAAATGGTTTTGATATTGGCAGCAAAAGCCAAACAGCATATTCTATATTGACAGTGGGTACAGAAACAAAAATCTATACAATTAATACTACTACAGGTGCGGCAACATCGGTATCGAATTTCCCAAACACAGTGAAAGGATTTTCTGTAGGATTAGGATTCTAAAAAATATAATTTAAATTTTTATAAAGCTCGGGATTTATTTCCGAGCTTTTTTTATAAATGCTTTCAGATATAAAAACACAAAATCCCCGTACAAGCTTGTACGAGGATTAATTTTGAGCCAACGATGAGAATTGAACTCACGACCTCTTCCTTACCAAGGAAACGCTCTACCCCTGAGCTACGTCGGCGATTAATTTAAAAAAAAATCACAAACCGAATTAGGATTGTGATTTTTATTGAGCGGAAGACGAGGGTCGAACTCGCGACATTCAGCTTGGAAGGCTGACGCTCTACCAACTGAGCTACTTCCGCAATTTGTTTTACAAATTATTGGTAAACGTTTTGCAAATTTAAAAAATAAAATTCAAATATGCAAGAAAAAAAAGTGGGGAGAGCAGGATTCGAACCTGCGAAGTTTTCACAACTGAGTTACAGTCAGTCCTCGTTGGCCGCTTGAGTATCTCCCCAATATTTTTTTTTAACAAAATGAGCCTCCAGACGGATTCGAACCGACGACCCCGAGATTACAAATCACGTGCTCTGGCCAGCTGAGCTATGGAGGCAAATGATTTCAAAAGAACTTCATCTCTTTTTGCGATTGCAAATATAGGGTACTTTTTCTAAACTACACAAACTTTTTTTATTTATTTTTAAATTAATTTCTTTCTTGTTGATTTACAGTTATTTGTTCGTAAAATTAATTTTTCACAGAAAATTTTCAATTTATTAGGCACAAAAATGTAATAAACTCATTTTCAAATTTTTACAAAATAATCTTCGAAATCACGCTAGAATTAGATGTATTTACACGAAAAAGTAATTTCTATCAAATTGAATAAATCCCATCTTAGAATCTGGAAAAAATTAAGTTTTTTCCGAAAAGCATTTCACTTAAATTCAAAAAAATGATGTTATTAATTTCTAAATAGAATAGATTATTCAGATTTTGCTCTTGGATGTGTTTTTTCGAAAACTTTTTTCAGCTTCACAATATTTGCATCTACATAAACCTGAGTAGATGCCAAAGATTGATGACCGAGCAGTTTTTTCACCTGCAAAATCTCTGCACCGTTTTCTATAAGATGTGTTGCAAAACTATGACGTAAAGAATGCGGATTTTTTTTATTTTTAATAGTTACAAGGTTTAAATATTTGTTTACTACTCTGTAAACATATTTATCGTTGATTCTTTTTCCTTTTTTATTGATTAAAAAAAAATCCTGATCTACTGCAAGTGGTATTCTCTCTTTTATAAAATTTTTCATAGAAAAAATCAACTCCTTTGAAACTGGCACAATACGCTCTTTATTTGCCTTACCAATTATTTTTATTTGACATTCATCAATATTCACATTTTCCAACAGTAAACTGCATAGCTCAGCCTTTCTTAAGCCTGTTTGATAAAGTATTTCTAGTATCAATTGATCTAAAAGTGAAATATCTATCGTCTTATATAGATTTTGCATTTTTTGCATTTCATCTTCAGAATATGGAATTTGCTTTTCGCCAAACATTTTCATAGACTTAATACTTTCTACGGGAGACCTTTCTATTTCATTTATTTTTAGAAGAAATAAGTAAAAGCCTCTCAAACTTGAAAGTTTTCTATTAATAGTTCTTTTGGAAAGATTATTTTCGCCGCAATGAAATATAAAGTTACGGATGTGGATTTTTTCTGCAGATATAATATTATCTTCTCCTTCTTTATCAAAATGAAAACATGAAAAATCTTCCAAATCTTTTCTATAATTTGTAATGGTATGTGGAGAATAGCGCTTCTCCAGCAATAAATAGTCTAAAAATTTATTTAACATAATGGCAAAAAAAAATCACTCTTCAAATATAGTTATTTGAAAAGTGATTAATATGATAAGATTGTCGAAACTGTTTAAGCTTCGTCTTCTATACTTCTTAATTTCTGTTTGTGAGCAGCTTTTAGTTTTTGCTGTCTACCTACAATTGAAGGTTTAATAAATTGTTGTCTGCTTCTTAAAGCGCGAATAACGCCTGTTTTATCAAACTTTCTTTTGTACTTTTTTAGTGCTCTATCAATAGACTCACCGTCTTTTACTGGAATAATTAACATAATATCATCTCATTTTGGTTTGCAAAAATAGTAATTAATTTTTCAAGGGGCAAGTAATTATTAAAATATTTAAACTATTTCTTTAATAAATTAATATAATTAAAAAAATGACTAATTTTAACGTCTCAATTTTATTTACAACCGTATCTTATTTTAGACATCTTCTATGAAAAATATTTTTGCTTTACTTTATATAACCTTATCAATAAGCATTTTTGGACAAAACACCAGATCTGAAACTGCTAGACCTTCTGTTCCATCCTCGCAAACGATGAAAGCTGGAGCTTTTATAGACGTAAATTCTGCAGCATATCCGCAATCTAATTTTGCGATAACTCAATTAATTACAAATGTATTAATAAATGGTGGTTCTAATTGTACTGCAAATGTTTCTAATGTTACCGTTTCACCCAATCTTTTAGCATCTAACCAAGATAGATCTTGGGGTTATTTTAATAAAGGAACTACAAGTTTTCCATTTAATGATGGAATTATATTAACAACGGGATATGCAAGAAGAGCAGGAAATGCTTTTATTGGGAACACATTAAGCGATGTCTTAGGTACTGGTGGAGATTTAGACCTTGCAGCTGCAATAGGCGTGAATAATAATAGATTAGCAGATGCTACTACTATTGAGTTTGACTTCGTGCCAGTTACAAATCAGATTTCATTTAATTATTTATTTGCTTCAGAAGAATATACGGGAACATTTCCGTGTACATATACTGATGGCTTCGCTTTATTGATAAAAAAAGTTGGAGACCCTGCTTATACAAATTTGGCAATTCTTCCAAATGGCGCAGGACCTGTAAGTACTACAAATATACATAATGCTAATGGTTCTTGTGGAGCTGTAAATGCACAATATTTCGCTGGTAATAATACCGCCAGTATAGAAACAAACTTTAATGGGAGAACGATACCATTGCAAGCAAGTGCTACCGTTATACCTGGGCAGACTTATCATTTTAAAATGGTTTTGGCAGATGCATCTGGACCAGGTTCATCTTTTTCTGATGATTCTTTTGATTCCGGAGTATTTTTGCAAGCTGGTTCTTTTAATATCGGTGTTCAATTAAATGATGGTAGTGGAAATGCACTTCCAGCAAATGTGAGTATTTGCGCGGGAACATCTCAGATGATATCTGCCAATGTAACAACACCTGGCGCGACATATCAATGGTTATTAAATAGCACTGCAATAGCTGGAGCTACAAATCCCACTTACACCGCGTCCGTTGCAGGGATTTACACTATTGAAGTTTTAATACCAGGATCTACATGTCCTGGAACAGCACAGATAACTTTGAATGTTTTGCCAAATCCAGTAGTCCAAAACGCTACTTTAACACTTTGCTCACCTGCAACTACAGCAGCATTTAATTTGACAACAGCTCAACCCAATATTTCTACAACATCAGGTGTAACTTTCACCTACTATACAAACCAAGCAGATGCTTTAGCAAATAATGGAAATTTCATAGCAAATCCTGCAAATTTTACTTCTGGAAATGCAACAATATATGTAGTTGTAAAAAATGGAAATTGTAGATCTGTAGCAGAATTGCAGTTAACAATCAGCGCTACTCCAGCTACACCCACCATTACTACCTCATCAAATATCCTTTGCTCTGGTGGAAGCGTAACCCTTACTTCTAGTGCTACTACTGGCAATACATGGTCCACTGGAGCTACGACTCCATCTATCACCGTTTCTACAACCGGGACTTACACGCTAACTGTTGCGAATGGAAGTTGCGTGAGTGCAGCTGCTTCTACTACAATTACAGCGCAAACAGATCCTAATGTTCAAATTTCTGGGACTTTGGTTTTTTGCCAAGGTGGAAATTCAATACTTACAGCTACTGCTACAGGAACTGGAAACACATTTTCTTGGTCTAATGGTTCTACAACAGCAACAACAACCGTAAGTACTAGTGGAACATACACCGTAACTGTAACTACACCATCTGGTTGTACTTTTACAAAATCTGCAGTTGTGCAAGTTGATACTCCGCCAAGCGTGCAAAATGCAACATTAGTGGAATGTTCTACAGGAAGTTCTGCATTATTTAATTTAACAACCGCTCAAACAAGCATTACCACTAGCACAACATCTACTTTTTCTTACTACGCCAATCAGGCAGATGCACTTGCTGGTAATGCAAATACTATTGGAACACCAACAAGTTTCACATCTGGGAATGCGACAGTTTACGTTGTAATTAAAACAGGAACTTGCTCGCAAGTAGTACAGCTGATGTTGAGTGTAACGCAAACAGTGGTTCCAACAATAACAGCATCTTCTGCCGTCATATGTGGAAATGCTACAGTTACTTTAACCTCCAATTTTGCAACGGGTAACACATGGTCTACTGGAGCAACTACACAATCTATTACTGTAAGTACAGCTGGAACTTATACTTTAACACAGACTGGGACAAACTGTACAAGTACACCAGCATCTATCGTTATTACTAAAAATGACGATCCGAATGTACAAATTACTGGTAATTTAGCATTTTGCGCAGGAACCTCTACTACATTAACAGCCAATGCAACGGGAACTGGGAATACTTTTATTTGGTCTAATGGATCTACCACTGCAACTACAAATATAACAACAGCAGGAACTTATACAGTAACTGTAACTACTTCTGGTGGTTGTGTATTTACAAAAAATGCGATAGTAACAGTGAATCCATTACCTACAACAGCAAACTCGACCTTAAGTTTATGCTCGCTTACAACAACAGCAGATTTTGATTTAACATCTGCTCAAAATGCAATTTCTACCTCATCAGGTATCAGCTTTGCTTACTACACAAGTCTAGCGGATGCAAATGCAGGGACAGCAAATTTCATTGTGAATCCAGCAGTATACAATTCTCCTACAGCTACAATATATGTAAGAGTAAGCAATGCAAACTGTTTTAAAGTTGCAAACCTACAATTAACGGTTGTATTAACACCAACTCCTCTTATTTCCCAATCTGCACCAGCAATTTGTGCTGGAACTCCGGTTACTTTAACCTCAAATTATGCTACAGGAAATGTGTGGAGCACCGGAGCTACTACACAATCTATTACAGTTTCTGCAGCTGGAACATATAGTTTAGTAGTTTCAAATGGGAATTGCCCAAGTTCTTCTGTATCTGTAACGATTGTTGCTAATGCAGATCCGAATGTTCAAATTTCTGGAGTCCTATCCTATTGCCAAGGTAGTTCTACTACACTTACGGCAACATCTACAGGACAAGGAAACACATATTTATGGTCCACTGGTTCTACAAATAATACCATCACCGTAAATACTGCTGGAATTTATACGGTAACGGTAACAACTCCAGCTGGCTGTACATTTCAAAGATCTGTGACCGTAACCCAAGAGCCAATCATCACTTTAAATATTGCGCAGCCATCACAAATTAATTGTACGACACCTACAGTTACTCTTAATGCAACAGCATCTATCTTCCAAGCTGGTTCTACAATTTTATGGACAACAACGGGAGGTGGAACGATTGCTTCTGGTGCTAATACTTTGTCACCAGTTGTCAGTACAGGAGGCAATTATACTTTAACGATTACAAATACTACAGGATTATTGTGCAGTCAACAAGCTACAGTGACGGTAATACAAAGTACAACTCCTCCAACAATAACAGTGACAGCACCAAAAACTACTATTTGTGCCGGTGAAGGATTAGTTTTAACTTTTAGTGGAGCTCAAACATACACAGTGAATGGTTCCCCAAATACTGGAAGCACATTAAACATAACGCCAAATACCACCACCACGTACACAATCACAGGTGTTGGAGCAAACGGATGCCAAGGAAACACCACAACCATTACGATAAATGTAGTACCAGCAATAGTATCAACTATTGCGGACATCCAATTCTGCAAAGGTTTAAGCGGTGTATTAGATGCAGGAGTGGGACCAAATTATTCCTACTTATGGAATACCGGAGCAACCACACAAACGATAACTGTGAACACAGAAGGAGTTTATAATGTAACCATAAATAATGGAACTTGTACCAAAATATTTTCGGCAACTGTATCCTATACGCCTGTTCCTGTGATTAGTGAGGTTACCTACATCAACACAACACTATCTATAAATATACAACAGCCAATACCAGCAAATTTAGAATATTCTATAAATGGTGGTATAGATTGGCAAGCTTCTAATATATTTACTAATGTAGTTCCCAATTTAAATTATTCCATTTTAGTACGTGTGAAAGGCAATCTATGCTTTTCTACTACGGAATATTATGCATTTTTTGTACAGAATGTAATAACTCCAAATGCGGATGGTATTAATGACTTTATAGACTTCACTGGTGTGAGTCAATATAAAGAATTTAAAGCGATCATTTTTGATAGATACGGTAAAGAAATCTTCCGTGCTACACCAAAAAATCCTATCTGGAATGGAAATTACATTAAACTAAATTTACCAACAGCTTCATATTGGTACCAAGTATCTTGGTTGGATCCGATATCCAATAAACCAATTTTAAGAAATGGCTGGATTTTATTAAAGAATAGAGATTAGCATTGAGTTGATGATTAATTAAAACGACTTTCCAATAGAAGGTCGTTTTTTTTGACTTAAATTTTAAAACATTTTACTTTTATAAATAGTCAGCGCTTAAAAACACTATGATTTTCAATTTCTAAAATTTTAATATTGATATTTTCTGGAATTTTTGATTCCAAGTTAAAGTTAT
>NZ_JABSNO010000038.1 GCF_013294015.1 Frigoriflavimonas asaccharolytica
AAAATTAGCCAGCTTCAAAACGCATTTATTGAGGTTTGAAAGGTTGATTAAATTGAATAATTAGGTGGGAATTGAGTTTTTTCACAGCCTGACGTGTCCCAGGTTCTACCACTTGACGCATCGTAAATCTTACCATTTTCCCAGCGTTCATTTTCATTATTAAAACTCAAACCATTTAAAATATCCATTCCTATTACTTTCCGGCTGCGTAATTTTTCATCAGGATTATGTGTATCTATTCTTGTATTCATCGGTGTTCCGCTTCCCAAACGTTCATCAAACCAAATAACTTTTGCTTGATAATCATTGCCTTGTCTGTAAACTTGCACAGCAACACTTTTATCGGTTGCGATCCATTTTCCCAAGACTGCATCTTTTTTGGTTTGGGAATTCAAACAAATTGAAATTAAAAACAGGAAAAAAATAGTAGGTTTTATCATCATTAAAAGTTTTAAAAGTTAAAAAAAAAGCAGTCAAAATTAATTGACTGCTTTTACAATTTATTAGTCTTTTTCAATTTTTAAACTATTGAAACTTCCGTTTTCATTAAACAAAAGGTCGCCGCTTTTCACTTCTGCTTCGTAAACTACAGAACCATCTGCTTTCACGATTCTTGCGGCTTCTTTTATTTTACCGTATTTTTTTTGAGCAACATAAGAAATTACGCTTTTAGGTAATTCCGTTACTTTTAAAGAAGTTTCGGTTTCTTCTTTCATTCCAGATTTGCTGTAAGTTACAGACATATCTTTGTTGCCCATTTTAAATTCGGCTTCATAAGTGCCATGTTCATCATCCCATTTCACTTTTTTTACTTGTGGATAATCTTTTTTAAAGGCATTTTTTACTGCTACAGGAACTTCGTCCTTTTTGGACATTTGTTGTGCAGTTACTGTTCCTGCACCAAGTGCGAAAATGATTGATAGTACAATTGCTGATTTTTTCATTTTGATTTATATTAAAGTTTAGGATTGAACTTCTGTCAATCTCTAATACAAATCTGCGACATCAATCTGTGGACAATCTGAATTTACTGTTTTAAAGGAAATTTATTTTTGAATATAAAAATAATTAGAAATAGCCAACTGTATCCTAATGCAAATCCTGCAATCACATCACTGGGATAATGAACTCTTAAATAAATTCTGCTAATTCCAATTGCAAATGATAATAAAATTAAAAAAGTCATCATCAAAATTTTTAAGTATTTTGGAAACCTCGCAACCCACACTAAATAAGCAAGCGAACCATAAAATACAAAACTAAAAGTCGCATGTCCACTTGGAAAACTGAATCCGTTTTCAGGGTATAGCAAAGGATATGGTGGTCTTGCTCTTTCAAATATTCTTTTAAATGCAGATAATAAAAGTAAGGAACCACTCCCAGAAATTAAAAGAAATATAGACTCTCTTTTTAGTTTGAATAGAAAGAAAGAGACCACTATAATGGGAAAAAGGTACATCATCAATTTTGGTGAAGAAAAATCTGTGATGGTATTTACCACTTGATTCAACCGTTGATGAACAATAAAATTCTTAAAAAATAAAAAAATCGTTTCATCAAATCCTGTTTCTTTTTCTAAAACAATCTCATCAGTTATTCCAATGAAAGTAAACAATGAAATTGCAAAAAACACTATCGCTCCTAATAAATATGCCGATGCATTTTTATAATACTTTTTTAAGAATTGAATTATTTTCATTTTAAATTTTAATTTTTTTTTAAATAATATTCATAAAAAGTTTGTGAAATTTCTTTAAATAATTAAGAATCTGAAAGGTTTTGCTTTTCTTTAAAATTCACTTTATTCAGCAAAGTAGGAAATACAATTAAAAGCAAAGGCAAAGCAATAATAAATCCACCAATTACGGCAATTGCCAAAGGTTGATGCATTTGCGCACCAGTTCCAATTCCTAATGCGAGCGGCATTAATGCGATAATTGCACCTAAAGCCGTCATAAGTTTAGGGCGTAATCTTGTGCTGATTGAATAAATAATTGCACCTTCTCTTGATTTTTTTTCTAAACTTTCTTCAAATTGCAAATAAGTAAAAATGGCATTTTCGCCGATGATTCCCACCATCATTATTAATCCTGTGTAACTTCCCACATTTAATGGCGTGTTGGTTAAAAACAGCAAAATAAAACTGCCTGAAATTCCTAAAATGGAAACCAATAAAATTAAAAAAGCGACTTTTATATTTCTGAAAAGAAACAAAATAGTTGTGAAAACCAGCAAACTCGAAACGAATAAAATCAACAGTAATTCGCTGAAAGATTTTTGTTGTTCCGCATAAGCACCGCCATAAGAAACGCTGTAACCTGCAGGAAGTTTGATGTTTTTATCAATTTCTGTCTGAATTTTTTTAATGGTACCACCCAAATCGCCATTATCTAATCTTGCCGTTATAACACCCATATTTTGCAAATCTTCTCTTTCCACTTCCGCAGAACCTTCCAAAATTGAAACATTTGCAAATTCTTTCAGCGGTTTCAATTGTCCGTTTGGCAAAGAAATCATACTATTTTGAATTTGCTGAAGCGACGCATTGGATTGATTATTATACAAAATCCTGATTGGCGTAAACTGGTTTTTATCAAATAAATCTCCGACTGTATTTCCGCTTAAAATGGTTTGAGTTTGATACTGAAAATTCTGGGGCGAAATCTGATATTGCGCCAAAATTGAAAAATTTGGTTTAATTTGAATGGAAGGACCCGCAATTAAAATCCCATCAAAAACATCGGCAGTTCCTGAAGTTTTCTCTACAATTTTTGCAATTTGCTGGGAATAATTTTGAAGAGTAGGAACATCATTTCCAAAAACTTTAATCTCAATTGGTTGCGCAGAACTCATCAAATCACCGAGCATATCTGTAATAACTTGCCCGAAATCTACTGTTAATGGCAAACCAGTGGTTGCAATTTTTGCTCGAAGTTCGTCTGTAACTTCCTGCGTGGTTTTGGTTCGGTCTTTTTTTAAATTAATTAAATAATCACCGCGATTGGGTTCTGTGATGAAAAATCCCATTTGCGTTCCTGTTCTTCGGCTGTAGGCTTCAACTTGTGGATTGGCTTTAATAATTTTTTCAACTTCACGAAGTTCTCTATCAGTTTCTTCTAATGAAGTTCCGGGTGGCGAATTGTAATCCAGAACGATACTTCCTTCATCCATTTCGGGCAAAAAGCCTGTGGCAATATTTGGGATAATTAAACCTGTTGCCAAAACCAAAAGCCCCATAAAAACATAAGAGAAAATAGGTTTTCGGATGAAAAATCCAACCCATTTTCTTTCCTTTACATCGTGGTGAACTTCTTCCTTTTTTTCAGTTTTATTTTTAGATAAGAACAAATAAATTACTGGAAGCAAAAGCCAAGTCACAAAAAAAGAACTTACCAAAGTAATGATCATCGTGTTCGTCATTACTTTAAAATAAGCACCTGCAACACCACTCATCAACATAAATGGAAGAAAAATAACGATTGTACTTAATGATGAACCGACCATTGCTTTCAATAAATAATTGACGGCTTTTTGCACTAAAGTTTTGCTGTTTTCTTCGGGAAATTCTTCGTGGGTTCTATGAATTTGTTCTACAATTACAATCGCATCATCGATGATTAAACCAATTGCAGCAGCAATTGCGCCCAAAGTCATAATATTAAAAGTAGCACCTGTTGCATATAAAACAATTAAGGTAAGACAAATAGTAACTGGAATTGTAATTAATATAGTTGCACTTGCTTTCCAAGATTTTAAAAATAAAATAGCGACAACTATTGCCAATAAAAGCCCAATCCAAAGCGCATCTGTCACACTTTTTATGGAACTATTTACAAAATCGGCTTGCACATAATAAGGTTTTATGACCACATCTTTGGGCAAAGTTTTCTGCAAATCTGCAATTTTTGCTTCCATGGCTGCACCTACATCTACCACATTTGCGTTGGGTTGTTGCACTATTGCAATTAAAATGCTTTCCGTTCCGTTGGCATTTATTTTTATGTATTGTTTGGCTTTATGAACTTCAATTTTTGCAATATCTTTAAAATATATGGCTCTATTTTCATTATTTTTCAAAACTACATTTGCCAATTGGTCTAAATTGGTGATTTGCGAATCCGTCAACGTTAAATAAAGAAAATTATAATCTGAAGAATAACCGTTGGATTTTATAAAATTGGTTTGATTCAGCGCTGTTTCAATATCTTGGGGATTTAATCCCAATTGCGTCATTTTTTGTTGGTTCAAAATTGCCCAGAATTCTTTGTCTTCTCCACCAATTATTCCAATATTACTTACACCCGGAACTTGCGACAGAAAAGGTTTTATGGTATAAAGTGCGAGTTGTTTTAACGCGATTGGCGAAAGCGATGTGGAATTTAAAGTATAACCCATCACTGGCAAAATAGCAGGATTCATTTTTTCTACCGTTATGTTTGTATTCGGCGGAAGTTGATTTTTTATCTCATTAATTTTTGCTTCAATTTGCTGTTGGCTCAAATCTATATTTGCATTCCAATCCATAAACGCAGAAATCTCGCAACTTCCCCGGCTTGTTGTACTTTTTAATAATTTTAAATCTGGTACTAATTTTACGGCATTTTCCAAAGGTCTGGTTACAGCAACCGTCATTTGATCGATTGGCTGTTCGCCTGCTTCCGCAATTATTTTTATTTTCGGGAAGGTAATTTGCGGAAAAAGTGAAGATTTTATTTGGGTATAAGAAAATATGCCACCTAAAAGTAACAACAAAATCATTACTAAAAGCGGACTTTTATATTTTACAAAGAAAGATTTTTTCATTTAAATTTTGAGTGTTTTTTTAACCACAAAAGTCACAAAAGTTTTATGCTTAAAAGATTTATATTTCTAATTATTATAGTTCAAAAAAGAATAAAAATCAAAGATTTTTCAAAACTAATGTGCACTTATGTTTACTTTTTCACAGAAATTAAATTAAACTTATGTGTTTAAAAAAATTAATTCTCAACTTTTACTTTTGCATTATTTTCTAAACCATAATTTCCAGTAGAAATAATCTTGTCTTTTAAAGAAATATTTCCCGAAATAATCTGCACATAATTTTCGTTTTCAGTCCCTTTTACGACATCTATTTTTACAGCTGTATCATTATTTTTCAATTTCATCACCCAAAATTTAGTTTGAGTTTCATCCGTTAAAACTGCACTTTTTGGAACGTAAATTCCTATACCATTCTGCTGATTTTTTAAATCAATACTTACTATTAAATTTTCCGGAATAGAAACGTTGTCATTTGGTTTAACCAAAACCTGTTGCGTTTGAGAAACCGCATCTACAGAAGGCAATAATTTTGCAATATGTCCATCGATTGATTTTCCATCGGGCAAATTTATTTTTAAATTTTTATTATTGATCAGCATTTCGTGGTATTCATAGGGAACATTCATCACAAAACCGAAACTTGAAGAATCTGTAATTCCGGCTAAAATTTCGCCTTCCTGCACATAATCGCCAATTTGATGATTTAATAAATTAACATAACCAGTTGCTGGACAAATCACCGTTGTAACACCCGAAAAACGGAAAGATTTATCTAATTTATTGATGGTATTTCCCAACGCACGAGATTCTTTGGTCTGTACAGAAAATAACAATTGACCTTTCCGAACTTGATCGCCCAAATTGATTCTCATATTCGTGATATAACCTGTTGCATTGGCTTTCACATCAGATTTTAAAAGATAAGTTGCCGTTGCATTTATGGAAACTGAATTATTAATGGAAAGCGTATCCGTCGGGAAAACTACCGAAACTGGCGTTGCAGAATTTACGGGTGCATCCGCAATTGCAGTTTGACTTTCGTTTTTTTTGCAAGAAAAAATTGAAAATGCAATTGTAAAAATGAGTGCTAATTTTAATATTTTTATCATTGTAAAATCATATTTTGAAGTTGATTTTCTAAACGCAAAACCTGCATTTTGTACTGCAAAAGTCCGCTTTTCAGGTTGGTGTAATTGGTAATTGCCAAAATAAAATCTACCATTTTCACATCGCCTGTTGGCAATTGTTTGAGGTGGGCTTCTATCAAAGTTTTAGAATATTTCATTTGATTTTCCGCAAGATTTACCATATTTTGATAGTTAGAAATTTGCTTTTTTATTTGCAATTTCTGCTGATTGTATTGTTTTAAATAAAATGAAGCGTAGTCTTTTTTTGTTTCCAGTTCTATTTTCTTTTGAGAGATAGAAAGTTCTCTTTGATGCCCATCATAAATGGGAATATTCAAAGAAATTCCTGCGCTTACACCAAAGTTTTTATATGGCGTTTGAATTAAAGTCGAAGAATAACCGCCGTCTGCAAATACAGAAATTTTCGGTTGATAATTGTAATTAATCATTTGAATATCGTTTGCCAATTTTAAACTGTCTGCTTTAAAGGATTGAGAATAAACACTTTCGTCAAAATTTAGGGATTCTTGCAAACCTAAATTTGGTTTTTGCAAAGTGGAAGTTTCAACTTCATCTCTTCCAGAAATATATTGAAGCATGCCAAAATTATTTTGAAAATCTGCTAAATGTTGTTTCTGAAGCAATTCTATTTGTTGTTGAGAAACTTTAAAAGTAAGATAATCTGTTTGGCGAAAAACCGATTTTTGAGTAAGTGTTTTTAAAATTAGATCTTCCTGTGAAAAAATATGAATAATCTCCGTATCAATTTTCAACTGCTCTTGATTTTCATATGCCAAGAGATATTGTTCTGTAATGGCTCTTTTGAGATTTAAAACCGATAAATTTTTCTGATTTAATAATTGCTGAATAGAGAGTGAAAAGGAATTCAGTTTTGCATTGTAGTTTTTCTTACTACTAAAATCTCGCGAAACCCTTCCTAAAAGTGCAAGATTATTTCCATTGATGGTAGAATTCCCATTATAACCCCAGTTTTGTATTTGTGGCGAAAAGGAAGCATCTGCAATTCCGTTTACTTTAAATCCAAAATCTCGGCGCAATTTTATACTGTCAATGCTTGTAAGCTTTATTTGATTATTAAAATCTTTTAAATTGGGATTATTCAGTTGTGCCGATTCCAAATAATAATCAAGTGTATTTTCACTTTGTGCTTTGATAAATGTAGAATTAATCAATGCGAAAAGCAGAATGAGAAGTATTTTATATTTAAAAGGGCTTTGCATTATATTTCAATTCTTGATGTAAGGTTCAAAAGTAAAATTTAATTCTGTGTAAAATCTGAATTAATGTGTTATTGCTTTAAATGAAAAAAATGTCGTTCATTTTTAAACTCGTAATTCAATTTTAAATCAAAAGAAACTGCTATTTGATGCGCAATTTCTAAACCTAAACCTGTACTATTTTCTTGTTTGCTTTGGCGTTGAAATCTTTTAAATAATTTAGTTTCATCTAAAGAATTTCCATTAGATTGGTTAGAAATTGACATTGAATTTTCGGTAAAAAGCAATTCTACAGAACTGTCTTTTGGGGCATATTTCAAAGCATTTAAAAGCAAATTATTTACTAAAATTTCCGCTAAACTATCATCTATTTTAACAATAAAAAATCGGGACAATTGCGTTTTTAGGTCAATATTTTTGAATTTAATTTGTTCCTGATAATTTTTAAAAAAATCTTCTGCCAAACGGTTCAAATTTACATCTTGAATATCATTAAACTGTTTATTCTCAATTTTTGAAAGCAATAACAAGGATTTATTCAATCGCGTCATTCTACTTGTTGCACCAGAAATATTTTCTAAAATTTCGGCTTGTTCTTCCGAAATATCTTCAGTTTGCCAAAACAATTCTACATTATTTTGCAAAATTGCCAATGGTGTTTGCAATTCGTGAGATGCGTTTTCTGTAAACTCTTTTTGAGATTGATAAACCTTTTGATTCACCGCAGATAAAGCGTTTAAAGATTGATTCAAATCACTAAATTCATTAATATTAGATTTTTCTAAATTTAAACCTTGTAAATCATCAACCCGAAAATTCTTCAATTCTTCAATGGTTTTATAAAATGGTTTCCAGATTTTCTCTCGGATGTGCGTATTGATGAGTAATAATGTAATTGTTAAAATCAGCAAAATAGTGATCAACATTAGCAAAATATTCTTCATCAAATCTTCTCGTTCTACCAAAGATTCTGTAATTGTAATGTTATAAGTAGTGCCATCTACCTTGGTTGGAAACTGCAACGTGCGAAAAGAATCTGTCTCATCTTCTTTTGCATTGTAAATTTCTTGGGTATAAATACTGTCTGCTATTAGTTTTTTGGGATTTTTTTTGATGGTAATTTCATCTTGAAAGTACACCATCTTTTCCACAGGCATTTCCTTTAATTTTTCAACAACAGAAGATTTGCGTTCTTCCAACTGCTCGTCTAAATTATTTTGTAAAACATTTTCGATAACGAAGTAAAAAATAGGAATAGAAATAAGCATTACCAAAACGGTAACACCAATGTAACGGTATGAAATGTAATGCGTTAATTTCATTTGGATTTTTTAATTTTTTTAAAGGTCAAATGGAATCGCCTATCTTGATTACTTTTATTTACCAAAAAGAGTAATGGCGATTTCATTTCGATTCAATTTTATAGCCCATTCCGTACACCGATTTAATGCAATCTTGCGCACCAAAATGTGCCAATTTCTTCTTTATATTTTTAATGTGTGCATAAAGGAAATCAAAATTATCAAAGAAATCAATATTATCTTCGGCGATATGTTCTGCAATAGCGTTTTTGGAAACAATCTTGTTTTTATTTACGCTTAAATAGAGTAAAATATCATATTCTTTTCTCGTAAAATCTATCATTTTTGAGTTGACAGAAATAGATTTTGCATCCGTATCTATTTCTAAATCATTTATTTTAATTACTGAACTTCCTTGAAATTGTCTTCGTCTAATCACCGAAGAAATCCGAGCACCCAGTTCCGATAAATGAAATGGTTTTGCTAAATAATCATCTGCACCTAATTGCAATCCTGAAATTTTATCATCCAAAGAATTTTTTGCAGAAATAATGATGACACCATCAGATTTATTTTCTTCTTTCAGAAATTTTAGTAATTCTAAACCATTTCCATCGGGCAAAGTAATGTCTAATAAAATACAATCATAATCAAATGTCTCTAACTTTTCTTGTGCTGACTCAAAATCTTCTGCCAGATCACAACTGTACTTTTCATCTTTTAAATAAGAAAAAATACTTTTGCTCAACTGAACTTCATCTTCTATTATTAAGATTTTCATTGAAATTTTTTAGCAATTTAAAATGCAATACTGAATAAATACTGAATTTGATTTAAAGTTAGAATAAAAGTAATGAAAAAATAATTTATAGTTAAAATCTAATAAAACATTTTAGTCCCTGTTTCAATAATCAGGGACTAAAATCGGGATTGTCTATTGGGATGTATGATTATCTATTGGGATATAAATCTTCATAAAGGGCTGGTTTTAAATAAATTGAGTGTTTATTGGGTTCTATTGGGATATGCTCAAAGTCCCTCTCTCTCCGCAAACAAGTCTGTAAATCTAGTATTTACAGACTTTTTTCTTTTCTAAGGACTAAAACAGGGACTGAATTTTTTTATTTTTTTTATTTTAAATATTTATTTTTATCCAAAACAATCTGTTAAATAGCGTTTTATAAATTTAAAAGTTCACAACGCAACATTTTAATGTTTATTTAAGTCTGATCAAAAGAAATCACTTTGTAAAAGCGTAGATCTTCCATCAATTTTCAGAAGAGAATTCAGCGTAATTTCGTACTTTTTATTGGTAAAAAATTCTACGGAACTAAATAAGATCTTATTTTTTCTGATTCTCTACCGTTTGAACTCCCCACTCTGCAATAGATTGAATAACCGGAATTAAAGTTTTACCAAAATCGGTTAACGAATATTCCACTTTTAAGGGTGGTTTGGAAGTGTACACTTTTCTTTTTACTAAATTATCTTCTTCAAAAGTTTTTAATTGCAAACTTAAAGTACGTTCGGTAACTGTTGGTATTTTTTTATTAATTCATTGTAGCGAAGTTTACCATCAATTCGATGAAACAAGATGACCGTTTATCACTTCCCTCCTATTAATCCCATCGGTAAACTGGCACAACAAGGATATTCTGTTCCGTTACTTATATGCATCCTAGTAATTAAATTAATAATTTAAATAAAGTGCAAACATAAGTACTATAATTATTTTCACAACTATACTTTTTATAGTAAAATTTCATAATTATAATATATTGACAATGTTATACTTATGATAAATTTTACCTACTATCCTTTCTGACCGTTCTTGTGAGTTTCAATTACTACACTTACTTTTGCTGCTATAAAAATGATAGTATAATTAATTAACAAAATAAAATTATGAAAGCAATTGGATATAAAGAAAATTTACCTGTAGAAAATGTAAAATCACTACAAGACGTAACCGTAGAAACGCCTAAAGCAACTGGAAGAGATATTCTTGTCGAAATCAAAGCCATCTCCGTAAACCCTGCTGATTATAAAGTACGTGCCAATATGCCTGCAGATGGTGACAACTGGAAAATCATTGGTTGGGATGCTACCGGAATCGTGAAAGAAGTGGGTGAAAACGTGACTTTGTTTAAAGTTGGAGACGAAGTAATGTACGCAGGTGACATCACACGCCAAGGAAGTTATGCCGAATATCAAGTGGTAGACGAGCGCATTGTGGGTAAAAAACCTTCAAGTTTATCGTATGCCGAAGCTGCTGCTTTACCATTGACCTCTCTTACTGCTTACGAAATGTTGTTTGACCGATTAGAAGTGGCTAAGGATGACGCTAACAAATCAATTTTGGTTATTGGTGCTGCTGGTGGTGTGGGATCTATTTTGGTTCAATTGGCTAAGAAATTGACAAAACTAAAAATTGTAGGAACCGCTTCACGTGAAGAAACGACGGATTGGTTGAAAGAATTGGGTGCAGATACCGTAATCAACCACCAAAATAAATTGAGCGAAGAATTCGAAAAATACAAGCTTGCCGCTCCAGATTATATTGTAAGCTTAAATGCTACCGAACAACATGCTGAAGAGATTGTAAAAGTGATTAAACCACAAGGAAAATTTGGTTTTATTGATGATCCAAAATCGTTCAACATCATGCCTTTCAAAGCGAAATCGGTTTCTACGCACTGGGAATTTATGTTTACACGTTCGATGTTTCAAACAGAAGACATGATTGGTCAACACAATATCTTGAACGAAGTAGCCACTTTGATTGACAACGGAACCATTAAAACAACCTTAGGTGAGAATTTCGGAACCATCAACGCCGAAAACTTGCGTAAAGCCCATGCCTTCTTGGAAACAGGAAAAGCAAAAGGTAAAATTGTTCTGGAAGGGTTTTAATATATTTACAACAAAAAGGTATTACCTTAAAAATAACATAATGTTAAAGTAGGCAATTAAGCCATCTGAAAGATGTAATTTTGTTACCATAAAAATAAATAAATCATGAGTAAAATAACTGTTGTGGCTAAAATTGTAGCCAAAGAAGAAAATAGAGAATTGGTTAAAACCGAATTACTAAAACTAGTTGCCAGTAGTGTTCAAGAAGCGGGTTGTATCAACTACAACTGCCTTCAAGACAATGACGACGCCAATACATTTACAATGTACGAGAACTGGAAAGATGCAGAGGCACTTGCTGTACACTCTGCAACGCCTCATTATGTAGCGTTCCAAACTGCGGCCAAAGATGCTATTGCCGAATTTGCAGTGAATAAAATGACTATGCTTGCATAAGCAATACAAGATTTAATTTGAAAATGGAGCTTTTGCGACCAATGTGAATACATGGTCCAAAAGCTTCTTTTTTTTTTGGAGCTATTTCCAGCTATCCGTTACAATCTTTTGGCAAGGCTGAAAAACGCCTTCCCAAAAGGATTTTCACTGCTATCTGGGCTAGGGATTTTGGGGATCTTAGATGATTATTTTCTAAATTTAAATTTCTGCCTTTCTTATTGTAATTCTATTTACTACTATAAGTTTTAAATAAAAACGTTATTCTCATTTATTGTAATAAAAATATTAGTTTTATATTTGTAGCGGGTATGCAGGCGTTGCTAGCAAATTGAAAAAAGTTTCACCGCACTGTTAAGCGCATTTTATTTTGCTCGTGACTCATAAAATAAGAAGAGCTTGCCTTTTCCGTCGCTACCTAGACTAAAAACATCTTGAGAAATGTAAATGTTATTAGTAATAAGTTAATATATTTGCATATAACACAAATTAATTGGCTAAAGTGGAAATAAATAGAATCAAAGTTGCACTCGCAGAAACCAGAACTAAAAACAAATGGTTAGCAGAGAAACTATAGAAAGATGAATCTACTATATCGCAATGGTGTACTAATGCCAGACAACCATCTTTGGAAAATTTATTAAATATTGCTAATGTTTTAGATATTGACATTAGAGAATTACTATACTCAACAAAAGAAAGAGATTAAATGAACAACTCTAAAACATATATAGACCTGTTCTCGGGTTGCGGAGGACTTTCTCTTGGTTTACATAACGCTGGATGGAAAGGTGCTTTTGCAATTGAAAAAAGTGAAGATGCTTTCAAGACTCTTGAACATAATTTAATTAAAAAGAAAAAGCATTTTGATTGGCCAAGTTGGTTAGATCAAAAACATCATGACATCAATCAAGTTTTAGAGGACCATTCTGAAAACCTAATCGCTTTAAGAGGTAAAATAGATTTAGTCGCAGGTGGACCACCTTGCCAAGGATTTTCAATGGCTGGAAGAAGAATAGAAAATGACTCTAGAAATGATTTAATCAATTCCTACATTAAATTTATTGACTTGGTAAAACCTAAATTAATATTTTTTGAAAATGTTAAGGGTTTTACCCAAGGTTTTAAAAAGAACGACCAAAAAGGAAGAGCTTACTCATTATATGTAATTGAAGAACTGAAAAAGAAAGGTTATACAGTTCAAGGACATCTTATAAACTTTGCTGATTATGGAGTTCCTCAAAAAAGAACACGATTTATTTTAGTTGGGATTCAAAATGAATTTGTAGAAAAAAATTCAAACATAAATAAAGAAACTTTCTTTGAACAAATTAAAAACAATAAAGCAAACTTCTTAATTAACAAAAACCTTACTGTAAATCCATCTTTAGAAAATGCAATTTCTGACTTGCTTCAATCTAATGGGCAAATAGAATCCGAAACACCGAACTTTAAAGCTGGTATTTATGGGCAAATAGAATCGAAATATCAAAAACACCTACGAAAATATAAAAAACAAGAAAGCAAAGTAGATAGTCACAGGTTTGCAAAACATACGGACGTAGTTAAGAATAGATTTCAAATTGCTTTAGACGAAAAACTAACTAGCTCAACTTATAGAGAAAGATTTAAACTAAAAAAGAGTAGTACAAAAATATTAGAAGCAAACAAACCTACACCTACTATTACTACATTACCAGATGATTACATTCATTACTGTGAACCAAGAATAATGACAGTTCGTGAATATGCACGTATTCAATCATTTCCTGACACTTATCAGTTTAAAGGAAAATATACAACTGGAGGAAAAAGAAGAACACAGGAGGTTCCTAGATATTCACAAATTGGAAATGCAATTCCACCATTATTTGGTGAACAAGCAGGTTTAGTTTTAAAACAGCTTATATCGTAATGCAGAAAACACCATTACAATTTAAAATTAGTTCTGCATTAAAGAACATCATAGGAAGTGACTTAATAAGTGATGATTTCATTGCTGTATTCGAACTCGTAAAAAATTCTTATGATGCTCACGCAACAAAAGTTGAAATAACATTTGAAAATATTTATTCCGATACTGCCAAAATCATAATTAAAGATAATGGTAAAGGAATGAATTATGATGATTTAATTAACAAATGGCTTTTTGTAGCTTACTCTGCTAAAAAAGAAGGAACGGAGGAAGATAGTTATGACTATCGGGATAAAATCAAAGTAAAACGTGCATACGCAGGAGCAAAAGGGATTGGGAGATTTTCTTGTGATAGGCTAGGTGGCGAATTATATCTAGAGACAATTAAAGATGAAAAGAAAGCAAAGGTCGAAACTTTGCTTACAGAATGGGATAAATTTGAAGGAAATTTAAAGGAAGAGTTTGTAAATATTAGTGTTATTCACGAAACAATATCCAAGAGTAACTATAATATCGACCACGGAACTATTTTAGAGATTTCAAATTTAAAAAGTCAATGGGATAGGAAAAAATTCCTTGATTTAAAAAATGCCTTGGCCAAATTAATTAACCCAAATACTCAAACGAAAGAAGATGTTTTTGAGATAATTCTTGATGTCAGTGCTGAGTTAAAAGAAGATAATGAGAACTCTGAATACAATGATATTGTAAACGGCAAAGTTCAAAATTTGATTTTTGAAACTCTAGATTTAAAAACAACAAAACTTGTTTCGAATATTTCCGATTCTAATCCTTCAGAAATTCAAACATCTTTATTTGAAGGAGGCAAGTTAGTATATAAGATTTATGAAAACAATCCATTTGAAAAACTGTCAAATGTAGAGTGCGAAATTTATTATTTAAATCGTTCCGCTAAAGCAACATTTACAAGAAGAATGGGTGTTGAGCCTGTCAACTATGGTCATATATACGTTTATAAAAATGGGATTCGAATTTACCCGTATGGTGATAGGTCAGAAGACCCATTAAAAATGGATAACAGAAAAGCCCAAGGTAGAACCAGATATCTAGGAACTAGGGAAGTTATTGGCTATATAGGAATTAATGAACCTAATGAAAACTTAAGAGAAACTACCAGCAGAGGTGATGGCCTTTTAAAGACAAAAGAATACTTTGAACTAATTGATTGGTTTTACCAAAATGTCAAAAGAATTGAAAAATACATTATCGACATTGTAGATTGGGGGAATTTTTTATCTGAAGATGATTTTATAAACTTCAATAACAGCTTTACAAAAGGCGAAGGAGACAAACAAGAATTAAAAAATGTTAATGAAAATCTCATAAAGCTAATAGAATCACTTTCCTCTTCGAAAAACATTAAATCTGTTGAACTATCACCTAATATCCTTGATATTCTCGAACAAAAAAGCGAAAAATCTGTTCAGAAATCATTAAAAAATATTTCTACTTCAATAGAAAGTGAAAAGTTCGATAAAAAGGAAGTTCTCGAGAAAATAAAGGAGGCAAGTAAAAAACTTGAAAAGCTCAAGAAATCAAAAGATGAAGCTGAGGATGAAGCTTTTGAAAAGTTGATTAAAAATGAAGAACTATCTACAGAGATTGAAAAAAAGAATGAACAATTATCAATTCGGAATTCTATTGATGCACAGGATATAGAAAATGTAACAAACCTACATCATCAAGTATTTGTGGTTTCTGACACTATCAGTTCGATTCTGGATGAAATGCACAATATGATTTCATTAGGAGAGGGAATTGATGAAGATGAGCTTAAACAGTTTATTGATGAACTTACACTAGAAAACAGTAAGGTAGAATCATTATCAAGGTTTGGAATGCGTGCCATTTTCGAAGACTTTAACTCAGTTAAAGAAAATAGTCTGCCCGATTTTATAAATGATTATGTCGATAAGATTTCAAACTACTTCAAAAACAGTAAGGTCAATGTTGTTTTCAATCAGTTATCAAAAGACGATTTTGAGACTCAATTTAGACCTTTGGATGTTTCCATTATAATAGATAATATGATTAATAATGCGAAAAAACATTCTGCAAAAGAGCTAACGATTACAACTAAAAATATTGACAAATCAACTCTTCAATTTACATTTAAAGATAATGGTATTGGATTTCACAATAGCATCAGTGAAATAAAAGAAATATTTAAACCTGGTTTTTCAACAACCAAAAGTACTGGTCTTGGTTTGTTTCATATTAGTAATATTCTAAAAGCATACAAGTGGGATATTAAAGTTAATGAGAAATATAAAGAGGGTGCTGAATTCATAATAACTATAAAGAGATGAACCTAGGATACAAAATATTATGGTTTGAAGATGAACCAGCTTCATTTAAGGCTAAAAACAGACTTGTAAAAAGAATTGTCGAAAACTTTGGCTTCAACTATCCCGAACCAAGAAATGAAATTGATGGTGCAAATATTGAAACCATCAATTTTGCTCAATACGACTTGATAATATCGGACTTAAAGCTGAGTAACGTAAAAGGAACTGCATTATTAGATATAATTAGGGATAAAGGAATTTATACTGAAGTTATTTTTTATTCATCTATTGGTGAATCAGCACTAAGGGAAGAATTGAAAAAATTTGAAATTGATGGCGTTTATTGTGCTGATAGGACTAATGATAATTTTAAAGAAAAAGTCGAAAAGGTTATTGAAACAACCATCAAGAAAGTTCAAGACGTAAATAATACTAGAGGCTTAGTCATTGCAGAAACAATTCTATTAGAAAAGAAAATTGAAAGTGTCTTATTGGGTTACTTTAATGAGACAGAAAAAATTCTTGATGAACAAAAAGGGGAACTACTAAAAAGTATACACTCTAAAAAAGTAACTAGACATATAGCCGACATTGAGGAATTAGAGAAGGTTGATTTTAAAGATGTAAAGAGTTTAATTGAAAAAGACATCTTAACTGCTTCAAACAGTTTTGACGCCATTCATAGCATTTTAAAAGGCAAAATTAAAGAGTTCGGAGCTCAAATGTCAGTAAAAGGAATGTCTGCTGAATTAAGGACTGAAATTGAACAAAAACGGGAAGGATTAAAAACCATAAAAACTGAATTAAATAATTTCAGAGACGAAATTTTAAAGATTCGCAATACATTAGCACACGTAGTAGAAGAATTTGGCGAAGATGGTATTTCGTACCTTAATAGTTTAAACGCAGATGGAGCAGTAATCAAATTTGATAATGCTGAATATATTAGAATCCGAAAGAATTTTATAAAGCATAATATTAATTTAGATTCGATTATTGAGCATCTGAAATAGCGAACTCAGCTGTGCGAAGTCTCCTGACTTCGTATCCATTCCTATTTGCAATTGCAATATAACCAACTTTCTATCACTAATCAAACATAAAGCACAACTCTCGCTGTGCTTTATGTTTGTATATTATTGTTTACTCATTGTTGTGGGTACGAAGTCAGAGACATTTGCGCAGCGAGAAATCAGTTAATTTAAAATCCATCCGATTTAGAAAATAGTACAATTGCAAAATCGAGCGAAGTCAATAATCAATAATAGATTTCGACTTCGCTCGATTGTATACTAATAGATTGTTTTTTAGATCTTAAAATCAACTTTTAGAAAGTCATAGTAATTAGTCAGCCATTAAAAACTATTTAAACAACTGATTAATAGTTATTTAGAAGTTATAAAGTTTGTTTATATCTGCAAGAAAACGTATCTTTA
>NZ_JABSNO010000039.1 GCF_013294015.1 Frigoriflavimonas asaccharolytica
CGGACTAAATCTGCTTCTTTTCATAATTTTATTTTACAATTTAAAGTTAGTATTTTTATACTTCTAAATTGTACTGTTTTTGGGGGAGCCTACAACACAATTCGTTTTAAATATTTTTTCACTTTTTACAATATTTGAGATTAATAATATTAAATTTAACTACAAAAATTGTACATTCGATAATTATAACACTTTTAATAATGTAAGAAAAAACGTGATTTAAATCTGATTGGTAAAGAAAAACGAAATACAAATTGATAAAACAAAATAAAAAAAATGATTAATAATCTAAAACCAGACGCCAGCAAAACAGAAGTTTTTGCTATTATTACAAATTTTTTGAAAGAGAAAAATTTTAGAATAGAAAAGCAAGATACCACAAGACCATGGGGAGGTTTTTTTGTAATTGACGAAAGCCAAGCTGCAGATTTTGCAAAACTTTTTTTTCCGAATGTTGAAATGAATGATATTCAAATTACCAACACATTAAGCCCTAAAATTCTGATAGTAGAACCAAATATGAGATTATCTTGGCAATACCATTTTAGAAGATCTGAAATTTGGAAAGTAATTGGTGGAAAAGTTGGCGTAAAAACCAGCTTAACCGATGAAGAAGGCGAACTTCAAGAACTAGTTTCCGGTGCATTTATAAAAATGGACAAAGGTGAAAGACATCGTTTGGTAGGTTTGGATTCTTGGGGAATTGTGGCCGAAATTTGGCAACACACCGATGCAGAAAATCCTTCTGATGAAGAAGATATTGTTCGCTTACAAGACGATTTTGGCAGATAAACGAGCGTTTTAATAATAAATAAGATGCTATTTTAGATTAAATTACATTTTTTCTAAATTTTTTACTTGTACTGCTTTTATTTTTAAAATTTTTCGTCCTATAGACTTGAACAATACTTATTCTTGCGTCAGTCTTTTCTGATGTACGAACAAGGATAACTGTATTTTTCGCTCCTACTCCAGCGGATAATTTCTTTGCATTTGCACCATCTTAATGGCCAATTGCTGATGTTATGTCTATTTTCATATTACAATTATTCTATTATAATGCGGCAAATTCTTGTTTTTAATTTTTTATTTCGGTTAAAAATAAACAGCCTTGCGTATGATGTATTTTTTGGAAAACGGTTTCACGTCAATTGGTAATATATTTAAATAATATTTTCAAACAGTTAAAATAGTAAGAAAACACGACAACTTTGTTGAGGTTCTACCCTATTAAAACAATTGTAAACATCTATTCTTCTAACAATATCCGGAAGAAATAAAAAAATAAAAGTTAAAACATTTGTTTATTACTAACCGATTGTTTAGATTTGCATTGTAATTAGAGATAATGGCTAGAAAAAAACAATATATTGAAGCAGAAGTAGTAGAAAAAGCAATGCAGCTTTTTTGGAAAAATGGCTATGAAACTACCTCTATGCAAATGCTTGAAAAGGAAATGGGCATTAATAAATTTTCAATATACGCTAGTTTTGGCAACAAACATGGTCTCTTTTTAGAAAGTATTAAATGCTATAAAAATAAAACCAGAAGTTTGTTCGAAGATTTCCGAAATGCGAAAAATGGCGTTCAAGATATCAAGCAGTTTTTCTATGATTCTGTGGCAATCAACCGAGAAACAGGCAATCAAAATGGTTGTTTGGTAACCAATACCTACAATGAATTTGCAGAAAGTGGTGACCAAATAATTGCAGAACAGATGATTATATTTATGGATAATTTAAAACAATTATTCCTAGAAAAATTAAGAATGGATCCTACTAAAGACGAAGCAACAATCTTAAAACAAGCGAACTATTTGCTTTTAGCTAAGCATGGTTTAGCCGCAGCTTCCCGAGTTAACAATCAAAAAGAAATTGAAGATTATATAGAAATGACCTTTAAAAATATATAAACATTTTTTTTACATAATAACTAAATGAACGTTTAGAAATAATTAACAATAATAAATTAAAATAAGAATTATGACAACATTACAAATTCACAACATCGAAACTGCTCCAGCTGAAGCGAAACCATTATTAGAAAATTCTCAAAAAGCATACGGAATGATTCCTGGTTTGCATGGCGTTTTAGCGGGCTCTCCACAATTATTGCAAGCGTACCAAACTTTGCATGAATTATTTACCCAAACTTCTTTCAACAATGAAGAATTAACGGTAGTTTGGCAAACAATTAATGTAGAACACGAATGTCATTATTGCGTTCCTGCACATACAGGTATTGCAAAAATGATGAAAGTAGACGACAGCATTATTGATGCATTGCGCGATGAAACTCCACTAGCAAATGCAAAACTAGAAGCATTAAGAACCATGACTTTATCTGTTGTAAGAAATCGTGGAAACGTATCTCAAGAAGATTTAGAGGCATTTTATGCAGCAGGATATGCTGAGCAACAAGTATTAGAAATAATTTTAGGATTATCTCAAAAAGTGATTAGCAACTATACCAATCACATCGCAAATACTCCTGTTGATGCTGGTTTCACAAAATTTGCTTGGGAGAAAAAATAAGTATAAATTACTAAAAATTAAAAATAAAGTAAACCTTCTGTGCGTTTAACAGAAGGTTTATTAACTTTAAAAATAAAGTAAAATGATAAAAGTATCTGTAATGTATCCCAATAGCAAAGATGTGCAATTTGATACAGAGTATTATAAAAACAAACATTTACCGCTGATTTCAAAATTAGTAGGTAGCGCTTTGAAAAGTATTACATTAGACCTAGGATTAGCCGGAAGAAATCCAGGAGAAATGGCACCTTATGTTGCGATTGCTCATTTAACTTTTGATAGTGTAAAGTCTTTTCAAGAATCCTTTGGACCACACGGAGAAATCTTTGCGGCAGATGTAGAAAACTACAGCAACGTAAAAGGTATTCTTCAAATTAGCGAAATAATTAATTTATAAAAATGGAAAATAAACTAAAAATAGATATCGTTTCAGATGTAGTTTGTCCTTGGTGCACCATTGGATACAAGCGTTTGGAAAAAGCAATTTCAGAATTGGGAATTGAAGAGCAAGTAGAAATAGAATGGCAACCGTTTGAATTGAATCCGAATATGCCAGCTGAAGGTCAGAATGTTAACGAGCATATTACAGAAAAATATGGTTCAACAACCGAACAACAAAATCAGTCTAAAATAATGATGACAAAAGCGGGTGCAGAATTATATTTTAAATTCGATTATTTTGATGAAATGCGCATGGTAAATACTTTTGACGCTCATATTTTGTTAGAATATGCTAAAGAATTTGGGAAGCAAACCGAACTAAAAATGGCATTGACAAAAGCATTTTTTAGCGATAGAAAAGACGTAAGTAAGAAAGAAGTTTTGAAAGAAATTCTTTTAGAAGTCGGTTTAAATGCAGAGGATGCTTTAGCAAAAATAGAGGATAAAGAAACTCGTGCAGAATTAAGAAAAACTCAGGATTATTGGAAAAGTATGGGAATCAATTCTGTACCAACGATAATTTTCAATAGAAAAAGTGCAATTACAGGAGCACAACCTGTAGAAACCTTCAAACAAGTTTTGACGGATTTGCTCAGCGAGCAACAAGCTTCATAATTACATTAATTTAAATTTAATACAATGGAAAATAATACAAATAATTTAGATCATTTACTAGATGCAGTTCGTCAAGCTGGCGCTGCAAAATTCACAGATGAAAAGAAAAAAATATATGCCGATGGTATTTCTAGTGTTGCCAATTCTGGAGTTTTAGAAAAAGCATTAAATATAGGCGACAAAGCACCAAATTTTAGTTTAAAAAATGCGCTGGATCAATCAGTTGGTTTATACGACGAGCTGAAAAACGGTCCAGTAGTTTTAACTTGGTATCGCGGTGGTTGGTGTCCGTATTGCAATATTACTTTGCATGCACTGCAAGAAATACTTCCCGAAATTAAATCAGAAAATGCCACTTTAATCGCTTTAACACCAGAATTACCAGATAATTCTCTAAGCACTTCAGAAAAAAATCAATTGGAATTTGATGTCTTAAGTGATGTACATAATACGATTGGAAAAGAATTTGGCGTGGTATATTCTTTAACTGAAGAGGTTGCAGCATCGTACAATGCCGGTTTTGATTTGAATAAATTTAATGGAGATACGAGCAATGAATTGCCATTGGCAGCAACTTACGTGATAGATACAAACGGAGTCATTCAATATGCATTTTTAGATGCAGATTATACCGTTCGTGCAGAACCACAAGCAATTTTGGCCGCTCTAAAAAATCTGAAATAAAATAGAAATTCAAAGTTGGAAAATTCTGGCGTAAAAAAATCATATATCAAATTTGACGGCTTTGAAATTTCATTTATAAATTTGAATTAGATTATCTGTTGATTCAATTATAAAATAAAAAAATCCCCAACGAAACTTGTAAATCTCAAGTCCGTTGGGAATTTTTTAGATTAAATTAACCTTGAATTAATAAGAATTTTATTCCTTATTTTCCTGGCCAAATTCCTTCATAAGCTGATGTGCCATAGTCAATTTGCTCTGCGCTTACCACGAAAGAAATCAACATATTGTCTTGGTCAATCGCATCAAATGCTACTTCGTGCTGAATTACATATCCGTTGTTCCATTTTAAAGTAATCAAAGTTCCTTCTTCGTGAGATTTATTGAAAGTAATTTCACCAGTTGTTGGTTTGTATTTTCCGTTCAATAAACTTTCTAACACGTGAGCATCTTCTGTTGCTTCAATCGTAATTTTAATTAAAGCGTTACTTGGATCTGAAGCTACACGACCAGAAACGTCTGTAGATCTTGATACGCTGTAGTTTAATTTTAACACTTTTTGTTCTGATCCTCCATTGAATTTCAAAACACCTCTTGAATTGTTAGCTGCCATAATTTCTAATTTTTAAATTAATTATTTGAATTATTATACTTCAAAGATAAAATACATTTTTAAGAATCTTTGTAGTAGTTCTACTACAAAAATTGAGAATTTCCATATGATTTAAGCAAAAAAACCTTGCAATATAAATTAAATTTATATAAGTGATTAGTAATCAATATTTTAATAGAAGTCGTGATTTGCGCAATTTGTAGAAAGTTGGACGACACACTCCATTTATAGCACAACTATTCTGTGGTAGTGCAATTTTTGTAATTTTTTAAAATTTTTGCAATTTGCTCCTGTCTAAATCTGCTTCTTTTCATAAAGTTTTTTCCAATTTAAAGTTAGCATTTTCATCCTTCTAAATTGTACTGTTTTTATGGAAGCCTAAAATCAACGCAAACCGACTATTATTTAAATAGTATTCTGAAAACGCATGTGTATAGAAGAACATTTTATATTTGAAAATGCAAAACTGTTATTATTAAATACCTGAAAATTAATTTGTTTTATATAAGCGCTAATTATTTTGTGTATAATGGAGTTTTCTTCGCCAAATAGTTTAGTGTAATTTTATAAGCATCTTCCATGCTCCAGAATGAAGAATGATCTTGATTAAAAATATTGTCACCTTTGTCATTATAAATATTCATGGTGATAGCTGTTGAAAAATCATCACTTGTGGAACTGGAAGAATTGGATTTTACATTTGTTTTGCTAGTTGAAAATACTTGTCCTATCAATCCTCTAGATGTTTGTCTTCTATTTGGATCATTTGTATTGGAAATAGTAGAGTTTGAATTTGAATAAGAACTTGCACCTGTTCTTTCTACAGATACCATCCCTTGGATTACGTATTCTACTCCCAATATATCACATATTTCTCCCATCGTATAACCATCTTTGTTTCCCCCCGTTATTCCTGCCTTTATTAATAGTGCATTGGTAGTTTGCACATCTTGGTATTGCAGATTGTTTTTCTTCTTATTAAAGATGGCGTAAGTTTCTTGCTGAATTTTTTTTGACATTGCCATTGCCCCATCACCTTGATCTTTCACAAAAGAGAAAGGAAGAATTGCAACCTTGTTGTGATGATCACCAAGTTTGGAAATATTTTTGCCTCCTCCATCTTTATTAAAATATTCTATTCTACCAGATGAAAAAGTGATCTTGTGAATATCATTTTTAGCAATTACATAAGGAATTTTTTCATTTTTGTAGGTAAAGTTTACATCATCATTATTGATTTGAGTAACATTGCCTATCATTTCTTGTCCATCATTTTTCAAAACGATATCATTTTGTGCGAATGCATTTATCGACATGCAAATGAATAGAAATAATGGAACTAGGTTTTTAATAAAATACGTCATATTTAAGTTTTTTTAATTGATTAAATGGATGGTCTTCTTACACTACAATTATTAATTTTTGTTTAGCATAATTTGAGTTTACTTACAATAATTCGTAAATATTTAAAAAAAACGAATTATAAAGCAGTAACAATCTTGATTACAAATTTATAAATTAAAATGGTTAAATGTTATGATTTTAACTACTTATCAATTATTTTAGGAATTGATTGTAAGTATAATAAATTTAAATTGCGCGATAAATACGAAAACTGATGGACCATTTTTTTTAATTCATATTCAGTAATATGGAAACAGATTAGTATTAAAAATCCATCAATAATTAAAAAATAAATACGCAAAATAAATTGCGCATTTTTAATTTATTTTATTCTTAGTTATCTTGTTGTGTACACATTTGGAAAAAATATTTAAATACTACACTAAATAATTTAGCTAAATAAAATTTTTATGGTTTCCAAAAACTCCACACTTTACCATTGTAAACTGCAAGTTGTCTTTTTACAGTGTCATAAACGATCATCCCAGATGCTGGATTGATGATATTTAGATGAGGACTTGCAACTTTTGGAAGTATCATTGCTTTGTCCGTTGCGGTTAAAACTAAGATTCCTGGGGTAGTATCTGTTGCGCTAGTTGCACCAATTGCCGTTTTTGCCGTTAACTGCTCTGTTCCCTGCTGAATTGATAAATCTGCCACACCGATGGTGGAAACTGTGCCATTATCTTCGGATAAATTTACCCATGTTCCGCCATTTTTTAAATATTTTACTTTGTGGTCTGTGGTATCAAATATCATAGTTCCTTCTGCAGATATTCCACCTTTTGTTTCTACATATGGAAGAATAAGTCCTCTGTTTTCTGCCGCAAATTCTAAAGATACAGACGTATTGGTAACGCTTTGTTTCCCTATCGCAACTTGAGCTTGCAAACTACTGCTTACAAAAACTATGAATGCTATTATTATTATTTTCATTTTTGTTAATTTTTTTGGTTGATTGATTGTGATCGGTAACAAGTATAATTTTGCTACCGATACCATCTATATATAAAATTGTGTTTTTAATCTGGGCAGGTTTGTGTACTTATACAATGCCATGCAAAAGCTGTATCTCCTTCTTTCAAGGTGTACATCTTCATGCATTTGTTGGTGGTATCATAAACCATCATACCTTCAACATAATTAATAGCAGTAATTCCTACAGGATTATCTGCTGTGAAAGCCACTCTATTTATCACAAAACCTTTTGTTTTGGCCTCTAACGCTATCCAACCACCTTTTCTTACCATTGGCCAGTTTGCAGCATCTTCTACTCCAGCTCGCGCCATAGAAGTAATTCCCATCCTAGTATCTAAAATAGAACCGCCAGTTGCTAATCCTGGTTTGTAACAAAAAGTAGGACAAGCATTTACTGCTGCATTGGTTGATGAACCAACCGTTTGACCAGTTCCTGCAGCAATTGGCACACCATAACTTGCAGAACCTGATGTAGTATTAACTGGAACAGATAAATTTCTGATCACTGGTAAATTATAACTTCCACTAGTAGCACCAGAGTTTCCTCCTGGCATTGCAGAATTTTGTAATTGGCTATCTACAAATGTACCGCCTCCTTCTATTGCATCTGGGCAACCATCGTTATCAGAATCTAAATCTAAATAATCTGGAATACCATCTCCATCGGTGTCTAGATAGGGACCTACAGAGCAAAATGAAATACCAGTTATTCCTACAGTCACTGTTGAAGCACCTGTACTCGTTGAATTTTTGTAGCTGCGGATTTCTATTTTCGTGATAGGACTTCCAATGGCTGTTGTGAATAAATTATCTTCTACCGTTGTGCCACCACCACTGTTAAGACCTGTAATTTTAACGCCATCGCCTACCGTACCTATTGTCCAATTTGCAGAAGTATTTGCTGGGCTAAATCCTGATAAATTAGAAGAATTTATAACTACAGGAGTAGCTCCATTAAAGGCATATATTTCAAAGGTATCTGTAGAGTTCAAACCTGCAGAGGTAAATTGAATGCCATTATTAGAACCTGTAATATCTAGAATATAAGTTGCATAATCACCTGAAGTGTTTGCAACATTAGCTCCGGTATTCTGCGTTTTTGTGGTTGTAGGTTGCATATAAAGATAATCTCCAATTAGCGGATAATTATTTTTTATTTGTACTCCACCTGAAGAAGTTGCAGTACCAGAAGCAGAAGTTGCACCCCAAACAGATGTTCCTGATAAAGAAGCTGTAAAATTAAACGCACCATTTCCTAAACCTGTTATCGCAACTGGGCTTTGAGTAGTAGAAGTATTTACAGGGGTGTTGAATGAAGTTCCATTCGTATTAATAGATTTATTTTTTGAATCTACACACACCTGACCACCTTCTGCTGAATCTAATATCCCATCATTATCATCATCCAAATCACAAGCATTTGAAATACCATCTCCATCAGAATCTGGGTTGGCTGCGGTGATATCACATGGATCAATTGGTAAAATATCACTTTCAGCGAATGTGATGTACCTATTTACAATATCTGAATCAAAGGTTTTAGTAAATTCCCATTTATTAGAAGTGGTATTAAAACTACCAGGTATAGCTTGAAAATTGTTGGTAAAAGCAGCGTCATCTGCAACCAACATATAAACCGATTTCCCTGCGGCAGTACCTATTCCTGTATAAGATGCTAAATTTGCTTCAAAATGTACTAAAGAGGAAGTGTTGGTACGCTGAGATAGCCAAGTTCTTGCAATTCTATTATATGTTTTTGAATTTGCTGTAATTGCAGAAAGTGGTGTAGTTATAATTTTATTATCTCCTAACAAAAAGTATGTAATATCATTAGAAAAACCTGTTCTCGCTGCATTTAAGTTAGGCTCTACAAAATCATTGGTGGTTGCAACGGTTAGAATTGTTCCTGCATTTACACTTTTTGACACTTTTTGTTCAAAAGCTTCAATATTATCTTTTGCTAAACCAAAAATATTATTGTTATAAACAGTATTTACTGTTCCATTCCAAACAGTAGTTCCTTCTGTAGCAATATAATTTTCTGTATCTACTCTACCTAAGGTTATACCATATTTTACAGCAAGATAAGTATCTACCTTTCTTCTTTCTGCACCAGTAATGTTTCCTGCACCGTAGATAATTGTTTCACTTATATTACCGATAAAACCTCCATTATCACTTCCGCTTCCTGTCCATTTAGTACTTCCAAATATATGTCCTCCTAAAGGTATTCCCATAGCACCAGGACTATTATAAGTGGTTCCATTCGCTCCTCCATTCAATCCACGACTGTATGGTTGATTTAAAAAATTATAATACATAATACTTGGAATATTGGCATCATATCCTGGTAGTACATTTGGAAAATTGGTACCTCCGTTTACAACTCTTCTTTCAACATTACCGGCTGGCCAAAGACCTACATAATCCCAATTGGCAATCGTTGTTGTAGTATTATCCATCCCTATACTGAAGTAATGAGGGAAAGTACTTCCTGGAGTGGTCATTCCTTCTTTTGTAACCATAAAGAGATCATTGTTAGCATTTGTTATAGTCTGAAGTGTATTATTACCAATCGTTTGATTGATGGTAGTAAAATTAATACCTGGATTAAAATTAAAATAATCAACTGTTCCTTTTTTAAATTTCGGTAAATCGTTTGTAACAATCTGTGAAGAAACAACACCAGAAGTGAAATCTGTCCACGTGGTAACATCTGTTGCATCTCCAGTATTTACTGCGTTTTTATCTGCTCTATACCAATGACTTAAGCCACTTGCAACTCCACCTGGAGCATTAACAAATGATGCAAAAGTAAAAAATTGTCCGTTAGCTATTGTGACATCTGCATAGTTGTAATCAACACCATTTACGGTTTGCAAACCAGCCATATCTGTTACTACATTAGCAGAAGAAAAAGTAGGATCCGTATTGTTTTGTACAAGTTTTAAATTCGTAAGACCTTTTGGCCAAGCAACGCGAACGGTAGTTACAGCATTTGTATTCTGAGCTTTCCAAACGGAAGCAAAGCGGTAATTTACATTTGCAATATTAGAAATAGCTACAGAAGGAGTTTGGCTTAAACCATTATCACCAACAATTAGAAATTGACCATCTGATAAGTTATTTGTATTAAGTTGGTTAGTTTCAAATAAAGAAGTTCCATTTCCTATAATTAATTTTTGACCAGCATTAATACTTTTCGATTGTTTTTGATGTAAAGCTGAAATAAAATCATTCGCAATTCCAAAAATATTATTGTTGTACCCAGTATTTACAGCACCTTGCCATACTGGAATAGAACTACTGTTTAAATAATTTGGAGTATTGGTAATATCAAGAGTAATTCCTCCTTTTATTGCCAAGTAAGAATCTACTCTATTTACTTCGTTTGCAGAAAGTGTTCCGTCAAACACAATAGTTTCTGCCATAGTCATACCTACGCCACCATCATCTCCGCCATTATTGGCATTTCTACCAAATAAAATTCCACCATCTGGACCAGTTGCTACACTTGTATAAGTATCATTAGAACCTGCAACCGCTCCATTCAAAGCTCTTGTAAATAAGGTATTGGTAAAGCTATTTCTTACAATAGATGTATTTGTTAACTCACTATATTTGTAACCAGCGGCTACAGCTGCATTTACAAGAATTCCACCAGCATTATTCCTTAACACTAAATTTGGTGCAGTTAATCCTGGGCTATCAAAGCTTAAACCGCCTGTTAAATTAGAATAACTTAAACCTAAAACTCTATCATTACCACTACCAGAAACAGGTGTTGTACTTGTAAAAATAGTGTAATTTGAATTAGTAACAGCGTTTAAAGTACTTGTATTACCTAATGCATTTGCAGGAACAAAAGTAACTCCTGGATTAAAATTTAAATTAAGTCCAGTTCCATCTACTAAAGATGGAGCCGATGTACTTGCTGATAATATTGGTGAAACAGGCACTTGATTGAAAGAAAAATCCGTCCATGTTGAGACTGCTCCAGTTGCAGGTGCTAAACCTTTATCTGATCGATACCATAAGGAAGATACTACTCCACCTGGTGCATGTACGTACGCAGCAAATGTGAAGTATTGTCCGTCTGCTAAATTTACATCCGCATAATTGTAAGAAACACCATTTACCGTTTGTACACCAGACATGTTTGTAACAACATCACTGGAGGTGAATACATTATCTGAGCTTTGTATCAATTTTAAATTACTTAATCCAGCTGGCCAAGCTACACGAACTGTACCTACATTATTGGTATTATCAACTTTCCAAATTGCTTCAAAACGATAATTAACGGCTGAAATTCCCGTGATTGGAATAGTAGGCGATTTTTTTAAATTGTTATCACCCCAAAGTAAAGCTTGTCCCTCATTTAATGCAACATTATTTAATTTGTTAGTACTTGCGATTGCGGAGGTAGAAATTACCACTTGTTTCCCAACGCTTGAACTAAAAGATTGTTTTTGCAATAATCTTGAAGCACCATTTGTTGCTAAACCTGCAATGTTATTTGTGTAACCAGTATTTCCTGTTGCATCCCAAACTACCTGACCATTGGATAAAATATAATCATGAGAAGCTTCTAAAGTAATACCGTACTTAATAGCAAGATAACTATGGATTTTCTTTAGTTCACTATCTGCAAGATCATTTCCAGAAGGATTATGATACAAAATAACTTCTGCTATATCTCCATTAAAATTATCTCCTGTTGTTCCATCTGAACCAATAAAAGCTCCACTTGTAGGAATTGTATAACTATTAACTGGATAAGGTGTAGGATAATTTTTCTTAAATCCATTATAAAAACCTCTTTGAATTCCCTGCGCTAATGTTCTCGGAAGAACTGCTGAGTAAATCCCAAAACCATCTGGAGAAACAATTGATGCGGCGGCAGGATAACTACCAGCGAAATTATTATTCATCACTGGGTAAGCATTCTCGCTTCCTGCTCCAGAATAGAAAAAATTTGTATTATTCCCTTGAATAGCAAACATTGATTGATAACCTGTGCCTCTGTTTTTGCCTTTGGCAACAATTATGTAATGAACAGATCCAGTAGTGGTTAAATAATTAGCAGTTGTATTCGCTAAATATCTATTTGTACCGTCAAAAGTAACCGTTGGATTAAAATTCCAAGTACTTGTAAACGTGGTTTGGTCATTATACGGTATGTATGGAACAGTAGGTGCAATCCCACCTTGTACAAGACCTACAACATTGGGTCCAGATGAACTCCATTGAGTTACTTTTTTACTTGCATCCGTTGTTACTCCAGCATCTGCTTTATACCACAAAGATAAATCTGTAGAAACTCCACCAGGAGATTGACTATAGGATAAACCAAATATCATGATTAAAGCAAAACATGCTATTTGTGATAATAGATTTTTTTTCATAAATTTTAATTAATTCAGTTTATTGTCTTTTTATATCTTTCCTGCATTCCATTTACTATTCTGGAAAAAATAAAGTCCTCCAAATCTGATTGTTTTATATCCACGATAATTTTCATCAAAACACAACAGAAATATTTGTGAATTCTTCATTATAGATTTAAAAAGAAATGCAATAATATTTAATAGTGATAGGCTATACTATATTTCATAAGAATGAATACCGCCTTTTTAGGAGGTAAAATTGCATGAATTACAACAAAATAAAAAGGGTTGTTTTACAATTAAAAGACTATGATAATCTGTATTTTACGCATTTTAAACAATGAATGATTTCACTATTAATTCATATATTTATCAAGGTAATTTATATAAAAAAAACTAACTTCGCATAAATACTCAATACATGCAGTTTCTTAATAAACAGCAAAGAATTTTTAACTAATTATGAGAGAATTATTTTCAATCCTTTTCATTTTACTCGCCTTTAATTTTATAAATTCTCAGGCAATATCGGAAGGCAAACTTCAAAGAGATTTGGAAGGGATAAAAACAGAGAAAAATGTTGATGAAAAAAAGATCATCGCACTAAAAAACATTTATGAAAAAGCAAAAAGTAATAATTATTCAATAATGTTTTCAACTGCAAGCGAGTTAGCAAGACTGTACACTAATTTAGGGAAAAATAAAGAGGTAATTGAGATAACCACTGATGTAGAAAAATATATCAACTCAAAAACACCAGAAGAAGATTTATCTAAAATATATAGAATGAGAGGTTTGGCTTATGGCCAATTAGGCTTTTTAGAAGAAAGCTATCAATCTTTTCAAATTTCGAAAAAACATACCAAAAATATTAGAGATAAAGATTTGCAGCACTATTTGTCCAGTTTACTTTATGAAAATTTCACCAGCTATTTTGATCGAAGCAAAAAGCAATCAGATTCTATTAAATTTTATCTAACAAAAAGTTTAGAAGAAGCTGAGCTGATTTCTGATAAAAGTAAAAGCGTTTCCAATCTTTTGAAGTATGATATGATTACTTCATTACAAAATAATTTGGGAATCTATTATATGTTTATTGACGATCCAAAAGACCCAACCAAAGCAGAAAAATATTTTAAAAAAGCCTTGCAAAATAGTGCACAGAAAGAGATATTGCCCTATAATAAACTCAATTTATATATGACAGTAAGTAATTATTATCTTGAAATTAAAAATTATGATCTCGCCATAGAATACGGTAAAAATGCTTTAGATTTAGAAAAGAACAATTCTTCGCCTTACAATAGAGAAAATATTTATGAAATAATCTCGGAAGCATATTTGGCAAAAAATAATAGTAGAGAAGCTAAAAGATATACGGAACTATTTAAAAATTTAAAAGACAGTATCAGGATTGCAGAGAAACACTCAGTTGATAAAATTTCATCACAAATAGTAAAAAAAACTGAAACTGACATTACGGAAAAACAAAAGACTTCAACGGGATATATATTGATTATTGCAATTATCTGTACGCTTTTCATTTCACTTACCGTTTGGTATTATTGGAAAAGGAAAAACAAAATTGAACAGAAAAGATTTAAAGCTATAATAAAAAGATTGATCAATAAAACTGCAGATAAAACTTCTACCTCCAAAGTTTCTACAAAGGAAAATGACATTGTCCAAGTTTCTAAAAAGGAAAATGGCGCTGCTGCAAATGCATCTTTAAACAAAAGTAACGATGTTGCAGAACTTCTAGAGGCAAAACTGCAAAAATTTGAAGATCGCGAAGATTATCTTAAAAAAGATATGAGTATTACGTGGTTGGCAAATAATTTTAAGTCAAACCCAAAATATGTTTCAGAAGCTATTCGTGAATTGAAAAAAAGTAATTTCAGTACCTATATAAATCAACTTAGAATACAATATATTATAGATAAACTCTACAACGAACCATTTTATATGGAGTATAAAATAAGTTACCTTGCCGAGGACTGTGGTTTTTCTCATTCACAAGTTTTTGTAATTGCTTTTAAGAAAGAAACGGGTCTAACTCCATCTTCCTTCATAGAAAAATTACGAATTGAGAAAAACGAAATGGCGTCTCAATAATTATAAATCTGTAATTGCTTTTTATATTTGGCGCCTACATTTATTCATGCTTAATTTCTCGTTCATTAATAAGATTAAAGACCCAAAAAACGGGTATAATAAAATAATATTTCCATTTAATGATTAAAATTCCAGCAAAATTATTTAAAATAATCCTAAGGTAGTTGTTTAAAATTGATTTTAAAGAAGTAGGATTAAGGAAAAGTTTTTAAAGAAAAGTAAGAATTTGCAATGGAATGATTTCAGAAAAATATACCACATAAACTTTAGAACAATTCTTATAAAATACAGATTATCAATAAGTTGAATTATTTATATATTTTTCCTCAAAACCATTTACCTTTGATTAATTTAGATACATAGTAGATGCTTATTTTTCTGAATTCACACCAATCATAGTTTTATTGCGCTCTTTTTTAAGATTAGTTTTGCCGCTAATTAAAAAAATAAATATGGAAAAGAATTATTTTCATTTCAAAAACAAATTAAGTGCAACATTATTATTGGCAGCATTTTTATTATTCTCTTTTACAAACGTAAAAGCACAATGTTCAACTACCGGATGGGTAAAGATTGAAAAAGGACTTTATCATTCAGTAGCATTAAAGAGTGATGGAACTATCTGGATGTGGGGACTAAACACCCAAGGCTTACTTGGAAATGGTAGCGCAGCACAAACAGTAGTAAAAAATCCTACACAAATTGGCACAGATACAGATTGGACAGATATTTCGTCTGGATGTATCTTTGTTTTAGCAAAAAAATCTAATGGTACACTGTACGGTTGGGGTGATAATGGCTATGGTAATTTTGGTTTAGGAAACAATACCGATTTATCTACACCTACACAACTTTTTGGTGGAGCAACTGTAAAATCATTTTTCGCAGGATATTACCATTCAATGGTAGTAAAAACAGACGGAACTATGTGGGGAGCTGGCTACAATGCTTGGGGTAATATTGGCAATGGAAACACTACTGGATCGCACAATACATGGAAACAAGAAACTAGTCTTGCAACAGATTGGGAAAAAACTGCGGCTGGCTGGTACAACTCATTTGGTATTAAATCTGATGGTACACTTTGGTCTTGTGGTACTAATGTTGAGGGACAAACCGGTACAGGAGCTTCGGGATCACCGTCATCTAGTTTTGTTAAAATAGGTACAGATACAGATTGGGCAGATGTTTCATGTGGTGTTTATCACGTGCTAGGTCTTAAAACTACTGGAAAACTTTTTGGGTGGGGAGCTAGTCATAATGGAAGGTTAGGAATTGTTGGTGCAGGTGCTCAATATTTCAGATCTCCACAAGCAATTGAAGCTGCTTCAAACTTTTCTGCAATTGGAGCTGGTTTTGACAATTCGTTTATCCTAAAAACTGATGGGAAAATGTTTTCAATGGGAGTAAATGATAGCGGAATGTTAGGTACAGGTGCAGCTGGTGGAGATACTAATAGTTTGGCTCCACAGCAAGTAGGAACAGATTCAGATTGGGCTGTAATATGCAGAACACATGGTGAAAATATGGCTGGAGCAATAAAAACTAATACTACTATGTGGAATTGGGGTAGCGATAGTAACTATCAATTAGGAAATGACAATGGTGTTGCTGCAAATCAATCTCTACCTTCACAAGTAGTTTGCGCATCAACCTTGTCTTCGAATGATGTTGTAGCACAAAAAAGCACAAGCAGCATTTATCCTAATCCAGCAAAAGAAAATATTACTGTACAATCACAGCAAAAAATTTCTAAAATTAGAATTTATAATATAGCAGGTAGTTTAATTAAAAACTTTTCTTTCGGAAATGATTACAAAGTAAATATTAACGTATCTGATCTTACAACAGGTGTTTATATTGTGAAAATTAATGAAGAGAATACAGGTATCAAATTGATTAAGAAATAATATAATTTATATTTGTAAAAGATATCCTCAGGTGAAAACTTGGGGATTTTTTTGTTTTTGAAGCAAGAATATTTAAAAGTTGCTGATAATATTAATCTTAATAAAAATTTATAATTGATTTTTTTTCATGGTGAGAAAAAATATTGACATGTAAATAGTCAGCCATTAAAAACTATTTAAACAACTGATTAATAGTTATTTAGAAGTTATAAAGTTTGTTTATATCTGCAAGAAAACGTATCTTTA
>NZ_JABSNO010000040.1:0-8889 GCF_013294015.1 Frigoriflavimonas asaccharolytica
CTTTCCCACATTTGCCAACAACAACAGCGGAATATTAAATGAAATATCAGATGAAATTACTACTTTTGAGTCGTACTGAAAATGGGGAGCCTACATGTTCATTCAATACCTCAGAAATATATTGCCTTGGAATATTAAGATTATTTGCCACATCTTGAATGGAAAGTTTGCCGTTTAGAAATAATTGGTCTTTTTCCATGGCTTGAATTAAATCTTGTTTGATTTTATTTTTTTGATTGTCATCTAAAATTGAATTCTGGTATTTACTGATTTCTTTTTTGGCTAAAATTTCTTTGCTTTTGGTTAATAATTTAAAAGCAATAAAATAGAATAGAAAAGCAACAATCAATAAGAGATAAGTGTTGAAGTTTTTATCTTTAAATAATGGTAATTCTGCAAAGCCAAGAATCTGTATAATATCATTAACGAAAGAAAAGACGAATAGAATTGCAATCGGAATTACGAAATATACGATCCAATGTTTTATTTTTCGAGTAAAAAGCGGAATTAATATCGCTATCAAATATCCTGTAAATATAAATTCTACTGCTATTTCTAAACTTTCTACAACAATATTGAATTCTGAAATATACAATTCAAAAAGCTCAAGAAGAACATAGATAAAATTTGGGATAAAATAAAAAAAATCTTTAGTAGAAAATTTTTCTAAAGCACTTCTATCATATTTGAAAAAGAGAAATAGAAAGGTAACGAAAAGAGATTTATCAAATAAAAACCAATCTGCATTTGCCAAAAAAAGATTACTGCCGTCATCTGCAAGAATATACAGTAAAACCGAAAATAATGTACCAATCAGCAGCCAATAAGTTGTTTTTTTGTATTCTTTTCTGTTTGCATAAAGCACAGCGAGTACAAAGAATCCTTGGACGAGGGCAATTATTTTTAGAGTTTCGAGCATTAATTTATTTTAGAAAACGGCAAGGTATATAAATGATTATTAAAAAATGAAAAAGAATGCTTTTACAAAATTCTTTATTTCATCAACTGTAAATTCTTTCGTGCAAAAACATTCTGTATTACCTTTATTATCTGATAAAAGTGCGTCATCAGTTTTCATGCTTGGTGGGATATTTTCCTACCCAGAATCTAAAAATTCTATCTTACCAGTTTCAGGCGAGATATTCCAGACCAACCTATCAACTGCGGGCAAGAAAGATTTTTTAAAGTGCAAAATTACCCCAGACTTTTACTGTTTCGAAATCTTGAAACGCTGTAAGAGACAGTATATTGAAACCATCATAAAAACTGAAGTTTGGAATTTGTTTTTCTACGATACTGTCAGGTAGTTTATTTTACGAAATGGAAATTATCAATTTTGGAAAAAAATATTAATATTTTCTTATTTTTTATATAGAACTCTCTTCAATTGAGATATTTCTTCTTTAACTATTCCAAATTGGAAATGGTGCTGAAGTGATATATAAGTGTTTTTTTTAATATCAAAGGATATTTCATTATTATCTTCATATCTACTTTCTACATTATTATAGATTTTGAATTTATATTGTGATCCTTTTTTTTGTATTAATTTTTTTTCAAAGGCCACAACATTGTCGGTTGATTTTTTTAAAATAGATAGTAAAATATTATTTTTATCGTAGGTATATGTAACATTCCAAATGTCTGCTATTTCAGATTGTGTTCTATTTGTTTTGATTTTTGCTTTACTTATTTTATAATTTTTTATTTGATATTTTTTATTTGATGAAACTCTTTTAAGGTAAATAAATTGGTATGGGTAATCTCCTAATAAATCATCTAATAAATCTATTAAATCTAATGCATTATTATCTTTACCAATTGTCTGTTTAAGTTCTTTGTAATATTGAAAATTTAAAAAATAGGTGTCAGTATTGTTTATAGAAATGGATTTTGATACATCTGAAAATTTAATATTTAAACTATCTACAATAGTGTCTTCACTTATCATTAAAGTTTGTTCATCAGTCCGTTTATTCTTTTTCAGCGTAAATATTATTGGGGTTGTTTCACTTATAGGTGCGTTAGAAATATCATAATATGAAATGGAATCCTTTTTTGAATTTATATTATAGATATAAGAAAAAACCTGTTTTTTTTCGTTGTTTTTTATTAATTGCTCGTTTTCATATATTTTTAACGGGGTCAATATTTCTTTTATTTTTATTACCTCATTATATTGTGCATTACAACCACTGAAGATTAATATGGTAATGATATTTAAAAAAATTAGTTTCATAATATTTTATTTAATTTCTTTCCAAAAGATGGAATAACCTGCAACTTTGGTTGCAACTATGCTTGTGGATTTTTTCGCATCATTTTTATAGTAAAAATCACCAGTTAACCAATATTCTTCTTTACTAAAATCACTTGCAGTTATTGTATAAATTGCTCTTGGTCCTCTATTAGTTTCTTTATGTATGTGAGAACCTTTATCTGTTTGCACATTATGAGAAGATTTATAAGGTGCTCCATTAGGATATTTTTGTTTTATCTTATTTACAAATTTATCATAAAGGGTTTTTTTGATTTTAATCGTATTATATTCGTCAAATTTATTGTGTCCTGGTTTTGAGTTGCTATCAGCTTTCAGTTCTGTATCAATTCCCCATGCTAAAAAATCAACTCCGTCCCAAAATCTTGCACCATCTGTTGGATCTATTTTGGTGGAATCTGTATCTCTTAATAGAGCATCAACAACTCCTTTGCGAGAATATTTACTTAAAGCATCTGCTGCTGTGTCTAATAATGCAGTTTGTTTGTCTGATATCGCTACAGATGAATAAGTAGTCATTAATCTTGCTAACATTGATGTGTTTTTATCTTTCCCTTCATTATAGTTAGCATGAGCAATATAAATGTATTCATTTTCTTCACTTGACAAACCTTCATGCTTCACTATATTACAAACTCTTTGGAAATCAATGTGAGTAATTTTTAATTTTTTTGGATTTAAAAAGGTGTCTTTCTCAGTTCCTTTTCCTTCACAAGCATAGACATCATTTGCATTTCCTATTTGTCCCGTAACATTACCTTCGTATGAACCGCTAATATTGTAATAATAACCATTGATTTTTGTTTCGTTGTCATCTGGCAAAGGTGCTCCTTTTGTACTTATGCTATCTGGTACATTAAGTTGCGCAGTATCTAAAAATTCTATCTTACCTGTTTCGGGTGGTATGTTTCCAGGCATTTTGCCAATGCCTGGTTAATTTAGATTTTTTTATTATAAATGAAAATTAAATATTATTAATTTCCTATTCTTCTGAGAAGCTCCTACATTTTTTATTTTTGGTAGACGCTACTATCTGTTGAATCATTTCAAAATTATTTTTTCTTAATGAAATTTTTTTCAACTTACAATTTTTAAAATTACACTCTGTACTAATTAAGTTTTTATCTAATGGATTAAATCTATGAGTTAGAATATCGCTCAAATACCAATCATCTTTATTTTTTAAATAAGTAAAATTAACGATGTCAAAATCGTTATATTTAGGAGCATAACTAATTTTAAATGTCATATTGTCATCTTTAATTCTCATATCTATTACGGCAGTTGTTGCCGCGTAGTTTTTAAAAAAATCAATCTTTTTAGATATTATAATATTGTCTTTTGTGTAAAAAAAAGTATAAATATTTGAAATTGTATCTAATTTCACTTTATCCACCTTACCATCCATATTAACATCAAATTCTGAAGTTTTTATTTGTGAATATACAAATGTATTTGAGGTAAAAAAAAATGCTATTGAAAGTATTAAAATTTTCATTATTTTTTATTTTTTGTTGTACAATTTTTTGGAAAAAGAAATAATTCTTTTAATTTGTCTGTAAATTTTATTCTTTCATTTAGTCCATATGGATTAGCAACTTTCCCATTTATACACTGTGAAACCTTCAGGACATTATCTTTATCTGCTACGTTATTAATATTTTCTCCTGTTGCTGTTGTATTTCCGATGTTTTCCCAATACCAACCTGCAGAATCAAATGCATAGTGGATATTACTGGCAAGTAACGATGCAGAATCAACATCAACTATTTCCACTAGTTTTTCTTTAATAGATTTTCCTTTGCTGTTTAATATTTTCTTTCCTTTATCATCAACCTTGTCCTTATAATAAATGTATTTTTCTTTATATAAAGGTTTTCTATTGAATAATTCCTCTACAGTTTTATCATTAAATAAATTTTTATTCTTTTCTAATAAATAAGAAAAATATTTCTTCTGTGTTTTTCTCCACGTTAACTGTATGATGCCTCTTCCTTTATATCTTGGTCCATCTCCATCTATTGTGTTTTCCATTCTTTTTGCATCAGAGTGTTTATCTGGATTATATCTTTTTCCTGAAGAATATTCGAGTGTTGTACCGTATCTTGAAGATTCGTGATAAGTTTGAGCTAAAAAATGAATTTTTCGAATGCAAGTATTAATATTGTACTTTTTCATTGTTGCATTTAATTCAATACACAGTCTATCATAAGTGGTATCATCTTTTTTTATAGGGCAGTTTTCTTCAGAAAACAAAAATGAAGTTTTTATTTTTTCAGAATCTCGCATCGCTTTTACAAAATTCTTTATTTCATCAACTGTAAATTCTTTCGTGCAAAAACATTACGCATCTACTTTCTCCTCTGGCAACGGTGCACCTTTCGTATCAATACTTTCCGGCACATTTATTTGCCCAGAATCTATAAATTCTATCTGCCCATTTTCTGGCGGGATGTTTCCTGGCATTTTGCCAATACCTGGTAATTTAGATTTTTTTATTAATACTTCGTTTTCCTGCACTTTTACCGTTCCAAAATCCATCCATTGTGTAAGGGAAAGCATTTGAAAACCATCATAAAAAGTGAAGTTTGGGATCTGTTTTTCTACAATTGTTCCCGTCAATTTATCTTGTGTGGTTGGTACATCATTAAGCACTTTAAATTCTCCAAGGTGGGCGTTAAATTTTATTTTTGCACCATGAATTACAATCAGTTGGTCTTCTGAAGTTTTATCTTTTTCTTCCCTTTCTTTTCGGCTCGTTTCAATTTCCAGATTTATTTCTTTTTGTTTCTCATCCAGCACGTCATCCTGTTCTTCAGTAGTTTCATTTGCAACCGAAACAAAAGCATCATTCTCACCACCAGAAATTCCTGGTTCTACAAAACCTCCAGAATTTTGATTTATTTTGCTGTTTTTTAGCCAATCCATAATAAAGAATATTTTATTTGTTTGTCTTTCATTTTATAATCTACAAAAGCTTCAATTAGATGATCATTCTCGTAGAAGAAAATACCATTATAATTTTCTATTTCTGTTAAGTTTTTCTCTAAAATTTCAGTTTTCAATTCTCTTTTATGTTCTTTCTTGATTATTTTTAAACTTTCGGTAAGCGCAATGTTTTGTTCAGAAAACATTCTTTTTTTAATGTTATAGTCATCATAACCACCATATTGTCCGTTAAATAGAAGTCCAAACATTTTGTAAGAATTTAAAAATTCACATACTTTATCACTATTTTCTAATAAATTAGAAATTTTTACGAAATACTTTTCAACTGCATTTCCAGTATGGCTTAATGATAAAGAATTACTAGTTTTCAACCATCTTAATCTTAATTTTAATAAATTTTCAATGTTTATAATTACATTTTCACTATTTACCATTACTTCTATATCATCCCATAAATAACTTAATTTTTTAAGAAAAATAACGTCAGAATTGTCTTCATCTGAAAACTTGAATTTTAAAGTTAGAAGCCGAAAAAGTTGGTTCTTTTCCTTTTTACCTAAATAAAATATTTTCACTTCTCTAACAAAACTTTTATTGATGATATGATTTTCGCTTATTTTTTTACTGATTATAGTTTCGTAGTGATAGATTGCATCAGTAAATTGAACTTTTTTAGACGTTTCTGCTTTTTTAATCAAAATTATTTATTTAAAAACGTTATCATTTTCATTAATTCTCCCCTCTTTTTCCACTTGCAGTAGGATCATTTCCATTATTTGGTTCCATTCCTACCCATTTTCTATTTGCAGACCAATGCAGATATTCATTTCTCAATCTTCTTAAAATATTCTGTGGAGTTGCTTCAGGTATAATAACTTCATCTATTACTATCACTTCGTTACCTTCATCATCGCATTCTATTTTTGGCTCTGGCAATATTTCTTTTTCAATAAGAATGGGGAATTTTGGCGGCTTAATTTGAGGTATGTTATCTTTAACCTTTTCTGGATATGGATTTTCGATTTCATTCTTGTCATCAAGATTTCCGAAAGGGTTTAGTATATTATCTGGTATAAATTTTAATTCTGATCCTTTTTCAAAAACGTATTCATATAAAATTCTATAGGCTGCTTTCAACACACCGTTATGATCTCCTAATTGATAAGTTTCTTTGCAGGAAATTGGCATAATTTTGTAAGATTCATCTGCTAATTGTTCACGAAAAAACTCTTCCATAAATTGTAGAGGTATATAACTATACTCTTTCTTAATATATCTTGTTCCCTGCAACCTTTGATAATTTAAATAGGGTGCAGTATAACGATACATCTTACCTCCAGGCAAAGCAGAAGCCATGTTGTCCTTTAATATTTCTAATTGATCTTTAGTGTACCAATATTCACTCACAAGATGTTGTTTGTAATCTTCCAGACCTTTATTAGATAGATGATTGTTAGTTTCTATTTCTGTTTTTACTTCTGTTTCGTTTTCATAAGCACCACCAATATCACAATGCACTCCTGGGAAATTTTTCTCAACTCCAGTTTCCATTCTCGTTAATCTAAAATTCTTTCTGTGCTCATCTTGTGCCGTAAAATGAACGGCTTTAGTTACTCGTAATGAGTTTAGATTGAGTTGTGCAACATCATCTTTAAATAAATCTTTTTTCAAACTCTTCGCTATATTTATTCCTAAATTTATACTGTTATCATAGGTTTCCTCGTAAGAAGAGACAGTATCGTAAATTCCTAAAAACCGAATAGTTACAGACAAATCTTCTAATTCTTCGGGGCTTAAAACTCCTTCACTTATAAGGTAGTAGCCAAGTAGACCTCTTACAGGCATTTTGCCATCTTTTAGCGCGGAAGCATCTACTACATGTAGATCACCGTCTTTGTACGTTGTTTTGTTTTCATAAATAGGAATTACGCCGTCGTTGCCAAAAGAGCTGCTGTTTCTGTAGTCAACTATTTCTCTTTTTGTTTTAGATGTAGCTGTTTCTTGCTCCTTCACCACTACTTCATACGCAAAATTTCGTGCTGCGGCGGCACCACGGCTGAAACCGAAAATGTCAATTGTGATTTCATTTAAAACTTTATTTTTATTGTCTTTTCTATTCTTTTCTTCACCTATTTTTAATGCTAAATTCTTACAACCTATTCTCACTTTTCCTCTGATGCCGGTTTTCCCCGCACCATACATAAAACCATGTTTGTTATCTTTTGTTATATCATCATTAGGACTTGCCATAGGATCATCTACACCTATACCTGTTCCTATGCCTTCGATATATTGTGCATATATCTTTCTTTCACAACATTTATATTTTCTTGCAACATTGGTATAATCATTGGCATAACTATTATCTGTACCTTGCTTGTCTATGGCATCACGATGAGAATTTCGCAAATATTTTAGGTATTCTTCATTATCTTGGTTTATTGCAGTTTTTTTGTACATGTGGTACTTTTCATCTTGCCTATCTAAAGCATCTGCGTGTTGTTTCTCTTTATTTGCTATGGTTTCTTCATCGTCATCTGGTTTTATATCATTTCCTTTCTCTAAATATTTTTTACGGAGTTCCGTGTTTTTCATATTATTTAAAGTACCATCAAAAAACATCCCGAATGAAAGATTTATTTCACCCACAGCCGCTTTTGCATTACCGGTATTATATACAAATGTTCCCATGGTTATTTAAATTGCTTTCTTTTAAAAACCTCCAATTTTTCTGTCTTAATGAAAAATTCTTTACCGTTACTTCCCTTCAACTTGACTGTAAAAAAAGTATTTGCTAAATTTACTTTTATTTCTAAAATCGCCGTTGAGTTATCATTACTTTCACCATAAAGTTCTTTAAATGCAGCTAAAATAGATTTTTCATCTAAAACTGCTCCTGCACCATATTGTTCAGCATTCTTATCTTTGAAAGAAAATTGAATTTCTTTTGGAACTGCTTCTTTTGTAAAATCTATTATAGGAAACTTATTAGTGAATAAACTTTTAATTTCTCCATTGTATTTCACTATTCTTATCTCGTAAGTATTATCCAACATAAATCCTTTCGGTAATTCAAATACAGGTTTCCAAGAGTGTTTTTTTCTGTAAGTATCCCATAAACCAAAGGGAATTGCTTTGCCTTGTACTTCTGCAGGAACAATGTGAGGGTTTTTCATAAGTTTCTGGCGGTATTCAGATTCAAATAATAAATGATCGTGGCTGTCTAAATTTTCTATTTCATCTGCTGGTATTACTACTTCCTTACCTTGAAATCTGCCTACTTCTATCTGCATTCCAATTCCTGCAATCCACACTATACAAATTCCTCCTGGTGCAAAACCCACAATAATGGTATCATAATTTTCATGACGAATTTCTCCTGTACCGTTGGTTAATTTTGTATCATATCCTTTTCTGAAATATTCTCTTATTTTTTCATAATCTAAATCTTCATCTATTTGGTAAAATTTTTCTTCTGCATATGATAAAAAAACAACGTTGAGATGATCTGGTAAAGATTTCACACCAGAGCCCATACCATAACTTGCTTCTCCCCAATAGCCATTTCCTATGGTAGTTCCAGCATTGAGACTTGTATAAGAGCCGGTTTTTGAATTTTGTAAGCCTCCTTTGTAAATATCAATCGGAAAACCATAAGGAAC
>NZ_JABSNO010000040.1:8988-12983 GCF_013294015.1 Frigoriflavimonas asaccharolytica
GGAATCTCTTTCCCCTGTACTTCCGCCGGAACAATGTGAGGGTTTTTCATAAGTTTTTTGCGGTATTCAGATTCAAATAATAAATGATCGTGGCTATCTAAATTTTCTATTTCATCTGCTGGTATTACGACTTCCTTACCCTGATATCTGCCTACTTCTACTTGAACGCCTGAACCTGCTATCCATACTACACAAACACCTCCCGGTGCAAAGCCTACAATAATGGTATTATAATTTACATGACGAATTTCTCCTGTACCGTTGGTTAATTTTGTATCATATCCTTTTCTAAAATATTCTCTTATTTTTTCATAATCTAAATCTTCATCTATTTGGTAAAACTTTTCTTCTGCATAGGATAAAAAAACCACATTGAGATGATCTGGTAAAGGTTTTACTCCAGAACCCATTCCATAACTTGCTTCTCCCCAATAGCCATCTCCTATGGTAGTTCCAGCATTGAGACTTGTATAAGAGCCGATTTTTAAATTTTGTAAACCTCCTTTATAAATATCTATAGGAAAACCATAGGGAACGGAGGTTGCGTCTTTCCATTCATAAATTTCTGCACTCATGTTTTTTGTTTTTTTATTTTTTTCTTGGCAAGACGCTGGTGTAAATAGTATTATGCAAAGTATATAGGTGATTATTAGTTTCATTATTTTACATTGTATTTCTTATTAAGTGTTTTATAAATACCGATTTCCTCTACTGTAGCAGAAATCATCCGGAATTCGCCTCTTTTTTCAACCTTTTTACGGATTTCAGTATTTTCACGATTATTAAGCGTCCCATCAAAAAAACACCATAAGTAAGTTTTAACGTCCCCGGTGAATCTGGCAATGGATTGCCCGTATTATATACAAAGGTTTTGCCCATAATTAATCAGTGTATTTAGTTTTACGCATCATAATTTCATTATTTTTCAGCCAAACTTGTTTGTCTCCATTTATTAATTGTACGGAAGCAGACGTTTTTGGAATATTTACTCGAATTTGTAATTTAATCTCACCATTTGAATTGGTAGAAGAAATTTCTTTAAAAGCCGAAAATATTTCCTTTTCATCAAATTTTATATTGCATATATACCTATGACCATCTACACCATCCATCCACTCAAATTTAATATCATCTGGCACAGTCCTTTCTTTAGAAATGTTCCATTTAAGTTCATTAGGTATAATATTATTATATCTTGCTATTTGGCTTTCTCCAAAAATCATTTCCATCTCTCCATTATAATGAAAATGAGTAAATACTTTACTTTTTCCATTGTCAGGTAATTCAACTTCTACCTTCCAATTGTATTTTTGTCTATAAGAATCCCATAATCCATAAGGGATTGGTTTATTTTCATTGGCTTTCACCACATCTAACGGAACGATATCAAACTCATACATTATTTTTCTCTGGTACTCAGGATCGAACATATTTTTTTGTGGACCAGGACTTAAGCCATCAATCTCTTCTTGCGGTATGACCACTTTTTTGCCTTCGTATCGTCCTATTTCTGTTTGTCGTCCTATGCCAGAAAGCCAAACTACAACAACTCCGCCTGGTGCAAAACCTACAACAATTTGATTGTAATTCTCTTTTCGTGGGTTGGGATTATCACCATCAGAAGGTGTATAATACCCATCACGGAAAAGCTTAACCATTTTTTGTTGGTCTATATCGGCATCTATTTCATAAAATTGTTTTTCTGCATAAGACACCCAAATCACGTGCAAATGATTGGGCACTGGTTTAAAACCATTGCTCATACTTCTTCCAGAACTTCCCCACCCATCATTTCCAGAATGTGTTCCCAAATATAGGCTTGTAAAACCTCCGTTTGCAGACTCTAAACCACCACGATAAACATCTACTGGATATCCTAAAGGACAAGATATTGTTTCTTTCCATTCAAAATTTTCTGAACTCATATTATTTTTTTTATTTTTTTCTTGGCAAGACGCTGGTGTAAATAGTATGAAACCAAAAAGGTAGATTAATATATTTTTCATTTAAATAAAATTTAATTTTTAATAAATTCCGCTTTATAACAATTTCTGCTTTCTAGAGTACAAATGTATAACTATGATGATATCGCAATTCCAATAGCCAAAAAAATACAGAACATTAATATAATAAAACCCAATTGGATTTTGATGGATTTATTGAATGATGAACTTTTAAAAATGAAAAAACTCCAGACCCCACCAATAATTGCAATCAAACTACAAATTCCGAAAATAGAGGATACAATAGATTTGCCTAATCCTTGCGATCCATCATTTACACCTGAAAGTGGTTGAGGATTATATAATTTTATCCAATTGATTACTATTAACATTTAATAGATAATGGAGTAAATCAATAACCCAAGTGAGATTTTTTTCATGTTTTAATGAAGATTATTTCTTAAGCAAAAATTGTTTCTATAACTTTCATTTCTATGATTTACCTTATCTTAATTTAAAATGAATTTACCCTTTATTTACTTTCGCATCTATTTTTCCTAAAACTTTTGCAACACCCGCACTTTGAATTAAAATATCGCCGTTTTTCGCTTGATGCGTGGTACTAGAAGTGGTTTCTTTCAAGTCTCCTGTAATATTCACAGTTTTGTTTTCACTTACTGTCTGCTTGTAATTTGTAGATGTAAACTGATGATTATTTGTAATGCTTATCTTATGATTGTCACCAACATTTGTCGTCATATTTTTTCCAACATTAATATTTAAGTTTTCCCCTGCATTAAAAGTCATATTCTTAGGCGCAGTTACAGAAATATTTCCCGCACCATCCATAAAATAGGTATTCCCACTAGGATCCAAAATAGTCACACTCTTCTCATTATCATTCATCAGAACTTTGATTCCACTTTTCGTCTGAATAGAACGCATGTGATTTTGCGCGCCACCACCCAAACCAACTTTCCCATGAAACATGCCACCCATCACAAAAGGTCTGTCCGGGTGATTATGTACAAAACCAACCATCACTTGATCGCCAACTTCGGGAATCGCAACATAACCTCGGTTTTGCGAAACTTGATCTGTTCCTCCTGCATCTGGACTCATCATTCGGATGAAATCTGTCGTGTCGTGCAATTGCCAATCAAATTTTACCGTGATTCTGCCTTGTCCTTGCGGATCTGAGTTCGAGATTACCGTTGCCATTTGTGGTTGAGCAATTGGTTGTGTAAATTCCGGCGTTGGCAGAAATCCTGTATCGCTTGCAATTGCTTTGAAAGTTCCTGCATAATGTCCCAAAGTATCCACATCATGCGTGGTTTCTACAATCATTAATCTGGTGAAATAACTCGTTTTGTTGCTGTCTTCTTTGCGCATTTCCAGATCTACCACGCAACCTGGATACAAAAACGGAATGCTCGTTGTTCCGCTTACATTCAAAACTTCTACGGCTTTGCTTCCTGCCGCACTCATTTGAGAATTTACTACATCTTTGTCTGTGGTGGCGCGAATTGGGGCTATCTGCAAAGCTGGTGTGCGGAAAATTCCGCTTTCAGCATCATTTTTTTTGTAGGCGATGCTGGCTAAATCGCTTTTATGTTTTGCGGGTGTGGTTCCAGAAGTTAGTTTTGCGTGCTGACTGCTGTTTTAGCCGTAAAATTGAGGCTTTGTATGCACGGCTTTTATTTCTATTTTAATGTCGTTTACATTACTGCCATAGACCAATTTTAAAGCTTGGTTTTGGGGTGTCAATTTACCAAAATGCAAAACTTCGCCATCATAATAAAACTGCTCGCCATACGCTTCTGCCATTCTTGCGAGGTAGTTGTAGTGCGTTTCGTTGTATTGTGCGCTGTAAATAATTTCAGAATAATCATTGGCATCTACTCGAACATCGTAGTAGCCAGCTTTAATGCCTTCTTTGATGAGTTGATTAGCGATAATGCTCATATTCACAGATTGTTTGCCGCCAAAACTTTGGGTATGTGGCGCAGCATCCAACAAAATTGTGGGACTGTAACCTGAAAGTACAATATT
>NZ_JABSNO010000041.1 GCF_013294015.1 Frigoriflavimonas asaccharolytica
CTTAAAAAAAATCGGAATAGATATGTCGGATAAAGAGTCCTTAAATTAAAATTCAATTAGAAAAAAGTGTCCAGTTATTTGCGTTTAAGACAATATTACTTTCTTGCCATTCGTTGGCTTTTGCTTCTTCTTTCTCATTTTCTATTGAATAAGTATTAACAATTGACCAATTGTTTTTTGAAGAATCATATTTATAAAAAAAGATTTTTCTTGGTATTAAAGGAGTGTAAGGAGCATCCATCTTTGGCGTTTTTTTCATATTTTCTTTTGGAGTATGAAAAACCCAAACATCAAATTCATTACTTAGCAGTTTAAAAGATTGTTGATTCAGATTTTTTTCAATTTCCGCATCCACATCTTTTCCTTTATATTTATTTTCCTGTTCAGAATACCATTTTTCATTCCCACTTTTTGGAGACAAAATAAACATAGTTTCGCCATTAGTGTATTTAAAATCAAAACTTCTGTAGATTCCATTATATTTTGTGGAAGTAATTCCTTCAAAATCGTCAATAGGATAATTTATAAAATTTATTTCTGGCGTGCTCTGCTCAGTTTTTTTTTCTGAATGTTTACTTGTTGGCTGTATTTTTTTTTGACAGCCAACAAACTGAAATAAAAGAAAAAGTATGATTATTTTAATTTTCATTTGTTATAATTTTTTAGTGTAATTTTTTGGTCTAAAGTATCCTATCCATCCTTTGTGTCCCCATAATGCACCTTTCAATCGGGTATATTTAGCAGTTCTGGAATTTCCAGTTCCCCAATATCCACCATTTTTAACTTGATCTTTTTCGCTAACCGCTCCACGTTGCCTATAGCTTCCAAAATTGTTACTACATCAGTTGATGAATCATATGAATAAACAATTCCTGTGTGTCCTGCATCACTTCTTCGCCAAACAAAAATATCTCCTCTTTCAGGAGTAAAGTTTTCTCCATCACTACCTGCAACAAAATCAATATTATTATTTCCAATAACGTTTCTGAAAGCTTTTTCCGTTTTCATACTGTCGGTTGTCATATAAATTATTGAAGATGTTATTCCTAATTCATAAAGATATCGGCTTACAAATTCAGAACAATCCAAATTAGCAAGTCCATCTTCAGAATCATCTGTTCTTAAATGATTTGTTTCCTGTTTATAAGTATGATGCTCATCGGCAATTTTTTTCATTTTATTAAGAACTCCATCATCATCACCTTTTACTTTATCATCAACAATATTTAATAATTTGCATTCCTTAACACGGAAGATAAATTTCATCGAATCTTTTTCCTTAACTACATGAGAAGTATTAGTATTTTTGTCATCTTCGTACCATGTCCCTCCAATTAAATTTGCAATCCTTTTTGTTTTTGATTTCGTTGCACTATTAATTATTTTTATAACATTTCGACAAGCATCTTCTGTAACACCAACTTTGGCAACCGAATGCATTTTGTGTAAATCCCAATCTCCAAGTCCTGATAATAAAGCTTCGGTAGCTGTTAACTTCCCATCATATTTTCTACCCTCTTTAATGTCTAAAAATTGTTTTCCTACAACCTTATTTACATGAGTTTGGATTGTAGAATAATTATATCGTCCTTTTATCTGTAACATTCCTCTTCCACGAAATCTCCATCCTTCATTGTCATTTTCATTTAAACTCTTATTATCTGCTGGAGCTTTGTTACCTAAAGATTTAGCTTTTGGATCAAGACCATATACAAAGTTTGCTATTTTTATTTGTCTATCGATAGATAATGCACCTTCATCTTTTTTCCGTCCAAGATCATTTGCCATTTCTATACCAGTTTTTCCACCAAATAAATAGGATGAAGAAACATTTTTAAAACCAGTAGATTTTAAGGCAGCAATATTGTAATTCATATTTTCACCATTTATTGCTGGTGTTAGAGAATCTCCACTTTCTTGCTTAGATTGTGCAAAAAAATGTGCTTTTAAAGTACAAGTGTTAACATTAAACTTTTTGCAATATTCATTGAAAGAAGTTACAACTTCTGTTATTAAGGAAGTTTCTTTAAGGCCAGGAAAAACAGCTGTTAGTTCTGCCTCTGTTAGTTTTGTACATCTTGGACACTTTTCCTCACTTTTTGAGCTATCAGGTATACTATCCACTTTTGTAGAACTAACAATATCTTCACTAATAATAGTCGGCAATTGATCAAATATCGCCTTTGCTTTAGCTTCTGCATAATCATGAATTTCACCTCCTAATTTAGAAGCACCTTCTGACAAACGATTCCAAATCCCTTTCTCCTCTTTCTTACTTACAGGTTTGCTTGCTGCAGGAGAACCTTTCGCCTTTGCTGGAGCTTGTTGTTTTGTGGCAACTGATTTCTGAGGTTTTGGAAACGGATTGTTAATATTTACATTTTCTGTAGCATGTTTATTATTTTTAAAATATTCGACAGTAACATAAAATTCCAATTGTTTCGTATCTGCTTCTCCTTGCATTGCTTTGTGCATCAACGCTTTGGAAAGTGTAAATTCTACTATTGCAAAACCTTTCGAGTTTATTTTGCCTTTTTTAGAATCTATAAAAAGATTTTTAGAATTATGTCCAGATTTTTCTGCATCGTCTTCCCATAATGTGAAAACCAGTTCATTACCAAATAGACCTACACAATTTGCTTTTGCTCGTAGCTTTTCCATGAAACTAAATGTAGATCCTTTCGTATCGTCTACATATAATAATTCTACTTTAGTGATTTTTGTAATTTTGCTCGACGCAGGAATTACTATTATTTCACCTACTGATTTTGCGTCAAAATCATCGCTTCCAAATTTTGGTATTGCTTTAAAAACTTCAAGCTTAAATTCTTCACCAATTACTTTTTCACCGAATTTAAAGCTAACTTTCTGTCCCATTTTCGGTGGCTTAGCAGTAATATTCACCCATTTTCCTTGCTTTTTTTTCCAAATATTCCAAACATACGTTGCATTGGAAGAATTAAAAATATCTAAACTATCAGAATATTGATAAATCTCGTTGTTTCCAACTACTGGATTTTGTGTTCCGTTAATCATCTTATTTAATTTAGGTTACTCATAATCGTTAGAATAATCTTCACTAATTTCTTCCTGAAAATCCTCGAAATCCATAATAGGATTATAAATATGCTGTTTTCTCGCATCCGCATTTTTCACATTACTTTTCCCGGCTTCACTTTGTTGACCGTGTTTCATGATGGTTATTTTTCCACCAATGGCGCACTGAAGTTCAGCAATTTCTGTGAGGCAACTGTATCCCATTACTTTTACTTTATCATAGGATTTTTGCGATTTTCCTTTTTGTATGGGAAAGTATTTGGTTTGGATATGTCAAAGAGCGATTACTTTGTATATAAAAAACTGCTTGAAACTAGCAGTTTTATTTGAAATTCTAATTACATTTTTCCGCAATATTATTAGCGTTAAAATTTTCATATAAAATTTCTCCAAAATTTTTATTGGTGCATAATCTTTTATCTTTTTTACCATTACTCCAATCAGTATTCTTACCATATTTAAATAGAAAAATTTTTTTCAAAATTAAATCATATTTAAATGTAATATATTTTGATGAAATATATTGATCGGGAATTTCATTTGAAAGTTCTATTGTGAAGTAAGAATTTTTAACAACGACTTTTTTAAAAGCATCTGCAAAATTATTTGGATAAATTTTGTCATTTACAAGTATATTGTATTTTTTATTATTCTTTTTTATCAATACAACTATTGGCGCAATCTTGGTATCTGGATTTTGTGCATCAATTTCTTCATTATTTCCAAAAGTGATTATTTGGTCAGGTAGTGAATCGTTATTTAAATCACATTCCAAATTATTAACTAAAAAATATTGTTTTCCCGAAATTGAATCAATAATTCTTTTCATTTCTGAATTTCCTGAATTTTCCTTGGTGAAATTTTGATTAAAAAATTTTGTATACTCATTTCGAATATTTACTAAATCCAATGTTTTGTAATAATTGTCATTAAAGAATATCACATACCAAGAACTCTTATTTTTAGGTATATGTACAAATTCACCATTAATCTTGTACCCAATAATTTTATCATCAACATTATTAGTATATTTAATTTTAAGTGAATCTAAATATTCTGTTGCAATAGCATAATAAGCATTAGCATCATCTGCGATTGTGTAAAAATCATCACCTTTTTGCATTTTTAGTTTTTCAATATTTTTATCACTTGGAGAAATGAATAAAATAGATTTGCTGTCCAAAAAAATTGTATCTGAATTTTGTTTTTCGTTTATTGCATTTGTGAGAGAAATGTTTTGTTGTTTTTTACAGGATGTAAAACACAACAAAAAAAGTAAATAAGTTGTAAAAGTCTTCATAACTATTGTATTATTTCAAGATGATAACATCCATTTTCATCAAGTACGTTGCTAATTCTTGAAGTTATTGTTTTCTTAAAATCTTTCGGGTTGCTCATTTCTTGTGTCACGTCAAAAACATTTACAACTTTTGGATCACCACAGTGTCTCGAAACTTTTGATGGACCAATTTCTTTTATTTTATCTTCCATTTCTTTTATGATGCCATTTTTGTCTTTCCCTTTATTTTTTGCAGATTCATAAGCGTCTAAAACTCTTTGACCAGGTGGTTTATAAGTGTTTCTATGCTTTGTCATTCCATTCTTAACTATATTATCATACATTATTCGTGCTTGATTATAAGGGTCTCGAGCAGTGCTTGTTACTGTAATTAAATAATTTTTAGTTTGTTCACCAACATCTTTTAATATATTTAAAGATTTTTCACTCACAACAGCCTTGTCCGCATTTACGCCAAATTTAATTATAACTTTAGAATCTTTTGCGGGCTCATCTTTTTTATTTTCATTTAGTAAACATTGATCTATCTTAAACACAATAGGAGTTGTTTCATCGAAGCATTTTTGTTTTTCATCATAATTGGTAGTGATTTTTTTTTCAGCTGCATTTTTAATATCAACATTATTTCCAATAAAAGGGCAAATTTTTCCTTTAACATCTTTTGTTCCTAAAGTTAGTTGATTTAGTGCTGTACCATTTTTATTTTTTTTCCACATAAAAAATATCATTGAGGTGGAAACGCCTAAACTTATTTTTTCACCTACTAAATCAGGACTACTCAAAACATCAGTATTTTCATATTTTAATGTGTACGGTTTGCAAAATGTATATATTTCCCTCCCTGTTATTTGTATTAATCCCCTTCCCCTAAAATTCCAACCATCATCTCCACCCAAATTACCAAGTTCTTTTCTATTACTGTAAGCTATGTTTGCTATCATTTTTTTATCTGCCTTAAAACTATTTTGCTTACTTCTACCATATTTATAGGCCAATTGATTCGGAGGACCATATCTTTTTCCCGTTAAACTAAATGCTGTGAAATTATCTGGAAGTGCTTCTGCAGAGTAATTAAATCCTTCACCTTCTTTCAAATTTAAACTTTTGCCACCTTCAACCATTGCTTGGGCAAAAAAATGTGCTTTATTCCAACAAGTATTCATTTTCAATTCTTTCATATACTTATTGTAAGTATCTGCAACAATCTTTAGTTTATCAGGAGTCGCATTTAGAAATATAGTTTTTAAATCATCGGAAGTAATATCCTTATTACATCGCGGGCATTTTCCTTCTTCCTCATTTGTATTCTCTTGTACTTCAGTTTTCTTCACCATCGCTGTACTCCTCACATTATCCACTTTCGTGCGTTTATCTTCGTCATCTATACCAAAATTTACAGATTTTGCTTTAGTATTCAGGGGAATTATTTCTATATAATATTGTTGTTGGTCTTTGTCAGAATCACCAATATAATTCCAATTTGCATCTATTCCTTTATTATATTTCTCCTGGGTGATTATTAATGCTGGTGTATCACTTATGTCATCAATAATTTTCATTTTTGGACTGGTGAAAATTCTATCGTCAAGCGCATCAATAGTATCTTTTTCCCAAACGATGTATTGAATATCCTCTTTAATCATATTAACAGTCTTAACTCTAATTCTTACAGAATCCCCAACTTTAATTCTTTGAGTAGGATTACCCTTCGAATCTATAAAATAAGCATGCGTTATTTTACCTTCTTTGTCAGATTTTGGTGGCTTATTGGAAGTTCCGGAAAAGATAGCACTATCTCTTTTTGGTTGAGTACCAGAAATGGCAACATTTACATTCACTTGGCTTGCACCTTGTATTCTTCCTTCATAAGTTGCTGTCACGTAATATTCGTGGTTGGCACCTTCGTTTTTATCTCCCGCAGATAAATATTTATCTGCAATTCCTTTTAAAACTTTATCGTTGGAAAGTAACGAAATTTTTGTTTCAGCAATACCTTTTTCTTTTAATTAAAATTATAATCGTTTTATTTTATAATTAGTTTTATCAATTTGATATTTTTCTGTTTTTTGAATTATGCTGGAATCTACATTTTTTCCAGAACTATAATTTAAAGTGATTAAAAAATTCTTCTCAATTTTAAAATCTATGTAATTATCTGTGGTTCCATTTTCTGTTTCCACAGTTTCACTTTTCCCTATCAATAATTTATCAAACATTTTATTGTTTTTAAAAGTAACTAAATACCATCTTTCAGTATCACCTTCGAACCATATGATGAAAATATTTTCATTAATTTCTAAAAGTGATGAGGGAATTTCTCCATCAATATTTATGTTATTGTATTTTGCGGGAACGGGATAATCCAAAATTTCAATTTTGCTGCCTACTATTGGTAAATTGATAACATTCTCATTTTCCTGAATAGCAGATGATTTTTTACCATAAAGCATTGTCGATAAATCATCCGCAAATTTTTTAAATGAATTTTGTCCGTTTATGCTTTGTGAGGATAAAAAGTCTTCCTTTTCACCTACACGTTTAATATTTTTTAATTGATTTGAACTATCATAATAGAATACATAACTTTCATTATAAGATTCCGATAAAGTTTCATCAATATACACATCAACATTAAATTTGACTTTCACATTTTGCAAATTTTTTTCTGCTTGTTTTGCAATGTAAGTCATAGCACAACCAGAACCGCAACTTAAGACAAAAGAATTACCTTTCATTTTGTCTAAAGTGACTAAATTATCAAAAGTTTCTATTAATTCTTTTGGTTCTTTTTCATTTGACATTGAAATCTTTGACTGTAAATTTTGTTTTGTAACAGGTTTTTTACATTCAAATAGCAAAAATATCACTGCTATTATTAAGTATTTATTCATTTGCATTTTTTGAATTTTTAAGTGCATTTTTTATTTCCTCTGGAGTAATATGTGACTTATTAAAACCATCGTTAGCATAATAAGATTCACCACCGATAGCGGTTCGTTTCGTTCTTGATAATTCTTTCCCTTTTTTATCCTTTACAACTTTATCACTAATTTTTTTACCTTTCTCAACTCCAACACTTGCCCACTCTTGTGCAGAAGCATACATGGCATCTTCAATTGATCCTTCACCTTCTAAATAAGCAATTATTTTAGGTCTTTTTATTTTGATTAAATATTCATCAAATATTTTATCTTGCATTTCTTCATCTAAAAATGCGCTTAAATCTAAACTTAAACTATTAATGGCCCCACTAAATGTTTTCGGTATTAATTGATATCTTCCAACTGCGAAAACATCTCTATCTTTTTGTTTTGTTTGAATATCTTTTATTGTCATTTCTACAATTTTCAGATCTTTAATTTGTTTATATCCACCTTTTGTTTTATTACATATATTGTAATTATCCCCAGATTCTTCTTTTGCAAGTAAATTTCCAAATTCACTGTGTGCCCATTTAAATTTATTCTTCTTACTATCTACTTTCTTCAAACGTGCTGAATTACCACCCCCACATAGACACATGTCATTAAATCCGAGGTCATTTGCAAGTTGCACTATACTTTTACCAATAACAGCATTTTGGGTTTTCACAAAAAATTTATTTTCGTGATATTCTAAAGCAAAATCTCTACAATCAACATGTACATAAGTTACAGCACCATCAGATTCTTTTTCTAAAGCGAACATATTTGGATTTCCCCACCATTTTGCGTTAAGATATTTATTAAAAATATCAGTTCGTATTTGATTTGCATCGCTTGCCAACTTTGTTCTTTTGCCATTTTTATTAAAACGGATATCAGCAGCTTTCCCAAAGTGGTTTGTTGATTTTCTATTATGAAAATTATTATCAGCCCAACAACGATACCCTCTGTTCACATCATATTTACTATAAACAGATTTGGTAAAATCTAAATAAAATTTCATTGCACTTACAGCCCATAAAGTCGAACGATGCATTCCTGGATACTCATATTTTCGATGTGGTTCAGTAATATTTACTTTTAAATATTGTTCTGAATACAATCCTTTTCCCCATCCTTCAGGACATCTATCAACTTTTGCAGCTTTATCTTTTTCCCCAGAATTGTTTGGATTTTGACACGGACATTTATAGTCGTTAATTTGTTCTGTATATTTATTACAAAAATCATCAATAGCCTTTAGAACATTCCCACAAACCTTTCCAGTTTCAGGGATTTTCATGTAATCACGTTGAAACTGCTTAACCATCTTTTCAGAGTTATTCGTAAATTCATCTGTGGGAACATTTCCTCCAAAACCTGCTAATCGAATATTAATTTCTCTTATTAATTCACTGTTAGGGCTACCAATTTTTATACAAAATTTTTCGCCGCAATTTTTTGTTGTAGTTTGTGCTTTAGGTTTAACCACCGCTGTACTCCTCACATTATCCACTTTCGTGCGTTTATCTTCGTCATCTATACCGAAACTTACAGATTTTGCTTTGGTATTCAGGGGAATTATTTCTATATAATATTGTTGTTGGTCTTTGTCAGAATCAGCACTATAATTCCAATTTGCATCTATTCCTTTATTATATTTCTCCTGGGTGATTATTAATGCTGGTGTATCACTTATGTCATCAATAATTTTCATTTTTGGACTGGTGAAAATTCTATCGTCAAGCGCATCAATAGTATCTTTTTCCCAAACGATGTATTGAATATCCTCTTTAATCATATTAACAGTCTTAACTCTAATTCTTACAGAATCCCCAACTTTAATTCTTTGAGTAGGATTACCCTTCGAATCTATAAAATATGCATGCGTCACTTTGCCTTCTTTGTCAGATTTTGGTGGCTTATTGGAAGTTCCAGGAAATATGGCACTATCTTTTTTTGGCTGTGTACCAGGATTTTTAACATTTACATTCACTTGGCTTGCACCTTGTATTCTTCCTTCATAAGTTGCTGTCACGTAATATTCGTGATTGGCACCCTCGTTTTTATCTCCCGCAGATAAATATTTATCTGCAATACCTTTTAAAACTTTTTCATTGGAAAGTAGCGAAATTTTTGTTTCAGCAATACCTTTTTCATTTACTCTGGCAATAAATTTTTGTGGTAGTTTGTTGTTTTTATTAATTTGTGGATTATGTCCTTTTCCTTCGGCATCATCTTCCCACAACTGAAATTCTACTTCCTTATTAAACATAGTGATACAATATGCTCTTGCTGTCAAATAATCTTTGTAGGTTGCTTTGTTGGGGTCTTTTGCTCCATTATTGAACAATACTACTTTAGTGATTTTTGCAATTTTGCTCGACGCGGGAATTACTATTATTTCACCTACTAATTTTGCGTCAAAATCATCGCTTCCAAATTTTGGTATTGCTTTAAAAACTTCAAGCTTAAATTCTTCACCAATTACTTTTTCACCGAATTTAAAGCTAACTTTCTGTCCCATTTTCGGTGGCTTAGCAGTAATATTCACCCATTTTCCTTGCTTTTTTTTCCAAATATTCCAAACATACGTTGCATTGGAAGAATTAAAAATATCTAAACTATCAGAATATTGATAAATCTCGTCGTTTCCAACTACTGGATTTTGTGTTCCGTTAATCATCTTATTTAATTTAGGTTACTCATAATCGTTAGAATAATCTTCACTTATTTCTTCCTGAAAATCCTCGAAATCCATAATAGGATTATAAATATGCTGTTTTCTCGCATCCGCGTTTTTCACATTTCTTTTCCCTGCTTCGCTCTGTTGGCCATGTTTCATGATGGTTATTTTTCCACCGATGGCACATTGAAGTTCGGAAATTTCTGTGAGGCAACTGTGTCCCATTACTTTTACTTTTTCATAAGGTTTTTGCCATTTTCCAACGGGTGCATACGAACAAGGTAAATAACCGCCAGAAGTAGGTTGCAATTTGCAATTGCCAAATGGCATTGCCGGTGGATCTAGCATCACATCTTCTTCCGTAACGGCGAGATAATCTGCTTCTCCTTCGGCATCATTCCAATAATGCTTTTGGTGACTGGTTACTTTAAATTTTGGGAATTTAAAACCTTGGTCGCATTTGCACATGGCTTTTCTGGAAGATGGGTTTTCAAAATTTCAATGAACGGATATCTTAAAAAAGCATACTTTCGAGTGCTTTTTAGTTTAAAATATATTTGGTAGAAAAGTATGATTACAATTTTTTTTTTCAAAAAATCACTTGCTTTTTTCTAATTTAATTTCGGTGTTGTAATTCGATTTCGAATCTGCAACGATTGGACTTTTCAAATAATAAGTTCCCTTTTTATAATTTATCTCCCCTAAAAGATTAAGATTTGAATGGTCTGAAAAACCATCTCCATCAATGCTTTGTTCAAATTTTAAAATTAAAACACTTCCTTTTCCTTCAATGGTGCATCGATCCGTAAAGTATGCTTTATATCCCAATCCAGAAAAAGTACATGTATTATTTTTAACTTCTAAAGTATAATCAATAGACATTTCTGAATTTTCATCTAATTTTCCATAATCTACATTTAGATGATAAGTACCTTCCCAATTTATTGATTGTGTTATGTTTGAAATATCATCATTTTTTTTTATTTTTGAGATTGAATTCTGCACTTTTATATTGGGAATTTTTAACATCGATAATAAATCGGATAATCTTGTTATATTTTTTTCTTCAGATCCATCAAAAATTAATTTTTCATTCAGAAACATCCATGAATTCTTATTATTGTCATATAGATAATAAGTCTTCTTGTACGGATAAATGTAATCGTAACTGTTTTTTAAAAGATATTTAGGTTGAACAAATTCTGCAATTTTATAATATGCGTCAAAGTTAGATTCTAATTTTTCTTTTATCAATTGGTTTATTTTAATATCTTCCTCTTTACTTGTTTCAATTCCCATATATAATGATAGAATTTCATTATTTTCTCTCCAAAAATTTTGACTTTCCGATTCTTGAGCAATAAAATTTACTGAAAATTCACCTAAACTATTACTTCTATAAAAAAATGTAGGATATTCATGATGAGTATCTAATTCATAATTTGTAAAATATTTTCTATCAAGAAAATTTATTGGTGAAGAATTTTCATCAACTAGTTTTTCAGTTAATTCTGTGATATTATTCTTATTCTGCCCATCACAGTTTACAACGCTGTTTAAAGTAAATATAATTAGAATAATACTTAATATTTTTTTCATTCTATAAAATTTATGGTATTACATTTCCTTTTTTATCAAATTTTGTCTTCATACTTTTTCAGCATCCATTGTTCCTCCTAATTTAGCGCATAATTTACCATCATTTCCTCCGGCGGTTGAATATGATGTTCCTGCTTCCATATGAACATGACGATTAACAATATCAACAGCCATTGCATTTCCTGTACTACCAGAAAGTCCAATAACTTGTCCATATTTTACTTTTTGTCCAATTATAACATTCACTTTAGAAAGATGTGCATAATATAAATAAATAATATTTCCAGAGTTATCTTTTGATTTTATAATTATAGTAATTCCGTAACTACTAGCCTCATAACCTTTCGAATTTCGTCCCTTATTTAATTCATCTTGTGGTAAATCATTCCTAAAATGCACAACTTCGCCACACAACATGGAATGTACTTCTGTTCCAGCAACAGCTAAAATATCTACACCGTCATGTGATTTTCCAGTACTTCTTTTTTCATTATGATATCTATGATGATTTTTATTTCCACTTTGGTTATTAATTTTTGGATTAGTAATTACATCAGAATACTCAAAACATTGGGAACAATATTCTGCGCATTTTGATATTTCTGTGTAAGATAAAGTTAAATTAAAATTTTGACTATATTTTGTGCTGGTTTCCACGTTTAAAATATCGCAGTTGAACTTTTTACTAAATAAAACCTTTCCATCAATTTCTACATCTAATTCATTCCCAGACTTATTTTTTTTAACAATCAAAAAATCTAAAACTTTATTATCCTTTAAATTTATATTATAACTGTTAGAACCAGAAACAGTTTCAGTTAGTCCAATTTTATTATCTTCTTCATCCACATTTTCTTCTTCATCCATATTTTCTTTTGCTTTAAGAAAATATTTTTTACATTTTGGTGAATCACAGCCTAAAATTATAGTATTCTTACCATCATATAGCGAAAGATATATAATACCCTTGAAAAACTGGACCACTATTTAAGTTGAAATTATTAACTTTAAATAGTCGGAAAAAACATGAGAAAAACGAGAAGAAAATT
>NZ_JABSNO010000042.1 GCF_013294015.1 Frigoriflavimonas asaccharolytica
ATTCTTAAAAAAAATCGGAATAGATATGTCGGATAAAGAGTCCTTAAATTAAAATTCAATTAGAAAAAAGTGTCCAGTTATTTGCGTTTAAGACAGAAAAGTAAGTTGTGATTTTAGAAAAAAACTAGTTCAAATAGCAAAAAATTTAGGTCTTCCTCAAGAAAATAACGAAGGAGCAAATCGATTAATGGCTGTTATGGCATTGGAAACAATGGGGACATTTGATCATACATATGATAATAAAATGGGTTATTATGGACTTATACAATTTGGAACTGATGCAGCTGCAACAATAAAAACAACAACTTCTGCACTAATCGCAATGTCTGCAGTTAAACAATTAGATTATGTTGAAAAACATATTGCGCAAAAGAAAGACAAAATCAAAAATTTGACGGATCTATATTTAAGTATATTATTACCAAATTTAACTGGAAAAGGAAATGAAGAGACTTATGTGCTATGGACAAATAGCAGACAAGCATATTATAATAATCCTGCTTTTCATAAGGAAAAAGGGGAATGGGAAAATAAGGTAGATTCTGGTAAAAAAGACAAAAAAGGGAATATAATTTACAAAAGGGGCTTTAATAAAAATGTAGAAGCTAAAACTTATATGTGGGAAGTAACAAAAGAAATTGAAAATTGGTATGAGAGAGGAAAAAAAGAAAAGACGGAAAAGTTTGAATGTGGGTTAAATAGTAATTCTCAAAATGATTTAAATGCAAAAGATGTAATTACCTACCATATTTATGACAATGGAACAATTGAAAAGCATATTCCTAAAATTATAAAAACTGGTTTTGAAAATAAATACAAATATATTTATCATGACGTTTCCAATTTAGAGCATGAAATTTGTGTTGCTGAGTGGCATACCACTACAAAAAAATTAAAAAGTAAGAAAAAGTTTTATTCAAAGCCAACTCATCAAAAAATTATAAGCGATGAAAACGTGGTAGAAGGACAGACTAGAAGAAGAGTAATCTACGAAAACGGAGATATTGCTGAATATGGTTCTAATCGAGGAGATACATTTTGGAGATTATATGTAGCCACTGCAGAAGAAATTGAATTAGTAAAAATGCCAGAAAATAGTAAATATGTTAAATACAGTTTTTCAGGTACTAAACGTATTTATACTGGCCCAAATTACTTTGCAGGTTTTATTGGAGCTTTGGCTAAAACGGGTTTTTCAATAGTTACAACTGGTTCATGTTTTAAATATGGTTCTTGTTTTCCTAGCCAACTTCACGTTAATGGAGAAAGTATAGACACTATTTACTTATGGAATTTGGAACAAGATCAAAAATTTATAAATACTATGAAGTTTTTTCATTATGGGGAAAGAAAAGTTGGAAATGATGCTTATTTCAAAAAATTAGAAAACACTTCAGACGGAGGTGACCTACATGATGATCATTTACATAGTGGTAATTTTGATTCAACAAAAGTTCAAATAATCAAAGAAAAATAAATTAAATGAAAAATTACATCATAATTTTATGTTTTGTCTTCACATCATGTGGAAAAATTGAAATTCAATCAAATGAAAATAATAAATTAAAATATGACACTGTCCAAAATAAAGAGTTCGTAGAGATAGGAAATAAAAATTTACCACTGACCGTTTTTCCTAAAAAATGGTATGTTCAAGCTGATGAGGAAGAAATTTCAATGAGTAAAAAAGATTCTGTAAATCAGAATAAGATGGAACAGTTAGATTTTTTTGACGAAGTACATGGTAAATTAATTAGTACAGATATGTATACAATGTTCCTAATTGATAAAAGTAAAAATGAAAAATTAGATTCCTTGTTTTTAATAAATTCATTTTCAATTTCAAATAAGGAAATTTTTTATGTTAAGTACTATAAATCATTAGACGATACAAATTACGATTATCCCCCTAAAGAAAAAAATATTGACATTCTAATATTTACAGAGAAAAAGTTGAGAAAGAGAATACCAGTTTATTCAAACAAAAGTTATCCGTATGCAGTTGAAAAGAAGGTTGGCTACTTAAATAAATTAGGAATATTGCATGTAAAAACTTTTGAAATTCAAGAAGAAGGAGTTATTTATGTAAAAGAAGAAACAATCGATTGTAGAGAATATCTAAAATAAATAGTATGTTTAAAAAATTATTTACGCTAATATTCAGCATTTTATTAATTACAATAAATGCACAAAAATTAACAATTTGCAGTAAATATAAAAATGATTTGTATGAAATATTTAATGGTAAATACCAAAAAGATTTATGCACCACAACAAATGATTTTGGTTTTGCTGTTTGTGAGTTATATACACTTCAAATTTCTGAAAAATATATTATCCTAAATATTGATGGACAGAATATCGAGAAGGAATTAAAATTATTTTCAACTAAAATAAACAAAAATTCTTACCAGATTTTTGATGAAAATTTTAATAAGATAGGAATGATTTACATCGTGAAAAATACATTTTATTTCAACTATAAATATTATTTAAAAAACGCAGATGAAAAAAAAATAAATATAGGGTATAAATTCAATAAAATCGAATAAAGTAAAAGTATTTAAGGTAAAATAAAAGAATTTTTTTTTAATCCTAGTTCGTAAATTTAATTGGAATTAAAGAAATATGATGTCCTTATTATTAAGAACGAAATTTCCATCAAAGTGATCATAATGATCATTTACATTCATGCTCTAATGAAATTGCTGATGAAATATTTGAAGATAAAAACTGGGCGATAGATCCAGAAGCAACCGAATTAAAAAATACAGGAACAGTAGCAGAAGACGGAACTTTGGTTACCGAAGTAAGTTGGGGCAAATTGAAAGATGCCAAGCAAAATAAGAAAACTAAGAAATATTATGCTTGTATCTACGATGAAGACGATGGTAAGCTTTTAGATGGAAGCGATTCTGATACATTATGTACCGTACCATTGATACCACAAAGTATTTTGAAAAAAGAAGTGAGTTATGTGGGAGCTGTTACAGCTAATAGTGAAGAGGTGCAATTGCAGAGTAATGAAAAATGTCCAAGATGTGAGGATGAGATTACTTATGAACAAGTAAAACAAATTTTCCCAGGAGCTGCAAAAAATGCCTCTTTAGCTAAACTTTTGATAAAAGAACTTAATGAAATAAGATTACAATATGAAATTAACACCTGCCAAAGAAAAGCCCATCTCATTACTCAAATGGGTTCTGAAACAGAATTTAGAACTTTACTTGAGGAGATTGGAGACTATAGTGTTTCTACATTAAAAAAACTTTTTGGGTATTTTTCACGTCATCCAAGAGAGGCAGAATTGTATAAAGGAAATATTTATGAATTATCTATTAGAGCTTATGGTTTAAGAAAGGTTGATAGTGAAAGGGATATTATTTCTTGCGCAATTTCGAAAAATAAAAATACTTGTAATGATTTAGGAAATGAAACTAAAGAGGATGGATACAAATATATAGGTCGAGGACTTATTCAATTAACTGGAAAATATAACTATACTAATATAAATAAGGAATTCCAAAAGGCTTTCCCAGGCAAAGGAAATTTAATTTCTAGTCCTGAATTACTAGAGCAACCAAAGTATGCAGTAATGTCGGGATTAAGTTATTGGATAAATAGCAATCTAGACAGTAAGGCAGATGATGGAACCTCAGATAATGTTGTAGATTCAATAACAAGAATTATTAATAAAAATCTTGATGAAAGTCATTATGCAAAACGTCGAAATTCCTTTAAAAAAGCTATTGATGCTTTTAGACTTAATGAATGTACTCCTGTTGAAAATTCAATTTCAGACGGGAAATGGCACGACCCAGTAAATAACCCAAAGTGTACGCTATATATGCAAAGTGGTGGCGGTGACGAATTTGGGAAACATTGGGGATTATTTGGAAAAACAAGAAACGGCTCTGAACATCATGGTTTAGATTTATTCGCAACTCCTGGTACGTCTATATTTTCTTGCGTAAAATGTGAAGTTTATGATGTAATAACGGATGGTAATATCCCTAATGGGTATGGAAAACAGTTGTTTCTCAAGGTTTTGGACAAGGAGACTTTTTTAAATCATTATAAAGAATATGTAAGATTATATCCTGAGTTTGAATACAATAAAATTGGACAATTCTCTAAAGATAACGATATTGTATTACATTATGCACATTTAAGAAAAATCTATGTAAAAAAAGGATGGATCATTTCTAATGTTGACATTCCAATTGGAGAAACTGGTGTGTCCGGAGTAACCAAAGCTGGATTAAGGGATGGAACATCAGCGCCTCATCTACATTTTGAGATCAGAAATAAAGATACAAAAGATAGAATTAATCCAGGATTTTTTACAGATTTTAAAAACTTTAAAACAATGAGTGAAATTGAAAAAAATGAGCAAGGAGATATAGCCGAAAAAGGTAAAATAAAAGAGTTTTTAGGGCAGACAGACACTTATAAAAAAGAATTAGATTATGAATAAAATAAAAAATTTAATATTAGTAATATGTGTTCTATTTTTAAATTGCCAAGAAAAGAAAGTTAACAATAGCTTGGTTAATAAAAATAGTGATATAACTTCAAATCAAATTATATATAACGAAATTTCTTTTGATTTAAAGTATTTGCAAAGTGAAAATAACATTGAATCGTATAAATTACATCACTATAAATTGATGTTAAATGCTAAAAATGAAAAAGCAGAAATTGTTATAAACAACAAATTCTATCCTGTAAATCTGAATTTCACTTATGATACTGATTCGGATGATGCAATATCTAAAATCAAAATTTTTCGAAATTCCAAAAGCGACGAAATAATTTTTATTCCTACTTTCGGATCTAATGATGAATATACTTATCAATTATTATTATTGAAGAATAAGATTGTGTATGAAAACATAATTAGTTTTTCGGCACTTACAAATTCGCCTTCGCCAAAAAAAATTCAAATAACTGAAGAAAATAATTCATTTAAGTTTAACATAGATGACATTAATCTAATGACTGTTTTTAGAAGACAACTTATAAGCTCCGAAATAAAAATGCAGAAAGAAGTTGATTCTGAGGAGGTAAGTGAAGAAACTATTTCGACAAATAGAAAAACTATAGACAGTTTACTTTTTGATTTTAATAATGATCAAAAAATTGATAAAGTTTTAATACAAGCTCATCCTAATGAGAATAAAGCGTTTGGCAATGAATATTTCGACAATATTAATTCGTATTTTAGAACAATTGTTGTGATGAGAGGAGAAAAAAATAATAGTTTTACTCAAATTGCAAGTAATAGAAATATTGTCCCTTGTTTAAGATGCAATGAACCAATGAATTCTTTTTCAGAATTTAAACGTATTGGCAATAATTCATTTTCAGTAGAGGTAATTCAAAAATCAAAAGAAACTATTTATCATTTAGTTTTCGAGTGGAAGGGAGATGGTTTCTATTTAAAGCAACTTGGTCAACAATATTTTAATGATGAAAAATTTAAAAATATAAAATTAAATTATAGTATCAAATTTACCGAATTTGATATTAATAAACTTTCGATTTATGATAAGAGTAATTGAATAGATGTAAGATTGGAAATGTGGTAAGGCCAGGAACCACAATGACGTTCCAGATAAGCAAAATGAGGTACGGTTTCTTACCAGATGATCCAGATTATAATATTACTACAGAAGAAAGCGCGGAAATAAAATGGAATCTTGATGGTATTCTCTTAGGAACAGGAAATAGCATTACAATTCCGGGCAATAAACTGATGGCAACCAAAAAATACGTAATAGAAGCATACAGCAAAACCGCAAATGCTACGGGAAAAGGAGCAAAAAATGAAGAAGACGATTGGCATTTTGAAGTGAAAAACAACGATGTACTAAGTTTCTCGTTAAGCGGAAATCCCAAAGTAGGCAAACCTATCACTGCTACGGTAGATAAAATGGTTTTTGCAGACCTGCTACCAAATGAAACTATTCATTGGACAGCACCACTATTGAAAAGTACAGGAAAATCTGTAAAAATGACCCCAAAAATTGCAGCGAAATTTAATGTGACCTGCAAAATTAATTCTGAAACAGGAGTTTTAAAAGATATAGATGTTTTGGTTGCAAAAATAACCAAGGGCTTTTGGAATGATTTCGGTGGAAGCGAAATAAGCAAAGCAAGTTGGGGGCAAAAAGTGGATTTCTGTTTGCAAGGTGAAAACCTGGAAGGCGAAGAGATAGAATTGCACATCTATGATGATGACACTAAACCTTTTGATGATGACGATTTTGGCTATTCTGGTAAGATGATAGGTTCCAAAGACAAAAATTATGCTTCTAAAAGAATAGACCTCAATCCTGCAATAGCCGATAAAACTACTAATTATTTATCTTCAGAAGTGAAGTTGTATGGCAAAGCGAAATTAGTTGGTTTTGAAAACAGTGAATTAAAAGACATCACGCCCTTAGAAAAAACGAGCAAATATTTAACCGTCAATAATAAAGAGGAAGTTTACCGAGCAATAATAGGAGACAAAGATGGCAGACATAGACATAATCCTGTGGATTATGATATGATCAGTTTTGTTTATGCAAATACTACTTATCCAAAAGGCACAAAAATGATTGTAAAGATCTTTGAGGTAAAAGAACTTAGAAAAGATGCAACACCATTTGACAAAGAATGTGAAGAATTAGAAAGTACAGGAACAGTAGCAGAAGACGGAACATTAGTAACCGAAGTGAATTGGGGCAAACTAAAAGATGCCAAACAAAATAAAAAAACAAAAACCTACTATCCAGAAATATTTGATTCGAAAGATAATTTACTTTTAGATGGAAGCGATTCCAATACATTATGTACCGTACCATTGATACCACAAAGTATTCTTGCCAAAGATGTAAGTTATGTCGGCGCTGTCACAGCTGATAGTGAAGATGTGCAATTGCAGAGTAATGGAGAATGTGTTTGTAAGCAATATGACTTGGTTTGGGGAAATAAAGTGAATTGTGCTTTCAGAAAAAAGGTTATAGAAATTTCGAAAAAGCTTCAACTTCCTCAAGAAAAAAATGAAGTCGCCAATTGGTTAATGACAGTAATGGCTCTTGAATCAAATTATACTTTTAGTCCTAAAATTGGAACTTTTGGTGACAAGCCTGATGAAACTAAAAGATTTAGATATGTTGGATTAATTCAATTTGGTGGAGATGCCGCAAGTGATATTGGAATTACAAGAACTGATCTAATGGCATTGACAGCCGAAAAACAATTAGATTATGTTGAAAAATATTATTTACAAAAGAAATTTGATAAATTATTAGTAAGCAGAACTGCACTATATCTTGCTGTCAACTATCCGAATTCTACAATTCATGCTGCAGAAAAAGATTATGTTGTCTATAATAGTTCAAAGGCCGCATATGATTCTAATGATTTATTTAAAAAAGAAAAACACGAATATAAAATTGTAAACGGTAAAAAAGTATATCCAGATGAAGTTGAAGGATCTACATATGTTTGGGAAATGGAGCAGGCTTTAGAGGAAATTGGAAATGCTGGTAAATCTAAAAAAGCTACAGAATTTGAATGCGGTATTAACGTTTCTTCAAATGGTGAAACGAATGCAAATGATATTACCACATATCACATCTATAGCGATGGAAAAATAGAAAAACATATTCCAAAATTAATTAAAGAAGAATATAAGAAAAAATATAAATATGTTTATCATGATACGCAAAATGTTGAACATAAAATTTGTATTGCAGAATGGCATACCACTAAAGAAAAAGGAGTTGGACAAGTTTATAAAATAAAACCTACACATTCTAAAGTGATTTCAGATAATATTGTTTCAGAAGGAAATACTTCCAGACGTGTAAAATATGAAAATGGAGATGTCGCAGAATATGGTTCACATCCAAAAAAAGGAATAATTTGGCTTTTATATAAAGCAGGGAAAAATGACGTAGAATTATTGAGAATGCCCAACAGTTTAAATTATAAAAAAGATAATATTTACATCTCTTAAGACTTTACCAATACTCATAGAAGATTTACTGGTGTAAATGCTTTTGCTGGTTTTATTGGATATCTTGCTAAATCGGGATATAAATTAAAGACTTCTGGAAGTTGCTTTTCAGAAGGATCAAGTTTTCCAAGCCAAGAACATTGTAACGGTCGTAGTGTAGATACTTATTATTTAAAAGACGTTAATCAAGATCAAAAAGTAATTGACAGTGCAATATTTTTTCATTTTACAGAAGTATTAACAGGAACTGATAGTTATTGTAAAAAATTAAAAAATGCTGGGAATGGAGGAACGCTTCATAATAGTCATTTACATTCTGGAAACTTCGATAGTAGTGTTGTTAAAATTAAAATTGAATAATGAAAAACATAATAATCTTGTTAGCTTTTTTAAGTGTTTTTTCTTGTAAAAAAGCACAAAGTGATAGTGAAAATCTAATAACATCTAAAGAAATTATTGTAAATAAAGAATGGAATGGAGATTCAATAATTTCGAATTTAAATTTCATAAATACTATTAATTCTTCATGTAAACTTAATGGTACTTATTTTGAAAGATCAGAAAAGCAAGTCGTAAAAGATTATGCAAAATGTGCATTATCTAAAATTATGTTTGACTATTCAAAATTAGATTCTATAAAAAGTGATGTATTAATTGGAAAACAAGCCTCGTTTGCTATATTTATAAAAAAAACAATTCCACTAAACAAAGGCGAAGCAGATCTTTACAGTCAAACTACTTTATATGTAAAAAATGAAAAGTCGGTTTCGGATTCTTTAATTATACATCAATCACTTAATTTTTCAGAAGCATTAACGGTATTGACAAGATATTATTATATCGATCATGATAAAATATATTTACTTGATATTGCAGAAGATGAATCAGGATCAAGTGTGAAAAAATGGGAAGAGTATAGAATTAACTTCAAAACTGGCAAAATAAAATTGATAAAAGAAAAGAAGTTTGTTGATGAAGTCAATCCAAGTACTATTTCTCAATCCGATGATAATTACTGGAAAGGTGTTTACTATTTTGAGGCAACAAATCGAGATGATGCTAAAACAATTTTTGATATTACTATTAATTCTCTGGAAGATATTTTAGTTAAAATAAATGATGATGACGCAAAAGAAACATATCTTAATATTAAAGCCGAAAAAATAAATCCAGATAAAATCAAAATAAAATATGATTCTTCTGAAAATGAAATGGGAATTATTTATATTGAAAAAAGTGGTTATAATTATTTTATCTCTGGGAATCCAATATATTTTATTAATCCTGGAACTAATGAGGGAGAATTAGTAAAAAAGAAGTTACCGAATTAAAAAATACAGGAACAGTAGCAGAAGACGGAACATTAGTAACCGAAGTAAATTGGGGTAAATTGAAAGATGCCAAGCAAAATAAGAAAACTAAAATCTACTACCCGGAAATTTTTGATGCGAAAGATAATTTACGTTTAGATGGTAGCGATTCTGATACATTATGTACCGTACCATTGATACCACAAAGTATTTTGAAAAAAGAAGTAAGTTATGTGGGAGCTGTTACGGCTGGTGGAGAAGATGTGCAGTTGCAGAGTAATGAAAGTGGTGTTTGTGAGTGTGAGGCAAAAGTGAGAGCTTTCATGAGAATGTTACGGGTGAAAGAAGATACTGTTGGAGATATAGGATACGAAACAATTGTAGGAGGAGAATCATTTATAAAAGATCATGGAAAAGACTGGAGCACACCCCCTAAAATATCTGTAAAAATTAAACGTATTAACAATACTTCAAATGCCGCGGGAGCTTATCAAATGATGGGGAATACTTATGATGAAAGTAAAAAACACCGTATAGAATACGGTATAACTGACTTTAGTAAAGAAGTGTAGGCTCCCCCAAAAACAGTACAATTTAGAAGTATAAAAATACTAACTTTAAATTGTAAAAAATATTATGAAAAGAAGCAGATTTAGTCCGGA
>NZ_JABSNO010000043.1 GCF_013294015.1 Frigoriflavimonas asaccharolytica
TGCATCATTAAATATACGAAAATAGAAGCGAATTATTAAAATTATTTCCCTATTTTTGAATATAATAAACGAAGGTTTTTTCACAGACTGACGTTTGCGGAAATAAATGAAGAAGGAAAATTATTCGTTCGTGGCTTTTGGAAGTTTTCGTGGATTGGGAAAAGTCTTTATTTCAATAGATTATAATATGGTTTAGATTTTTATTTTTTTAAAAGTTGCGCACTTTTTTATTTTAAAACTACTAAAACAATTACTATGGTCACTTTTTTAGAAAATCACATCTTCGGAGTTCAAATTTCGCTTTTCCTTTTCATCCTGATATTTTTCTGGGTCGTGGAGAACATTATAGAAAAAAAATCCCATAAAAAAATCTTACATACACTTGTAAATGCACGATTCCTAATTTTTGTAATCCCAGTGCAAATTGGCTTGTCTATTATATTGTTGAAAGTTTCTGCTTTTACTGAAAACCATTCTGTAGGACTTTTGAAACATTTGCCTATCGAGGAAAATTCTTTCGCATTTTATCTAATTGCAATCGTAGCAATGGATTTTTCAAGTTTTTTGTACCATTTTTTAATGCATAAAATTCCTTTTGGATGGCGATTTCACCAAGTTCATCACAGTGATATGGAAGTGGATATCAGTACTACATTTCGGGAACATCCGGGTGAAACTTTTCTACGCGTATGTTTTTTCATTTTTACTGTTTATTTCTTTGGAATTTCGCCTTGGATGATTATTATTTTTCAATTAATAGAAAGCACCTCAAATATTATTTCTCATTCCAGCATTAAACTTCCAGAAAAAGTAGATCGTTATGTATCGATGGTTTTTGTAACGCCCAATTCGCACAGCATTCATCATCATTTCAGATTACCACAGACGGATACCAATTATGGCGATATACTTTCAATTTGGGATCATTTATTTAAAACTGCTTCTAAAATGTGCCAAAAAGATATTGTGTATGGTATCAATACACACATGAATCCTGAATATAATGCCAATTTTAAATTATTAATTAAAAGACCATTTAGAACTAAACGGAAACAGACTGAGGTTGAAAAATCTGTTATAAATAATACTTTGATATTATTGTTTCTTTTGGGAAGTTTTGGAATGAACGCACAGCAAAAAAATCCAAATGCAATAAAAGATTCTACCGTAATAGAAGCCATAAATATTACAGGTAAAGCAAAAAAACGCTTAAAAAAAGCAGAAAATCCAGCCTTCAAAATTTTAGAAAAAGTCTGGGCAAATAAAGAAGCCAATCAAAACATTAGCAATCCATTTTACGAGTATGATGAATTTAGCAGTACAGAAATTGGTTTGAATGGTATGACGAAAAAATTTGCCAAAGAAGTTTTTAAAGATTCTTTTGATTCTATTTCTACACAAAATATTCTAACAGGAACAGGCGATAACTTTGATATTCCAGTAGAATTGTTGCAAACTTTTAAACATCATTATGTTTCGCCAAAATTAAACCAAGAAAAAACTGATATTTTAGGCAAAAAAGATGTGGGTGTTCCGCAAGATCTAAAATTGTTTGAAAGATTAGAAGTCGCTTTCAAAAACATCAATCCTTATGATGAAAATATTATTTTACTCAATAAAAATTTTGTAAGTCCGATTTCTAAAAGTGGTTTTGCAACTTATGATTATGTTTTGAAAGACAGCATAAAAACGGATGATGAAACTATTTATTCCATTAATTATTTTCCAAGAGAAGGCAGAGAATTGGGATTTAGAGGGAGTTTTGAAATTTCATCTATCAATTATGCTTTGAAATCTATTCAATTAAGAACACCGCATAATATGAATTTTAATTTTGTAAAAGATTTAGATTTTACAAAAACTTACACATTAGATTCGCGAAATAAATATGTTCCTGAAAGCAATAATTACAATGGCGTTTTTACCATTTTCAGTAAAAAAGACGAGAAAGGTTTATTCGTTATTAAAAAAGATTATTTCAGTAATTATACTTTTGATGACCCCAAAACTGTAGTATTTTATACTACGGAAGATAATCCAGAACCTTTGAAATCGACGGATGATATTATCGCAAAAAATGCAGATTCAGATTCAAGAAGAATGCAAAAATTGGTAGAATTTACCAGTAATTCCAAAAAAATCACGAGTTTAACGAATGCACTTTACACCGTTTCCGAAGGTTATTTTAATGCTTTCAAAGGCGTTCAATTGGGAAATATTTACAGCACAGTTGCGACAAATGAAATACAAGATTTCAATTTGCGTTTGGGTTTTAGAACCTATCAATCTTTGAATGACCGATTTCGTCTTTCAGGTTTTGCAACTTATGGTTTCAAAAATAAATCGGTAAGTTTTGGTTTAGAAAGTCGGTATTTAGTTTTGAAAAAATCCCGTTTAATTTTAGATGCTGCATATACCGATGATTTTCAACAGGCAGGTTTAAATACTTTTGTAGGCGATCAAATTTTGCCAGATGCTGCAAATGAATCTAAAGCCATTTTCACAAGAGGTAGAAATTTTTATTTATCTTCTATAGATAAAGCCGCTTTTAAGGTTTCTATAGAACCTTATAAAAATCTGGAAATTGGTGCGATGGCAAGTTATACTGATATTCAAAGTGCTGCACCCAATTTGTTTTCGCTGGCATTTTTTAATCCAGATACACAAATGCAGGAAACTACAACCAATGATTTCAACACCACTTTATTTCTAAATTATTCGCCAAAAAGAGAAACTTTCGGCACTGGTGTAGATCGTAATTATGGCATAAAACTTCATCCTACTTTATCTATCAATTATATCAGAGGTTTTAGCGATTTTGGTGAGTCGCAGTTTAAATATCAAAAACTGAATATTTTATATAATCATCCACTTTTTGTAGGGAAATTAGGTGTTTTGGATCCAACAGTTATTGCCGGCAAAATTTTTAATGCCGTTCCATTATCATTAGCAAATGCTGTTTCTGCAAATCAAACTTATTTTTATGCACCTAATACTTTTGCGCTGTTAAATTATTATCAATTCGTGGCAGATGAATTTTTTCAGTTTAATGTAGATCATCATTTTAACGGTTTTTTAATTAACCATATTCCTTTATTAAACAAAACCAAAATGCGCAGTGTTATTTCTTTTAGAAGTTATATTGGAGATGTTTCTGCGGGAACTGTTGCGCTGAATCGATCGACCATTAAATATAACGTGCCTACAAAACCTTACATAGAATACGGTTTCGGGTTTGAAAATATTGGTTTTGGAAATCTTCGACCTTTAAGAGTAGATTTTATATGGAATAATATTTCACGGCAAAATATGGATAACAATTCCCCAAAATTTGGAATACGGTTCGGATTTAAAACCACTTTTTAAATATCAAAAATAACAGTAAATAACTAAATATATATCCATTATGAAAAATACAACAATCAATAGAGTCGCAAGTTTAGGATTACTATTTTGGCTCATTAAAATTCTCTCAACTACGGTCGGAGAAACTGCCGCAGATTATGTGTCAGTCGATTTAAAATTAGGTTTAGTTTGGACAACCATTTTAATGGGAGCAATAACGATCGGTGCGGTAATTTGGAATTTTAAACAAAAGAAATATTTCCCACCTTCCTATTGGTTTTTAATCGTGATGATGAGTATCGAAGGAACTCTAATTACTGATATTTTGGTGGAACAATTTGGAATTACAATGGTTATTTTAGATGTAATATTCACCATTGCAATGGTAGTTCTTTTTATGGCTTGGAACAAGAAGGAACACACTTTATCCATTCATGATATTAATAATAATACGCGTGAAAAATTCTATTGGATCATCGTTTTAACAACTTTTGCGCTTGGAACTGGAGTAGGAGATACAGTTTCTGAATATCTACATTTCGGATATTTGAATTCCTTAATTCTTTTTGGATCTATTTTTATTCTTGCCGGAGTTTTATACTATTTAAAAGTAATTAATAATGTTTTAGCGTTTTGGATGGCTTTCATTGTAACGCGACCAATTGGTGCTTCATTGGGAGATTTATTTATTCAAGCACCAAAAGATGGAGGTTTAGGCTTGTCGGTTGGTTTGATCAATATTTTGTTTTTTGTTGTGATAATTGGAGCGGTGCTTTATTTAACTTTGAGTTATAAAAAGGAAGTGCTGTCTTCTATTTCTAAATTGACTTGATAATAAAGAATTTGTCAAAAGAATATAAGTGGGTCTATAACTATGTTCAATTGGTTGATACAAAATTTATTATTTCTTGTAATTGAGTACCTTTACTTATAAAAATTAAAAAGATTGTAGATCATTTTTTTTGTAGATTTCTAAATTACCTTGATAATGAAATTTGCATAATTTTTACATTTAATTAATGAAATTATTAACCATAAATCAATTTTCTTTCAAAAAGTTATATTCCAAAATAAGATGGCAAGAAATTCTTGCCGTTCTTATTTTATTTCTTGCATTCGTTTTTTTTAGAAGTGAGCGCAAAGAAATGGCTTCCATTCTACCGCAATTGCATCAAGCAAATTCAATTTGGATTTTCGCTGGAGTAGTATTGTCACTCGTTTATATCTTCTTACAATCTCTAATGTATGTTACCAGTTTCCGAACTGTTGGAGTAAAATTAAGTATCAAAGATGCAATAGAATTATTTTTGAAGAGGAATTTTTTAAGTGTTTTTCTTCCTGCAGGTGGCATTAGTTCTTTGGCATTTACACCCAAAAATTTGCAACGTAGGAATTTTGATAAAAATACCATTCACAAAGCAAGTGCTATTTACGGATTTGTAGGTATAGTTACGGTGTTTCTGGTGGGAATTCCCATAGTTGTTTATGCTGGTTTTGCAGACAAAAATTTTGGTAATTCTTGGCTTTGGCTTTTGGGCGTTGGTATTTTTATTTCTACGGTTTTATATATTGTCAATTCTTTAAGGAATAAAGGAATTGTATATCATCTTTTAGAAAGAAAATTCCCTACAAAAGCAAGCGAAATAGATGGCTTTTTTAGTGGAGAGATAGATAAGAAGCAATTTTACTACACAGTTTTTATTTCAATTTTAATAGAGTTTTGCGGTATTTTCCATTTACTTATCGCTATGTTGGCTTTTGGTGTTGAAGGTTCTTTTTCTGCGGCTGCAGTTGGTTACACAATATCGGTTTTATTGATGCTTGTTTCGCCATTTTTGCGTGGTTTGGGTGCAGTAGAATTTACTTTGGTTTATATTCTGGCAAATTTCGGGTTTACACACAGCCAAGGTTTAGGCATTACACTTTTGTATCGTATTTTTGAATTCTGGTTGCCATTATCCTTTGGTATTATTGCATTTATTTGGAATGGCAGAAAAATAATTGCGAGAATTTTGCCTGCAATTTCCATATTTATTTTAGGTGTAGTGAATGTGATTTCTGTGATCACGCCACCATTAGCCGATAGATTAAAAATTGGTGAATTGTATTTATCTGAAGATACAATGCATTTTTCGAAAATATTAACCTTAATAGCCGGAATTTTGCTGATGATAACTTCCGCCTCTCTTTTGCGGGGCCTAAAACGTGGATGGTATTTTGCAATCGTACTTGCAACCATTTCATTCTTTGGAAATTTGTTGAAAGCATTTGATTATGAAGAGGCATTATTTGCTTTTTTTATTATTAGTTTATTGCTGTACACTAGAAAAGAATACAATTTAAAAACCAACAAAAAATACCTAAAAATAGGTTTCTCTTGGCTTTTAGGTGTTTTAATTACGCTTATTTTCTTCAATTTCTTTAGTTTTTATTTCATTGATAAACAGCATTTTGGGATAGATTTTACTTGGGAACAATCCATTGCTTATACTTTAAAAAGTTTTTTATTTTTTGAAAGTAATGGTTTAACACCAAAAACTGGTTTTGCAAGGGATTTTCAGATCATCAATTATATTTTAGGTGGTATTTCTTGGCTTTTACTTATCTTCTCTTTGTTTAATGTGAGAAAATTGGTATTGGAAGAAGAGGAAACAGATGATTTCGTAAGATCAAAAGATTTAATTGAAAAGTATGGAATTTCTTCTATGGATCATTTTAAAACTTCAAAAGAAAAGCATTTTTACTTTTCAGATGAAGTAGAAGGTTTTGTTTCTTATGCAGTTGCCAATGATTTCGCATTTGTTTTGGAAGAACCAGTATGTGCAGAAGAAAATAGACTTGAAATATTATCAGAATTTGAAGATTTTTGCAAAATAAATAGTTTAAAATCAGTTTATTATAGGATAGATGAACAGAGTCTGTTTCATTTTCAACCTTTTAAAAAACAGAAATTATTCATCGGGCAAGAAGCGATAATGAATGTAAATGACTTTAAATTAGAAGGAAAAGAAAGAAAATCTTTACGAAATGGCTTAAATACATTAGTTAAAAAAGGGTGTACTTCCGAAATATTGTACAGTCCGCATTCTACGAAAATAATTAATGAAATTGAGGCTATTTCTGATGAATGGCTAAAAGAATTCGATAAAGAAGAAATGGTATTTTCCCAAGGAATGTTTGATAGAGATGAAATTGCACGGCAAGATCTAATTGTTATTAAGAATGAAATGGGAAAAATTGAGGCATTTTTAAATGTAATACCTGATTTTGCACCAGAAGAATGCACTTATGATCTCATACGAAAAACCGTAGATGCGCCGAATGGAAGCATGGATGCATTAATTGTGAAATTGGTAGAATATGCCAAAGAGAAAAATAAATTATATATAAATCTTGGTTTAGCACCATTAAGCGGTTTGGATAAACCGGATAATACTGCAGAAGAAATTTTGAAATTTGTTTACAATAGAGTGGGAAGTTTCAAACATTACCAAAGTTTACGAGATTTTAAGGAAAAATATGCCAATACTTGGGAAAATAAATACCTTATTTACGGCAAAGAATTCGATCTGTTACAAATTCCCGCAGCGCTAAATAAAATATCAAAACCTTTATGAAATCATTTTTCAAATTAAGTAAACTTCTATGTCTTTTGAGTTTATTATTTATATTTTCTTGTGAAGATGATGGTCATTTTATAGTATCAAAATGGAATAGTAATAACGAAAGTAAACCCATAATTTTTTACATAAGTGGAGATGGTGGTTTCAATACTTTTTCCCAATCTATGGGAAAAGACCTGCATAATTTGGGATATGATGTATTTGCATTGGACACGAAAGATTATTTTTGGCAAAATAAATCACCACAAGAAGCCTCTGAAGACACCGAGAAATTTCTAAAAAAAATGACAAAACATCGGGATAATAAAAAAGTAATTTTGATAGGTTATTCTTACGGAGCAGAAGTTGCCCCTTTTATTTATAATAGATTTGATGACGATTTTAAAGAAAATATCAGTAAACTCATCATCATTGGACCAACTGCGGTGAATGATTTTAAAATTCATTTAGACGAGTACGTTTTCAAACCGGTGCAATACGGTTACAGCGTTGTGAAAGAAGTAAATAAATTGGGAAGTTTACCTTTTACTTTGGTAGTAAGTGATGATGAAGTGAACGCTTTTCCGAAAAATAAAATCACCTTGAAATCCTATGAATATATGCATTTGGCTGGCTCTCATGATTTTTCTGGGAATACACAAATGGTAGTAGATTCTATTTCCAAATATTTTTAAAAAAAACTATGGCGAACAAAACTTCTCAACATATTTTACCAACGGCAGCCAATTTATTAGGTTTTTGCTTAATAGTAATTAGTCAGCCATTAAAAACTATTTAAACAACTGATTAATAGTTATTTAGAAGTTATAAAGTTTGTTTATATCTGCAAGAAAACGTATC
>NZ_JABSNO010000044.1 GCF_013294015.1 Frigoriflavimonas asaccharolytica
TCAAATTTTCTTCTCGTTTTTCTCATGTTTTTTCCGACTATTTAAAGTTAATAATTTCAACTTAAATAGTGGTCCAGTTTTTCAAGGGTATTATAACCAATACAGAAACTGATGGAAGATACCACAGCAATTGGCTGAATATGATGTACAGCAGATTATTGGTTGCCAGACAATTGTTGCGAGAAGATGGTGTTATTTTTATTTCAATTGATGATAATGAAGTGCATCATTTGAGAAAATTGTGTGATGATGTTTTTGGAGAAGATAATTTTATTGGGATTTTTACAGTTAATTCTTCGCCGAGTGGAATTGATTATGGTCATATTGCAAAAACTAATGACTATGCAATGTTTTATGCAAAAAATATTAATTGTACAGAAACATTCTATCTAGAAGAAGCAGAGAAGAAATTTTCTTTTTATGATGATATAGGAGGCTATAACATTGCACCGTTATATAATGGAAATGTAGCATTTAATCCACAAACTCGTCCGAATTTATATTACCCGTTTTACCTAAATCCAGAAAGTAAAATTGAAAATAGTTTTTATGAAATCGATGTTGAATACAGAGAAAATTGGGTTGAAGTTTACCCGGTTATTTCAAAAAAAGATGGTATTCAAAGAGTTTGGAGGTGGGGAAAGCCGAAAGCCAAAGAAAATAAGAATTTGGAGATTTTAGGTTATAAAAATACTTCAGGTGAATACCGGATAGTTCAAAAGAATCGTTTAACTTCAAAATTGATTAGATCTATACTTATTGACAATGAATATTCAAGTCGACGCGGAACAGGTGAAATTCAAGAATTATTTGGAAAGAAAATATTTTCATATCCAAAACCAACACATCTAATAAAAGATTTTGTTAGAAGTGCCTGTAAAGGAAATGATCTATTTTTAGATTTTTTTGCTGGTTCAGGAGTTTCTGGTGATGCGGTTTATCAACTTAATCAAGAAAATGATGAAAATATAAAATTTATTTTGGTGCAACTTCCAGAGCAAACAGACGAGAAAAGTGAAGCATACAAAGCCGGCTATAAAAAAATAAGCGACATTACCATAGAACGCAATAAAAGAGTGGTAAATAAAATTATTACCGCTAAAAAAGTAGAGCAACCAGATCTGTTTACAGAAGAAAATAAAGAAGAAAATCTACAAGGTTTGGGTTTTAAAGTTTTCAAATTGGCAAAATCTAATTTTCCAAGAGTAGATTTTGCACCAGATCCTACCAAAACAGACGAAGAAAATGTAGAACTTCTCAAAAAATATATTGCAGACAAAGAAGCACAATTGGTAAATGCCTTCAACAGAGAAGAATTGCTCACAGAAATACTGCTAAAGAAAGGTTTCAATCTCAATTATACCACAGAACTACAAACACAATTCACAAAAAACGAAATACTTCTCGCCAAAGACAGCGAAAAGGAATGTTTGATTTGTTTAGATGTGACCATCGCAAATGAAACCGTAGAATATTTTAAAACCCACAAAACCCAAAAATTCATCTGCCTCGAAAGAGCGTTGGATACTACCAAAAAGTACAATTTGAAGCATTATTTGGGAGATTTGGTGGATGTGTTTTAATTCTAATCTATGAAGCAGCCAAAAAAAATATTAAGCGATCATAAAAAGGTTGGAAGTAAATTTATTCCACCAATGATGGGCGGTTATAAAGGCTGGGAAACATCATTTTTTCCAGTTGATATTCAAAAGGATATCGTCCCGGAAATAATATGGATTGCTTACATAATCGATGAAATGGGTTTTGAAAAAGGCACAGACTTATTTTACTTATTTGTTTATTATATCGAAGAAATATTTTTAAGAAAATCATTAAAAGATTTTTGCTCATTAAGTAATTATGAAGATTTTAGTTTCTTGGATTTTCAAAATTTGAGAAATCAAATCAATCATTATTATTGGTTTGATGGAATTAGAGAATGCTTAAAACCATTTAACGAAATATTACCTGAAAATCCTTTGAATAAATTGTTTTTAGAAATTCCAAAAAAGGATAATAAAAATATAGATAAGTTGAAAAATATTTTAGAAGGTTTGAACAGTAAGAGAAATAAACTGATGGTTTTCTCATTAACTTCGGCTTTTTGTGTGCGAAATAACATGGGTAAAATTATGATAACTGAAAGTATAAACCTGCCTTCCCCGATCACAATTTTAGATTATCCAGATTCGGAGGATAGTTTGCGTTTGGCTTCATTTATTAGGGCAGGATCTTACAGCAGTTTCAAGAATCCTGACATTATAAAAACTAACAGTATTTGGAATAAGGAAATTTGGAATTACACTAATAGCATTGAACCTTTACAAATAAATTCAATTTTCAAAAATGGGTAAGCAAATTGATTTTCAAAAATATTTAGAGGACTACATTGAAAATCTTGGACAAGATCTTAAAATAAGATGGAATTCTTGGGAGAAGAATTTAGATGAAGTAGAAGTTTATGAAGTGATAGGTGGATTGATGGCTAGACAAGTTTCTATTGCAAATGAATTTTCACGAAGTGCAAATCTTTGGAATCCCAACATTGCACCGATTTTGTTGCGTAGCATGATTGATAATTATTTAAATTTTTGTTGGATTCTTTTGCAGCCATTAGAGAGATCGCAGAAGTTTATTTATTTTGGATTGGGGCAAGATAAAATACAAATGTCACATCGGAAATTATTGCAGGAAAATAATCCGTCCGAAGAGAATCAATTGGTAATTGACTCTATAGAAAGTTGGATAAATTCACAAAACTATGAATTTCTTACGATTGTAAATGTCGGAAGTTGGTCGGAGAAAAGTGTTCGGGAAATGGCTACAGAAACAAATGAATTAGAACTATATAATTATGTTTATCAGCCATTTAGTAATGTCGCACATAACTCTTGGAGCCATATAGGGAAATATAATCTTGGCGTTTCAGATAATCCACTTCACAGATTTGCAAAAGTACCAGCAATTTATAAATATACATACGATTTTTATTATATGGATTTGGCGATGAAATATGTTGATATGATGTTTTTGAAATTTGATGCTTTCTTTAAAGTAAAAGTAGATGTTATGCGTGCACGTGAAATATTTTATGAAGAAGTAGATAATATAGGAAGAGATAAATGAACTGTATAAAAGAGATATAAAAAATGTAAATTTGTTAATTAGTGTTATATATACTAAAATACTTGTTTTTAATTAACCTATAGATTAACTTTGCGCTTTGAAAAGAACATGTAAAAAATTAATTTCTTCTAAAGATGGTAGTAGAGCAATCTATATTGATGAATTAAATAAAGAAGAAATTCTTAATTTTATTAAACAAGATGAGCGTCACAGCAAAAAATTCAAATATATTTCAGATCTAATTTTGAGTAATTTGAAAAATACCGAATTGTACGATAAGGAAGATATTAATAAACAATGTAAAGATGTAACTGCGATGAAGTTCTTTAAAGGGCAGGAAAATGCAAGAATTTATTGCAAAGAGATGAAGAGTGACAAAGGTGTTTTTATTGTAGTTGCAGGAATTCTACATTCCAGAAAGAAATCGCAAAAGAATAGTAGTAAAGAAAAGACTTTAATAAATAAATTAGGAAAATACGAATATGAAGTTTAACGAAAAATATAATATTGATCCTGAATTTGAAGACTTATTCAGTTTCACTAGTGAAGAAGAACAATTAGAGCACGATGCAAAAATGATTATGTTCCGCTTTTTCAATGAATTAGAAAAATTAGAAATTGATGCACCAATTCGGAATAAAGATATTGCAGAAATATTTGGATCTTCAAAAAGTTATGTAACTCAATTAATGAGAGGTGATAAATTAATTAATTTGCTAAAGATTGCAAAACTGCAAAAATCTTATGATATTACTTTTGAAATTAGAGCAAAACACAATTCCGAAAATTATCGTGCAGTTGTAGAGCATAATTATCCCCTTGCTGAAAAGAAGAAACTTAATAATGATTTGAGCGGATTTTGGGTTTATCACAATTCAAATAAGACTTATGAAAATTTTGGAGGAATTGATTATGATCCTAGCAAAAATAAAACCTTAAAAGTAGCATAATGAAACCACTTCTTTCGCCACTTATATTACTTGATTTTTCAATTTTAAACAGTAATTTCCAGTTTATTCCACCAGAAGATAACAGTGAGATAGGCAGTGAATTATTTTCAGATTATGAAATAGATTTAGATTTTGCAATTTTTACAGAAGATGAAACAAAGATTTTTGTGAAAGTTGCAATTAATCAAATAGAAAATCCTGCTGTTGGTTATTCTATTTTAGCAGAAGGAGTTGCTTTTTTTAAATTAGATGAAACTGAAAAAATTTCCGATGAGGACAAGGTTTCACTTTTGCAATTTTCCGGGTTTTCAATAACTCTTAATAGTTTGAGAGGATTTATAACTGCATTAACTTCTATTGCGCCATTAGGTAAATATATTTTGCCATCCATAGATGTTAATGACGCATTTCGCCAAAAATCAGCAAAACCTGATGCTAAATCAGATAAGGAGAAATTAAAGCAATCAAATGAGAAAAAAACCAAGAAGATTGCCAAGCCTTAAAATTTATTATTAGCAAATTTCCTTTTTATTTTTAGAAAGGGAATTTTTATTAAAAATTTTAAAAATGTTATTTCAGAAAATTCTCATTATTCAATTTCGATAATAAAAAATCATTATAATTACACTTTAAAGTGTATTTTATTTGATATTATAAATATAATTTCACTTTATAGTTTTATTTGTATATCTTTGCATAAATAAATGGTTTGGCAACGAAAGATGAAGTTTCCCAATTTTTACGACAATTAAAATCTGTTAGAACTGTTGGGTAGTTATTTTTCGCTGATAGACCCGTTAATAAACAAACGATATTAGATTTAGAAATCACAGCAAAACAGAGAGAAATCTATATCAATGAACTGGTTTTTGAGGACTATTCCGAAGGTCCTTTAGATAATGACCAGTATGGTACAAATCCCATGTGGGTTTTTGGTAAAACCATCAAAAAGAAGGAAATATACATCAAAATTACAATTTCAGATTTGAACGTAATATGTATCTCTTTCCATACCTCACAGCATCCTATGAATTATCCCTTTAAGTGAGAACATTATGAAAAGCCCTTACACAGGAAAAGACATGAAACTGAAAAAAGAAATCCGGACAGTAAGTTTCAGAAAACAAGAGATTGAATATACAAACCTCAATTATTTCTGCGAAGAAAGCAAGGAGATTTTTGTAACAACGGAATTAGATGAATTAAATTTAAAAATAATTCAAAATAAATACCGGGAGATGAACAGTATTCCTTTCCCGGAAGAGATTATAAAACTTCGCAAGAAATACGGATTGTCTGCAGCCAAAATGGGAGAACTTTTTGGATTTGGACCAAACCAATATGCATTGTATGAAAGTGGAGAAATTCCAAGTCTTTCAAATTCAAAATCAATCAGTTTAGCATTGATTCCAACAATTTTCAAAACAATGATTGTTGATAGTCACGGCGTATTAAAAGATAAAGATTACAAGGCAATTTTGCATAAAATCAACAATGAAATTTTAGACGGATTTGATTCTTCAATACAGAATTATTTATTAGGAGATCATGATCCAGATGCATTTACAGGATATAAATCGCCCGATTACGATAAACTTGCGAATATGGTGGTTTATTTTGCACAACATCTTAAACCACAAAAAACAGTACTGAATAAATTATTATTTTATTCAGACTTTGGCCATTATAAGAACCATGCATCGTCCATCACCGGTTGTAGATATGCAGCAATTGCAAGAGGTCCTGTTCCAGACAAATTCAGAAGTTTATTTGAGAAAATGGAAAATGATTTTTTTATTGATATAAAGTATGTAGAATATCCAAATGGAATGGTCGGAGAAAAATTTTTGACGAACGAAAATTGCACGTTTAAAAATGATTTGTTCAATGCAACAGAAATGAATATGATGGAAAAGGTGAAAAACTGTTTTAAAGGAAAAACTACCAAAGATGTTGTTGATATAAGTCACGAAGAATCAGCGTGGTTAGATAATCAAGAGAATAAATCTTTGATTGATTACAATTATGCATTTGATTTAAACATGTTTTAATTAGAATTTTTTGTGGCTAATATTTCAATAACTGATACAATCATATTTTATGAAAAATTTTGTTGGAACAAATGATTATTATCCTAAAAATTTAGGCAGTATTTCATATTCAGATAATTCCAATGAAGATTGGCAAAATTACAGAAAATCTATAATTGAATCTCGCACGAAAAGTCAAGATGATTTTGAAAAATATTTAAACATATTTAGTAGCGGTGGTCTTTTAATAGGATTAACTATTTTAGGCAAATTAGTAGAAACTGCAAACGATTATGAATTTGAATATTTTGTAAGTACAGGTAGTGTACTGTTTGTAGTAAGTATTTTGTCAAATGTGTTTTCGCATTACAAAGCAATATCCAACGATGATAAAACAATTAGTGAAATAGATGTTCAAGATGTTGCGATCTTGATCAAAATTGATAAGAGGAACAAAACAATAAACAAAATGAATATTGTTTCATTATCAGCGATAATTTTAGGAAGTTCACTATTAATCCTTTTTTTAATTCTAAATATATAATCATGAGCAAGAAAATATTAATTCCACAAGCAAAACCAACAAATTCACCGGATAAACCTAAACCAATTAACGAAGAAAAAGGTAGAACTTCGCAAAAACCTTCCTTTTTGATAAAACCTAAAAAGTAGTTATGAGCAAAAAAGAAACACCAAAACCTGCAATCGTTAAAACTATTGTTTCAGGAGTGAAAATTGGATTAGGCAGAGCATCTTTACCTACAACCAACTTGAAACCACCGAAGAAGGGCTAAAAATATCACTGCATTGATTAAATAACCAAATGGAAGAAATACAAAAGAATGAAATATTAAAAAGATACTATGAGAATGTTAGAAATTACAAAGATGTTTTTCCATTAATTCTTATTTTACCAACGCTGATTGGAGGTTTTTGGCAACTATTGGAATTAGTAGTTATTGATCCTGCATTTCTGCGCTTTTTTTCAGTTTCACAACTGATACCTGATGGTTTATTAATTTTGGCAATTGTAGCAGTTGTTTATTTGATGTTTAAGATTTCCAATTGGCATTATAATTTTAAGAAAATTACTGAAATTGATAATCTTGACAAATTTTCTTTAAGAAATTTATTTTCAGGTATCGCCATAGTTTTAATGTTTGCATTAATTTTAGGTTATTATTATTTTATCTTACAGGTTTCATGGGAAAATTTTACCAATTTAAGCATTGTTAAAACTCTTTTTATATTATTTATCAATATCGTCCTAAACGTTTAAATAAAAATGTAAAAAAAGAGGGTAAAGTTTAGTATCTCAAAGTATCTTTGAGTTGCACAACAAAACCTTT
>NZ_JABSNO010000045.1 GCF_013294015.1 Frigoriflavimonas asaccharolytica
AGATACGTTTTCTTGCAGATATAAACAAACTTTATAACTTCTAAATAACTATTAATCAGTTGTTTAAATAGTTTTTAATGGCTGACTATTTATTAGTGCAGGTTCATAGTTTTCATTAATATTGTAATCTTCCCATGAATTTAAACTGTTTACAATCTTGCTATTTAATTCTTTTTGTTTTTCTTTCTATTTCGTTTTAAAAGTATATATATAAAGGTTGGAATCACTATTAATAAAGAAATCCCGATGGAAATAAATTCCATAATTTGATCATACCATACATATGAAAAATTAATCTGTATATAGATGAAACGCAGGATAAAGATAAAATGTAGTCCTACTAAAAAATACCACAAACACCCTTCAAATGTATATTTCCCATTGCTACTCTCTTCATAATCTCCTCCTTCATCCAGAAATTTAAAATAAAACACTAAACTTGCTATTTGAATAACTATAATCAGTACTACCATTTCACTATTTTTTTACTTCCACATCATAAATCCTTGGGTGGCTAAATCTCTGCCTTCGGGGAGAAATAATGTGATACCTGGTTGAAAGATATCCTTATCTTTTCCATATTCAAGCTTTAAAGCACCCCCTCCTCTTAAATTAGTATCTAAATTATTGGTTATCAATCTTAATAACTTTCCATTCCCCATATATTGTAAAGTGTAGTTAATTATAGGTAATTGATTATAATCATCCACAACATACTCTTTATATTCTTCGAATAATTTTTTTATATTATTATCTTTATATAATACTTGCCGTATTCTAATTGTTGATGGGTAAACAATTTTTAATTCAGAATCTAAGTCATTTTTTACATGAATTTCTCCCACCATTTTATAAAATTCCTCAGCTTTTTCCCTTACTAAATCTTGATCTAATTTTCGCAAATCCTGCCCTTTCGTCCATCCTTCAAATTCGTACGGCACATCAGCATCGAAGGTAAAACTAAATTCATAATATTCTTTCCCCGCTACTTCTTTTGGGTTCATATGTTTAACAATACTTTTTTCATCATCAAATCTTTTTTTAGATTTATTATCCATCATTATAACTTCTATCTCCACCTCAGCATTATCCGACAAAGTAGTTGAAGGTGGCGCATTTTCTCTGCCTAAATCTTCATTAATCAAATTGCCCACCGGATACATTTTTACAGTAACTTCTTGTTTTCCAGATTTTAGAATGGGATATATATTAATAGGAGTAATATAATTTGATAATTCGTAATCATCATTATTAAATATATCATTTACATAAACCTCAATTAAACAATTTTGTTTATGAATTCTAAAATAGTAGATGGGTTCATTATTGTAATGTTTTATCTGCGAATTCAATTCATACACAAAGTTGTCTTCAGTTATGTGTTTTGCTTCTGGGAAAATATGTTTGTTGATGTCGTAAGTTACCTTTGTATCTTTACTAGCAAGCGTTTTCTCTTTCTGGCTACAACCCAAAAAAGAAATTCCTGCACAAAATATAACTAAAAGTTTTCTCATTATTTCCACATCATAAATCCTTGCGTTGCCAAATCTCTACCTTCTGGAAGATATAAAGTGATGCCTGGAAAATAATATCCCTCATCATATTCTAACATTAATGCTCCTTTTCCTCTGTAATTCTCTTCTAAAGAAGATTGACGTAATCTTAATAATTTTCCATCTCCCATATATTCTAAGGTATAATTTTTTAGTGGGAGCATTGTATAGTCCTGCAATACATCATCACTAAATTCTTTAACAAGGTCTTCCAAATATTGTTTATCTACATAAAACATTCCTTCAATTCTCTTTTCAAGAGGGAAATTAATCTTTAACCAAGAGTCTAAATCTTTATTTAAATGAACCTTACCAATCATTTCATAATATTCTACCGCCTTTTTTCTCACCAATTCTTGGTTGAGTTTTCGTAGGTCTTTTCCTTTTGACCAGCCTTCGAATTGATACGGTATATCTGCATTAAATGTAAAAGAAAATTCATAATATTTTTTTCCTGCTGCTTCCTTCGGACTCACTTGTGTAGTTATTACTCGTTCATCACCAAATTGTTTTTTAGATTTATTATCCATAGTTACCACAGAAATATCTACTTTTGCCTTGTCTGATAATTTAGTCGCTTGTGGCTGATTTTCCAATCCCAAATCTTTATTGCTTAAATCTCCAACAGGATACATTTTTACGGTTACAGTTTGTTGTCCCGATTTTAATATATGTCCGATTTCAGAGGGAATAATTATATTTGATAATTCATAGTCTTTATAATCTACTACATCATTTATTTTAACCTCTATCAAGCAGTTTTGTTTATTTATTCTATAATAGTAAATCGGTTCGCTATCATAATGCTTAATGCTTTCTAATACTTTTTCAGCATAATTATTTCTATCTATGGTCTTACTCTCTTCGGGTATATATTGATCTATATTCATTCCTTTTCTATTTTGATTTTGATTTTGATTTTTGTCTTGGCTGCATCCTAATAAACTAATTGCAACCATTATTAATAAAAGTATTTTTTTTATGCTATTTATCATCGCTTGGGTTTTTAGTCATTTCTGAAGAATTAAAAACTAATTGACAAGGTTCTATTAAAATAAACTGTGTAGGTTCTTGATTTTTTATTACTTCTTCTTTTTTTATCTTTTCCTTATCACGTTTTCTAGTTTTAATTTTATACTCATATTCCCCAGCCAAACCTGTAAACACTATTTTGTCTTCGTGATAGGGTTTCTTGTCTGCTTTGAAATAGTATCTCCTTTCTATAAAAATATTTCCTTCTACTTCAAAACCACCTTCAGCAGTCATTTCTTGCATTTTGGTTTCTTGCTTATTATTCCAGGTTAGTATTTGCATGGCGCGAACCACCACCTTGTTGGCTACATTACCAGATAATTTTAATCTTACTGTGAATGCACCAGAAGGAGCTACGCTTATAGAAGATTTGTCCTTTTTGCTTTCGCCCTTCGCCATAGCCACAAGATCAAGTTTGTTTGAAGCATTTTGTATTTTCAACCAAAAATCTAGATCTAAATGTGCAGTAATGTCTTTTTCAAATTCTGCTTCTGCACCGAAAACTTTTTTCATCATTTCTTCTGTAGCGAATGCAAGAAGATTATAGACCGTTTCTAAACCATAATTTACAATTTTCAATGGATAAGTTGCCGCACGATACCATCCAACTGCTTGTTTACCAGCCTCAATTTTACTTCCTGCTTTGGTATAACTTATTTTTTTCAAAAATAATGCACTTACTCCCAATCCAAATCCTCCTGTGGCAGATTTGCCTACATTAAGCAACATTCCTACAGGAGTTTTATCTATTATTAGTTCACCCAATTTTTTTTCTTGGCTTACGCCCAAGTTAAGCAGTGGACTTATTTTCACTCTCTCTTCTAAAATGGGTTGAATGCCAATATCTTCATCATATACAAAACGATAACCTTTGTAATAAGAACCCTTCATCAGTTCAAAAGTGCTTTTTGCTGCTTTCGTTGTTCTTGCCGCTTGAAAGGTTTTAGAATGTTTTGCTAATATTTCTTCTGCCTTCAATCCTTTATCCACCAATTTTCCACTTTTGTTCATCACCTTTGCTACTTTTCCTGCTTTGGAGACAAAGTTGGCAAGTGCGGCACCTTCTGTTATAATAATAAGTAAAACATCAATTAGAATTTCTAAGGTAACTACACCAGCAATTAGTGCTTTAAATACCTTAGGATGCGTTTCTCCATAATCAATTTGCTTGCTATTCTTTTTTCCACTTTCATCAAAATCATAATACGCCGTAAATGCAAAACCGTATCTTTCTGCCATGTCTTTTATGATGTCGGCAATAAATTTGCGAATAAAACTGCTTCCCAGTGCGGGAGAAATAATGGTGGCAGAAAAATTGTTTAATAACGGACTATTTACCAATTGGTCAATTTCCTCGTCTAAACCTTCTACAAATTTCACGGACTTGTTATCATTGTAATATTCTGGAATATAAGGATTATCAAATTTTGAATGAAAAGCCCATGCTACATCTGCATAAGTTTTTAAATACAAACCTTTTTGGTATCTGCAGGTTTCTAAGCCAATTCTATGCACATCTATTATGCCTTTAGATTCTGCTTCCCAACCAATGAGTTTGCCTTTTAATTCATTTTGCAGTACATCTTTGCTATCTAATAAGGTAGAGAATAGGAAATAATGTTTTAAAAATTCCCATGCAGTATCTTTGCCATACTTATAATTAAAAGTAGGTTTTATGGTTATTTTTTTATCAGGCTTATCAAAAATATATTGTATTTTGGCTTCGTCTAAGTTTTTAGTATTTATTACCCTTCCTTTGTGTGGAAGGGTTTCCTCGGCTATACTGCCCTCATCATAATTTGCAAGTTTTTTATTATCATCGTTAAAACTACACTGTTTGGTTTCAACTTTTTCGAGACGTATTTTTAGATCTTTTACGTTTTTACTACCAACAGGTGGTACTATAACTGAAATTTCAACTTTGCTGTTTGATAATTTTCCATCCTTATCTTTTTTGGTCGGCTTATCTTCATCAAATAGTTCTAATTCAGCACTCTCTCCGTGTTTATAAAAAATTTTCTCGTACTTGCAAGGTTCATACTTTTGGGTAAAATATTCTTCGGTTGCAACTACAACAGGAGAGATGGTTGTATTTTTTTCTTCTACAACTAAAGAATTTATGCTGAAGGTAATATTTAAAATGTGATTTTCAAATTTGCCATTAAATAAAATATGATTTTTGTACTTAATTATAAAATAAGCTTTTGCAATCACTAAATCTCTCATATTACCTGTAAGATCAAGCAATGTGCTGTTTGAAATATACTCCATAAAAATGGTTGGTGTATTTCCAAGAAAAAACATTTTATGATTATTTAAAATTTCTTTGTTTACATAGAAATCTGCTATATCATATATAGATTTAATGTGAATTACTTTGCTTAGGCTTTCTACTTTTACATCTTCACCTTTTTTCGCAACAAAGTAAACATCAAGGTGTAAAGGTATATTGTATAGACCAACACCATTAAAAATTGCTGTAAAATTACGATTGATAGACGCTTCATAAATTTTATTTTCAATAGAAGTTCCCCAATATGCTTCTAAAATTTCTGGTGTTGCAAAAACCGAAATTGTAAACGAAGCAAGATTTAAACCTTTTGAGTTTTTACAGACAATCAAAAAATCGTGAGGCTTATCTCGCGATCCAGCATAAGATTTTAGTACTAAAAACTCAGCATTTTTTCCTCTGTTTAAATCATTAGTATCTAATTTTTGATTTTCGCTATAAATTTCCCAAATTATATCGGTATTTTTAGAACCAACTAATTCCGTTTGCAACGCAATTTTATTTTGGGAATATGAATTGAAATCTATATGTAAAACACCATCTCCGCTATGTTTTTTGGATAGAAATTTTGTAACTATTTTTGCACTCATATCAGCGGATTTTAAAATTGACTTTATGTTTATTTTCCTCTTCATCTTCTCCCAGATCCACAAAAGGAAACAATTCCGCCAAAACCTCCTTATTCGCATTTTCCACATTTTGCGGAGAAATCTCCGCGATCTGCCCGTGATTAATAATGGTAATGCAATCTGGCCCACCAATTGGGCAAGTTGCTTTGCTATCTTCCAGCAATGCCTTTCCAGAGTTGTCTTCTAAAGTTATTTTATCATAAAAACCACTCCAAACGGTTACTATTATTTAACAAGGCTTAAAACCACCTCCCGGAATAGGTTGCATTTTGCACGGACCAAAAGTATTTTTTTCAAAAGTGGAAGCGCCAATATCCATATTGGTGGCCATTAGTTTTGTGCTTCCTTCTTTATCGTTGATGAAGCGTTTTGTCTGGGTTAATACTTTTAATTTATCTGGAGTAGTGCCATAGTTGCATTGGCATATGGCTCCTTGGCAAACTAAATGTTTTTCACTCATTGTCTTGTGTATTTACTAATATCTAAATTTAAGAATTATTTTCCAATTCATAGAGCTGAAAATCAATTTTATGAGGTATTCCATTTTCTACTGCAGTTGCAAAACCCGTAATTGAAAATATGGCATTACTTTCTTTGTGAAATTTATACAGCAAATCTATTTCTCCTTTTTCTGAATTTTTATTAAAAATATTTCCCTCTTCTTTTCCAGAAATACGCAAGGCAATCTTCTGTCCTCGGGTAAATTCTTTTTCTAAAGAGTATTCCACAGTATAATTGACCACATTTTTGATTCCAGAAAAATAAATCTTTAGAAAATCTTTTTTAAAAAAATCGGGATAATTAGTGTAAACCGGCAGAAAAAATAATTTATAAAATAAATTTCTTTCTAACAAATCTTTTTTCGAGCTTAAATTTTTAAAGGATTTATCCAACTTCCCGATAATATTATCCGCTGTTTCGGATTTGTAATATTCCACCAGCATTGGTTTGCAATCTTTCTCCCAATGGTTAGCTATTCCTTCGTTATTTATAATTTTGAAAATAGCACCTTTTTCATCTGTCGCAATCTGGATTGGATAAAGTACTTGCTCTGCTTTTTCAAATAATTGCTCAATAGTTTGCTCAATTTCTTTATTGTTTATGTAAGTTTTTTCTTTACTAATTTCTAAAAACCCATTTTCTTTTTTTACTTTTATCTTATAATGCATTTTGAGATCTTTCGGTAAAAAGTTAAGCATAACGCCATAGGTTTTTTCACTAACTACAGTTGGAAGTGCGAGTTTTGTACTTTTCAGAAGTTTCACATCTCGATCTTTGAAATTTTGAGCAGGTAGATAGACATGCTCTACATGTTTAGGCATATTAAGCGGGAGTAATTCGCTAATGTCACAGAACTGATTGTGAAATGCAACTAAGTCATCCGAAGTTATATTAAATTCCGAAGCAACTTTTTTTAATTTGAAAATACCTTCTATTTTTAACTTGATATAGTTATTATCTTCATTCGTCATGAATTTTAATTTTAATAATAAAGTTTAATGTTAACTGATGAAATTAATTTTGTAATCATTTTTATTTGTAAAAATATTGAAATTATATAAACCTATCATCATCCTAAATTATTCATAAATCAGACCATTCATAAAAAAGACTTTGAACCAATTACTTAATTTTTTTTTCTCTCATACAATGCGATACATTATAATACCCTTGAAAAACTGGACCACTATATAAGTTGAAATTATTAACTTTAAATAGTCGGAAAAAACATGAGAAAAACGAGAAGAAAATTTGATGGTAGTTTCAAAGCCAAGGTAGTAATTGAG
>NZ_JABSNO010000046.1 GCF_013294015.1 Frigoriflavimonas asaccharolytica
TCGGCCAGGTTTACGATTTTTATTCTAAAGTTTTCTATATTACATTTCAATGGAAATAATGCTTCCATATATTGATGAGCAATACTTAAAAACTTAGTGTCAATTTTCTTGTCATTTACTTTAAAATTTGTTCTATCAACAACTACTTCATAGTCTTTTTCCTCCACATTTTCCACAAATAAATTATAAGAAATAATTGCTTCATATTCTTGATCACCAATTTTTAGAGTAGATTTCTCTTCTAATTGGTAGGTGCTTGTTGGTAAGTATTCTAATACATTCTGCATAAATTTTTAAACAATTTGTATGTTAAATTCTTTATATCCGATAATTATTAAAGAATAATTTCTATTGATTTTTTATTTTAAAGCCTGAGCTAATTTTGATAATATCGTCATCCCCTATTTCAGAATACCCACTATTAACTTTAACATCAATATCTCCACCTTGATTTTTAGGTCTGGTTTTGAAATCATAAATTTTATAGTAAATACTGTCATTAATTCTCAACTCATACACATTACTTGTTGATATCCTATTTTCTGATGATTTTATTTTTATTACCAAATATTTATTTCTGTTTAGAGTATCATATCCAGTATTTACATAATCTATTTTGTACTTTGTTGCTTTTTCATTATCAAGTTCTACAAATAAAATATTTTTTGGCAATGGCTTATTATCCCAATTATAAATCCAGATTTCACTTTTAATGGTTTTTCTAGAATTGCTATTACACGAAAAAATAAAAAATATTAATGTAAAAATAAAATATCTTTCAACGAACTTCAATATATCCATAATAGTTTGTTTTGAATGATTTTACTTTAATTCCTGGTAAGGTTTGAATATTTATTACTTCTTTATCAAAATATGTTATATTATCCGTTCCTTTATACTTTCTGTTCTGAATTTAGAAACCTCTTTATCAACTGCTATTTTAAAATGAAAACATCACTATTATATCTGATCCCATTTAGAAAAGCACCATCAAATTTACATTCAAGACCTTTTTTACGATTAATAATTACTGAACTAAACTGAAATCTATCAATTACATATGTTTTCTGCATTAATACAATTTCTACTTTGTCTCCTTTTACAAATGTATGACTGAAACTATATTCATTCGTACTATTTGAATCACTATAAGATTTATCTAAGATTGTATCCTTGGAATTTAATTTAATTACAAAATCTTTCGAAGTCATTTGATCTTTTTTTACAACAAAGGTTATTGTGGTATTAACATTTGGATTGCTTTGACATTGATATATAAGAATTTCATCTTCGTTATCTTGCTTATTCAACTGATAGCCAATATAAATTGCAACTAAAAAAATTGACAATAAAAGAATGTATACTGTTTTTTTTTGCATATTATTTACAAATTATATATCCATAATAGTTTAATTTAAAATGATTTATTGATATTTTTTTGCGCAAATATCCTGTGCTCTTATCCTTTGGATTAGACCCCCATGAATAAACATCAAACATTATTAAATTTTCAAAATACTTCTTAATTAATGATTTAGGTTTTTCGATGTTTAATCCTCCATCATATACAATCCAGTGATAATCCATACCATCAATATCATATATATCTTGTATTAAGTCAGAATCTACCATAAGAATTACTTTATAGCCCTGATTATGATAATTTTCAATTTCATTTAACCTATCCTCCACATACATAAGACCAGTTGATGACTGGGCTGCAACAGGATTATAAGTCCCTTTATCTTTTATATTTGTGTATCCTAAAAGCTTTGATGATAAATTTTTTACTACCCATGGCCAATTGATAGCCTGAACTTCTTCATTACCACCTTTATATTTTGGATTATCTGTATTTCTAGTGCTTGCCATCGTTACAAAATCTACAATTGGCATCCCACCACATCCTACAGGAAATCCATCGCCATTGATAAATTTACTTAATACTTCTTCACTTGGTTTAGCTGTATAATTGTTATGTGAAGCTTCTCCTGTTCTAAATAGATCTTTTGCGAATTTTTTGTAAGCTTCAGGTTGTTCTTTAGCAAATAGATAAAAAATGCAAGCCATTCCGCAGAGAGATGTGCCTGCTTGATTTACTTTCCAAGGCATTTTGGCATCTGTTCTTTCCTTTAATTCTGCTTCAAAAGTCTTTCTGTTAAACCACCTAAATCTATTGTGGTGCCAGATTTTAAGATAACCCTCATTATCAGAATCATTAATATAGGCCATAACATGTAAAGTTCTTCCACAAATGTCTTTATTATTCAGAAGGACGCTGAACACTTCACCAGTCACTTTCGAAACATGTTCAATCCATTTATTTTGAGAAAGACTATGGTATTTGTATTTCCATTTTATCTTCTTCTTATCTTGAGGTGGAAGAGTAGTATAAGTTTCTACTTGAAATTGATATGTTTTTCCAAATAACATACCTAATTGTAAACTAGTTCGATTTATTTTTCCTTCTAAATTTGCAGATCCTTTGTCCAAAGGCGTCGATAGTTTTATACTTTTCACCTGCGTATTTTCAATCCCTTTTCTTTCGATAGGATCTTTCTTCGTAAATTCTACTCCTGCTGTCGCCATTTTAATAATGTTTCGTATTAATCAACTATGATTTTGATGGAAATTTTAAGCTTATATATTCTCCCATTTTTTGAAATTCAATGCAAAATAATAAATTTTCTTTTTCATCCTCGATTTTGTACTGAAAGTTCTCCACTTTCTTTTGTAAAGCTATCTGATCAACCTTTTCCAAAATAATCTTTAAATCTGATGACGAAATATTTTTCAAATTAATTTCCAAGGATAAAGATTCTTTACTTTTAATTCTTTCTTTAAAAACAATATCTTTTTCATGCTCATTATTGGAAATATTTATATTTTTTATCCCAAACGTATTCTCATCTAAAATATATTCTATTAAAATATCTTTTTGATCTGGCTGACCATCAAGATCATCCAATGCTTTATAGAAAATAACGTTTGTTGCCATTGTCGGAAGACTTTGATTTGATGCATAATCTTGCGCTTCTTCTTTGGACATTTTAGAAAAAAGGGTGTTCACTGAATCACTTACTTTTTTTGATGATTTAATATTTTCAACAGCAAAATCATTTATATTTTTTATTCCCGTAATATTATCTTCGAAATTGAAAATGTAGTTACCATAAACATCATTGATAGAAGTATATCTTATTTTCATCGGTTCTGATTTTGTAGTTTTTATACAGCTAAAATTAATTAATAAAATTAAAAAAGCTATTAGTGATTTTATTTTCATAAAGCGATATCTATTAATATTGTAAAAGGTTGGTATTTGGTTTTATCAGTTAGATTTTTAAAATGCTGTAAACAAAACATAGCAACCAGACCCGGTATCCATTGTTTCATAACACCTCCTGCTCCACCATCTTCCCATCCCGCTCCGAATGTATCCAAAAATGTTACTTTTTCTATTTCTATCTCTATTTCTTTACTAATTTCATACTGATACAGTTTATAACTTGCAATGCAACCCTGTATTACGTTTTCTCAAATTTGACATTAATTTTCATTTAATATTTTATTAAAGATTCACGATTTATAAGTTTTATTAAAAATACATTTATTAAAATAATTAAAAAAAATATTACAGTATAGATCCATAAAACGTTATAATATAAAGCCACACTCACTAAAAAATATAGCAAAATCAACAAAACGAGAAATAAAAATATAGCTTTAGCAATAATTTTTTTCGGAGTGATTTTTTTTTTGAAAAATATTATAGTTAAAATTCCTTGTATTAAAATATATGGTAAAATATTGATGATTAATGATTCACTGTCAGCAAAATATTTGATCTGATCATCAATTTGTCCATAATAAAATTTTGTAGATGGAAACTTCAAAATTAATTTTAAATCCACAAATTCATATCCAATATTTACAATACCTACAAAAAAATACAATATTAGTATTCCGACAAAAATTCTTAACATTTTTATCATGGTTTCTTTTTATTTAAGATCTTTCTCCAATTTTCCATTTTTTCCATAGTTAAATTACCTGGACAGTATCTTTCTTCAGTTTTAGAACTTGAAGCGATTTCCATATGTCCACCTACTTTATCGATTTTATATAATTTATCAAGATAAATACAAAGACGTAATAGCGAAATCTCCATTTTATCAGTTAAGTAATCATTTCCATTATATTCTTCAATTTTTTTCTTAATACCCGTTAAACCGTTATTATCACTACTTAAATCCGCTAATAAAACAATTCCAATTTTTGCAGTATTTGCGAGATCTACATGAGCGCCTTTAATGTTAATAGGTCTACCCTCAAATATTTTACCGTATCTGTTAATAGCAAAATGATATCCAATATCAGCCTTATCCATTTTGTCCATATGTTCATCTTGAATCTCTCTAACAGATGGGTAACTTTTCGCATTCCCTGAATGGTGAATAACAATTGTATCATAATAATCTTTAGGATTTTTTGCGATTTCTTCATATGAATAATTTCCACCTGTTTGAGGTAGTCTCGCTTTCCAACTTTTTCGATTAACAATATGTAGCTCATCTACTATGTGAGATTTAAAATATACACTTTCAGACAAACTTTGCAAATAGGCAAAAATTTTATAATCTTTTCCAAAATCATCTGGATTTGTTAAATATACACGTAGTTTATCTTCCTTTCCTTTTAATTGTGTTCTATTTCCTTTAGAATCTTCATACACCCAATTAACATTTTTACGATCTTCAAATGATGGTTCTTTTTTGAATTTTTGAACAGAATATTCTACCCATTCAAATATATAAGTCAAGGAATCTCCAATAATTGATTCTACTTTATTATCCGTCTCATGTTTATTTTTCTCACTATCCTTTCCAAATCCTTGCATAATTGCACGTTTCTGGCTGGATAATTCAAGATTGCCCACTGTAGCTTCCATAATTACTTCTTCAGATTGCTCATGAGAAATTTTAGATATTGAAGTATAATTATTCGCTACCTGAATATTGATGTTTTTCGCTTTTTTAATGATTGCCATAGTAAAAACGTTTAATGAGAGTTTCCTTCTTCTCCACTTTGAGATTTCACTGTTTTTTCACTTTGTAAAATCATATTTTCTTTGGTGCTTACTACTGTAACTTTCTCTGCATAAGAGTCGCTTTTCTTCGCCTGAATATTTCTTTCGTTTTCAGAAATTTCATTTCTCATATCAGAAGATTCATGAATATTTCCTGTTGCACTCTGCATCAAATCTTTGCCGGCAGTATCTATCATATTAACTCCAGCATTAGAAACAATATTTACATTTGCAGTCGAAAAAATATTACTACCTGCAACAGACGTAATATCAACTCCTGCATTTATTTTAATATTTTTCCCAGCGGTGAAAGTCATGTTATTCGGTGCAGTAACTTCGATATTTCCCGCACCATCCATAAAATAGGTATTCCCACTAGGATCCAGAATCGTCACACTCTTCTCATTATCATTCATCAAAACTTTGATACCACTTTTTGTTTGTATAGAACGCATGTGATTTTGCGCGCCACCACCCAATCCAACCTTCCCATGAAACATCCCACCCATCACAAAAGGTCGATCCGGATGATTGTGCACAAAACCAACCATCACCTGATCGCCAACTTCTGGGATGGCTACATAACCGCGGTTTTGAGAAACTTGGTCTGTGCCACCTGCATCTGGACTCATCATTCGGATAAAATCTGTCGTGTCGTGCAATTGCCAATCAAATTTTACCGTGATTCTTCCTTGTCCTTGCGGATCTGAGTTCGAGATTACCGTTGCCATTTGTGGTTGGGCAATTGGTTGTGTAAATTCCGGCGTTGGCAGAAATCCTGTATCGCTTGCAATTGCTTTGAAAGTTCCTGCATAATGTCCCAAAGTATCCACATCGTGCGTGGTTTCTACAATCATTAATCTTGTGAAGTAAGACGTTTTATTGCTGTCTTCTTTGCGCATTTCCAGATCTACCACGCAACCTGGATACAAAAATGGAATGCTCGTCGTTCCGCTCACATTCAAAACTTCTACGGCTTTGCTTCCGGCTGCACTCATTTGAGAATTTACCACATCTTTGTCTGTTGTGGCGCGAATTGGGGCTATCTGCAAAGCTGGTGTGCGGAAAATTCCGCTTTCAGCATCATTTTTTTTGTAGGCGATGCTGGCTAAATCGCTTTTATGTTTTGCGGGTGTGGTTCCAGAAGTTAGTTTTGCGTGCTGACTGCTGTTGTAGCCGTAAAATTGAGGCTTTGTATGCACGGCTTTTATTTCGATTTTAATATCGTTCACATTGCTGCCATAGACCAATTTTAAGGCTTGGTTTTGGGGTGGCAATTTGCCAAAATGCAAGACTTCGCCATCATAATAAAACTGCTCGCCATACGCTTCTGCCATTCTTGCGAGGTAGTTGTAGTGCGTTTCGTTGTATTGTGCGCTGTAAATAATTTCAGAATAATCATTGGCATCTACTCGAACATCGTAATAGCCAGCTTTGATGCCTTCTTTGATGAGTTGATTGGCAATGATGCTCATATTCACAGATTGTTTGCCGCCAAAACTTTGGGTATGTGGCGCAGCATCCAACAAAATTGTGGGGCTATAACCTGATAAAACGATGTTTCCGAGTCCGCTTTGCTCTTGCGTGTAGCTCACTTCTGTGATTACTCCTACAAAAGTTCTCTCCGGACTATCTGGAATGTCTTTATATTTTTGAACGATGGTAATTCTTTTACCTAAAAATTCATTGGAAGATTCCAAATTGTGATTTTCTCTATTTCCTAAAGAATCATGCGCCAAAATCATCTCAAAACGGTGGTGTTTGCTGCTATTTTGGCTTAGTTTAAAGTGTTTGTAATGCTTGATTACCTTCCCTTCTATCACGATGAGTAATTTCACCAATCTATTGATTCCGAAAACCTGACTGGCAGAAATAGAACTCGCACTATTATCTGGTTGAAAAGTAGGTTTTGTGCCGTTTGCTGTTGCCATAATTTTATTTTTGAT
>NZ_JABSNO010000047.1 GCF_013294015.1 Frigoriflavimonas asaccharolytica
TTAAACTCAAAAAGCCATTGGAAATGTATAAATTAGCAGCATAAAAACAATTAAGAAACAACTAATTGTGGTCTAAAGAAATGAGGGTAGAATATACCATCAAAATATGGAAAATCAAACCCTCCACCTTTTATTGCGTCAACACTTTTACTTGTACCATACTCATACGTATTCACCGCCTGTTCTAAAATAAAACCTGCAATCGCACCGCCAATACCAATCCCCATACCTTTTAAAGCTTTTAAGGCATCATAATTTTCAAATGATCTGGATGCAATATCTGCTGCCAATTCACGGCTCGCTTGCCGAGAAGTGTTGCCCGCAATGCGTGAATTGGCAATTTACTAATTTTGTAAAATATTAATTTACAATAACTTTAAAATAATACCTACTCTTCAAACATTTCTTTAAATTCTTCCTTCGGCATGAAATGTTTCAAATACTGTTCTACAAAAATTTTATTGAGTTCATCTGAAACATGAAAAGGATCTTCTGGATAACCTCTTGCTTCCCAAGAAGACTGTCCAGGTTCTAATATAATATCTATAGGAAATACTGGAACAGGGTTTTCTTTTGTACCGTATTTTGAATTGTTGAGTTGTAATTGGTTGATATGTACCGACATTTTATCGCCATTTTCATTACTACCTAAAGTAGTTCCCCGCATTTGCGAATTTTCATCAAGCCATAAAAATGTTTGTAGAGATAGAAACTTTTTATATTTATTATCAAAATAGATATAGCTCCATAAAAAGCCAGAAGGCCGTCCTCTTCTGCTTAGTCCCTTAATATATTGTTTGCTAGTTATTTCCGTGCTGTGAGGTAAAATAATTGTATCGTTTTTAGAATTTTGTATGTACTTTTCTATTTCTATGTCATTTGGTGCATTGCCTCGAAAAAAGAAAAAATTTCCTACAAAAATAAATATTGGTATTCCGATGACTATTCCTATAACATAACCCATTCTTTTCATTTTGATATTATTTATCTGTGGCTATTACACCAATGTTATTGTTTGCATCTTTATTATTAGAATTAATTCTCATTAACTCAGAATCAACATATAAGTTATCCTCATACACATTCACAGCCTGTTCTAAAATAAAACCTGCAATGGCACCGCCAATACCAATTCCTATACCTTTTAAAGCTTTTAAGGCATCATAATTTTCAAATGATCTGGATGCAATATCTGCTGCCAATTCACGGCTCGCTTGCCGAGAAATGTTGCCAGCGAGACCTGCCTCAAAAGCTTCTGTATTAAATCGGGTTATTTCTCTTGTAAGTGCTTGGTTGGTTTTAGTTACAGATGCTATTTCCGAGCCTTCTTTTGCTAGTTCTGTACCTACCCCTGTTCCTGCTTCTATCGTAGCTTCTTTCGTTTCTTTAGGCAAATCTAATCTTTCGCTTTCACCATTTTCAAACATATAATCAAAACCAATCGCAAGTGAAACGCCTAATACATTAGTACCACCCGTCAATCCTCCAATAAGACCAACTCCAAATTTACTTAAACCCTGTGCAATAATTTCTTTTTGATTATTATTACTGATGAAATCTGCAGCCTGCTGAGCAATTACCGGATCTACAATCAAAGTTACTATACCACCTTGTGGACAATTCATAACTGAAGAGTTTAGAAGTGCATTTTTTTTCTGGAATTTAACAGTGTTGTGAAACCCTACCCAAGGTATTTCTAATGTAACATCACAATCATGCGCTTCTTTATAAAATCCAATTCCGATGGCAACAGCAGCTCCTACTGCTGCAACCGCAATACCTGCCTGTGCTCCAACAGCAAGAGCTATAAGTACTGGACCAGCTAGTCCACCTGTAGCAACTGTGAGAAGAATAGCGCCGCCAATTGCTAATCCTACACATAAAAGAGCGAGACCACCCCATTTTTTTGCTGCCATTTTACATTTGAAGGATTCGCTTATTTTTCTGTCATCTATAGTAAGAAAATATTCTGTCTTATTCGTATGTACAATATTGGGATTACTTCTGGAAACCCCGATTTTTAAGGGATTTGGAACCTGCATATTGGTGCATACGACACTTGTGCTTTGTATAATATATGAATTTGCCATTATTCTATTTTTCTAAAGTTATAATTTACAAGTAGTTGAATGTTATTTTTCACTTCTTCTATCATGGTTACTTCGCCTTCTTCTGGCAAATTTATTTTATCATTGTAAACCACTCTTTCCCGATAACTTGCATTGTATTCTGAAAATTTATACTTTAAAATTGGTTTAAATTTTTCATCGTATTTCTCTTCGAGATTTGCAGAACTTTTTGTAGCCTCATTTATTGAACTCACTTTTCTAACTAAAATCTGATCTTCACTTTCCCGCAAAAGATCTTGTTTTATTTTTAGTTCTACTATTTCACCTTCAAACAACTGGGAATAAACATTTCTGCTATACTCGTCCATTTTATCTGTTGCATTTACAAGATATTTATTGAAAATAACTTCAAAAAACATTTTCATTTTTAAGTCATCTATAAGCGCTTTCTCGTTTTCAATTTGTTTTCCTGCAGTATCAATAAACTTTCCTATGGATTCTTTGCTTTTAGCATCACGAATAAAACCATATTTGCTTTCTAATAGGTTCCTGTGATTTTTCCATTTTTCTATGATTTCTTGATGATTATTCACTTTTTTAATTCCACCAGTTATATTATTTACTTTTAGAATAATTCCATCACATTTTATATTATCTAATTCGCTAACTAAATTTATTGCTTCCTGATATTGCGCAGGGTTCATTTCAATTATATTATCAAGAATCTTTATTTCTATAAATAAATTATCTTCTTTAATTATTTTTTTTAATTGAAATTCTCTTTTAGTAGTAGCTGTATTCGTCGGAATGCCATTTAGCTTAGTTACAACGGTTTGTTCACAACGGTACTTCGTAATTAAATCATAATCTATTAAATCCTCTTCATTTTTCTTTTGTTCCAAAGGAATTCTTATTTCAGAAATATGTACAGGAATTGGCTCTGCAAAAAATTGTTGCATCATGCCAGAGTTTCTATTATGAAAATCCAGCATCTCATCGATACTTATCTTGTTTTTTTTCGCTATAGATTCTAAAGTATCACCTTGGATGATATTGTACAATTTGTATTCCATAATTTAATTTATATCAACTTGTCCACCTGTAATTGTGGTATTTCCTTTAAATAGTGCTTCAGCTTTACCTGAACCTTTGATATGAACTTCACCCGCTGAAGTATTACAAACGCTTTCTGTTCCATTTATTGATATATTTTTTCCCTTAATGTCTATGCAACCATCAGAATAAAGAGTAATTGAGCTTGATCCAGTTTCAAATTTGATTTCTGTATCACAAGTGATGCTTACATTTCCGCCATTATCCATTTTTAAAACTGCATTAGAACCGCCACCATCTTTTGAACCAATGTTTATGGTATTGTTTGTTCCAACATTTATTGTGCGATTTACACCAATTTTTTCCGTGTTATTATTGCTTACTTCAGTTGTCACATCTCCCGTCCCGCTCAAGGTAACATGATTTCCATTTTTATCTTTAATTTCTATACCTGCTCCATCATTCAAACAAATAATATGTCCACTTTTACTACTCAAACTCTTCACATTATTTCCAGCACCACCACCGCCGCCAACTTTCCCATGGAACATAGATCCCATCACGAAAGGACGATCTGGATTGTCATGTATAAAATCTACCATCACTTGATCGCCTATTTCTGGGATGGACATAAAACCACGGTTTTTGCTTACTTTATCGCTTCCTCCTGCATCGGGCGTCATCACTCGGATCCATTCTGTGGTATCGTGCAATTGCCAATCAAAACGAACTTGTACACGCCCTTGGTTTTTTGGATCTGCATTATCTATTACTTTTGCGAATTGTGATTCAGCATGTGGTTGCTCAAATTTTGGACGTGGCAAAAAGCCTGTATCTGCTGCTATTGCTTGGAAAGTCCCACTGTAGTATCCTCGTGCATCTACTTCGTGGGTGCATTCTATGATCATTAATTTTGTGAAATAGGAAGTTTTGTTGCTGTCTTTTTTTCGCATTTTAATATCTGCTGCACATCCTGGATAAAGAAATGGCAAAGAGGTGTTTCCTGTGGTAATAAATACTTGTGTAGAATTACTGCCCGCAGTTCCTTTCTGGGAAAAATCCACATCTTTATAGGTTTGAGATCTTATAGGTGCAACACGCAAAGATGGCGTTTTAAAAGTGTTTTTAGAAATATCGTAAGCTCTGCTTGCAATATCTGATCGGTGTTTTATTTCTGATTCTCCAGTTGTTAATTTCTCATCGCTACCGCTATTATAACCGTAATATGTGGGATTTACGTGGATTGCACGCATTTTTACTTTTATATCGCTCACATTGGAGCCATATTCTAATTCTACAGGCGTTTCTTGTGGTGGTAATTTCCCAAAATGCAGAACTTCTCCGTCATAGAAAAATTGTTCTCCATATGCTTCTGCTATTCTTGCTAAATAATTGTAATGAGTTTCGTTATATTGAGCCGAAAACCCAATATTAGTGGTGTAAGCACTTTCTACACGAAAATCATAATTAGAACTTCCTAAACCTTCTTTTACGACGGAATCTGCAATACTATTGAGACTGATGGCTTGCTCCCCACCAAAACTTTGGGTATGTGGTGCCGAGTCTAATAATATGGTTGGATCAAAACCAGAAACGATGATGTTGCCTAAACTTCCCGAATCTTGCTCATAACCAACTTCTGTGATTACGCCCACAAATGTTCTTTCTGGTCCGTCTATTACGTCTTTATAAAGAAAAACAGCAGTCAATCTTTTGCCCAAAAATTCCTGAGCAGCTTGTAAATCATGGTTTTCATCATCACCTACTTCTTCCGCTGCCAAAGTGAGATCAAATGTATGATGACTGGATGCACTCTGGTTTAATTTAAAATATTTGAAGTGTTTTATCACTTTTCCTTCTATGATTACTTTTAATTTAACCACGCGGTTAATGCCCAAAATCTGATTTTCTGCAATTGTTTTTGCATTATAAATTTTTGATGTCGGTTGGTCCGTCCAAAGGTCTTTATCAACCGTGATAGGCGCTTGTTTTATTTTTCCAGCAATACCATTGATGGCAGTTCCTGCTGTTACAATCTTATCTGCTCCTTTTATTTTTGATTTTTTCGCAACAAATGAGCTTAGAGAATCTGTCCCCATTCTTTCCAAATCTGGCGTATTTAATTCTGGCGATGTTGGTGGTTTATTATTATCTGTAAACATATCGGGTTCTGTTTTATTTATCATGTATCAAAAACGAAGTTAGTACAAGTTTTTGGGAATCGGGTTCTAAAATTCAATTTTAGGATTTTATTAGGAAATAGAATTTAACTTACTGTAGCTCCTTATTGAATAATAGACGTTAAAAAAACCCGACCAGAAATACTTAAAAGCATACCAGTCGGGAATAAAATTCTGAATTGTTGAAAAAGATTTAAATGTTATTTACCTGGCCAAATTCCTTCGTAAGCTGATGTGCCATAGTCAATTTGCTCTGCACTTACCACGAAAGAAATCAACATATTGTCTTGATCAATTGCATCAAATGCTACTTCATGCTGTATTACATATCCGTTGTTCCATTTCAAAGTGATCAAAGTTCCTTCTTCGTGAGATTTATTGAAAGTAATTTCACCAGTTGTTGGCTTGTATTTTCCGTTTAATAAACTTTCTAATACGTGAGCATCTTCTGTCGCTTCAATTGTAATTTTAATTAAAGCATTACTTGGATCTGATGCTACACGACCAGAAACGTCTGTAGATCTTGATACACTGTAGTTAAGTTTTAACACTTTTTGTTCTGATCCTCCGTTGAATTTCAAAACTCCTCTTGAATTGTTAGCTGCCATAATTTCTAATTTTTAAGTTAATTATTTATTTGAATTATTATACTTCAAAGATAAAACCTCTTTTTAAAATTCTTTGTAGTAGTTCTACTACAAAATGTAAAGTTTTTAATAGAAAACGCGCTTTTTAAACTCAAAATTTTAATTAAATAAATTTAAAACCGCTCTAAAGGACCTCAAAAGCTGTTTTTAACCTGTTTTTGAGCGATGGTGATTTGCGCAATTGGTCGGTTTTATATTGGGGATTCTGGGTGAGAATGTAATATTATAGGGTAAATTTCTTTATAAAATGCAATAACAGTTTTAGATTTTAAAAGCAATATTGAATGATTGATAATAATAAATACATTTAAAAATACATCGAATATCTAAATTCAAATAATAACTCGACCGAAATTAATGAACTTTTTTCATAATTTTAATCAATTTTAAGGTAATAATCTTAATTAATAATATTTGAAAATTCTAATTTATTTCCCGATACAAAAAGTAAAATTCTCTTTATTAATGGTAGTTGGCAATGATTAAATAGTACAACAGTGGTACAAAATGAAAATGCTTTATCTTTTAAATACTTCTGATAATATTATTCTACCCTCATTTCTTTAGACCACAATTAGTTGTTTCTTAATTGTTTTTATGCTGCTAATTTATACATTTCCAATGGCTTTTTGAGTTTAA
>NZ_JABSNO010000048.1:2500-5850 GCF_013294015.1 Frigoriflavimonas asaccharolytica
CCTACTAACTAAGCGCCCTATTCAGACTCGCTTTCGCTGCGCCTCCGTACCTTAAGTACTTAAGCTCGCTAGTAAAATTAACTCGTAGGCTCATTATGCAAAAGGCACGCCGTCACCCAACTTGTGGGCTCCGACCGCTTGTAGGCGTACGGTTTCAGGTTCTCTTTCACCCTTCTATTCGAAGTGCTTTTCACCTTTCCTTCACAGTACTTGTTCACTATCGGTCTTTCAGGAGTATTTAGCCTTGGAGGATGGTCCCCCCATATTCAAACAGGATTTCACGTGTCCCGCCCTACTCATTTATCACTTATGTATGCCTTTCATATACCGGGCTATCACCGTCTATGGCTGTTCTTTCCAAAACATTCTACTAAACATATAAAAGCTTTTGGGCTAATCCGCTTTCGCTCGCCGCTACTTACGGAATCTCTTCGATTTCTTTTCCTCCGGGTACTTAGATGTTTCAGTTCTCCGGGTTTGCTCTCTAATAAATTAGAGTGACTGGTCTTCAACCAGCCGGGTTGCCCCATTCAGACATCTGCGGATCAATTCGTGTGTGCCGATCCCCGCAGCTTTTCGCAGCTTACCACGTCTTTCTTCGCCTCTGAAAGCCTAGGCATCCGCCATACGCCCTTAACGATTTCTTTCCTATTAATTTAATTATAATAATTTGCCAAACACTTCAAAAGTGCTTTGGTCTTTTCTTTGTGATGTTCTTATCGTTAATGTCAATGATCTTGTCTCTTCTATCCAAATTAATACGCAAACATTGTTTTTGGCTCTGTTGCAACTTTTAAATTAATCCTTCTAAATTGTAAAAATTAAAGGCCTTCGCCTTTTTATTAAGTAAATAATAAATAACCGTCTAAACAACTATTTTTATCCTAATTAATAAAAACCTTTCGGTTAATTTCTCTATGTTCTAATTATATCTCTATAATTACGTCTTCTCTTGTCTACTCTCGTAAACTTTTTTTTAATAATACATAACCAATGACTATATATTACTAACTTTTATCTGTTTTAAAGATGATCAGCTTCCCGATGATCTCCAAATTGTGGAGAATATCGGAGTCGAACCGATGACCTCCTGCGTGCAAGGCAGGCGCTCTAGCCAGCTGAGCTAATCCCCCTCTTTTTTAATTAATTTTGAGTTATCAAGTATCTAAGTTGTCGAGTTTAAACTCTATTACTCTTCTACTTCTTAACTCTTTAATTATAATTAGTAGTCTCGGGCAGGCTCGAACTGCCGACCTCTACATTATCAGTGTAGCGCTCTAACCAGCTGAGCTACGAGACTGTCTTTTTTAGACTAATAAGTAATAAAATTCGTATAGTATAGACATATAATGCCTGAAAATACTAATCTAATACCTATATCTCTTTCCTTGATACTAACTATTAAGGGTTTCCTTATATTTTTAATAAAAATAACAACTAAAATAAATATTACAAAAGCAAACTTTTAAGCAAGTTCTTTTTGTTAATTTGTTTATACTCAGTTACAACTGAGTCTCTAAAATGAGATGTTCCAGCCGCACCTTCCGGTACGGCTACCTTGTTACGACTTAGCCCTAGTTACCTGTTTTACCCTAGGCAGCTCCTATTAAGGTCACCGACTTCAGGTACCCCAGACTTCCATGGCTTGACGGGCGGTGTGTACAAGGCCCGGGAACGTATTCACCGCGCCATGGCTGATGCGCGATTACTAGCGATTCCAGCTTCATAGAGTCGAGTTGCAGACTCCAATCCGAACTGAGACCGGCTTTCGAGATTTGCATCCAGTCACCTGGTAGCTGCCCTCTGTACCGGCCATTGTATTACGTGTGTGGCCCAAGGCGTAAGGGCCGTGATGATTTGACGTCGTCCCCACCTTCCTCTCTACTTGCGTAGGCAGTCTCACTAGAGTCCTCAACTTAATGTTAGCAACTAGTGACAGGGGTTGCGCTCGTTGCAGGACTTAACCTAACACCTCACGGCACGAGCTGACGACAACCATGCAGCACCTTGAAAAATGTCCGAAGAAGGATCTATTTCTAAACCTGTCATTTCCCATTTAAGCCTTGGTAAGGTTCCTCGCGTATCATCGAATTAAACCACATAATCCACCGCTTGTGCGGGCCCCCGTCAATTCCTTTGAGTTTCACTCTTGCGAGCGTACTCCCCAGGTGGCTAACTTATCGGTTTCCCTTAGCCTCTGAAGCTTAAAGCCCCAAAAACGAGTTAGCATCGTTTACGGCGTGGACTACCAGGGTATCTAATCCTGTTCGCTCCCCACGCTTTCGTCCATCAGCGTCAGTTATAACTTGGTAACCTGCCTTCGCAATTGGTGTTCTAAGTAATATCTATGCATTTCACCGCTACACTACTTATTCCAGCTACCTCAAATATACTCAAGACTAACAGTATCAATGGCAGTTTCATAGTTAAGCTATGAGATTTCACCACTGACTTATTAGCCCGCCTACGGACCCTTTAAACCCAATAAATCCGGATAACGCTTGCACCCTCCGTATTACCGCGGCTGCTGGCACGGAGTTAGCCGGTGCTTATTCATATAGTACCTTCAGCTAGATACACGTATCTAGGTTTATCCCTATATAAAAGAAGTTTACAAACCGTAGGTCCTTAATCCTTCACGCGGGATGGCTGGATCAGGCTTTCACCCATTGTCCAATATTCCTCACTGCTGCCTCCCGTAGGAGTCTGGTCCGTGTCTCAGTACCAGTGTGGGGGATCACCCTCTCAGGCCCCCTAAAGATCGTAGTCTTGGTGAGCCGTTACCTCACCAACTAACTAATCTTGCGCGTGCCCATCTTTATCCACCGGAGTTTTCAATATAATTAGATGCCTAATCATATATTATGGGGTATTAATCTTCCTTTCGAAAGGCTATCCCCCTGATAAAGGTAGGTTGCACACGTGTTACGCACCCGTACGCCGCTCTCTGAGTAGCAAGCTACTCATACCGCTCGGCTTGCATGTGTTAGGCCTCCCGCTAGCGTTCATCCTGAGCCAGGATCAAACTCTCCATTGTATGGTGTTATCCCCTCACTCAAAAGTCTATTATCGCTTCTGTTGTCCTTATCTTAGTTGTTATCTATAATTTCAATGACCTTTTCTCTTTCCGCTTTTTATAAAAAATTGCTCTGTCAGCATTCCTTATTTGCGAGTGCAAAAGTATAAAACTTTTTTGAACCTACCTAATGTTTCTTGAAAAAAATTTAAAATAAATCCTAAACCCTTTAACAAAACTAAATAAACCCAAAACTTCTACGCTTTCCCAATAAAACATCTCTGATTATTTGGGACTGCAAAGATACATATATTTTCTATCCTACAAAATGTTT
>NZ_JABSNO010000049.1 GCF_013294015.1 Frigoriflavimonas asaccharolytica
GATAACTTTAACTTGGAATCAAAAATTCCAGAAAATATCAATATTAAAATTTTAGAAATTGAAAATCATAGTGTTTTTAAGCGCTGACTAAATAGTAGGTGACATCAAAATTGCTTCCTTTCTTTCTTTGGTTATTATAACTTTGAATTAAATACTGATTGTTACCTAAATTTTTCGCGCTGTAATAATGCTCATCTACACCTGAAAATGCATAGTTTCCTAAGAGCGATTTTGCGTTATCATCTGCGTTCAAACTATCTTCAACTTTAAGCACAATGTTTTTGTTGTTTTCATCGTCGTAAATGTTTACTACGTTTTTATGTAAATATCTTACTGTATTTCTCACATTTGCAGAACTTACACCAATTTGATATTTAAATATTTCTGGTTTAGCTGTCGTGCCTTGGCTTTTTATAGATAAAATATAATCAAAATAATATTTTTGAGCAAAGCAGGTGTAACTAAAAAAGAATAAAAATAGAAAGAGTATTAGTTTCTTCATTGTTCTGGATTTGGAATTGTAACATTTGTATTAATTTTTTCAAATCCAATTAATTTTACTACAGATGAATTTCCCTTGTAATTAGATATTAATTTTGAAATAATATAGTTTTTGTCAGTATTTGTAAGCTTATTAAATTGTTCGATATTTTTAGTCGTCATAATTACAGCTGCTTCATCAAAAATAAAAAGCAGGTCTGCTTCACATTCTTTAAGTGCAAAATCTACCTTATAAGCAGATTGTCTGAAAACACCTTTTGACAATATTCGTTTCATAGAAAATAAATCTTTATTACTTTTTTTAAAAGTCACTTTATTTTCATACTCAGCAATACCAAATATTTCTAAATCGTGTTTAAAAGAATAATTTCCTGCAGCATCTTTAAAACTTTTGAAATGATGCATTCTCTTAGTTTTGTCGTCTAATAATCTAGCATCACCTTCCTTGTCAAAAATTATCAGATAATAGTCTTTATTTTTCGAATTTAAAAGTACATCAAAAGTAGAAGATTTGTCTGATTTATCTTTACTGGAAGATTGATAGGTCAAGATATAATCAAAAGTATAAGTTTGCCCGTTGCAATACAAAGCAAAAAACAAAAAGATAATCAAATAAAAATTTTTCATTAATGTTTGATTATTTCTTTCACTATTCCACCTTGTGGTTCTCGCACGGTTTGTGTGAATATAAATGCCTTGGGATCTATTTCTCGCACTATATTTTGCAATTTTCTAACTTCTAATCTCGTTACGATGGTGAAAATAATATCTACATCATTACTATGCTCAAAAGATTCTTTCATAAAGCCACGTTCACCTTTATAGACGGTAATTCCTCTATTTAAATTTAAAACCAAAGCTTTTTTCACTTCTTCACTATTAGATGAAATGATGGTAATTCCGGTGTAAGCTTCTATTCCTTCGATCACATATTTTGTAGTTTGGCTAGCTACCAAATACGTCAGAATAGCATACAAAGCGGTTTCTATATTTAAAAATGCAGCCGCAATTACAAAAATAACTACATTCATTCCCAAAATAATTTCCGTAATGCTGAAACTGCTATTTTTAAAGGTGAGCAATGCAAGAACTTCCATTCCATCAAAGGTTCCGCCACCACGCATGGAAAGTCCAATGCCAATTCCCAAGAAAAATCCTCCAAACATGGAAACCAAAAGTTTATCATCCGTCAACTCTGTAAATGGTACGAAATGCATTGTAGCAGCGATGAGCAGAATGGTGAACACACTTCTAATCGCGAAATGTCGTCCAATTTTAAAATAGGCAAGGAGTATAAACGGGATATTTAAGATAAGCAGCAAAATTCCTAAATTCCAATGCTTCACTTCATGTATCAGTAGTGAAATACCCGTAACGCCGCCATCTAAAAAATGATTTGGTACAAGAAAACTTTTTAATGCAAAACTTGCTGAGAGCACTCCTAAAATTAAATATACAATATCCGATATAGAAAATAGAGAATGGTTTTTTGTAGATTTTGAACTCATTTTAGTTTGTTTCGTTTTTTAGTTTTTCTTTTATGATTTGTAAATTTTCATTTTTCTTCTCATTTCTAGTCTCGATGGCAGTTTTTGTAAAGAAATGATGATTTTCTAAAAATTTTTCTTGCAGAAGATTCCAGTCATATTCAGTGTTGATGATGCCAAACATGGATAATTCTTCAAATAATTTATTCCCGATTATAAAAAAATCATCCCGACCAAGATAATCGAGATCTGCATCTGCGACTATTTCTTCCAGATGATTTCCAGGAGTTTGCGGTATTTTCGTAGCCATGATCATCCCTTTTATTTGGTCTATTTCTGCTTGATTGTAGCCATAATCGAGCAGGTAGGATTGCGCAATTTCGCAGGATTTCTGTTCATGATCTTTAGCTCCATAAATAAAGCCTGTATCATGAAAAAGTGCCGCAGTTTTTAGCAAAATTAATTCTTCCTCGGTACAATTTTCTGCTTTCGCTATTCTGTCCACAGATTCTATAACATCTGTGATGTGCGCAACACTATGATAGGACAGATGCTCGGGAAGTTTTTCTTTTAATAGATCAATAATCACCGATTGTAGTTCTTTATATCTCATGGTTATTTATTTTAAATTTACAAAATACATATTCAATGCGCCTTTACCTTTGGTTTCTATTTCTCCTCTGTGCTCAAAGATAAAGTGGTTTTTTGTTAAATTATAAGTAGTTTCAGACACATTTATTTTGCCGGGCACACTGTTTTGCTCCATTCTAGCAGCAGTATTCACAGTATCCCCCCAAATATCTTAAGCAAACTTTCTCACGCCTACAATTCCGGCAATCACAGGTCCAGAATGTATTCCTATTCTAATATCTAGCGCATCTGGATTTTTTAATTTTCTATTTTTAGTAAATTCTAGAATTTCTAATGCTGCATTGATGGCATTTTCTGCATGCTGATCATCAGAAACAGGAAGTCCACTTACCGCAAGATAGGCATCTCCGATGGTTTTTATTTTTTCTAAATTGTGTCTGCCCATTATTTGGTCAAATTCCGTGAAACAGACATTCAGTTCTGCAATTACTTCTTGCACGCCAATTTTTTCTAAATTTACCGTGAAATTCACGAAGTCTGTGAATAAGACCGAAACCTCATCGTACTGTTTTGCTTCAGAACTACCTTTTTGTTTCAGTTCTTCTGCGACTTCTTCTGGCAAAATATTGAGTAATAGATCTTCAGTTTTTTGCTTCTCTATTTGCAATTCTTGTGTTCTTTCGTCCACTTGTTTTTCTAGCAGATCGTTTTGATTTTGAAGTATTTGCTGTTTCTCTTGTTCTTGTTTGAAATTAATTTCCGAAAGACGGTTAACTTCTCCCAATTGGTTTACTAAATTTAAATTGGTATTTGCAAATTCCCAAGCTAAATAGGCTGAAATAGAGGCAGGAAAACTGATCAACAGAACGATTGAAAATATACTCGTTAGATCGTTTGATAAAGAAAATTCTATGTTTAATAGATTGATAATTATTCTATAAACAATGAAAATGAAAAATAGTAAGATCCCACCTCCGACAATAAATGCAGATCTTTTTCTTCTTATCATAGCTCTAATAATGAGGTAAACAGTTTCAAATCCAACTAACGTTATATAAAAAACCGAAATTATCACAGAAAGATCTGGATTCATCTCATATACAATAATAATAATCACTGGAATTGCTAACATGATCCGAGACCTAATTTTGCTTTTACCAAACAAATTATTTACAAATCCGGTAAGCGAAAAGCCGAAAACTAAAAAAGCAATGAAAAATAGGTAAATGTAATGCTCTTGTTTTGTTAGATCTTTTATATTGTAAAATAGCAGAACAATATAACTCATTGCACCAATTGAAAGATTATACAGAGAAAAAAACAAATTGTACAAGGCTTTTCTATAAAATAAAAACAGCAATAAATGGATAAAACCCAGCGCTAAAAAAATACCGCAAATTAACATTGAGAAAAAATTGAATTTTTCTACCTCTTGCAACTTATTTTTTACAAATAAATCTGCATTATTGAGAGTTAAAGCTAAAGCACCATTTTTAAATTGAAATTTTATTAACCCAACATCGTTATATAGATAGGGCTGAAAGCGAATTGCAATCACATTGGTTTCCGAATTGGCTAGTTGCAAAATTAAAGGATTATTATCTTTTGCTATGTATTTACCAGTTTTGTCCTCTCCGATTTTCCCTAAATTTTTTATTTTATTTCCATTCAAATAGACCTCTGAAGCTCCTTTCTGAAATATTTCAAGATTTAAGGGCACATTTTTTACACTGCTGTCTGCTTTCACATAATAACGCAACCAGTAAATTTTTCTATCCTGAAAGATAGAATCTTTAGAAATATCTATGCTTTGCCAAGAAGTATCATCAAAAGCTGGATTTGCAAAAATAGCCTTATCCTCTTTGGACACTTTATATTTTTGATCAAGAGAGATTTCTTTCTCCAAATTTTTTATGCTGATAATTTGTGGACTTACTCTAGAGTTTTGAGCTATCAGAATAGTTTGGATAAACAAGAATGCAACAGCTAAAATTTTATGAAATAATGGGTTCTTCAAAATAATAAATTAAAATTCATTTACAAAATACATATTCAATGCGCCTTTACCTTTGGTTTCTATTTCTCCTCTGTGCTCAAAGATAAAGTGGTTTTTTGTTAAATTATAAGTAGTTTCAGACACATTTATTTTGCCAGGTACACTGTTTTGTTCCATTCTAGCAGCAGTATTCACAGTATCTCCCCAAATATCGTAAGCAAACTTTTTCACGCCTACAATTCCGGCAATCACAGGTCCAGAATGTATTCCTATTCTAATTTTCTTTTCTTGTTCTAGTTTATTTAATGTTGTTTCTGTTATTTTCTTTTTTAAATTTAAAATTTCTGCAGAATCTTGAGCATTATATTTTCCGCAAGACAAAAGGAATATAGCCGAAAATATGAGGGATCTAAATGTATTTTTCAAAATATAATTCAAGTTATTTAGGTCAATGAAATTGGGGATGGTATGATTATTAAATTGTACCTGAAATCATTGATGTTTCAAATTTACAAAATTTGAAGAGATATTCAGATTCTTGTAATTTTTAAGTACAAATTCTCGTACTTTTAAATTGATAATTCTTTGCCTTTTTCAAAATTTCAATCATTAAAAAAAACGAGGGTATTTATTTGAAAGATAAAAAAGTTTTTAATCAATACACTTTGCGCTTTTCCCAATTTTGCTATTTAGTCAGCCATTAAAAACTATTTAAACAACTGATTAATAGTTATTTAGAAGTTATAAAGTTTGTTTATATCTGCAAGAAAACGTATCTTTATGT
>NZ_JABSNO010000050.1 GCF_013294015.1 Frigoriflavimonas asaccharolytica
ATTCTTAAAAAAAATCGGAATAGATATGTCGGATAAAGAGTCCTTAAATTAAAATTCAATTAGAAAAAAGTGTCCAGTTATTTGCGTTTAAGACATTAAAGCATATTTAAAGAAAAATAAATTAAATAAATACATTCCATACTTCATTTCTATAGAAGGAACTGACGCTTACTACAACAAAGATTACCTCACAGCAATTATAAAATTGAAAGAGGCATTAAATTCTTACAATGACCAATGGAGCCATAACACGGAGGTCTATTATTTAGGACTTGCGAACTGGAAATTAGGAAAACACGCTGTTGCCATCAAATATCTAGAAGAAATAGACAAAGAATATGAAAAAGAAAAAAAATTGGATCCCCAATTTCGCACTGCTTACGAATTACTTATAAAATACAACGATTCTATTGGCAATAAAGATAAGCAATTATTATACATTAATAAATTAATGCTTTTAGATAGATCTTATGAAAAAAATTTCAAGTATTTGTACTCCAAAATCAATAAAGAATATGATACTCAAAAATTGATTGATATAAAAAATAGAATTGAAAAATCTTTAAAATTCCGTAATTATCTTGGTGTATTTCTTTTACTTCTCATTTCGATAATATCTTTTTATGGATATCGTTTTTATAAATTACAGAAAATATACAAAGCAAGATTTGATGATATAGTTGCGGAAAAGTCCAAAAAATAGACATTTGCAAACGAAAATATTATTGATGATTTTAGTTTTAATAATATGCAAAAAGATCTGGATGCAGAATATTTTAATAAAATTCCAGGATTGAAACCAAACTATGTAAAGAATATATTAGGTCAGTTAGAAAAATTCGAGGAAGAAAATAAATACACAGATTCTCAACTTTCTATTAAGCTTTTAAGTGAAAATTTCGGAACCAATTATGTTTATTTATCAAAACTAATAAATGAATATAAAGGAAAAAATTTCAATGTTTATATTAATGATTTGCGCTTAGAATACGCTGTCGAACTTCTAAAAAACAAAAGGTACTTAAATGTAGATATAAAAGATTTATCAGCATTGGCTGGTTTTTCGACTCCATATAATTTTTCGTCAAATTTTGTAAGAAAATACAAAATTAAGCCTTCTTATTTTATAAAGTTGCTAAAAGAAAAAGCATAGTTTTTTTTAAATTTTGATTGAAAATTTACAAATTAGAATTAATTATAAAATTGTGCCATAATATTTTAATTAAAGCCTAATTGGGAAAATTGTACAAACGCTTAACATAATGTCCATTATAAAAAATTTTACTATAATTCCAATAAGATATAATATTCGAAATTAAAAATTTTCTTGTAGTTAACTAAAATTATGGTTTTATTAATTTAGTCCCCGTTCCAAAAATCGGGGACTAAATTGAGTGTTGTTTAGGATGCTTTAGAGATATATAGTGTTGTTTAAAATTTTGTAAAACGTTTAAAATCAAAGAAATGATTATTTATGGTGCGGTAGTGTTGTTTAACTTTAATCCCTGTGGGTCTACAATTTTTGCAAAACGCTTTGATTTTTTCAGAGCGTTTTTTTTTATTTTAAATTTTAAACTTTTTTTGGATCACGCACAAAACTTGGAGACTAAGCAAAAATTTGGGTTAATCTGCACAAGAAAAACTTCCGATCTGTTACTTCGTGTAATTGCATTCGGTTAGAAAATGATATAAGCCAATCTATTACAGTATACAACAGCGAAAAGCCGCATTATTTCTACAAAATTTATACGCTAGATGAAACCTAACGAAGTGGTTCGGCGAAGCCAAGTGTATGAAAATCCGGAATTAAAAGACACTAAAATCTTCTTTGAAAAAATGAATTAAGAAAGAATAGCAGCCAATAAAACATTTGTTTGTGGTAAAGTGTGCCCATAACTAATAAAATGAGCGTTTTTTCTAACCTTTTATTGAAATATTAAACTTTTGAAGTAACTTTTTCAAAATGGTTTTACAATTTTTAAAAGAAGCCGATATTAAAAATGAAAATCTTCATTTTTGTTTAGTAAATTACCAAAAACGAATTTTCGTTTTTTATTTTAAAGAATTTACTTGTTTCTATACCCTTATCAATACTACGTTTTTTGAAATTATTAAACAGCATTCTAAAATTACGGGCTATCAGATGAAGCCGCAGAGCGAGTAATCTACTTTATACTCTAAAGCTAATTTTGCTAATTCCTCTTTTGGTATATAATCTAAAACTTCCGAAACTCCCATAGTTTCTCGTAAAGTTACAAAATCTCAAGGTTTCGAACACTTATGATTGCAAATCCGCGCTATCGGGTCTTTTTTCATTTTAGGGCATGGATTGCCAATCTGCGCCATCGAATCGTTTAATAGGTAAAGGAGCTCCATCAAAGTTTTTTATATCAAAATACAAATCATATGATTCTTTATTTCTTTCGATAATTAAAGTTGTACTTCCTTTTTTCTTCGAAACATAATCACCTTCTTTAATTTTACCATTCCACTGATCTAGCATAGGTAGATAAACTTGTCCAAAATTCATGTAAGCGTTCATGTGATTTGAACTGTCTGCAACTTCTCCTAAATATTTATTTCGGTTCATTTCTATTGATAGAAATTTATCGATAAAAAGTTCTTTATTAGATTTAAAAAAAGCTAATTTATTATTGTTACTATTAAAAGTATACATTATAAATAGTATTATAAATACAACAAAAGCTAGTAAGATTTTAATTTTTTTATTCATTTCGGCTCTATTTTCTAGGTTGTGTTGTCCCAAATAAGAATGTCCTACCGTATTGATATGAAGCACCTGCTGTAGCATTTAATCCCATTCCTGCTGTAGTGTAACCTCTTGAACCATTTTTACTTAATCCAAAATTTTTAAGATTCATATCACTTAATTGGAAACTACCATTGTAATCCGAACCGCCTTAAGAAGCACCTAAAAGGGGAATTCCTGCGTTATAACTCATGCCATTCCCTTTAAAGTCATTTATATTAAAATTGCGATTATCAGGACGATTAACAGAAAATAAACTGAGTGAAACACCCGAATCATAACCAACGCCAGTAGATGGTGTTATATAAAACGAACTTCCATTTTTCCCATCTGCAGAAACATAACCAACAGCTACAGAATATCCCACTCCATATATTTGGCTAAATTTTAATTCTCCGCCCATTCCTCCTAATCCTTTAGAAGACATTGTTCTAATCGAAACAATGGTTTGAGTATCTCTATTTACACCTATATCCATTCCACCAGCAGTTGTGAAATTAGAGAACATTACATTTCCTTTAGAGTCTGTTGCAACTCCTGCTGAATCTAAATTATATTGATCAATTTGCTCTCCGCTAGCATTATTAGATGTTACTGTTGCTGCATCATAATAGTTTGTAACGCCGACATAATGTTTGTCTATTGCTTCTTGTTTAGAATTAACATTTGAGTCATAAAAGATACTTCTCTTCCCATCTATTTTTGTTTCAATCCATCCTTCTCCTTCCATCCCTGTAGGATCCATAAAATATATAGGATTATTATTTGCGTATGCATAAGGCTGCATTGTTTTCTCCGCGAGCGGATCCACTACTCCCCATCTACCGATATCTGGCATGTACATTCTTGCGCCATAATCGTACATTCCGGTTTCCTGCAGTTCCTTGCCGTTGTATTTATAATTAGTATAACTACCATTTCCAAAATAGGCATCTTCTTCTTCATTCCGTAGAAAACTCATGCCAAATGGATAATAATCGTTGCTGTCGGTTACTACTAGTTCGTCATTTGCATCTTTTTTGTAGGTCAATCTTACGTTACCCAACTGATCTCAACACCAGTGTTTTTTTCTTAATTCAATTCAATCCACAATTTTCTCTATAGTACGAATTATTTAATCTGAAACCATATTTTAAAAAAATATATGATGTATTATCATTTGTAACAACTTCATATAACTTCAATTTATTATTTAAAAACTCATAGTCAATTATCCCCTCTACATTACGATAATCATTATTTTTATACTCATAATCTACTTGATTAATAATTTTTGTGGCATTTAATTTTTTTAATATTTTTTGATTTAATATTTCGGAAAGATCATTAAAAATTATTAAAATTCCTGGCTCAACTTCAAAAAAAGCAAAATTATATTTAGGTCCCTGATTTTTTTTTTGTGTACAATTATTTATTTTTTTGATTGTTCTATTTTCAAATAATATAGAACTTTCCAGAAACGTTTTTTTCGAATTTATAATTTTAATATTTATTTTATTTAATGCAAAAGATTTTTCATGTTCAATATCATATATACCACTTACCGAGATTATTATAGGTGCATATTCTTTTTTAGAATTAATACCATTAGAAAGTAATTTAATATCGTTCCTAAAGGAAAAAGAATGCTTTACAAAATTTATTGAAAAGTTTATTTCATCAATTAGTTCGCGATTTTTTACAATTTTATCAATATTTTGACCATTTGTGAAAATATAGCATATGAGCATTATAAATACAATCTTTTTTTTCATTTTGACTTAAAATATTTGTTAAAATAGTTATCATATAAAGAACCAACATTATTAAAAACACCAATTCTACCATTCATTTGGTTGTTAGGATTATTGGTATATCTATACAAACTGCCATTTACAGCATTACCTTCTGTTTTATTAACAAAATAAGTAAAATATCTTGTAGTAAAAGAAGTTGCATTACGTACATCTACTCCGGCTGGACCATCATTTAGAAAATGCGAATGGATATCTATATTTTTACTTTGAACACCAAATAAATGATCACCAACACTGTAAGACTATTCTACCCTCATTTCTTTAGACCACAATTAGTTGTTTCTTAATTGTTTTTATGCTGCTAATTTATACATTTCCAATGGCTTTTTGAGTTTAA
>NZ_JABSNO010000051.1 GCF_013294015.1 Frigoriflavimonas asaccharolytica
AATTCTCAAAATGATTTAAATGCAAAAGATGTAATTACCTACCATATTTATGACAATGGAACAATTGAAAAGCATATTCCTAAAATTATAAAAACCGGTTTTGAAAATAAATATAAATATATTTATCATGACAATAATAATAAAGAACATGAAATTTGTATTGTTGATTGGTTAGAAATTGACAAAATAAAAAGAGAAAAACCTAATCCATCGTCGGTTACTGCAGGTTATATCTCACATGAATCTTTTAATATTGCTGGAGTGAATCAAAAAGATGTATACAAATATTCAGACGGAACTGTTATTGCTTCGGGCGAAGCTGGAGAAGGGGGAGGAACTATAAAAATAAAATACGTTAAAGCTGGTGGTAAAGCAATAATTATTAAAGTACCGGAACCATTAATTTATAATTCGGGCGATGTAAAAATAAATCTGAAATTTGAAAATACAATTCGGACATACATGGGAAGAGACCACTTTGCAGCATTAATAGGAGCTTTGGCAAAATGTGGACTTGCATTAGTTTCTGAAGGTTCAGCGATGAAAGATGGAACTTGTTTTCCCAGTGTAACACATACTAACGGAGAAAGTATTGATTCAGATTATTTTACACTAAATGATACTCAAAAATATATAAATACAATGGTGGACTATGGTTTTACAACTATTTATTATAAACCAGGGATGGGATTAAAAAAGCCGGTGAAAGCAGCAATTTTTAGTGAGGATAAACATCACAAGAAGCATCTTCATTGCGGTGCAAAATCAATAACTGTAACAGAAAAATAGAAATCATGTTTAAAAATAATTTATCTTTAGTTATAATACTATTAATTTTTGGAATTTCCTGTAAAAAAAATAATATTAGTACAATTTACACAAAAAATAATATAGACACATTATTTGAACAACCTAAAAATTTATATTTCGATGGTGATAATATTATTGACACGGTAAAAATTCGTTCAAAATCTGTTGAGAAAGTGCAAAATTTTGAGCTGTTATTACATTTATCAACTTTGGGCCAAATAATTGAAATACCCATTATAAACAATAGTATATTATACAATAATAATTATTCTGTGTATTATGTAAGTGATCCCATAATTTCAGATGAAAATATTCAAATACGAATAGATTATGCAGATCAAGTTACAAAACTCAATATTTCGGGGGAGAAAAAAAATCTAATTGAAAAAATTAAATATAGATTCGATGTTAAAAATAGAAAAATACAAATAATTGGATATGAATTAAGCTATAATAAAAATAAGAACAGTAATTATAAAAAGTCATTTAATTTCATTACTGGGAAATATTATTCTTCTTCAGATGTAAATGGTATAAAAAAAGATGGATCTGGTTGGTCAATGGAACTTGAAAATATATACATAAAGACTTGGGATAGTAAATTTTTAAGTAAACTTTTAATGTATGGAAATGAAGTTGAGTAATTTTATTAAGTATCATTATTAATTAACTATGACTATTTCTGCAATGCCAATGATACCCAACAAATTTTGATAAGTTCATTAAATGGTGCACTTTATTTTAAAATTTATGCCATCAATATGGTTGATAAAAAAGTGGAGATAAATTTTCTTACGGAATCAGATGCCTACTGGAGTTGGAAAGATGAATTGGAACTTGATGATTACAATGATATTAAAAGTAAATTTTCCGACGAAAGAATTACAGATACTAAAACCGCAACATTTGATAAGAAAGGGGAAGTTTTAGTACCCGTTGATCTATCAAAAATAGGCAAACCAAAAAACTTTATCCGCCTGAATGCGATGGTGAAAATAATAGACGAAGCGAATGAAGGAGAAGCGCAGGGTTTTTATATGATTCACAAAGATCTCACCTTGCTTTATCCACCTGCTACGCTACCTAATCTTGCGGAAAATAAAGGAGCTGTGATGGTGGGAAGGGAAAAAATTAGTGGCGGAGGAAGTAATTGCGGTGGTAAATTCTGTATTACAAAAGAAAGTCCTAATAGTGAATTAATACGTGAAGTAAATATAAGATTAGCAGGATTCGGGGGAAATGTACCAACAGATGAATTTACGGATTATACAGAAAAAATGATAAAGCAGCTTCAGCGTGACTACATGAAGGTAGCTGAAACAGGCAAAATATGTGGAAATGTTTTAAAAGCGATTGATGAGTTTCAATTGCAACGTCCTTTGAATTTTGGTGAAATTAATTGTAAGTGTGGGAAATGTGCAGGTTTTGGAAAAGATAGAAATAGTGAAGAGTATCAGAATACGAAAATATTAGAAAAACATAGAAAATATGAGTATCCTGGTGTGGATCGAAGTTTATTATGGTGCTACCGTGCATCCATTTTTTATGTCAATAGAGATGCCCAATTAAATTATAAAACTAAATGGGTTGAATCTGGATATAGATGTCATAATCATTATATTTATATTCGAGATAAAACAACTAACCACTGTGGTAAAGCGTTAGATATTCATTACAACTTTTTAAGTAATGGTAAAAGAGCCGATGGTAATAGTGATATGAATAAAGTTCGAAAAGAAATATTCATGAAATATTGCGGTGCAAAACAAGATTGGAATGCTGGCAAAGATATCTTTTATTTAGAGTCATTTGCAACAACATGGGTGCATGTAGATGTTAGGGAATTTTCACAAAAATATCTAACTAAAAATTATTTCGTTAAAAATTCTAATGAATTAGATGGCAAGAGTATAGTTACTTTAGCAAATGAATTAGGTTTCAAAGATATGTGTAGTTGTGGTGGTGGATCTTCAGCGAATAATAATAAAAAAGAAAATGGTGGAAATAAATATAAATGGGCACATAGTGCTTATGGCAATATGATAGCTGAAGCCGAATCTTCAGATAATTATAATATTTGCAACAAAACTGTAAAAGTGGCTTATCAAAAAAATGGTAAAACACATTACAAAAGAGTAGTTAAAGTTGTTGATGATTTGATTTTGGAGAGTTTAACATTAAAAGAAATCCAAAAAAAGCAAACAGATTAGGATCTGTTTGCAGTAGGGCGTTATCAAGTAATACCCGATACATTAAATACTGCAATTTCAAGTTTAGGTCTTGATTTAAATGAAAAGTTAACTACTGAATTACAAGATAAAATTTTCGACGAATATTTGATTAAAGTTAAAAGACCTAAAATTATTTCTTACCTGGAAGGAGATGGGTCTGTTGAAGATGCTATGTATGCTTCAGCTCAAGAATGGGCAAGTCTAGCTGTAGAAAAAGATAAGAAAATAAGTAGCAAAAAAGTAATAAAAGATGGTAAAGAATCTTTAGTAGAAAGATTTTCAGATGGGACAAACTCTTATTATATGGGGGATGGTTTAAATAAAGCGCATGTTAATGCTGAGCAAGTTAAAAATGATCTAATAAATTCAAAAAATGCAAATAAATAAATATATAATAATATGTTCACTTCTTTTTACAATAAGTTGTAAAACAGATAAAAACAAGCAGAATCAAAAAATTTCTCAGGCAGATACTTTAAAAGTTAGCAGTCAAAAGGAAAAAATACCAGAACTATATGATATAGAAAATTTCACAAAAGAATCGATTGTCATAACATGTGGATCTGGTTGTGCATTAAGCTATTCCCCTGAAAAAATATCCAGACGTGGGAATGATTTGGTAGTAGATTTTAAAGTTTTAATGTATGAGGACGAAATAATAACAGATTCTTATAATGAGATATATGTATTTTCTTACAATAATTCAAAGAAATTGGAAAAAATTGTTAAAGATAGTGAATCAGGGGATTTTCTCGCGACCCAAATGCCAAATACGCGAGAAGCATTTAGAAGTTTTGGAGAAAATTTAATTAATTCTGAAAAAGTAAAAACTTCTGCAAACGATTTTGTTTTCGAAAGTATAAAATTACCTTATCATAAAAAAATTGACATAAATGAGATATTATACAATACAATGGCTACAAGTGCGATAATAGGTTTATCTGAATTTGCTTGTGGGGAGGAAAATATACGATATATTAATTTAGAGAGATCAAAAAATATAAATTTAATTTTAATACCTATGGATTGTGGAGATTCTCAGTATAGATTTTATTTAATATCAATTGCTAATAAGTCAGTAATTTCAAATCTATATGTAGAGGGGGAACTTTTTGAGCCTGAAAGTTATGGTTCTGCAGAAAAAACTAGCTTCACTGTAGATGAACATTCAATTATAAATGTTTTTACGGAAAATAAAGATTTTAAGAATAATCACAAAGTATTAAAAAAATATAAAATCACTAACAAGGGACAAATTTTAGAAATCAAATACTGAAATTCACAAAATTGAACATACTAATATCAATATGTGCATAGTTATAAAAGTTATACTTTGTTAATATAACGTTTAAAAAAATAGTTTACTGGTTTTTTTTATTTGTTATTCTCATATCCTGTGTAGGATGCAAAGACGCAAATAAAAATATAAATGCAAAGATCAATTCATTAGAAGTAAAAACACAAAAAAAAACTTCTGAAAAAGTTATAAACTTGGATGAAATGAAAGGAAAATCATATGTTTTAAGTTGCGCATCTGGTTGTTCTATGACATACATTGCAACACATGCAGTAAAAAATGTACAAAATATAAGTACAAAATTTAATGTAGAGATGTATATAGATCAAACAATATCAGAAACTTATGATGAGAATTATATTTTTACTACAACGAATTAAATCAGCTGGAACCCATTATAGTTACTCGAAATAATGCTGGAATGATAGCAGAATTTAAAGAAGAAATATAATACCCTTGAAAAACTGGACCACTATTTAAGTTGAAATTATTAACTTTAAATAGTCGGAAAAAACATGAGAAAAACGAGAAGAAAATTTG
>NZ_JABSNO010000052.1 GCF_013294015.1 Frigoriflavimonas asaccharolytica
CACCATCCCTTACCTACAAGAACGTCCACGAATAAACCAAAACCAAAACAAAATTCGCCAAAAGCATCTTCAAAGCCAACATCAAAAAATAATCAGGTAGATATAAAGGGTTATGTGAAAAGTGTAAAAATTACAGATAAAAATGGGAATGCATTTACTAGAAATCCAAAATTTGGTGAAGCAGTAAGAGTAATAATTGATGCAAAAGACGTAAAAGGTCTAGATTATAATTTGAGAATTTGGGAAAGTGACTACATTGGAGGAGATGATATTTTATATAATGAAATACATAGATTCAAGAATGATCTTCAATATATACTCTGTCCTTTAACAGATAAAATGCGAATTGATGGAGAATTAGGCAATGATAAAAAAAATCCGGACAGTGGTGAATACAACAGTGGATATTACCAGGAAATATTTGCAGAAATAGTTTTTATGCATGTTTCTACCAAATCTTCTAATATAGATGTTGATTTGAATACGGAGCAGATCAAACAAGTGAAAGGCTTATCTACAACAATCGTTGATAAAAAACCTGAAGAGCAGATTGAAGCTACCTGCTTTTGTGAAAAATATGACATAATTTTAGGTGACAAAGTAGACTGCGCATTTAGATTAAAAGTTGTTAAGATTTGCAGTATTTTATGGGGTGAAGGTAGAAAGATTGAAATGGCAAATAATCTTATGGTGATTATGTATTTCGAAACTGCAAAAACATTCAGTCCCTCAAAACAAAATTCTAGAGGGTTTACCGGTTTATTACAGTTTGGACCAGAAGCAGCTTCAGATTTGGGGACTACAACTGATAAGTTGAAAAACATGAAAGCTGTAGATCAATTGGATTATGTAAAAACTTATTTTGAGCAATCTTCTTTTAAAGGTAAAATTAATAATTTATTGGATATGTATCTTGCTGTTAATTATCCTACAATGATCAAAAATAATAGAACTGCAAGAACAAGTATTTTATACTCTGCCCCAACAATCCAGTATCACACAAATTATTCTTTTATGAAAGAAAAAGGAGAATATGACAATATTATTGGTGAGGAAATTATCAATGGCAAAACAGTGGTGAAAAGAGGATATAAAAATGGAAGTACTTTCGTTTGGGAAGTAGATGAAGAAATGCAAAATTGGTATGATAGATATAAGAATAGTAAATGGGAAGGTGAATGTGAAAGTGCTACCGTATCAGTTGCTGAAGCCAAGCAAAACAAAGATAAAAAGTATGTAATTGTACTGGATCCTGGGCATGGAGTTAAACCTGGAAATTTAGGAACTCAAGCTAGAAAATATAAAATTAAAGATGATGACAAAATTTATGACGCAAATTCATTACCAGATTATATCGTAGTAAACCCCTCAAAATATATTATTGGAAACAACGAAAAGCCAAGTGGAGGTTATGATGATGAGAATACTGAATCAAATGTAGTTTACGATATTGCTGTGAAAATGAAAAGCATAATTGAAAAATATGGACATACTGTCTATATTACAAGAAGTCAAAGAAAAACAATTGAGCTCTCTGATGAAGCAAATTTCAAAAAATATATTGGAGGAAGTGCAACAAAGGCTGGCGCAATTAATTTTAGAGGAAAAATGGCTTCAACATTAAAAGCTGATTATTTTATCTCAATTCATTGTGATGGATGGACTGATTTTTCAAAAGGTGCACATACAATATATAGTGATAATGATTCAAAACAATTAGCAATTGATTTGTTATATAAGTATGACATTACAAATATTCTTTCAAAATCTCCACATAATAGGTCAGATTTGGGAGTTTTAAAATCTGGAAATGCATCAAAAAAGAAAGTCTTGGTTGAACTTGGTTATCTTACTAGTCCGATTGATACAAAAAACATTATAAATAATAAAGATAAAATAGCAACTTTATTAGTTAACGGTTTAATTAAAAATATGAATAATGAATAAATTTGTTTTATATATAACATTTCTTTGTGCATTTGCTTTATTATCCTGTCAAAAAAGCACTTTAAAAGTAGAATCATCAAACATTGAGAAAAAAAAAGATACCATAAATGTAATTTATTTCGATAATAAAAAGATTAAAGAAGTTGATTTGATGGAATATGAAGGTGAAAAAAATGTTAAACTCTATTTTTCTGAAGAAGGTTATTTGAAAAAAAAGACTGTTAATTTTGATAGTTATCCTAAAACAAATTATGAGTATAATAATAGTAAAATAATATTGCATAAGTGGATTGAAGCCGATATCGGTGGATGCGTTGCAATTTCGGGAAAAGAATTTTTTATGGATGAGAAAGGATTTGTTGTAAAAGAGATAGTGCACACAAGTTATGGAAATAGTTGTAGTGAAAAGATATTAATTAATGAGATAAAAGAGTTTTTTGTAAAGTCGAAATCTATAAAAACTGTTTATTTCACAAGAGAAAGTTACGAAGGTAGTGAAGAATGTCCTTGTGGAAGCTGGAAGCAATTTAATGAAGACGGAAGTTTACAAATCGAGCAAAAGCTCAAAAATTGTGAAAATGAAATTTCAGAATGTGATCAGAATTTATCAAAAAATTTAACAGCAATAAACAGTAAATGGTATGGCAATTATTTTTTCACAATAAGATCTGAAGATGATCTGGACGGAACTGATTATAAAATAATTCTAAACATTACAAGAGATTCTATAATATATTCTGCAGAAGGATATCAAATTTATCAAAAATTTTTATTAAGTGGCAAAGAAATAAATGATAAATTACATTTAAATTATCTCGCTTCAATAGATGGGTCTAATTCGGCAGTATTACAAAAAACTAAAGATTTTGGTGTGATTCGTAATACAAATGGAAGTTTAGTTTGGGAAAGCCCTTACTTAAATGCTGCTTTTTCAGATAAGAACAAACAGCATATTTTTAAAAAATAATTTTAATTATTCATGAAAATTTTAGTTTTATTATGTTAAGTATTCCTTCCTGCAATTAGAGCCTGCCACAAAATTCGGAGTTAATCGCAATTGTGCAGAAAAAGGTTAAAGGTTATTTAACGCAGGATTCTTTACCAATTTTACTCGAACGTCAAATAATGAGAGGGTATGATGTAAAAGAAAAGGGTTTAGATGCTTCAAGTGATTATAAATATTCATCTGAAGATTTTCAAATTGCGCGTAAATTATCTGAATATGCATTGATAAAAAATGGTTTTAAATTATTAGATGAAAAGCATTTTGAAAATAAAATAAAAAATATGTTTGGATTTGAATCTGAAGGAAAATCCATTACAAATTTTTTAATTGAATATCCTTGTTCAAGAAAAAAAATGCCTATAAATTAGATGAAAACTATGTCATAAGTAATACCAATCCTCTTTTTTTAGATTATAAATCAAAAATAATTACAGAAGCCTATTTTATTCCAGAACTTATTAACTATAAGAAAGATTTCCCAAAAATTTATGAAAAAGAGAAAGAACTAGCGAAAGTAAAAAATTTAGGTTTAGACAATCAAGTAAAAATTATTCCTTGGATGTCTCTTTCTTCTTTAGAAGAGACACTCCAATTGAATGTTGAAAAGATTATCAATAGAAAAAATATCTATTCAACGATAGTGAAGTAAGTTTGGCTTGGTTAAAATTCAATAATAAAATCTTTTTAGAATCTTTAGTAAAAACTTTTGACTATACTTCGGATGCAGAACTTTTAAATTTTGTAGTTAAAAATAATTATAAGGATAAAGAAAATCTGATATTAATCTTGTGGAATGAAAGTTGTGATGGGAAAATTAAAGTAAATAAAGAAGTTTTTGATATCGTAAAAAATTGGAACAATCAAGAAACACAAGTATTTATAAATAAAGCACTTGATGTTCAAATAGATTTTTTCAACGAATTAACAGCAGATAAAAAGATAAATTTTTCTAAACAAAAAAAATAATGGCTATGGTTGCTTATTATGCCACAAAAACCAGTCGCGATTTTACTATAGGTTTTTTTCACTTCTTAATGAACCTCAGTTTGAGGAGGAATTTAAGAAAAATAATTATTACAACATTTCCGACTTTAATCAAATTTATGAAGATACAAGATATGGCGGAATTGGTCCAGCAGAATAAATAATTTATGAGATATTAAAAAGCATTCAATCAAATGCTTTTTTAGAAACACGTTCATTGACATCTCGAAAACCAACCTCCAAAAAGCCATATGCCAATGCGACCAAGGTTTTAAATTCCCAAAATTTAAAGTAACCAGCCATCAAAAACACTATTGGAATGATGCCGAAGGAGAAGCAGATTATCTTGCCGTTACAGAAGATGATGTCATGCTAGATCCACCAGCAATGCCTTTTGGCAACTGCAAATTGCAACCTACTTCTGGCGGTTATTTACCTTGTTCGTATGCACCCGTTGGAAAATGGCAAAAACCCTATGAAAAAGTAAAAGTGATGGGCAAAAGCTGCCTCACAGAAATTTCTGAATTGCAGTGTGCCATTGGTGGAAAAATAACCATTATGAAACATGGGCAACAGAGCGAAGCAGGGAAAAGCAATGTGAAAAACGCGGATGCGAGAAAACAGCATATTTATAATCCTATTATGGATTTCGAGGATTTTCAGGAAGAGATTGAAGAAAGTGGGAACCGCCATGCTTGGTA
>NZ_JABSNO010000053.1 GCF_013294015.1 Frigoriflavimonas asaccharolytica
GGAGAATATGTTGCATATCCATTTCCTGTTGGATTATCCGCATTTCTTACGAAATTAATTGGCGTGCTTAAAGTTGGTCCATTTGCCGTAGGATTGCCATCCCCCGCTATTTGTACCATCTCTAAATTCTGATTCGTTTGCGCTGTCGCAAAGAACACCCCAAAAAGCAGAAGCAGATAGGAAAGTTTTTTATGTATGAAATTATTTGTGAAATTCATGATATAGTTTTTAAATAAAATTATTGGATACTTTGCCTAAATAAACTCAAACTCTCTAAAAAAATATAAAACGATTTTTATAAGAAAGCGGATCTATTGTAGACGATTGAAAAATTTCAACACTCTATTGGTGGTGCACGAAGTGGTGCATTTCTATATTTACCGAATTGTAAATAAGAAAGAATATGATAGTTTTTTAACTTTTCTGTTTCACCGATAAATGGTGGCAAAACAACCAAAGCTAAAGACTTGTTGCCAAACATATTGACATTGGAAATAGAAATAGCTAATTTCCCAATATCTTTTCTAGATGTACTCTGCGAACGATTCTCTAAATCTAACGCAGAAAATGTTGTAAAAATTATATGAGGATTAGTTTTTACTTTTTTTACTATTGCTATTTTCTCTCTGGAGTTGTCTAATTTTTCAATGATTTCGGAAATCTTTTCTGATTTTTCATCACTTTCAATTTCTTTTACGATTGCAATATCTTTTATATCGATAGATTCATATGCACTGGAATTGGTAGAATCAAATACCGTAACTCCTTTTGTAATGTATATTTCTCCAGAAACTTCTGGTAAATCTGCTGTAGCATTCGAATTTACACGTTCATCTGCTTCTACTGATAAAGAAAGAAAACAAAATACCAACAACAAAAAGCGCAAAGAAAATTTTCTTTGTGCGCTATTTGGCTTTATTGAGAAAATAGATAGATTTTCTATCATTATTTTGGCACTTAATTATAAAAAAATGGAATTATGATAGTAATATACGCAAACATAATCAAACAATACGATAAATTTAATATTTATTTAAGATATTTTAAGACATTCATTTTATTTTTAGTTAAAATATGAATTCAATCTTAATAATCTACTGCAAATATTTGAATTAGTAACGGGGTACAAAAATCTAACGTTAATGATAATTATCTGACAAATGTAGGATAATATTACTTCTAGGAAGCCTTACCGAACTTCTCTATCAAAAAAGCAATCTTCTTTATCGTTAAAATTTACTTGTTTTGAAGGTAATTTGGTTAAAAATAGTTGATCTTGTTGTGTTTGTATGTTTTCAAAATTATTTCTCAACATTACTTTAATAAAAAACTTAATCCCCATTAATCTTTCTATTTTTAGGAATAAAAAAAAACCGTTTCTAAATAATATATTTAGAAACGGCTTAAAATAAATTATAATTGTTTTCTACGGTTTCCAAAAACTCCATTTAGATCCATTGAAAACGGCTAAACGTTTTGCGCCTGCCTTATTGATGTAAACCATCATTCCTGGTGATGGACTTGGGATGTTTTGTACATCTGCAACTATTGGCAAAACCATCGCTTTTGTGGTAGATTCTAAAACCAAAACCCCATCTGCAGAACTGGTTGTATTGCCTATAATCGCTTTGGAGGTTGATAATTCTGGCGCTTGTAGCACTGTTGGTTGGTTGGCTAAAGCAGTTGTAAGATTGGCATCTTGTCCACTTAAATCAAACCAAGATGTACCATTGTAATACTTCATTCTTGCTGTAGTGGCTACAGTGGCATCTAAAATAATAGATCCTCCTACTACAGCTGCTCCTACTGGAAGCGCTCTTACATAAGGTACTATAATTCCTTTGTTTTGTCCCGCTGCAAATTCTAACAAGACCGAGGTTTTTACTGCCGCAGTTCCGGTTGCATCTCCTATGATTACTTGTGCATTGGCAACACTTATTATTGCCAATAATGCTAGTGTGAATATCTTTTTATACATGATGTTTTTATTTTTAGTTAGGAATGTATGAATCTGTTATTACATTTTTATTTTTAAATTAATTAAAAAAGGGAAGAAGTGATTAAATATCTTTTCTAAAATACTTCTTCCCAATTTATTCCAATTATGGACAAGTTGGGGTAGAAAAACAACTCCAAGCTGTACCATCATATAATTTCAAACATTTCAAGTCTGTATCATACACCATCATTCCATCTTGTGGAGATGCGATTGCGGTAACTTGAGACGTCGTCATTCTGGTAATTACTAATCCTTTGGTATTCGATTCTAAAACTGTATGTGCAGATTGTCTGATCATTGGCCAGTTTCCATTGTCTACTCCTGCTCTTTGTAATAAAGTAATACCGTGTTTGGTATCTACACCTGTTCCTGTTGCAGGATCATTGTAGCATACACAACTATTGATTGCTGGATTTTGAGAAGAACCAACTGATTGTCCGGTTCCAGCTAATGTTGGAACTCCGTAATTTGCTGCACCAGATGTAGTATTAACTGGACCAGGTATGTTTCTAATTACTGGTAAATTGTAAGTTCCACTAGTAGCTCCGGTATTTCCTCCTGCCATTGTAGAATTTTGTAGTTGAGAATCTACAATAGTTCCTCCTCCTTCTACTGCATCTGGACAACCATCATTATCTGAATCTAGATCCAAATTATTAGGAATTCCGTCACCATCAATGTCGCAATCTTCTAAAAATGTAAATCTTATTTCGTCTAGAAAATTACCAAAAGTTGCTCCTCCTACAGAGCTTACGGATTCGAAAGCGATCGTTAAATTAGTTTGACCAGCTGGAACGGTATAAGTTCCTGTGTAAGTTCCCCAAGCTGTGTTTCCATCCGTCATTGTAGCAACATCTGCTACAGCAGCAAGTGTTGTCCCCATTCTTACTCTTGCTACATCTACACCACTTCTACCTCTGTGTTTTACAGACCAAGAAATTGTTCCTGCGTTTCCGTTGAGTGTAAAATTTTGATACAATGTAGAAACTTGATTGGCATTTAGTTCTGCAAATTGGTCTCCTTCTGCAGATGGAACTCCTCCAAAACCAGATCTCCAAATTTCTATCACATGATCTGTTGCCGTTGTTTTCCAACCCGCAGTTGCAGTTTCGTTAACAAGTGCAAAAGTAGTACTGTTATAAGGAGCTAATGTAATATTTGGCGTTTCGAAACCTGCATTTGTGGCAGCAAATAAATTACATTCTAAAGTATCCAAAATACCATCGTTATCATCATCAAGATCACAAATATTGGTAATATTATCTCCATCACTGTCAAGGTAGCCAGATGCAGCAGCATCACAGCAAGCTACTACACTTGCATTGATAGACGAACCTATAGATTGACCCGTTCCTGCTATTGTAGGTACACCAAGTGTAGTTGTAGTATTTCCTACTGGACTAGGTATATTTCTAATTACTGGCAAATTGTAAGTACCACTTGTAGTTCCAGTATTTCCTCCTGCCATTGTAGAGTTCTGTAATTGAGAATCTATAATACTTGCACCTCCTTCTATTGCATCTGGACAACCATCATTGTCAGAATCTAGATCCAAAAAATCTGGAATGCCATCTCCGTCTGTGTCTCTACATTGATTTATAGATACATTATCTAAATACCAATCATCTAAACCACTTGTATGGG
>NZ_JABSNO010000054.1 GCF_013294015.1 Frigoriflavimonas asaccharolytica
TTGCATCATTAAATATACGAAAATAGAAGCGAATTATTAAAATTATTTCCCTATTTTTGAATATAATAAACGAAGGTTTTTTCACAGACTGACGTCAATAGATAGTAATTTTTCACATTTTTTTGCGAGAAGTTCTGTTAGAACACCGATAGAACAACCGATTTCTAGAGCATTTTTATATTTATCTTTTGGCAAAGCAGTAATTGTTGCAGCATATTTTTCTGCTTCATATGCGCTTGTTTCAAAATCCCAAGGATCTTCATTTGCCGCATATACTTTTTCAAAGTAATCTGGCCTCAAAGTTTCAAAATTTTCCATTATTTAGAAATATAAAAAAGTTCGTATGGTCTATTAAAACTGTTTATCATTTCTTTTGAAAGCATAAAACCGTTAGGATCATCAGTAATAAGATTCGTAGTTTGAGATTTGTGCGCGGCAATTGCTTGCATTTTTTTTTCTAATACACTTTCTATATTTAATCTAAAAGGTGTTACTTCTTCTAAATTTGGAGCATCTTTTTCTTCACCAATTTCATTCAACCAAATGGGGTATTCATAAACTTTTGCTTCGTATTTCTCTATAGAATCAATTATTTGATACGCTGCTTGATGGTCTGGATGCGGATCTCTGCGCCACGGAACGAATATGCTTTGCGGTTTGATGGCAGTAATAACTTTAGATATATCTTGCGCAGCATGGAGAAAATCTTGGGATTCATTATTTGGAATACTCCTATCCTTGAATCTACAAAAAATTAAATTTTCTGTAGAAATACCTAAAATTGCTGCAGCATTTATCAATTCATTTTCTCTTAAATCACGTAATTTTTCCGCAGGATATTCTAGGCTGTTTGGGTGAGATAATGTTCCATCACTTAAAAGTAAAATATAAACTTCCTGCCCATATTTTTTTAATAATGAAATCACGCCACCACATCCCAAACTTTCATCATCTGCATGCGGTGCTACAATTATTGTTGTCCCAAATCCCAATACACATTGCTCTGGAGCTAGTGAAATATTTTTCAACGCTAAATTTTTCATGTTTTTTAAATTTTATTTTCCCACAAATTATCCAAACTGATATCACTTTGCAAAGCAAATGTACCAACTTCAGACAAAGAAACATCTGGTGCTGGTTGTCGCAAATAAGTACTTAAATCTCGGATAATTCTTTCAAAATGATATGGCTTGTTCAAACCTCTTGCTCCTACACATTTTTGGCAAAGCACTATAATTTTTGTACAAATTTTTTCAATCGCTGTTCGCATCATATTGGCGTGCGCAAGAAATATTTCTGAATTTTCTTTAGAAGAATTAATCATATATTGATCCAAAAACTCTCCCGCCGATTTTAACCATTGATTACCTGAAGATATTAAAATCGTCATTTCTCCAAGACGCATTTTTTGATAAGGATCTTCAGTTCTGTTTAGTTCTCGCAAATATTTTATCGTTTCATTCAAGAGTGTTTCTGCACCCCCTAATTGCACTGCAGCAAAACGAATAGAACCACCACTAAAATATGGTTGCTTGTAATAATCGCCGGCAATTCCTAAAATATTTTCCTGTGGAATCACCGCATTCTCAAAATTCATTTTATAACTCCTACTGGCCTTCATTCCCATAGGATTCCACCAACTCGGATCTGTATTTGTGCATATTTTATCTAAAGGCACAATGCACATTTGCCAAGATCCATCTTCTAAATTTGCAGTAACGATAGGGCGAGTAACAAAATCAGAACCTGTAGCAAAAGTCTTTGCGCCACTTAGCAAAAAATTTTCGTCGAGGTTTTCTCTTAAAGTAGTACCGTCATTTGCTTGTGTATTCCAAACTCCAAAAAGATGACCGGCAATTGCATCGTTCGCAAAATTTTTCTTTTGAAGATTGGTCCCAAATTGATCTATTAAAAGTTGAGCATTGATGTGACCTTCCAAAACTCTACCCATCACAAGATTTCCTGCACCAATATTTTTTAAAATTTGCAGCATGGCAACATTAGATCCTGGAATTAATCCTAAGTTTTCACCTCCCATTTCCGAAGCAAAAGCAGCACTGAAAATTCTAGATAATTTCAATTTTCGCAATGTTTCTTTAGGAAACTCTTCTGTAGAGTCAGTTTGAGAAGCTTCCATCAAAGATTCAGCAATTAAATTTTTGCTAAATAAAATAAGATTTAAATAGTTATTTTCAATATTTTCGTCCAAAAATTATGTTTTAAAATTCAATATAAAAATAGTAAAATAAATTGCAAATTTTAAAAAAATAGAAATAATTTATTGTTACTTCAATTTTATTTTATGTTTTTTTTAATTGTAAAATGCTGAAATTTTTGAGCCTAGGGAATATAAAACAAAAAATCAGGAAGCATAGTTCCTGATTTAGATCTTAAAATTTATGAATACTTGATTCACATACTTTTTGTGGAGTTGGAGGGATTCGAACCCTCGTCCAAACAAGCAATACATAAGATTTCTACATGCTTATTTTGCAATTAATTTTCGATTATAAACAGAGCACAAACACCCAACTTATAACTTATCTTCTGAAGTTTTCGAACTTGAACCAAAGTTTTTCAAGCCTTATTTCCGCATTCCTATATTTCCTAATCAATCGCCGCGAAACGGAGCAATTGGGAAACATCTCGCTTCCGTACTATACTTCGGGAAAACGCAAAATCCTACTTTATTCGGATTATGCTGCAAGAGCAAACTCTTGGTCGCCAGTTAAAGTTGTGTAGCAAGGGATTTAAGAGATCGCGCTACGGTTCTCTGCATGCTTACTTACCCATCGATCTTGCTGTCGAAACCAGTCAACCCCAATGTTTAAGAACTGCAAAGATACATCTTTTTAATTATTTGTATGCGGATTTGCTGTATTCGAAAAAGATTTTTTTTCTTTTTGCCAATTTATTTTCGTTGAAAGAAAATGGGTTATTTTTTTGTGCGCTTTGATATTCATTCTTAATCTTCCGATATAGCTTTCGCCTTATTCTTGTTTATGGCTTCCGTTTCCATTTTTTAATTTTTTATAGAAAAAAAGTTTAGCTCCAGCCAGAGTGCAAATGTCTTTATTTAAAAATTTATTTAGTCAGCCATTAAAAACTATTTAAACAACTGATTAATAGTTATTTAGAAGTTATAAAGTTTGTTTATATCTGCAAGAAAACGTATCTTTA
>NZ_JABSNO010000055.1 GCF_013294015.1 Frigoriflavimonas asaccharolytica
GTGAATACAACAGTGGATATTACCAGGAAATATTTGCAGAAATAGTTTTTATGCATGTTTCTACCAAATCTTCTAATATAGATGTTGATTTGAATGCGGAGCAGATCAAACAAGTGAAAGGCTTATCTACAACAATCGTTGATAAAAAACCTGAAGAGAAAAAAGATGGCGTCTGCGAATGTCAAAAATATAATTTAATATGGGGAAGTAAAGTAAGTTGTGATTTTAGAAAAAAAGTTGTAAAAATAAGTGAAGAGTTATGGCCTGATAATTATTTAAAAATGGCAAACAATCTTATGGCTATATTTGCATGGGAAAGTGGTGGTACATTCAAACCTGATGCTCCAAACCAAGCAAATTCTGGAGGTACAGGATTAATACAGTTTATGCCTTCCACGGCAAAAGATCTTTTAGGGCATGAAATTACTATGGAAACTGTCAAAAATTATTATGGTAAAAAGTATAATAAAAAAACAAAACAAAAAGAGGATTGGAATTTGGACAGAGTGAAAGATTTCGCAGAAATGACCGCAATCAAACAGTTAGATTATGTGAAAAAATTTTTTGATTCTTTAAAGGGTAAAAAATTAGAATTTGTTGATTTCTATTTAAAGGTATTGTTTCCGGTTTCATCAGGATTGCCTGAACATGTTGTATTTGCTGATAATGTTAAAAAACTGGATAGACCATCCGAAACGGATAAATTAAAAAATAAAAGAGTTTCGTCATATTCTAAAAATAAGGGGATGGATCTTAACAAAGATGGAAAACTTATGAAATCAGAGATAAAAATCTCTGTCCAGAAATATTTAACCGAGGGATTGCCTTACTCAAAAATTGAAAAGTGTGAAAATATTATAGAAAAAAAGTCGGCAGCCATAACAGGAAAGTGTGCAGAAGGAAAAGTAGTGGAGGAATTTATTGACAATTTCTTAATAACAAAAAATAAAATAGATAATTGTAATAAGCATGCAATGACACAAGATGTGAAAATTATTGTTTTACACAGAACAGCAGGAGGATTTGCTTCAGGTACATTAAACCATATGAAAAGTGAAGGTTATGGAGCACACTTTGTTGTAGATTATGATGGAACGGTATATCAAACTATTGGCATTAACAAAAGAGGATCTCATATGGGAGTTGCACAATTTGCATCTACTAAGACTGCAGGATGGGGAAACAATAATAGTATTGCTATAGAAACATGTGGATATTCAATAGATAAAGATGGTAATAATAGAGTTGGTAAAAAATATGATAATATACCTCACCATCACTGGGAAGTAGTTAAAAATAATCAAGCTAAATCAGTTGCTTGTTTGTTGAAATTTCTTTTAAATCATTTCAAATTAAATATCGGAGACGTAAAAGTACATGAAAAATTATGTAAAAAACAACCATTGGAAGGACAAAATGTTTATGATGCGATGTTACCTTATTATAATAACAAATAATATGAAATATTTATTTATTTTACTTTTTCTATTTCAAATCCAGTATTGTTCAAAAGTGAACAATACTGATGGTTTAAATAATGAAAAAGAAGTTTTAAAATCGACAAAAATAGTTGTTATTGATAATATTACAAAAACTTGTTATAAAAATTTAACTAAAAATATTTATGATTATATATTATGTTTAAATTGGTCATTAAATAAAAATGATATTCAAGAAATTGTAAGTCTTGGGAAAAAAAACAATAAATCTGAAATTTTAAATGTACTAAATCCTGCCATCCCATCTTGGATTTCTGCTGATATTACAATAGATGGAAATTCATATAAAATAGAAATTAATGCAATGTCATATTATTTTCTTACAGATAACAAAGGACATCGCGACTTGTATACCTTCGATTTAGAATCTCAAGAAAAAGTTGAAAAATATTTTATTCGAAAATTGACTGAAGATGATGACAGCAATTATGAAAATAAAAAAGTTGGCATTAAAAAATATTTAGAAACTAATGCCATTGATATTTCAAAATGGAACGGAATTTTTAAATTTGATAATAATAATTACGAACAATTATACAAAATATATACAATAAATATTTATGATAAAAACATCTTCTTTTATGAGGGAGAATTACCAGGATGTAAAATACAATGTACTTCTTATAAAGTAGACGATACTATTTATTTTTATTATGATTCTACCAAAACTAACTGCATTAATTTTGATACTAGTTTAATTGAAAATATGCAAGATGGAGATTTTTTATTTAAATTATATTCAAAAAAAGAAAAAAAATATTTAGAATCTCCAGTAATAAAATATTGGGATGACAAATCTTCCAATTTTAGAATTTATACACCGATAGAAATAAATTATTCAAACTAAATTGAGACAATTAGTGCCATTTCTTTTAGTGCTTTTTTGCTTCCTGTGATGAACAGCACAAAGATAAAAAAAGCAAATTCAAAAACCTAAAACTGAAACTGCAAAATGTGAAGGCGAATATTCAACAGGAGAAAAAATTGGAGAGAAAGAAAAAAAATGGACACTTTCGAATTCCGATATTGATAACATAGTTAGTATGTCGGAAGAAGTTAATGAGAATGAACTGCATTTTACTTATCCAACTACGCCTTGTAATATCAACGTTGAAAACTATTCCTACAAAGGAAAAAAATTTGATATCCAAATAAATGGAGGATCATATTATTCTACCCTCATTTCTTTAGACCACAATTAGTTGTTTCTTAATTGTTTTTATGCTGCTAATTTATACATTTCCAATGGCTTTTTGAGTT
>NZ_JABSNO010000056.1 GCF_013294015.1 Frigoriflavimonas asaccharolytica
TTTCTTTTTGCTTCCATTTTTTTCGATGTAAACTCATGACACAAATTTAAGGTTATTACTAATTTATGTGTCCAGGAATTAATCACGCTATTACCTTAATTTCTTCTATTAGCAATTTGTTTTCATTCTGTTTTCCAATTTTGGTATTAGTATCTAAATAGCTTATTAAAGAATAGATGTAAAATAGCTGGGAGTTCTCTCCTAAAGAAGATTTATCATTAAGGTTATTCTTAAAATAATCTATGCAAAGTTTTAATTCTTTATTTGCATCTTCATAGTTTCCTAAATATATTTTGTTTTGAGCAATAAAGTAAACGGTTTTATTAGTGATATAATCATCTTTAAGCTCTATAGAATATTTATTTGCAAATAATATATTATCTAAGGCTTTTTGATAAAACCCTTCATCCATATAGATTGTGCCTTTATTTAGATAGGCGGCAGTTAATAATTGTGTGCTTTTAGATTTTTTTGCAATAATTAGCGCACTATCTGCATATTTAAAATTATTTAGCTTTTGATAGTATTTACTTGCATATCTGTAGGCATAAAATAGAGATTCTTCATTATTCTCCTTCTTAGATTTTTCAATATAGTAATCAATCAAGACTAAAGCTTTGTCTTTTTCATTTTGTAAACTATCAATCTTTTTTTCTATTTGCTCATAGCTTAGTTTATCGCTGATAATACTTTGACCATAGAAATTCAAAATTCCAAGGAAAAATGATAGCGTAAATAAGATAAAATTTTTGGAATTTTTCATGACACTATTAATATAAGAAAACCTGATAAACTTGATTTTCAAATTTTTTAGTTGTACAAAAATACATCATTTAGTTTGTAAAAAAAGAATCTCATTAACGATATAGAAGTGATTTTTTTTTATATAGAAGTTTGAAAATAGTGATTAAACCTAATGATACAGTACTTTTGCTTAAACAATAAAAAAATAATATTATGAAAAAATTCATCCTTGTATCCGCAACTATGTTATTAATTACTGCTGTTTCTTGTAGACAAACTGATGATGTTTTGAGCACAGAAGACATTGCAACAATAAAAGTTATTGAAAGCAATAGAAATAATGAATCTTCAGATTCTAACTATACAATGAAATCTGATAGCATCCAATACAATGAATTTACTACGCAAACTTTTGATGGTGAAATACAATCGCCTCCAAGAAAATAATTTATTTTCCAAAAGGATGTCTGCTTAATTTCAATAAGTGGAACTCTAAAATTATATAAACACTAAAATTTTGTGTTACAAAATGACCTAATTCAAAAAAATATAACAATTAAAAAAATTACTATGAAAAAATTTATTCTTACATTCGCAACTATATTATTAATTACTATAGTTTCTTGTAGAAAAACCGATGATGTTTTGAGCGCAGAAGACATTGCAACAATAAAAGTTATTGAAAGTAATAATAGTGGATCTTCAGATTCTAACCAAACAATGAAGTCTGATAGTACGCAAAACAATGAATTTACTACGCAAACTTTTGATGGTGAAATACAATCGCCTCCAAGAAAATAAGATTTTGTAGTGAGCCTCAAAAATCAGAATAAATATTAATAATCCCAGAAATAAATATATGATAGAAAATTTATATTTTTTTTTTCGTATCAATAATCAATCACTAAAGATGTTTCCTTTGAGGTTTTTGTTGTTGATATTTTATTTCTTTTTCTTAATGACCTATGCACAGAATAAGGTAGATTCTCATTCCTTTAGGCTTTCAGATGAAATTAACATTTCAGAAGGAGTTATACTTTATGATTATACATCTCCTAATATACCTGATAGAGAAGAAAAAAGAAAAGATAAAACTGCTACTAAAAAATCTCATTCTAAAACAATCTCTGAACAAGTAAGTGAGCATAAAATTGCAAAAATTAAAAAAGCAAAAGATAATCAGGAAAAATCAAATGATAATATTTATTATAACTCGTTCTATGCTCAAGATTTACAGTCAAAATCATTAATCGACTACACATTTCAGTATGGGAAAATGGCTACCACAATATCTGCAAACAAAATACTTATAAGCAAATCGTTTCCTATTTATGTTTTACAATCATTTTTTTATCAAGCAAAAAAACAGATTAACTATCATATTCTTTCCTATTTACAATTTGGCAAGTACAATAATTCTTCACTTCGTGCTCCGCCTTTTATTTATGTAATTTAATTTACAATAATTGACCAAAATCTCTCAAACATAAATTTCATGTAGATTTTAAAAAAACTGATAAATAAATTATCAAAAGTTTAAAATAAAAATAAAAATTTCATAAATGAAAATAAATATACTTAAAATATTTGCGATACTCTCTTTTGTGAGCAGTACTTTGCTATCTGCGCAAACCAATCAGAATTTAGAGATGGTACAAATAGCGGGGGATGGAAATCCTACGGCAAATGGACCAACTTTAAGCACGCCAATTAATTTCGTAAGAAATGCGGATAATCCAACAGGAAATGGATATGCAACATATTCTCC
>NZ_JABSNO010000057.1 GCF_013294015.1 Frigoriflavimonas asaccharolytica
AAATTTTCTTCTCGTTTTTCTCATGTTTTTTCCGACTATTTAAAGTTAATAATTTCAACTTAAATAGTGGTCCAGTTTTTCAAGGGTATTATAGACCATCCAACTCCATCGGAAAAATCATCGTGTGAAGTGTTTAGTACAAATTTAGAATTTTCAAAATGGCTTGAAAGTTTCCACTCAACTATTGAATTTTGTGAGGTAAATTGAAAGAGATCAAATGCTTGCTCTCCTTTTTCTGTAACAGAATAACTGACATTTTTTGTAGCATCAGTATTTCCAAAAGAATGTGATTTTTGTAGTTGATCTATAATTCCTTTATCTAATGTAATACTATTACTTTTATCTACAGTTCCTTCTATATTGGTTGCAAAAAGTGTATCAGTTGGGTCAGCTTCAGTTCCATCTTTTTTATCAACTCTTTCCACATTTCCATTTTGTGATAATTTATAATCAGTCAAAACTCCACGACCATCGGGCACGGATTGCAAATCCGCGCCATCGGGTTTTTATTTAATTAAAATCTTTTACCTAGTTGAGAGCATTTACACGGAGATGGAGCGCTCCCAACAGCCTTCAAATCTAAATGTAAATAATACTTTCTTTTTTTACCTTCCACAAATAAAGTCAAACTATCTTTCTTCTTGGAAACATAATCTCCTTTTTCAATTCCATTTCTCCATTGATCAAGCATTGGCAAACAAATATTTCCAAAATTCATATAAGGATACATATGGTTGGACGTGTCAGCAATTTCTCCTAAATATCTTTCTCTTTCCATTTTTATAGGACGAAAATCATTTAAGAAAATTTCTTCATCAGATTGAAAAAAATCTTTTAGCCCTGTTTTTTCAGAATTAAAATAAAAAAACAAAATAAAAAAACCTACTAAAGATATTAAAACTAATAAACTATTATATTTCTTCATTTCTCTTAATTCTTATTTTTTTGCAGGAGGAGTAGTCCAAAATAATTGAGTCCCTCCATATTGGTATGAACCTCCAAATCCAAAAGGATTAATCCCTAAACTACTAGTCGTGTATCCTACAGGACCTGTTCCAAAATTACTAGGAACCATATCTTTAATTCCAAATCTTTGGTTTTGGTCAGTTCTTCCATAAGAGCTATTGAAGAAAAAAGCAGATCCCGAATAACTCATCCCACGTTCAGCAAAATCACCAATTTTAAGATCGTGTCCAGCAGGACGATTAACAGAAAACAAACTAAATGAAGGACCTACGTCATAACCAACACCAAAATTTATATTAGCATAAAAAGAACTACCATTTTTTCCATCAGCAGAAACATATCCTAATGCTCCAGACCAACCATAGCCAATTATACCACTAAATCTAATTTCTCCACCCATACCACCTAATCCAGTAGATTCCATTCCTCTAATCGAAAAAATGGTTTGAGTATCATGACAAGATAAAATACTGATAATCAGCAATTTAAATCCTTAACTTAATAACATTGCGCTTGCGCCAGCAGGGGGGGGGGGGGGGGTATCTTTTAGGAATTTTTTATTGTATAGTATAGTTTTTATAAAATTTGTATTTGCCATTTTTCTTTCTATAAACATTAAAATTTTTCGTATTCTCCTTTTTAAATATAGAGTCTCCTATTTTTAAGTCAAAGTTATCTATTGAATTCGAATCTATAAATATTTTATTTTCCAAATGAAAATATACAGTCTGTACCGCCCAATCTTTTCTTTTTACAATTTTACTATTAATTTGTTTTTTGTAAAATTTTGTAAAATTCATTTTACCCCAAAAGTAAAAACCTAAAATTAATAAAAATGGCACTAATAACAACCACGGCTTTTTATAATTTTTCATTATTTAAATCTTATAATTTGATGAACACCTGATGCTGGTGTATAATTTACACCAACTTGTAATGAAGCGGCTGATGCTCCAGCGCGAACTCCTATACCACCAGATATATAAGTTGATATTATGGCGTTGTTAAATGGTCGTGATGGATCTTTGGCTGAATAAGTTACTCCAGCCGCAGCCGCTGGTCCAGCACCGATACCTACAGAAGCATTTAATGAAGGACCGC
>NZ_JABSNO010000058.1 GCF_013294015.1 Frigoriflavimonas asaccharolytica
GCATCATTAAATATACGAAAATAGAAGCGAATTATTAAAATTATTTCCCTATTTTTGAATATAATAAACGAAGGTTTTTTCACAGACTGACGTTGTAGGAAATACTAAAAAAAATAACGCAAATAAGAAATGAATAAAGAAACATCTGAATTTTTTGAAAGGCATTCTATAGATTTGAAGTTTACAATCGATGCAGAACAAAATGTAATAAATGAAAATTTTAAAAATTTGATGCGTTCGCAAAATAAATACTACGCTTATAATACAAGTCTTTGTGAAAAAGGTCATAACATAAAATCAAGAAGTAATCACTGTTTAATTTGTGATAGTTACGATATAAAAATTTATAAAGAACTTTATGATAATGGTTTTATATATATTGCAGGAAGCAAAAAATTGAAACTTATAAAAATAGGTAGCTCAAAAGACAATTTAACTGTTGCTAAAAGACAGTTATCCCTGAATGACAAAAAAGGTTACGCAGAAACAAATGATTGGAAAATTCTTGTTTCATATTTCTGCGATAAAAGAGGTTTTCACGAAAAAGAAATTCACAAGCTGTTAAAACCTAATGAAGCAGTTGGTTATGTTTATACTAAAGATGATTTAACAAATGCAACTGAAATATATCGTTGTAGTTTTAAAAAAGCAAATGAAATTTGTGCAAATTATTTCAAAGACTTAACTACCAAAATAACAATTTTCGAAAAAAAAATGGACGATTATGCTTTTCCAAATATTAAGAAAATGTAAAGAACTTCAAAAAAAATCATGATGATAAGACCTAAACAATTTTAGGGAAAATCTATAAAATATTCCAAAATTAAATATAATTCAAAGTATGAAATTAGCTTTACAATTTCTTGTCTTTTTAGTTTTTCTATCCTGTCACAATGAAAAAAAAATAGAACAAAACACTGATAAGCAAGTGACCAATAATGATGTTATTGAAACTAAAACGACAGTAATTAAACCATCTGAAAAAACAACTGGTAAAATTAGTAACATTGATGTTGGTTGTGGTTACACATATCGTTTACGAGGAACCAATATTGATTTATCTATACCAAAAAAAAGAGAAATTGACCAAATCAATTCTATACTTCAGCACGTAGGAATTCCAATGAATTTCGAGTATTATAGTGCAAATATCCAAAATGCAGTAGCGACAATGATTGATAATAAGAGATATATCATATATGATCAACGATTATTTAATTATAGTGATAAACTCGGTGACACTTATTGGAATTCAATGTCAATACTTGCGCACGAAATTGGTCATCATTTATCGGGTCATACCCTTAATAATCACGGAAACTTAGACGATGAGCTGGAAGCAGATAAATTTTCAGGTTTCATACTTTTTAAAATGGGAGCTAAACTTTCAGAAGCAAAAAATGCGATTTCCTTGTTAGGTTCTGAAACTGATAATGACTCACATCCATCAAAATATAAACGTATTGCCTCAATAACCAAGGGTTGGAATGAAGCAAATGCACAAAGATATAGTAGCGCAATTCCACCTTCGCCTATTGATGACGACGAAAATTACCAAATTACTAAATTCTATGAGAAAGATATTTTATCTGAGGACATGATTCATTATGTTAACCGTAATGGAAACAATTATAACGATTATGAAGGAATTATTATCAACATAGACAAAGAAGATCCTTCAGGAAATAATATTGACCCATATCATAATATGCTAGTAACATTGGAGTTAACTAAAATAAACAAAGAGCAATATGATGAGGATAGAAAAATTGGACAGAGATACCAATTTAATTTAATTGACTATTATCAAGGTGATAGGGTTACATTATCTTGGTTAGAAGCTTTAATGGTTCCAGGTAGAAAAATTCGATTTAAATCATTTTATATCGGATGGGATAGTGAAAGTTTTACTTACGTTGAAAAAAAGAAAAGATAAAAGTACTTCCTACAATAACTAAGCTTTCGTTTTGTCTGAAAGACAAGAAATGAAAGCCCGTTGAACGGAACCTTCGGTAGCTTTTGCTCCCCACTTGGTAACCTT
>NZ_JABSNO010000059.1 GCF_013294015.1 Frigoriflavimonas asaccharolytica
TTTTTTGTAGCCATTTTAATTGTATTTTTGAATTAATAAAAACAAAGGTAACAAAACAGCGAATCGGGAAAAGCTACCGAAGGTTTAGTTCAACACGGTATATAAAAAATAGCGGATTCAATGCTAAATCGAAGATTTTTTCTATTTTAGAAGTTCAGTTTTTAACCGAAAGTTCTCGCATTTTTAGCCGCTACTTTTCATATACGCAAAACGTCAGGCTGTGAAAAAACTCAATTTCCACCTAAGTATTCAATTTAATCAACCTTTCAAACCTCAATAAATACATTTTTAAGCTGGCTGGCTTTTAGGCTACAATTGATAATGTATTTTTTACATAACCGAAAACAAGCTCAAAATAAGTCTTTTTTATAACAAAACAAGACTTCGCTTTGTAAGGCGACTTCCAGTTCTTTAATTTTGCAATCAAAACCCAATGCTTTTAAATCGATATATTCCACAAAAGCATCTACAAACCGAACATGATTATCCTGAGAAATCGGATCTTCTAAATACGTAAAAACCATTTGGTTGCGGGCAATTCTAGTGACATGTTGCATCATTAAATATACGAAAATAGAAGCGAATTATTAAAATTATTTCCCTATTTTTGAATATAATATACAAAGGTTTTTTCCCAGACTGACGTTGGCAGAAACCCTAGAAAAACTAAATGGAAAATAGAATTCTAAATATTTATAATGAGTTACTGAAATTCGCTAATTCACTTTTGTATTTAGAAACTTCAATAATTGATAGCCGAATTGAAGATTTCGAAAACAACATTGGTTATAAACTACCGAAAGATTTTAAGTCTTTAATTAAAAGCACAATGGTTTTTCTCTAAACGGTACCGAAGTTTATGGAATTGGAAAAGCGTTTGGCGAAAATTCGCTTGACAAAATCTATGATTTTGAACATTACAAAGTAGAAAATCTGATGCCGAAATTTTTTTTACCATTTTCACCTGACGGATATGGAAATCATTATTGCATAGATTTATCAAGAAATGAAAATGAAATATGTCCAATTGTATTTTGGCAACACGATTGCACTTATGAAAAAATAACAGAAGTCGAAACTTGTAATACAAATTTTGCCGAATGGATTAAGAAAGTAATGATTGAATGGACTCTTGAAGAATATTATTATAACGGAACAGAAAAATAAAAAGGGCTATCTGCCAACAGCGGTTTGCAAAAATGGCGAAATATGTGGTAAATTCACATTTATTTTTCGCAAGAAATTTTATCTTTAGCAGAAAATAATCGGTTACGAAGTTTGCAACCTCGCAAAGCCGCGAAACGCACGATGTGCGTCAGGCTCGAAGATCTGCTAAAAAAGACATATGAAATTATGCATCAAGCTATTTCTACTAACAATAATTGACTTTATCATTATATGGTTCTTAGTTAAAGAAAATGATCCTGATCCAAGTGTTTCAATTGCTTTGGTAATTGTAATTCCTGCAACAATATTAATAAATCTTGGAATTGCATTAGCATTATATTTTATAAAAAAAGAGTATTCAAAAGTATTTGCAATCAACTCATTTATTGCTACAATCATAATGTATTTCTTGTTCATAAACGGAATTGAATATTCTACCCTCATTTCTTTAGACCACAATTAGTTGTTTCTTAATTGTTTTTATGCTGCTAATTTATACATTTCCAATGGCTTTTTGAGTTT
>NZ_JABSNO010000060.1 GCF_013294015.1 Frigoriflavimonas asaccharolytica
TTTTTTTTGTAGCCATTTTAATTGTATTTTTGAATTAATAAAAACAAAGGTAACAAAACAGCGAATCGGGAAAAGCTACCGAAGGTTTAGTTCAATATCGGTTTTGCAATAGTGTGGGATTTTCGCAAGTTTAAAGATTTTAGATATTTTGATGTTTAGTTTATAATAGAAAGATTTTACATATTAAGCCGCATTATCGCCAATACGCAAAACGTCAGGCTGTGAAAAAACTCAATTTCCACCTAAATATTCAATTTAATCAACCTTTCAAACCTCAATAAATGCGTTTTTAAGCAGGCTATTGTTTTAGGCTGCATTTGATAATTTATTTTTCACATAACCGAAAACAAGCTCAAAATAAGTCGTTTTATTAACAAAACCAGACTTCGTTTTGTAAGGCGACTTCCAGTTCTTCAATTTTGCAATTAAAACCCAATGCTTTTAAATTCATACTCTCCACAAAAGCATCTACAAGCCGAACAAGATTATCCTAAGAAATCGGATCTTCTAAACTCGTAAAAACCATTTGATTGCGGGCAATTCCGGTGATATGTTGCTTCATTAAATATACGAAAATAGAATTCAATTATTAAAATTATTTCCCTATTTTTGGATATAATAAACGAAGGTTTTTTCACAGACTGACGTTACCAGCAATTAAGAAAACACGACAATGAAGAAATTATTTACAATTTGTATTTTGACATTATTCTTTGCATGTTCAACACAACAACAGAGTGACAAGACTTCTGATAATTCTGCTCAAACGGACAAGGGCATTATTTCAAAAAGTGAATCTTCAGCAAAGACAATCGAGGATAAAACAATTAACTCAACTGACTATCTGACTTCTACCTATGACAAACCCGAGTTTGCCGACAAACTAAAATATCACAAAGAAACTTTAAAACAACTTTCTGAAAAAAAAGTGTTTTCAGAAATAGATACTACGTTGAAACAGACATTAATTCTAAAACATCAAGAATATTTTAAGACAAAGGCTGATTATGAATTGTTATCCATAGCCAAAGGTAATTTGTTTCAAGAAAATAAAAATGATTGTGCTTTTGTTATTTATGACAAGAAAAACCAGCGAGTTTCAATTTTAGTTTATAACGAACTGACAAATAAATACTTTGAATTATTTCGAGAATTAAGAGTAGAAAATGGCTTGGAAACTGCCGATTGTAATTACGGTGCTTTCGGCACACTTGACTATCAATTAGCTGACGAGATAGTTTATCAAGAAGAATATCTAATAAAAAAACCTCAAAGTTATTTAGAATCTACACCATGCAAAATTGTGGACATTTCAAAAGATGAAGATTTTGTTTTAAAAAGTGGCTGTTTTTCAAAGAACGTTTCAAAAAGGAATTTATCAAATTCACTTTGTATTGCGACTAGCTCTGTTTATAACAATTGGGAATGTTTAAAATATAACAAAGCGACCAATACCTTTTTAATTTTTTATGGACAAGCGTTCGCAGACTAATATGAACTTCACGAAACAATTAACTACCGCTAATAACTAAGCTTTCGTTTTGTCTGAAAGACAAGAAATGAAAGCCCGTTGAACGGAACCTTCGGTAGCTTTTGCTCCCCACTTGGTAACCTT
>NZ_JABSNO010000061.1 GCF_013294015.1 Frigoriflavimonas asaccharolytica
AGTAGAAAAGGCGGAAGAGAGGTTGATAGAAGCGAATTTGCAGACGCAGTTTCCGAAAATAATGAACGCTACAAAGCCAACGCACAATTGTATCGGAAAAGGCAAGAGATTAATGAACACATCTTCGGTACAATCAAGCGACAATGGGGATATAATCACACAAATTTAATGGGATTGGAGAAAGTAAACGGCGAACACAGCTTAATCATGCTGGTTTACAACATCAAACGAGCGATGAATATTCTGGGCGTTCCGGACTTAATTGCGAAACTCAAAAACTGGAAATCGCCTTACAAAGCGAAGTCTTGTTTTGTTCTTGAAACGACTTATTTTAAGCCGGTTTTCCCTTATGTAAAAAATACATTATCAATTGCAGCCTAAAAATTAGCCTGCTTAAAAACGCATTTATTAAGGTTTGAAAGGTTGATTAAATTGAATAATTAGGTGGGAATTGAGTTTTTTCACAGCCTGACGTTTCGCGGCTTTGCGATGGTGCGGATTAAAATTACAAATCTTTCTATTATAAACTAAACCTCGGAATATCTAAAATTTTTAAACTTGGCGAAAATCCCGCACTATTGCAAAACCGCTGTTGTATGCAGTTTCTTTAATAATAAGCATCGAATTCTGGACAATTTTTTGAATCACATTTTGTTGATATACTTAAATATGTGTCATCCTTTGCTAAAATTATTTCTACGTACTGTCTGTATAATAAATCTGCCACTTTAAATAACAGATTATTTTCTTGTTCAATTACTTCAATGATGTTGTACTGATTTACCCTTGAATGTGAATAAGCATTATTCTTAAAAACATCTCGTTCAACAAATATTATTTTTTTGTCCAAATGAAGAGTGACAGTTGTTTTCACTTTGCTATTTGAACCTTCAATAATTTCTGCATTTCCTGTAAATTCGTTTATAAACCACTTGGATTCATTTTCAAAATGAATTTTCTGCGCAAATGAAAATATACAAAAGAATATAAATAAGAGCGAGAATTTTTTTTTCATAAATTTATTTGTTAAAACTAAAAGTACCGTTTGGGCAAATACCATTTTTACATTTGACCATAACTATCAATGTTTTTCCATAGTCGTTTTTCGTAATTACTACTTGGTCAATTAAATTACTTTTAACGCCTTCGCAAACGTAAGTTATAGAATTTGTTTTATCAGGATCACTTTTTTCAACAATATTTAAGTTAAGGGACGCAGATTCACCTGTGCTTTCGCCGTAGTAAATTAATTCAATCCTTTTATTAAATTCATCAATTTTCGCAACCATTTTCATCCTGCTGTATGATTTTTCATTATCATAACTCTTTAGCGAATAATTATATTTAATTGATGTCGAATATTCGTACTCGTAACTTTGTGCTTTACAAAGTATTATAGTCATAAATAGTAGAAGTAATAGACTTTTTTTCATAATTATTTTCTTATTATTAACACTTTTTCTGGAAATTGCATACAACGTCAGTCTGTGAAAAAACCTTCGTTTATTATATTCAAAAATAGGGAAATAATTTTAATAATTCGCTTCTATTTTCGTATATTTAATGAT
>NZ_JABSNO010000062.1 GCF_013294015.1 Frigoriflavimonas asaccharolytica
AAAAAACAGCGTGCTTAAAAACGCATTTATTGAGGTTTGAAAGGTTGATTAAATTGAATAATTAGGTGAAAATTGAGTTTTTTCACAGCCTGACGGTCGCGGGTTTGCGATGGTGCGGATTAATATATAAAATCTTTCAATTATAAACTAAACTTCGGAACATCTAAAATCTTTAAACTTGCGAAAATCCCGCACTATTGCAAAACCGCTGTTGTACGACGTTTTTTTAGAAGAGTCTCTCTTCGTAGTCATTTAAATCTTTATGAATTTTTTCAATCATTTGTTCTTGAGATGTATTTGAATTAAAACTCCATTTCAATTTGTGCTGACCCATTAATCCAAGATTTGAATACCAAAAAACTTCAACTTGATTAAAATTCTGTAATATTTCATAAGTTGCAGATGTTGTTTGCATAATGCAGTCAATTTTTATATAGTCGCGAGTAATTTTTGTTATATTAGCATTCGGGTGATTTGATAGAAATTCAACAAGTAATTTATACTTGTTCCGTATTCCACCTTTTGTATCAACTTGGTTTTCTAAACTCTTATCTCTATCTTTCAAGAAGAAGAAGATAATTATACCCAAAATAATTAAAATCGTTATTATCATTATTTATGTCCTCTTGCGTGTGGCGGAATTCTCTGCTCAAATTCATAATAAAAATCTTTTCTATTCAGAATTTCTTGACACTCTTCTTCATAAGATATTCTTTCTGCGCATGTATTTATATTTTGATTTAAAATATTAAGTGCCACTTGTAATGTTTTATTTTCTCCGGGCATCATTGGAACTACAAGAGGTGTATTCAAATCCCATTTATATTTGTCAATTCTATCTAATATTTCATTTCTAACTAAATAACATGTATAAAGTAAATGGTCAGGTTTATCATCGCCAATATTTATTGCGGTTTTAATATCTTGTAATAACATGTAACAACCATTAGCAGATTCTGCTAATTTTTGATATTGAATTCCAGCACCTAAATTTATTCCTTTATTCATGTTTTGATTTGTTTTATTAACTTTATTTTCAAATTCTTTGGCATCACTTTTATTCATGTAATTAGAACTGTCCAACTCTTCATCTTGTTCTTTAGTTTTAATTGCAGTTGTAATAAAAAGTAGCGCAATAATTAAACCTCCATAAATTAATGAAATTTTGATAATTTCATTCTTTTGTTCTTTTCTCTCATATTCTCCATCACCATAACGAAGTGCATCACCCATTTTATAATTACTATCATGATGATATGCTCTATCTTCATGATATAACGTTTCAATTTCATTATTTGTAATTGCTAAAATTTTGACAGCGCCAATTATAAAAAATATTCCAACGAGAATATATATTATTGATTTCAAAACTTTCATATTTAGGCGATATTTTTTTATAAAATGTTGTACAACGTCAGTCTGTGAAAAAACCTTCGTTTATTATATTCAAAAATAGGGAAATAATTTTAATAATTCGCTTGTATTTTCGTATATTTAATGATGCA
>NZ_JABSNO010000063.1 GCF_013294015.1 Frigoriflavimonas asaccharolytica
TGATTAATAGTTATTTAGAAGTTATAAAGTTTGTTTATATCTGCAAGAAAACGTATCTTTATGTAATAATCCTTGCATATTTTAGTCATGATTTCCAAACAAAAACACTCTTCTCAAGCCAATTTTTTCTTCTATCTTGAAGATACTTTGAACAGTTCACATCCTTTGTATATTTTAAGTAATCGTATTGATTGGCAGAGTTTTGAAGATGCTTTCTCGCCACTTTATTGTGCAGATAATGGTCGCCCTGCAAAACCAATTCGCCTTATGGTTGGGCTATTGATTTTAAAACATCTTCGCAATATTTCCGATGAAAGTGTGGTGGAACAATGGACGGAAAATTTGTATTACCAGTATTTTTGCGGTTTGCAACAATTTTCTATTTTACCACCTTGTGCTTCCAGTGAACTTACTCATTTCCGCAATAGAATTGGGGAAGCTGGGATAGAATTAATCTTCAAAGAAAGCATTCGCATCAATGGAAAAGACAGTGATGATTCCGATGTTAGTGTGGATACTACTGTTCAAGAAAAAAATATTACGTTTCCCACCGATAGCAAGTTGCATAAAAAAATCATCAAAAAATGTTTGGGTATTGCCAAAAAAGAAAAACTCACGCTTCGTCAAACTTACACCAGAACTTTAAAAAAATTGAGCATAGATCAGCGGTTTCGCAACCATCCAAAGAATAAAGGTAAAGCGAGAAAAGCAGATAGAAAAGTAAGAACGATTGCCGGAAGATTGGTTCGAGAACTGATAAGAAAAATAGGCGAAAGCTCTGTTTACCAAGAATCTTTTTCATTATTCCTGCGTGTTTTGGCGCAGAAAAGAAATACAAAGAATAAAGTATATTCCTTGCACGAGCCAGAAGTTGTATGCATCTCAAAAGGCAAGGAGCACAAAAAATTTGAGTTTGGAAATAAGGCATCTTTTGTTTTTACAAGAAACACGGGAGTTTTGGTTGGAGCAATGGGTTTTAGAAATGAATTTGATGGGCATACTTTGCAGCCAGCATTGGAACAGGTAGAAAAATTGACAGGCAAAAATCCTAAAACCGCAGCTGTAGATAGAGGATATCGCGGTAATACAAAAATTGGCGAAACGAACATTCTTATTCCCAAACCTTTCAATGATAAGAAACAAAGCAAATATGAGCAGAAAAAGCTCAAAAAGGCTCACAAACAGCGAGCAGCAATAGAGCCAATCATAGGACATTTAAAGGAAGATCACAGAATGGGAAGAAATTTTTACAAAGGAATTATTGGTGACAATATAAACATTTTACTCGCTGCAGCGGCATTTAACTTTAAAAGGATGATGAATAAATGGAAATCTTCCATTTGCCAAATTTTAAATGTACTTTTAT
>NZ_JABSNO010000064.1 GCF_013294015.1 Frigoriflavimonas asaccharolytica
GGTAATAGCGTGATTAATTCCTGGACACATAAATTAGTAATAACCTTAAATTTGTGTCATGAGTTTACATCGAAAAAAATGGAAGCAAAAAGAAAAAGAAGAAATATTGCTTCACGCAGAAGAACATGGAGTTTCCAAAACTTCGCGAGAATTTAATATATCTACCGCCACTATTTATAATTGGAAAAATAAATACAATGAATTGGGTAGCGAAGGTCTAGGAAATGGAGCAAAAACTGCTTTAGAAAGGGAGTTGGCTCAACTCAAACGAGAAAATAGTGAACTTAAAAAGATAGTTGCAGAGAAAGAACTTGCCCTTCGGGTAAAGGACTCACTTTTAAAAAAAAACGAATCTCTAAAGAGGAAAGAATAATGGTTTTGGATGAATATTTAGAACAGAAATTTCCCTTGAAACCGCTATTGAAGATACTGGAATTGCCTCGGAGTTCTTACTATTATAAACCTACGGGAACAAAGGCTGGAAAGCGTAAAGCGAGTCATTTTTACAAGGGTGCAGAACTTGTTCCAGAGCAAATTCTTATAGAAGATATCGCAAGTCTGCTTTCTGGTGAATTTGTTGATTATGGATACTATAAAACCTATATTCATCTCAAAAGAGAATTGAATTATTTAATTGGATCGAACAGAACCTACCGCATTATGAAAGAAAATAGTCTGCTAAAATTTCAGCGAAGTAAGCAAAAGCGCATCAACCGAAATTGGGTGAAAGATTTAGTTCCAAAGGTGGATCATCCCTTCACTTTCATGGAGTTTGATATCAAATTTGCATACATTCAAGGAAGCAGATCCAACGTAATGATCCTTACGGTGTTAGATGTTTTCAGCAGGTGGAATCTTGGTCAGTACATCTCGCATAGCATTAAAAAAGAGGACGTTATAGATCTCTTCGAGAAAATAATATCGAAATACCAAATGCCGGAAACTTTCATAGTAAGAAATGATAATGGAAGCCAGTTTGTGGCAGGTTTGGTTCAAGATTATTTTGCTAAAAAGAATATAGTGCAAGAGTTTACAAAACCTTCAACACCACAACAAAATGCGCACATTGAAAGTTACCACTCAATAATGGAAAGCGCTGTTTGCCAGAGATTTGAGTTTGAAAATAAAAAAGATTTCATCGCAACTATGGGGCGTTTCAGAAAATTTTATAACTTTGATAGAATCCATGGAGGGCTAGGCTACAATTCCCCAGCAAGATTCTTAAAAAAAATCGGAATAGATATGTCGGATAAAGAGTCCTTAAATTAAAATTCAATTAGAAAAAAGTGTCCAGTTATTTGCGTTTAAGACA
>NZ_JABSNO010000065.1 GCF_013294015.1 Frigoriflavimonas asaccharolytica
CTTAAAAAAAATCGGAATAGATATGTCGGATAAAGAGTCCTTAAATTAAAATTCAATTAGAAAAAAGTGTCCAGTTATTTGCGTTTAAGACATTATACAAATGGACAAGCCAAAACCTCCATCTTTTGGTGCTTGGATAAATATATCACACTAAAATTATTGCATAGCAACTTGCCTTTTATCAATTTTTATTTTTTCCTTATTTCTTTCATTAAATCTTCCAAATAATCTGTTTGCAATTCTTGAATTTCCAGCATCATTTTGTTTTGATGCACCAAAAGATGGTCAATTTTTTCGCTTAATAATTTTATTTCTAATTCGGCTTTTAGATTGATTTTATAATCGTGTTCGCCTCTTATTCTGTCTTTAGATTCTTGTCTGTTTTGGCTCATCATTATGATTGGTGCTTGTATTGCTGCTAAACAGGATAGAATTAAATTTAATAATATAAAAGGATAAGGATCAAACGATTTACTCGCCAAAAACCAAATATTGATGCAGATCCAAACCATTATAAATGAGAAAAAAACCAATATAAATGTCCAACTTCCACCAAATGCTGCCACCTTATCTGCAAGATTTTCGCCTAATGTATTTTCAGTTTCTACTTCATCTTGAATATTTTCTGATAAGATAGAATTATTATTAATCGCATCCATCACATCCAAATCTATAATTTCCAATTCTCCTCTTTCTTCTGTGATGAGAGAGGTAAGGTACAATCTTCGATATTGATTGAGTTCTTGAAGTGATATATAATCGCTGCTTTCAAAATCTGGAAATTTACTTTTGATAAGGTCAAAAATACCTTTTCGCAAATCTTCTGCACTTACTTGTTCGCTATCTTTAATTTCTTTTTTGCTAATAAAACTTTTTTTCATATTGATATTTTAGTGGTAATTATGATTAAACCTGATATTTATTCTAACCAAAATGTTTTTAGTAAAATTAAAAGGATGAGCGCAATTCCAACAATGGCAATTCCAAATAAAATATTTGCCATTCTTTCTAAAAGTAGCGTCCATTTTATACTTTCAGTTCTGATAGATATAAAAGACATCATTACAGAAATACACAACAAAAGTCCTACAATACTTGCAAATTCATCTAATACAGAACTGGTAGTAGTTCCTGTAACGTGCAATGAGGTAATTAGTCAGCGCTTAAAAACACTATGATTTTCAATTTCTAAAATTTTAATATTGATATTTTCTGGAATTTTTGATTCCAAGTTAAAGTTATC
>NZ_JABSNO010000066.1 GCF_013294015.1 Frigoriflavimonas asaccharolytica
AATATTCTGGGCGTTCCGGACTTAATTGCGAAACTCAAAAACTGGAAGTCGCCTTACAAAGCGAAGTCTTGTTTTGTTCTTGAAACGACTTATTTCGAGCTTGTTTTCGGTTATGTAAAAAATACATTATCAATTGCAGCTTAAAAAACAGCCTGCTTAAAAACGCATTTATTGAGGTTTGAAAGGTTGAATAAATTGAATAATTAGGTGGGAATTGAGTTTTTTCACAGCCTGACGTTACCAGTAATTTTAAAAAAAACCGAAATCCAAATGAACTTTTTTCGTAAAATTAAAGATATAATTGAGAGAAGAAAAGCGATTAATGAAATATACGACGACATAAAAAATTTAGACGAAGTTTTATTAGAAAAAAGACTTGAGATTTTGAATGAAATTGCAACACCAAAGTTTTCCGAAATTGGACTAAACAATTGGAATGGAAAATATTTATGGTTTAACAATTTTAACGAAGATGGAATTAAGTTTGTCGTAGAGTATAATGTTTTCAAAGGTTTTGGAGGTTCTTTCTCTTTTGGAATCTGTTATGATTTTATTCCAACTATTTCTTCTCAAAATAAATTGACACATCATAAAACAGATAAATCAACTAAAATCATTTATTATAAAAGATTGGAGGGGTGGCAAAAAAGCTATGAAAATAATAGTCCTATAAATCCGGACAAAATAAGCACTGTAAATGAAGAAAAGTTTAGAAAAAGTTTAAATAATGTTCTTGAGAATAATGTCCCAAAACTAAAAAAATGGTTTGAAGAAAATAAGACAATTGAACAAAATATAACAAGTCTTTCGAGTGAAATAAAAAATCCGACATATGAAATTGGAATGCGTATAATTTCATTTGAATATATATTAAGTTTTATAAATGCTAAAAAAAACGATTTTGATTCTGCTGAATTATGGATAAATAAACACTTTGAAAACAGAAATAATGAAGCCGAAAAGAATTTAATTTTAGATAAATTGAAAGCATAGAGAAAAAACTACTGGTAATAACTAAGCTTTCGTTTTGTCTGAAAGACAAGAAATGAAAGCCCGTTGAACGGAACCTTCAATAACTAAGCTTTCGTTTTGTCTGAAAGACAAGAAATGAAAGCCCGTTGAACGGAACCTTCGGTAGCTTTTGCTCCCCACTTGGTAACCTTAT
>NZ_JABSNO010000067.1 GCF_013294015.1 Frigoriflavimonas asaccharolytica
TTTCCCACATTTGCCAACAACAACAGCGGAATATTAAATGAAATATCAGATGAAATTACTACTTTTGAGTCGTACTGAAAATGGGGAGCCTACATTTTCAGTTATTTCAACTTTACATTTGTCATCAACTGTTTTCGTGGACCCTAAAACTTTTATGAATAATTTTAATAGAGATGGCAACTACTTTATGCCAAGTAAGTTATTTGCACACGACCATAATCACCCTGCAAATACCCTTCCGAGTGGATATATTATAAGAAATGGAAAGATTATCCCACAACCTTCATTTGTAAATGGCTCTAGAGGACTTGTAGATTATCACAATACCGTTGACAATAGTTTTAATGGTGTTAAATTTAGAGTTTATACAAGGGGTAAATATATTAATTATGACTCAAATGGTGGAAATGAATAAGAATTTAAAATTTTTAATTATAATATTTATATTAATTAGTTTTCAAAGTTTCTCTCAAACAAGAAAGAAGAAAGATTGCTTTACTTTAAACCCAATTATTAACACATTTATTAATAATTTGATTAATAAAGATGTTAGTATAAATGATAACTATTTAACATTAATAAGTTTAAAGGATAATGAAGGAAATTACAATATTGATTTACAACTTACATCTGGTAATTTAGAGACTTTTAAGATTGTATCGCCAAATGAGGTTAAAATAAAATATGGAAATATAAAAATTCTGTTAATTGGAAAAACTGCAGAAGATTTAAAATTCCTAAAAAAGGCAATTAGTAAGGCAAATAGAATCTTTTTAAATGGCGATGGATCTTTAAATAATAAATCTTTTTTTGATGAAGTGTATGTATGGAGTTTGTTTTTTAATAGTAGAAAAGAGTTAATTAATATTTATTTACCCGAAGAAAGACAATCTGCTTATAAAATCTTTAATGAAATGAAAGACAAAATTAATATCAGTTCAAATTTTAAGAGTTTAGATTGTAATTGTTTCTAAAATTATGTTTAATAATTTCAATGTTATTTAAAACCCGAGAGCACAATTTCGAAGATTTTGAAATCTGATGCCTGGAATAGTAGCATTGCCAGAAAAATTGTTCCTGACGTAATTAATTTAAATATTA